>CAZWLN010000043.1:0-39269 GCA_964634885.1 uncultured Hyphomicrobiales bacterium | reverse complement strand
AATATTCTGTCTCGAATTCATTATCAATATAGCAAAATATTAGCAAAAAAAAAAATACTTTAAGGTAAGGCTAAAATGCACCCTTAAACTAAAGCTATGTCGCATCCAATCTGCTTTGTACAGACAATAAATATTTCAGGTGCTTTAATTAATGGAATACTGGATTTTTGGTACATATATTGATTTACCTTCCGTTTATTATTGATGTATATTGATTGGGCGATGAAAGAAAAGAAAAGAATAAGCAGCCTCGAAGAGGTCTCACTCGAGAAGATAGCCTTCTTCTTCATCTGGATAGGCGTAGCTCTCGTTGTGGTCCACGTAGTGCTGTTCTACTGGGACGGACTGATCCTTAAGATTGCATCGAAAGAGACACTGCAGGCAATGGGCCAGTTCGGGGAGTATATGGGCGGCATGATCGGCGCCATCTGGTCTCTGGCATCAGTGATACTCTTCTACGAAACGCTGCGTTTCCAGAGGAACGAATTGAAGCTGCAGAGGCATGAACTGGAACTGAACAGGGACGAACTCCTGGAACAGACACAGCAGTTCCGTGAACAGAACAAGCTGCGCTTCTCCCAAAGCGTCGAAAATACCTATTTCCAGCTCCTGATGTTCCACAACGAGATATTGAAAGACATCAGCATCGTGTTGGACTCCGACCCCGAAGGCAACCCCACAGAAGAAAGGAAGATAATCGGCGGAAGGGACGCCTTCGTCGAGTACTTCCACAAATTCAACACCATCTACCAAAGCGCCATCGACAACATCGGCATTACCAGCCCGTCCAAAGACGAAGTCAGGGGTTCCATCAACGAAGCCTTCAGCAATTTCATGTACATGTACCATTCGGAACTGAGCCACTACTTCAGGAATATTCTCAACATACTCGAGTTCCTCGAAAACAGCAAACTCGAAAACAAACGGTTCTACAAGAAACTGCTCGTTTCGCAGATATCCGACTACGAACTGATACTGATATACTATTACTGCCTGTGGGAAAAAGGCAGGGCGCTGAAACCGCTGGCAGAGAAGTACGCCCTGTTCATCAACCTCAACGAAGTAATACTGTTCGACAAGCGACACAAAAACTTCTTCGCACCCGGAGCATTTGAAGAGCCGTCGGGAAAATAGATCACAGACGGTCTCATTCAATTTAAAAAAAGGCTGCATCGCAAAAAGTAATGCAGCCTTTCATCATTATGTGTTTGAATTCTATTCGTGCAGTTTTTGAACTGCTTTCAGCATATTCTCTGCGAAGCTGATGTCCCTCCTGATTTGCTCGGACTCGGCTTTCCCGGCGCTGTTCAGTTTTTCCCTGGCAGACCTGATTGTTGTCAGCAATTCGGATTCGTTCAACTGCGAAGCGTCCTCGGCGTTTTCAACGAGAATCGACACCCGGTTCTGCCTCACTTCGGTAAAACCGGCCTTTGAAGCGAAGAACAGCTTCCTGTCCGCCTCGTCGATGATCTTGATGATGCCCTGGTCCAGCGAAGAAACGATGGGGGCATGATTGTACAATATCTGGAAGGGGCTTTTGGAACCGGGAACGGTTACGGACGAAGCCCTGCCGTTAAACAGCACCTTCTCAGGAGTTACGATCTCGACATTTAACAGTTTTTCATCAGCCATAATCTATCTCAATTAAGTTATTACAAACCGGGAATTATTTTGCTTTCTTCGCTTTGTCGAACACTTCGTCGATGGTGCCGACATACCTGAAATAGGTCTCGGGAACGTCGTCGCAGTCGCCTTCGATGATGGCCCTGAAACCGGCGATGGTATCTGCAATCTTCACATACCTGCCCTCGTAGCCTGTAAACTGCTCGGCGACGTGGAAAGGCTGCGAGAAGAACAGCTGCATCTTACGGGCACGGTAAACCGTCAGCTTGTCTTCGTCGCTGAGTTCGTCCATACCCAATATATTGATGATGTCCTGTAAGTCTTTGTAGCTCTGGAGTATCTTCCTTACTTTCATTGCCGTGTCATAATGCTCATTGCCGATGACGTTCGGGTCCATGATTCGGGAGGTGGAGTCGAGCGGGTCAACAGCCGGGTAGAGTCCCAGAGAAGCAATGTCGCGGGAAAGTACGGTCTTGGCGTCGAGGTGAGAGAACGTATTGGCCGGAGCCGGGTCTGTAAGGTCGTCGGCAGGCACATAGACAGCCTGTACCGAGGTAATGGACCCTCTGTTCGTCGAGGCAATCCTCTCTTCGAGGATACCGAGTTCCGTTGCCAGCGTAGGCTGGTAACCAACGGCAGAAGGCATCCTGCCCAGAAGCGCGGACACTTCGGAACCTGCCTGGATGAAACGGAAGATGTTGTCGATGAACAGCAGTACGTCTTTGCCTTCTTCGTCGCGGAAATACTCTGCCGAAGTAAGCGCAGTCAGCGCTACCCTCGAACGCGCTCCGGGAGGCTCATTCATCTGGCCGAAGATGAGCGATGTTTTATTGATTACGCCCGATTCGGTCATTTCTATGAAGAGGTCGTTGCCCTCGCGGGTACGTTCTCCTACACCGGCGAAAACCGAGTAGCCTCCGTGGTGCTTGGCGATGTTATGGATTAGTTCCTGAATAATAACTGTTTTACCGACGCCTGCGCCGCCGAAAAGGCCCGTTTTACCGCCTTTGGTGAACGGTTCGATTAGGTCGATGACCTTGATGCCGGTTTCAAACATTATCTTGCTGGTGGTCAGCGTAGTGAACTCGGGCGCTGCCCTGTGTATCGAGGTTCTTCTTTCAGTATTGATCGGCCCTTTGCCGTCGATGGGCTCGCCGATGATGTTGATCATCCTGCCGAGGATTTCAGGCCCGACGGGAACTGAGATTGGCCCTCCTGTGTCGATTACGGCCATACCCCTGACGAGGCCGTCAGTCGTATCCATTGCAACCGACCTGACACGGTCTTCTCCAAGGTGCTGTTGTACTTCACATACCAGAATGTCGTCTTCGTTTGTTACCGGGTTCTTGCGTTTAATATGAAGCGAATTGAGAACTGCGGGGATATTTCCCTCTGAAAATTCAACGTCAACTACAGGTCCTATAACCTGGACAATGCGGCCTTCATTCATATTATTAAACATCCTCTGTTAGTATAAGATTTATTTTAATGCATATTTTCATCATATCTTTTTCAACTATTCTTTTCAAAATTTCGAATATTCAAAATATCAATTTTTATACATTCCGCAAAATAATCAATTATATTATTAGTTGTGTTAATTTTTTTTATGCAATTCATTTTTTTCCTTCATACGGCTCCATTGAGGGCCCATCGGTGTCTCCGCCTGTAAAAAGGCAGTCCCGCCAAAAAAGGCAATTCCTGCCGCGGAAGCTGCTCCGTGACAGGAATTGCAATGATTTTCCCTGATTGTTTCTATTTTGTGCTTGTGTCAACCATATCCAGAGGCATCAGCGGCATCGGAAGGCCGTTGTTGTTGATGAGGAATTTGAGGAACTCGATGTTCTCGTCAATCTTCTTTATATCGACACCGATCAGGCCGGGTAAAAGAGCCTCCATGCCCAGCTTTTCTGGTGAAGGATACTGGACGATATTGATTTCCTCGTCTTTGGCAAATCCTGCCTCTCTTTTTGCCATGTCGAGGGCATAGTACAAACCGCCGATCTCATCGACCAGGCCCAGGCTCAAAGCGTCCTGGCCGGACCAGACCCTGCCCTGCGCAATTTTTTCAATCTCCTCGAACGTTTTCTTTCTGCCTTCGGAGACTTTGGTTACGAAGTCTTTGTACATCTGCCTGATTTTCTGTTCAAGCTGGGCCTTCTCGTCGTCGTTGAGGTTCCTGACTGGCAGTCCCAGGCCGATCAAAGGCAGAGAGAACGGGAACCCCAGGTCTGCATACTTACCGACTTTTACGTTGTCGGTGCTGATACCGATGTCTTTCATCAATCCCTTGTCGTACATCCAGGTCCCGATTACACCGATGGAGCCAGTTATAGTAATTGGAGAAGCCACGACTTTGCTGCCGTCCATCGAGAGCCAGTAGCCGCCGGAAGCCGCAACATAGCCCTGGGAGATGATAATCGGTTTCCTGTTCCTGTATTCCCTTACCACTTCGGCGATATACTCTGACGCCATCGGGTCGCCGCCGGGAGAGTCCACCCTCAGGACAATGGCCCTGATCTTCGGATTCTCTGCTGCAGCTTTTACATAATAGACCAGTTCGCGGGCTTTTATGCCTTCGTCCATGGCACAAACACCGACAGCGTATATAATAGCTATCTTGTCGGGCTCACCCCATTTGTCGTCGATGGGTTCCCTTGCCGGGTTAATTCTCCATGAACCTACCATCTGTCCGTATTCGGGATCTATCTCTTTCATTATCTTTTCTACGTTGTTCCACCTGCCGAGCTTGTCCACGAGTTTCTTTTCGACAGCTTCCGAAGGCATGAACCCAATCTGGTCATTGACAAATCCCTCGAACTGTTCAGGAGTAAATCCCCTGCTTGCGCATATTTCCGATTTGGAGTTCTGATACCAGTCGTCGATGATCGCCTGGCGTTGTTCACGGTCGGCGTCGGACATCCCCTCGCGAACAAGGCTCTCGGCAGCGGATTTGTACTTGAAGTACCTCAGTTCTTCCACACCTATGCCCACTTCGTCGAGCATTTTCTTATAATAGCTGCCGCCCATCGTATAGCCCCACAGCGCAATCGATCCGAGGTTGTCCATGACGATGTTGTCGGCAACGGAAGCCAGGTGATAGAGGTCGATGCCGGCCGATTCGAAGAAAATCACCACTTTCTTGCCTTTGGTCTTGATCTCGAGGAGTTTCTCCCTGATTTCCCAAAGCATTTCTTTGTTGGCAGCAAGTTGTGAAACGTTGAGCACCACCCCGCCAATGTTTTCGTTGTTCTTTGCGTTCTCCAGTACATCGAGTATTTCGACCAGTGTATTAGTCTCTTCGGTGAACATGCCGAATATTTTACCGCGCTGGTATTTGATGCCTCCGGTAAGGTTCATGCAGAGGTAATTCCTCTTGCTTGAGAAATCATTGAACAGAGATCTGTCAAGCGCACCCGAGCGAATAAAAATATTGCTGTGGCTATTCTTCATCCCATCGCCGTTTTTGTCGATGGTAGATACGATTCCGTAGCCCGATTCGCCAAGACTGAAGTCGAACCCAACGCTTACGGACTCGTCGCTGAAATACCTTCCACTCAGCCTGACACCGTCCAGCACTTCATAGGACAGGCCGGCGCTCCAGTCTGCCTTTTCCAAATTCTGCCGGTTGAACAGAGCAATGTCGCCAAAAACCGTGAGCAATACATCTTTTATCGGCCTGATTGCCATTTCGGCAGTGTATTGGGCGTCAACGCCGCCGAAAGCAACGGTGTAAGACAAGCCTAAGGACAATGCCCGGGAGGGCCTGATGAGAGCGCCAAGCATGAAGACATCCTTCCTGTTGAAAAATTCAGTGGCTCCGTTTGACCAGCCGTATCCCATGCCAAGGCTGAAGCTGCGGTCGCCGAATCCTGTCGTCAGCCTGTATTCATCGATTACATTGTTGCCGACGACGGATTGGATCATGCCGAAACCGAGGCCGTGCGTACCTGTAAAGAAACCGAAGTTGTTGAAATTCTCAAGGTTTTTATTTGCTATATCCATCGAATACATCATGTCCATACCTTTGAGATAGGTAAGCAGAGCAGGGTTGTCGAAGCCGTAAAGCCCGAACTTGAAAGCTCCCGGTGAGGCCTGCTGATAGGAGCGCAGGTCTTGATAGGACAGAAAATTTCTTTGCTTTTGCTGAGAATAGAGTGAAGGAGTAATTATTCCAAAGCACAGAATTATTAAAAGTGTTGTTTTCAGTAATCTCACGTTGCCTCCCGAATATTAATTAATTCATCAAATACCAGCATAAAAACGCAAAATACCAAAGTATGTTTCAAATAAAAAAATAAAAAAAAGAGCATCTCCGATGAAACGCTCTTTATTAGAAAAGTTCCTATGTAACAGGCCCGGGGCAGATTACTCTGCAGCTTTCTCCTGTCCTTTTTCCGCGCTGACTCTGGGAGCCATAATGGAAACGAAGGATGTGTCGGAGGGCATCATAAACTCGACGCCTTCCATATGAATATTTCTTACCAAGACTGATTCGCCGATCTTCATGTTAGTAACGTCAATCTCAATGGAAGTAGGCATATTCTTGGGGAAGCAGTGAACCGTAACTTTGTGTACGAGGTGCTGCATTACGCCGCCTTCCCTGACGCCGATGGCTGTGCCTTTAATTACGACCGGGACATCGACTGTCATTCTCTGGCCCTGGATGAAGCCGTAGAGGTCAAAATGCTTGATCTTGTCAGTCACGGGATCGAACTGGACATCTTTAAGAACGCATTCTTTCACGCCTTCCATGCCTTCGATTTCGAGATTGACGACTTTTCTTTCAGCTGTAAAAACAATTGGCTTCAGCGATTTGGGATCAGCCAACAGATTCAGAGGTTCGCCACCCTTAGTGTAATACACACCGGGTACAAAGCCTTCTGCCCTATATTTTTTCGACTCCTGCTTTCCGGTTTCACGAAGTTTTACTTTTAAATTTACCTGGTTCATGATATAACCTCAAAAAACTTTAAATTTATTACAATTCAATATTTATCTTTCAATCTCAAACAGTGAACTGATCGACCTGTTGTCGTGAGTCCTGATGATTGCTTCGCCGAGCAATTCGGCAACGGAAACCACCTGTATCTTGTCGCTGGGGCGCTTCAGCGGCAATGTATCGGTAACGAACACTTTTTCTATTGCGGGTGAATTCTCGATCATATCGAGAGCTTTGCCTGAAAATACCGGATGGACACAGAGTCCGATTATCTTCTCGGCGCCTTTTTCCTTGAGAGCTTCAGCGCTTTTAACGAAGGTAGTGCCTGTGTCGATCATGTCATCTATTACAACAATATTCTTGCCTTTAACTTCGCCGATGATATTGACTACTTCTGCTACATTGTGTTGGGGCCGGCGTTTGTCAACAAGGACAAGGTCTGCTCCGAGCCTGCGGGCATAGGAACGGGCCGTTTTTACGCCGCCGACATCAGGCGATGCGCAGGCGAAATTGTCGAGTTTGAGGCGTTTCAGCGCTCTCATCAGCACCGGTGAAGCATAGAGATGGTCCATCGGTATGTCGAAATAGCCCTGTATCTGCGATGAATGGAGGTCGATGGAGATCACACGGTCGGCTCCGGCACGAACGAGAAGATTGGCTACAAGTTTTGCCGTGATGGAGACCCTGGGTTGGTCCTTACGGTCCTGACGTGCATAGCCGAAATAGGGTATGACTGCCGTCACTCTTGTTACAGAGGCGCGTTTTGCGGCGTCGATGAGCATCAGCATTTCCATCAGGTTGTCCGCCGGTGCGAATGTGGATTGAATGATGAAAAGGTCAACACCCCGGACATTGTCCTCGTATTTGACCCATATTTCACCATCGCTGAAATTCCGGATGGCTGTGTCGGCCAGCTGGATGCCGAGATGTTCGGCTACTTTCTCAGCCAGTGGCCTGTTTGAGCGACCTGATGCAACTTTGAAGTCCGCCATTATCCTTTATCTCATATACTCAATAAAAGTTCTTCTATCAAATTGCTGGGGCGGCAGGATTCGAACCTGCGGATGCCGGACCCAAAACCCGGTGCCTTACCACTTGGCGACGCCCCAGTAATTTTTCAAATTACAGAGCTACAAAATTACAACTATTAATAATCTTAAACAAGAATTATTTCAAAAATAAAATTTATGATTGTCTAAATTAATATTGAATTGCGGACACAATCATTCAACTCAGACAATGGATTTTCCGGAGATGTTGATGCCAAGCTGTTCGATGCGGTAACGAAGCTTGGCGCGTGAAATGCCGAGCAGCTTGGCAGCCTTGATCTGGTTGCCGTTAGTGATACGAAGTATCTGTATTATCAGGTCTTTAAGTACGTTGTTCATCGTAACGCCGTTCTTTGCTATGGCAAGATAGTGCTGTCCGTCCTTCAGTTCGAGGGTGGCTTTTTCTGTGGATACGGCCTGGGTTGTCTGGCCGCCGATCTTCAGGAAGCTCAGCGAATCGTTGTCGATGACGTCCTTGGTCTCGAGAAGCACAATGCGTTCGATGATGTTACGGAGTTCCCTGATGTTGCCCTTCCACTGGTATCTCTGAAGTATATCGGCAGCTTCGGGTGTGAAGCCTGTAACACCCTTACCGAATTTCTTATTGAATTCCTTGATGAAAGCCGAAGCAATCATCAGGACGTCGGTGCCGCGGTCACGGAGCGGAGGCAGCGGTATGCGGGCTACATTGAGCCTGTAGAACAGGTCTTCCCTGAATTTGCCTTCTTCCACCAGCTTTTCCAAATCTTTATTTGTAGAAGCCACAAGGCGTACATCGACGGAGATCTCTTTGGCTCCGCCCAGCCTGTAGAATTTCTTCTCCTGTAGTACTCTCAGGAGCTTGACCTGGAGTTCGAGGCTAAGCTCGGCGATTTCGTCGAGGAGTATGGTGCCTCTGTGTGCCTGTTCGAATTTGCCCTGTTTGATCTTCTCGGTTGCGCCGGTAAATGCACCGCGTTCGTAGCCGAACAGTTCGTTCTCAGCCAGTTCACGCGGAATTGCGCCGCAGTTAATAGATACGAACGGCCCGCGGTTCCTCGTCGAATTATCATGGATGTAGCGTGCAAGCAGTTCTTTACCGGTACCCGACTCACCGAGTATCAACACGGTGGTGTCAGCCGGCGCCACAATTTTCCCAATCTCAAGGGCTTTCCTGATGCCTTCGGAATTACCCAGTATCTCGCTGGGGTGTTCTTCCTTAAGCTGTTCGGAAAGCAGGTCAACCTGACGGCGCAGGTCGTAGTTATTGAGGGCTCTTTCGACGGCAACTTCGAGTTGTTCCAGGTCCAGAGGTTTCACGATGAAGTCTTCGGCTCCGAGTCTCATGGCTCGTACTGCCATCTTGATGTCGGAGAAGGCAGTCATCATGATCACAGGCATATTGTAGCCCTGCTTACGTAGCTGCTCCAGGATTTCGAGGCCGTTTTCATGGCCCAGGAATATGTCCAGCAATATGATGTCGGGCGAGATAATATGCAGTTCGTTTTGTGCCTGGCGTGCATCCAGGTATGATACAACCCGCGTATATTTTGCCGAGAGGATTTCCTTGACGGTTGAGTTCACTAAGGGATCATCCTCGATTACAACTAATGTGTAATTTTGCAATTCATTACTTTTCATATTCTTACGCTGCTTTTCTTTAAAAAATTCATTTACTGAATTTTAAAAATCAATTAATTATTTCTAACAATACAAAAACAAATTTACACAATTTTGGCTAAAAAAAACCAAATTTTATTGCAATTCTATATTAATATTTTGGTACAGGTAACTTGACGTAGAAAGTAGTGCCCTTGCCGGCTTCGCTCTCTACATCGACAATACCGCTGTGCTGGTGCAGTATTCGTTGTGTAATCGGCAATCCAAGCCCTGTCCCGTCCGGTTTGCGTGTGAAAAACGGGTTGAATATCTTCGGCAGGTCTTCACCCGGTATTCCCTCACCTGTGTCGGAGATGGAAACGACGACGTATTCAACTTCACCGGGTTTGTTGTCTTTCTCTACATAAGTCCTGATGGTAATCTCACCTTTGGTTCTGATGGCGTCGGCAGCATTGGTAATGAGGTTGATGAACACCTGCTGCATCTGTTTCGCGTCGGCGGCGACATTGGGAAGGTTGTCGGCCAGTTTCAGGTCCACGGTAATATCTTTCCTTTTAAGGACAGAGGTTACCAGGTCGAGAGTCTGAGGCATCAGGGCATTGATGTTCAAGCCCTGGATGTCGGGAACGGCGGGCCTGGAGAAGTTAAGGGTAACTTCGACAATCCTGGTGATTCGCTCTACGCCCTGCAGGGCTGTGTTTACATAATTATATTCCGGTTCTTCCGGTGCTATCTTCCTTTTCAGTATCTGGAGATTGAGGTTTACGGCTGCCAGGGGATTCCTGATCTCGTGGGCGACACCTGCCGAGAGCTGTCCAAGCAGCACTAATTTGTCGGCCTGTACAAGTTTGTCAGTCAGGGCATGCTGCTCGCTTACGTCGCGGGCAATGGCCTGTATCAGCAACTGGCCGTCATATTCGATGAACCGGGCATTGACTTCTGCCATAATGCTGCCGCCCCCCGGAGTGTCGAGCGACAATTCGCTCAGAACATTGGTGGAGCCGGAACGTTTAAGAAGCTTGAAAATCCGCCGGAACTGGGGCAGTATGGTTCCAAGGAGCTTGTCCCGGGGTATCCCAAGCAGCACTGCGGAGTAATCGTTGGCGTCGAGTACGCACCAGGTCTCGGGCTGGACAATGAACATGGCATCCGAGGCTTTATCGAAAAAATTCTTGTACCAGGACAATTGTTTCTTCAATTTTCTGTTCTCTTCACCTAATGTCTCTTTTTTTGCCATTTCAAATTTTTAATAATATTCTACAATATCTCATTTCATGCAAATTTATGAAATTCCTACTCATGATTGGCAATAAGAATTGATATTTTGGCCGGAGCTGCAATAATGGCGTCAGGTGCTTTTCTTGTCCCTGGCCAGATCGATCATCGGCCTGATGTGCCTGAGCATAATCAGCAGGCACAGAGCGCCTGACAGCAGCAGCAGCTCTTGTTTTGACGGCTCGGCAAGGACGTTAAGCAAGGACAGGATGTCTTCAGGAAGCGCCATCAGCACGAAAGTCGTCAGCAGTGTCGCCGCAATGTTCCCGACGTGGACATGCCTTTTGATGAGATAGTATGATGCAAGGAACAACAGCGCCCAGGCAATGACAATGGAAGGATTGACTAAAAGTAAACATCCTACGGACGTTGCCAGTCCCCTGCCGCCGCCGAACTTCAGGAATACATTGTAATTGTGGCCGGCCACAGCAGCGAATGAAGATACCAGTATCAAATTGAAGCACCCACCGAACAATTGAATCGTAATGAAGACGGCAAGTAAGCCTTTGAGCAGGTCGATTAACAGCACCATAACGCCATAGCCTGCCTTGCCGGTTACTTCGTAAGTGTTCATGGCCCCGAGGTTGCCGGTGCCTTTACTGCGTACATCCACCTTACCGAGAAGTTTCCCGATGATATAGGCGCCGGGAATCGTACCGGAGAGGTATGAATACACAAAAACCAGTATGTAGTTACCAATCATGAAGGCAATTTAAGAAGCTTCTTTGGAATATGAAAATCTTATAAGGAATTTAATTCTGATATTATCTTACCGGCAAGCGTCTTCAGCTCCTGTTCTGCGTTGACAACCAGCCCGGACAGCCGGGCATAGGCGTCTGTCCTGCCGTAATACAGCCCGGACAGCTCTTCGGCAGATTTATCTCCCGACAGCAAGGGCCGTGTTCCGGCCTCTGCCCTGGCAAGGCAGGTGTCAAAAGAGGCATGGAGCCAGACAGCGAAAGAATGAGCCTGTACTGTTGCCCGGATAGCGCTGTTCGCTGCGGCTCCCCCACCAAGGGCAATTACTGTTTTCCTTCCCGATGACGCTATTTCAGGATAGATACGCAGGACAAGCTCCTTTTCTGCCTGCCTGAAAACCGATTCGCCGTGCTTCTCAAATATCTGTGCAACAGTTAAACCGAACTCCGACTCAATCCGTTCGTCGAGGTCGATGAAATCGCATTCAAGTTCACTTGCCAGTATTCGTCCGGCAGTTGTTTTGCCTGCTCCCATAAACCCTGTAAGCGTAATAATATTATAATTACCCGGCGCTTCCGTATAGGCTGCTTTCCTGAGCATATCAGAGGCTGCGTCTTTTCCCGTAAAAAGGCGAAAGGCAGGTATTGCCTGGAAAATCAGCCATTCTTCGCCCCCAATGTAGCGGACAGCCTTAGCAAGGAAGTATTCTTTCAGCTCCGGGTTGTGATAATTGGCATCAATTACTAAGCAGTCCGGCGGCAGCAATGTTTCTTCAAAGACATTTACCCCCGGCGGTAGGCAGTTAATAATCACCCGGAACCCGGCAGCAGCCTCTCTCAATCCGTCGGCAGGCAGCGCCGACACTGAAAGTTTTTCAGCCAGTGATGAACTTTTTTTCTCATCCCTGCCCCAGATATAAACATCCGCGCCGGCCCTGCTCATGGCGTAGGCAGCGGCAAGGGCCGCGCCTCCGGTACCGGCAATAAGGCACCTGCAGCCGACCGGATTCAACCCGGAAGCCTTAACCATTCCTTCCACACCGTCCACATCCGTATTATACCCAACTGCGCCTTCACCGGTAAACAATACCGTATTCACAGACTGCAAAATGCCTGCCGGCGGTTCATGCCTGTCGATGAATCGGAAGATTGACTCTTTGAAGGGAGCAGTTACATTCATACCTCTTACGCCGAGGGTACGGGCAAGCGTAAGTGCTTCACCGGCTGAAGAGGCTGCAATTCTGATATACGGAGACGAAGACAAGGACCTGAACAGCAAAGGGCTTTTGCTGTGAATGACCGGACAGCCGGCCACTGCGAATATCTCATTTATCGGATCAGGCGCCATCGGGGCTATAAAATAATTTCGTCATAATAATATGCCGGAGCAATGCTTTTGGACTGGAGGTAATCGAGGACATAAGGCCCCGGCTCCCTCGATGCGAACAGAGCAAAATCCCCTCCCCAGGCGCCGAGTGATTTGACTTCACCCCTGAAATCCGGAAAAAGAGCCGATTTGACCGGTTCCAACCGAAGCAATCCGGACATAATCTGTTCATGCTCAGCCAGGAGGTCCAGGAAAACGTTGATATTCCTGGTACCGACGATGCTGAGGGTAATTCCGTTAATTTTCTCAATAGCCCTTTTGTCCGGTTCACCCTGACGGCGCCACTCGGCAACGGCTTTTTCCGTATTCAGTTTTTTCCCGAGATAGCCGAAGAAGAGCCTGTCGAAAAACGGCGGCCTGAAATTGACAGGGTTCACAGACACTTCAGTACCTGCCCTTTGGAAGATGATGGCTTTTTCGCTGCGGGCGGCAGCTACGTCGTACCCCGAGCCGTTGCTGACCATCCTGTGTAGTTCGAATACGTCCACCTGTGCCCAGCGTGCGATGTTGGAAATGAACGATGAACTGCTGCCGAAACCGTAATTTGTGTCAAACTCAAGGTTGGCTGTGGCAGTGTAGGGCTTGTCATCAGCCAGGAATGCCCTGTTAAGAGTCCTGGCAGCCTTGAGCACATCTGCCACGAACCCGGCTGGAGCAGCAATATTGCTTTCGAGGATATCGAATTCTTTAATGTCAAAGACAGCATTCAGCCAGGGTTTGGACCTGATTTTTGTCTCCCAGCAAAGGCAACCGGGTTTGTCTCCCGTGTTGACGAGCAGGTTCTGGCCGACTTGCAAAGGTAAAGCCAAGGCATAGGCCCCGTTGAGGACAAGGTACTCCCCTGTCATTAGTAGCTTGCCGTGCGAGTAAAAGCTATTTTTCTGCATTTTCCTGTTTTTTATTGGTTCTGATTCCGTTGACATAATCGTTTACCGCTGTAAAAGATACTTTCCTGTTTTTGAAATATTCCATTGCTTTAGCTTTTTCTTCCTCAGAAGCATTCATATAATTAAGGACATTTGTAAGGTGCATTTTCATATGTCCTCTTTGAATGCCCTGTGTAATCAAAGCCCTGACGGCGCTGAAATTGTTCGCCAGGCCGGCAGCAGTAGTAATCATCATCAGTTGCCCGGCAGAAGGGTTACCCATGAGTTGAAGTGAGCGTTTCGCCAGCGGGTGAAGGCCGGTAATGCCCCCGACAGTACCCATGGCCATCGGGATGTAAATGCCATAGTGGAACCTGCCGCCTTCGTTTTTGAAGTATGTAAGGCTTCGATAGGAACCGGACCTTGAAGCCCAGGCATGGCCGCAGGCTTCGATTGCCCTGAAGTCATTGCCCGTGGCAATGGCAACGGCGTCGATGCCGTTGAATATTCCTTTGTTATGTGTCACAGCCCTGTTTATGTCTGTTTCTGCGATTTTTACGGCAAGGCCGAATTTTTCGGTAAATTCCACGGGGCTGAGGGCCTTGTCCACACCCGCCAGTTCTGCCGTATCGCACTCGACCCAGCAGTGTACCAACGAATCGGGAGTGTAATTGGAGAGGATGGACATGATTATTTCACATTCGCTTTCTTCATCTGTAAAAGCAGGGCAATCTCTTAGGTACTCCTGCAATCCTTCCGCCATTTCTTCGAGGCATGAATTGATGAAATTGGCTCCCATCGAATCGCAGGTGTTGACAGACAGTTTCAACTGGTAATAGCAGGCGATAGTGCCGGTTTTGTCAATTAACTCAATATCTGCTATTCCGCCGCCGCGTTTTTCCATGTTCGCAGTGATGGCCCTGGTCCTTTCAAGAAGGATTGCCTTAAGTTCGGGCATTGTCGCGAAGAGTTTCTTTTTGTCGCCCTTCCACAGGAAATGTACATGGCCGGTTTTCACTGCAGAAAGGACTTCGGCCCTGAACCCGCCGCGCGTTGACCAGAACTTAGCAGCGCTGGAAGCAGCAGCGACAACGGAAGACTCTTCGAGCACCATCGGCACGGTATAGGAGTTGCCGTTGAGTACCAGCCCGGGCACAATATTGTAAGGCATGTGGTAATTGGAAACGGTATTCTCGCTGAATTCGTCAAACAGCTCCTGAAGGCGCGGGTCCTTGAAATGGTAGCTGCTCAGTTCGGTAGCTACCTCGCCGGGATTGTCAAAGTGTCCGGCGTAATAGCTGACTTTTTCAGCCTTGGTCAGTTTTGAAAATCCCTTACTTTTCTTCTCTTCAGCCATGTCCAACCTATCTTACTTTCAAATAGCGCTGAGCCAGTTTCAGTCCTTCAATCTGTGAGCGTACGTAATTGTCTAAGCTGGCCCTGCTTTCAAGTGCATGGCGCAGGAATGCCGAGGCCTGGCCGTATATCGAAGGAAGTTTAAGTTTATTCATATAGTAGTATCCGTCGAGGAAATTGCGTATTCCACCGGACACAATCAGTTGCTTACAGCGTATTTCCATGTTGCTGTCAACAGCGTCGTTGACCCAGTCAACCATTTCACCGGCGTTATGGCCAATTTCGGCAATGCCGGCATAGACTGAAGCCGTTTCTTTCGGGCTGCGCTGCAATTCGATGGAAGCAAAATTGGTACCGCCGTAAGCGGCGAATTCCAGCGCTGCAACCGGCAGGCGCAGCAAGGCGCGGATGCTTCCGGGACCCATCCCCTGCCCTACTTCTTTAACAATGATCGGGTAAGGCAGCTTCTCAATCAACTCTTCTATTATCTCAAGCGGAGGCTTACGAAGCCGGTCGCCTTCAGGCTGAAGCCATTCCTGCAGGGGATTGATATGGACCATCAGGCCGTCGGCCTTTAACCTGTCCACAACCCGTGCAATCTTTTCCCAGCTGCCCGATTCGAGCAATTGTTCAATCTGGGCAACACCGAGATTGGCAAAGAAGGGATAGTCATTGCCGATGATGTGCCTTAAGTTGAAGTCGTCGAAATGAGTGTCGTCGTCGAGTATCATACGGCAGGAGCCGAGGCCCATACCCAGGCCGTATTCCGCTGCAGCCTCTGCGAGGGTATGGTTGATTGCGGCAGCGCCTTTTGTTCCCCCTGTCATGCTGGATATCCAGAGAGGGGCTTTCATGGTTTTGCCAAGGAAGCTGACAGGCTCCAGCTCGCCCGAAGGATGGGCAGTGAGTACAGGTTCATAATAGAAGCGGGGGTCTCCGGACAATGAGCCGGCCTGCGACCGGAGCGCCATCTCTATGTGATCTTTCTTTCGTTGTTCCATGTAATATATTTAATTCTAAATACATAAACTACAAAGCAAAATAAGAAAAATTAATCCAAGAATGAAAGCCTTATATTTAATAATTATGAAATTAACGACCTGGCGACCGAAAAGTGTGAAAATGTTCAATTGTCAAAACCCAGAGTAAAAAAAATATTCAAAAATAAATTTGATTTTGTTGTAAGTATTTTATAAATTCTATAATTAAATTGTCGAGGCAGTTTTTTCATTATTAGGAGAATGTCATGAGAAATACCTTCAATTTTTTCTTTCTCCTCGCCATTATAGTATTACTCAGTGAAACAGGATTATCCCAGATACCCAATGACTCTAATTTTGTAGCCGGAAAAATTACATGTGAATTCCGATTATCGATAATAAACCGTAACTATTTCTGTCTTGACTCATTGATGGAATGGAAATATAATTATATTACTCCAAACTATACTTTGATAACCGATTCCGCAATCGTTAACTCTTTATCTGCTAACAATGCAACACTCGAACATTCTTGGTCCGACAACTTCAATCCATGCGTCGATACGATGGAAATTACTCAATGGGGTGATACATTACGGTTAATATACTGGACAGATTATATCATTCACTTCCCTGATTCAATAGGTCCCCTGACATTCGCACACAATTTGGAACAAGTAAATATTAACGCATTTGTCCATATAACACCCATCCTGAAGCCTAATAATATCGAAATTGCCAATGAAGATGCTTTTTCCATAGTAAATATCTCCCCTAATCCTGCAAATGAAAAAATCAACGTCAGGTTTGCCGTAACAGAATATAATAATTACTATTTTTCAATAATTGATATCTATGGTAATGAAGTAATTCAGTCAATAAAAACAGGTTTAATAGAACCGGCAATACATATCATTGAAATACCCGTTCAATTGATCAGCAGCGGAGTATATTTCTGCAAGTTAAGTTCAGGCAACGGAAAGTATTATATCAAACCGTTTATTGTGAATAGATAAAGGAACAATGCAATGAATAGAATGTCAATAATTGTAATGTTATTATTAAGCATAATAATACTTAGCTGCGGCAGTGACAACAATCCCGTCAATCCCCAGGAAGAAGCTTACCCGTCCGGAATACCGGACTGGAACGACAGCACTTTCGACTGGATAGATTCGACGGTAATCGGTGAACTGGAGTATCCGAAATCCCCTAAATGGGGAATCTCTGCCTTTGAATGCTCGCCTGACGGAAAGGATTTAATTATTCAGGTACAGACAAAAAGCTCCAATGAAATACTCACGTTTAACCTGAATAGCCTTGGTTTCACACTTTTGATGAACAGGATAATCTGCAATGCTGACTGGGACAGCAAAGGGGATTTGATTGGCTTTGGTTTTAATTCTATTAATAATAGAAATGAGAAGTATTGCATTTATAACTGGAAAACCAAAAACTATTATTATCTGCCCATACCCGATACGTTTACTTATTTCTCATGCTCATTTAAATGGTGGGATAGTGATACAACCTTCCTTACATGGTTCAAGACTACAAATGATAAAATCAGTCACACATATTTAATGAATATCAACCCACCTTATACTATACAAATTCGTGAAGACCTCAGTTATGATTTTGAATCATATAAAAATTATCGATATTGCTTTAACCATGACTCCGAGCCTTTAAAGAGTAATAGAATCCTGCTGATTAAGAATGAGAATAATGATATATTAAGTAGTTACGAGTTACCCGGAAACACCAGAGCAACTAGCGTTTCCCAGGCTATATCTCCCGACGGGAAATACCTGGCATTTATTGCGTCAGCCGATATGTCCGGTACAAAGTGGTATCAATTGTTCTATGGGAACGGAATGGATAATAACCTTGTAATAGTTAAACTGGATGAATTGAATTCCGGAAACATTATTTACAGGATGTTTCCCGATTATAATAATTCTCGGCATTGGAAATTCGGTAATGTAGATAGAAATATCGGAGCCTGGTCGGCAGACAGTAAATATTTCTACCATTCTTATTATCTGGCTGATTCGACTGTACAAATTGTCAAACGCAACATATATTCGGGTAAAGTTACGTTTCTTACTGACTTGAAGAGCGCTCCGTAAGCTTCAAACATAGTTAATGATTTCCATAAACGGATTAAGACAATCCTTACTCTTCAACGATCCTGAATTCTACCCTTCGGTTCTTTTGCCGGTTTTCTTCCGTGTCGTTCGGCGCCAGGGGCTTTGTCTGTCCGTAGCCTTTGACAATAAGCCTCTTTTTGGCAATTCCTTTTGACAGAAGGTAGTCAGAGACAGCCTTAGCCCTGTTTAAGGAAAGAACCTGGTTTGCCTGCGATGTCCCGACATCGTCCGTATGGCCGTCAATCTCGATTCTCATCCGGGGATGTTCTGCCAGCAGCCTATCGACCCTGTTCAGCTCCGAATAGGAGTCTTCGAGCAGTTCGTACTTCCCGAACTCGAAGAATATGTTGTTCAGCCTGATGACCTGTCCTACTTCGATGGGTACAAGAATAAGGTCTCTCTGCACTTCACCGTATTCTCCGAGGGCTCTCAGGTCGAGATTCTCGTTCACGGGAATGAAACCGTCGGCCTGGGCAAGGAAACCGTATTTACTGCCGGCAGGAAGTACGATGCTGTACTCGCCGGTAATGGGGTCGGGCCGGGCAATGCCGGCTTCTTCACCGGAGGGGAGGATTTCGTATGATATACGGGCATCGACGAGTTTGCCTGTTTTGATGTTCAGCACCCGGCCTTTGACAAGCGCTACACTCTTCGGTTTCAGATCTTTCGGGAGTTTGATCCTGAATAAATCCTCCATGCCGATGGAATTAGTTGAAGAAGAAAAATAGGCCCAGTCTCCTGAAGCAGGAATAGTAAAATAGCCGTCCCAGCCAGGAGTATTGACCTGGCTGCCGATGTTTTTCGGCTCTTCCCAGCTTTTCCAACTGCCGTTCTTCCTTCGGGCGATAAAGATGTCGTTGTCCCCATAGCCGCATCTCCCGGAAGTGGAGAAGTACAGGGTAGTGCAGTCGGGAGCAAGGAACGGAGTAGCCTCATCGGCAGCAGTATTGATGTCGTCTCCCAGATTCTCAGGTTCAGACCATGTCCCGTCTGCCAGCAGCCGGCTGACGTAAAGGTCAAGCCCGCCCCTGGAGTCCCGGGTTTCAATCGACAGCAGAAGTTCCTTGCCGCTCGAAGCAAGGAAATACATCACATTATTGTTCAGGTTGATAAAATTCCTGATGGTAATGCTGTCGGGAAAAGACCAGCCGCCTGTAGTCCTGTAACTGACAGAAGCGCCTTTTGCCATTGTACCGTCCCGCATATACCTGTTGCCGAGGATCAGGCTGTTGCCGTCCTGGGTTACGGAAAACAGGAAATTATGATAATTGTTGTTGATTGGGGGTCCGATGTTCACTGCTTTACCGAATTTTCCGCCTGAGTCGATGGCCGAGTACCAGACATCGACTTTCCGGCCGTCTCCGGTGTTTTCGGGATGGTTGCTGCGGGCGAAATACAGAACGTCCCCCCTGGGCGAGATGACAGGCAGAAGTTCGGAGAAGCGTGAATTGACATTGCTGCCGAGGTTTTCCGGCGCCGAGGCGAATCCCGTATTGCCGCCGGTATTTATCTCTGCCGCAATGGCGCTGTCTTCGTCAGAGACAGCAATCGCATCGATCTGGTACTTATACCCCGGGTCGGTATAATTGAGTATCAGTTTGACAGAACGGACTCTGTAAGGAGTTCGGTTAATACTGATGTTGAGCATGGAGCCTTTCGGCCTTTTGAATTCACCGGCAGCGGAATATATCTTATAGTATTTGCCGGATGAATCGCTAAACAGTATCTCGCCGATGCCACCCCCAACATTATTCTCAGAGACGGCCACCCTGGTGATGTATGGCTGTTCGGTAAATGCCACTTCGATCCATTCATTAGTAAATTCTCCACCGAACAACGGACGCCATGCACAGGGTGTTACGCCGAAGCCCGGAATGACGTTGGGTTTGCCCAATACCTGCGAGGAACTTAACTGCTTTGAGGAATACTGCGACGAATAGCTGATGACTTTGGATGCCCACCAAACGGTGGCTTCTGCCTGAGAAAAGGCTAACAGGAAGAAAAACAGTACTATTCTTTTCAAATTCTGCATATTTTGTCTTCAATACTCTAACTATCAAATACAAAATAACAAATTCAGGGTAAAATTACCACCATTCTCTTTTGGAGCTTCTTGTCATCAGTTCCGTGATGGCATTCATCGGGTCCTTGCCTTTGAAAATGATGTCGTACATCTGCTCGACGATGGGCATCTCGACATTGCACTTTGCTGCGAGCTGGAAGGTGGACTCCGTAGTGTGCACACCTTCGGCAATCATCCTCGTGTCTGCAAGGAACTCCGACGGTTTTGCACCTTTGCCGATCTGTTCGCCAACCTTACGGTTGCGGCTGTGCCTGCTGTTGCAGGTTACGATTAGGTCTCCGAGGCCGGACAACCCTGAGTATGTCAGGGGATTGGCTCCGAGAGCGACACCGAGTCTCGACATTTCAGCAAGCCCGCGCGTAATCAACGCAGCTTTTGTGTTGTCCCCCAGGCCCAGTCCGTCGATGATGCCGGCGGCAATTGCGATGACGTTCTTGACAGCGCCGCCGAGCTCGCATCCGGTTACATCGTCTGAAGAATAGACCCGGAAACGCGGAGTGGAAAATACACTCTGTATCTTTTCCGAGAGCATGTGGTTTGCAGAAGCTGCCACTACCGTCGTGGGAAGCAGGCGTGCAACCTCTTCCGCATGGCTGGGGCCGGTAAGAGTTATGTAATTGTCAGGATTGACCGCACCTGAATCATAAAGAATTTCAGAGACCCTCATGAGGGTATTTCTTTCAATGCCTTTGGCCACATTGACGACAGGGATTCCTGTAAGAATGTCCCGGGCTCCATTTACAACGCTTCGGATGAACTGTGTCGGCACGGCGACGACAATGATGTCGCTGCCTGCCAGAACTGTGTAGTCGTTTGTGGCAGTGACGACGTCCGGAATTGTAATACCCGGCAGGTAATTATTATTAGTATGGTTTAGGTTGATCTCGTCGCAAACATCTTTTTCGAAAGACCATACCTTAACATCATGCCCGTTCCGGGCTAAAGGGACCGTCAGGGCTGTACCCCAGCCGCCGGTTCCCAGAATGCCTATTTTATACATTATCAGTTTTGTTTTTCAGTTGATTGAACAAACCCTACCGCTTCCTGAATTTCAGTTTTATGAACTGCAGCTTCTGGAATCTGTTTTCTGTTCCGGCAAAGAGCCGTTTAATATTCTTCTTGTGGGCAAAGATCAGTATCAACGACAGCAGTATTGAGAAGTAGAAAATAATTTCGTAGCCTGGGATATAGTCGTTAAGAATGTTCTGCCTGAAGAATATGGAAGAAGGAAAAGCGATGGCCGCCGTGATTGACCCCAGGGAAACATAGCCTGAGAAAATCAAAGCAATGATGAAGAAACCAACAGCAATGCCCAGGTCCAGGGGTGCAATGCCCAGGAGGAACCCGGCAGCAGTGTTGATGCCTTTACCGCCACGAAACTCGACAAATATTGACCAGATGTGTCCACAAACGGCACTGATGCCGGCGATGATGCGCACCAATGTAATATCCTCAAAGCTGGTAATCGAATTGAAAGAAATATCGCTTCCAAGGTAAGTAGCGACTAAGACCACAGCCAGGAAGCCTTTGAGAAGGTCCATCACCTGTACGACAAGGCCCCACTTCCAGCCGAGAACACGCATGGCGTTTGTGCTACCCATGTTGCCGCTGCCTTTTTCACGTATATCGAATTTGAATATGCTCTTGCTTATTATTACACCTGAAGGTATCGCTCCCAGTAGATAGCTAACAACTATGATCACGATCAGCTTAAATATTTCCATCTTTCTCCAAAACCCTTCAACATAATCCGTAAACCAAAAACTTAAAATTAGATATTATCCTGTTAATAAAAAAGTTAATTAATATTTATCAAAGAACCGTTTTACCGTCCTTCTTAACATAAATACATATCAAATAACAAAATACATACCAATATAATTATCGGTAAAATTCTTTTTTACCTTAATTTACGATATAATGACGTTTAAGAAATCTATATTATGCATAGGAGAAAAATATATTATGATCAATTGAACCTGATAAATATGAAATTGGAGAATACACATGCTTCAATTCACAGGAAAGACGCCTGTCGGAGCTCGAAGGGCGCGGCTGCAATAATGATTTGACAATTTCGGTCATGTCATGGAATTGTAAAAGATTTTTCAAATTGAAATTAAAATGACGATAATGTGTATATGGAAATGAAAATATTATAATATTATTATTATATGAATTTTGATAAATTAGAAGTTTATATATTGAAAATATACGCTATAATAAATAAAGGAGAAATAATGTATTTTCGAAACCACAGCTTCAGGAAAATGACAGCGGCAATCATAGCCATCTTTTCTATGTCTTTACTGGGACAGTACGAAATGTATTCACAGGACGACACTCTTAACAGGCCGCTTGTACCGGGCAAATACGGGACCAGGTTTTCCGACGTGCAGCAGTACTACAGGGGTATTTTCGGCGACGGCAATCCCGGCAAAGGTAAGGGATGGAAACAATACAAAAGAGCTGAATACTTCCTGGAACAAAGACTGTTCCCGGACGGTGAACTCCAATCGGCAATGGATTCCTACAACTCAGTAATGATCTTCGACGCAAAGAATAAACTATCGAGGACACAGGCAAAAGCCGACTGGCAGCCACTGGGTCCTACTACCATGCCTTCAAAAAAGACCGGTTCGCCGATCTCCGGCCTCGGCAGAATGAACTGCATAGAGATAGAATCGTCCAACTCCAACGTTCTGTGGGCGGGAGCTTCCTTCGGCGGTGTCTGGAAATCCACTGACGGCGGTTCGTCCTGGATTACATTCCCGTTTACTGAGTTCATCTCAATCGGTATATCCGATATAAAAATCTCACGAAAGAACCCGAATACTGTCTATGCTGCCACCGGCGACGGCGACGGCTCCGGCGGATTCACACAATTCGACTCATACAGCATCGGTATTATCAAGACCACTGACGGCGGCACTACCTGGTCTATGGCCGGATTGCAGAACTCACCCGTTTCGAAGATAGTAATATACTCCCTGGCTGTCAATCCGAATGACGACAACATTGTTTATGCAGGAACCAACAAAGGGATGTATATGACAACCGACGGCGGCGATACCTGGAGCACCGTCTATACAGCCCATACCGTCAGGCAGATAGTCATGAAACCAACCGACCCGAATACGATATACTGTTCGATGTACCCGTTAAACTCTTCCTATCCGAACAGTTGTGTAATAGGTAGATTCAGCGCCGACACAAAAACGATGAAAATCGTTAAAACTACCGATACCTACGTAGGCAGGATTGTGTTAAGTGTTGCCGACAGTAAAAGCAACGGCATATACGCAATTTGTACCCAGTACGAGGAGGGTGGAGGACAGGGTTTCCATTCCCTGCTGAAATCAACCGACTCCGGGGAAAACTGGTCAAAGGTAAACAGCCGCTCAGGCAGCAGTTTCAATTATTTAGGGTCCTATGTACAATACAATGTGATAGGAGGACAGGGAGTCTATGACCTGGGCCTTGCTGTGTCTCCGCAGGATTTCGACATGGTTTACATTGCCGGTGTCAACATCTGGAAATCGACCGACGGCGGCATGACTTTCAACCCCATAGCCGAATGGACCGGCGAAGTCAACGGTGTACCATGGGTACACGCGGACATTCACGAATTGCAGTGTAACAATGCGGGCCATCTTTACGCAGCAACAGACGGAGGCATCAACAGGACAACCAATTCAGGCAATTCCTGGTCGGACTTAAGCAACGGCCTGCAGGTAAGCGCTTTTTACAAACTGGCATGTTCGAAAACCAATGACAATATAATGCTCCTGGGCGCCCAGGACAACGGAACACACAGGTACAAGAACGGCACCTGGGACAATGTTTACGGCGGCGACGGCATGATGCCGCTCATTGACTATATCGACCCCAGATATATGTACTGTTCTACGTATTATGGAAATTTCTTCAGGAGTACCGACGGAGGCAATACTTTTACACAGATGCTCAACCCACTTGCCCAGTTTGGGGTTTACGGCGCCTGGGTTACACCCATTGAGATCGACCCGGTGAATCCTTCCATTATATACGTCGGTTTGGTTGACATTGTTAAAAGTACCAACCGGGGGCAGAACTTCACACAGGTATCCAACCTCTCAAGCAGCGGGACATTCAGGGCACTGAAAATTGCGCCTTCCAATACCAATTACATTTACGGAGTAAAAGCCAGCGGCTCGGCTTCGGTACTGATGGTATCGAAGAACTCCGGCAAGACATGGAGCACATTGTATTCTTCCCCCTATTTCATTACCGACATCGAAGTTGACCCTGAAAACCCGATTAAGGTCTGGATAACCCTGTCAGGGTATAGCAGCGTTAATAAAGTTGTTGAACTGAATGGTGTCACTCTGACGAACATTACAAATAACCTGCCCAACGTACCGGTAAATACTGTCGTTTACCAGAAAAATTCCCCGGACAGGCTCTATATCGGTACCGATTACGGAGTTTACTACTCCGAGTCGCCCGGCAGGCAATGGGTAAAATTCAACGACAATCTGCCGAACGTTGTCGTCAGCGACCTGGTCATCCAGGAGAACATAGGCTATCTAAGGGCAGCTACCTACGGCCGGGGGCTGTGGCAGACGAAAATCATCAATTGTGACCTTGCCGCGCCGACTTTACTGTGTAACGGTTCTACAGGCATAACTTCGATAGATATATGCGAAGGAGACTCCGTCATCCTTTCACCTTCGGCAGACTACTATTTATATATCTGGTCCAACCAACAAACAACAAAATCCATCGTTGTCAAAGATGCCGGAACCTATTACTTGACGATTACCGACGACAAAGGCTGTTTTGCAATCAGCTCCGCCATTACCGTCAATGTTATACCTGCCAAGGAGATAAAGATCACAACGGCAGGGAACTCTTTCTGTGAAGGCGACAGCCTTGAATTGAATGCCAATTTCGGGTTCACTTCCTATACATGGTCAAACGGCATGACAGGTAAGAAAATATACGTAAAAGAAGCAGGTACATACACTGTTACCGGCTCCTATTCAGATAGCTGCAGCACCGTTTCCGACCCCGTAACAGTTACTGAAAAAGAAGCGCCTGCCAAACCTGCAATTACCCTTTCCGACAATACCCTGGTCTCCACGGAAGCCGTTTCTTACCAGTGGTATATGGAAGGACAGATCATTAACGGAGCAATACTTAAGACATACAAGCCAGCTACCAAAGGCAATTACCAGGTTCGTATCACCAACAGCGAAGGCTGTTCGTCGATGTCGGACATATATTATTATGACGGAATAATCGGCGTAGAGGATGTTCCCAACGGTTTGAAATATATCAGCATCAAACCTAACCCGACAAACGGCTCCTTCATCTTCGAGACGTCCATCAGCGAAACCAGTCCGTTAGAAATAACAATTACAGACATAATGGGCAGCGTCATTCATACTTACTCAACCCTGGCAACCGGTTATTTCTCGAAGTCATTCGACCTTAGCAGCAATCCTTCGGGCATCTATTTCATCAATGTCAAGGCAGGCGGAACCACATGGCGAAGCAAGTTAATTAAAGTTGACTGATAAACCGTCTCATCAAGAGTAGTCAACAACCGGACAAATTTTGGGGGCAGCTGATCCTGCCCCCTTTTTCATTTCCAATCCGCATTCATACATTATCGGGCCTTTAATGCGCTTGTATGCAAAGGTAAAGGGCGCACCGAAGAATCTGTCCCGCCTGTAGAAATTCTTCACTTATGCGCCCCATACGTAACAGCAGAGCGTTCAAGCTCATTATGTCCCGGGTGTAACCCGGGGAATATTTTGTGAATAGATATTTATTGAACAATCAATTTAAAATAGCTATAGTCTTTTCCGGTAGTAACCCTGACGAGGTACATTCCGGTAGGAAGGCCGCCTGTACGGGCAATTAAACTTTTACCGTCGCCGTCACTAAAGGTAACAGGTACTTTTTCACCTGTGAAGTTGAACACAGCAACGCCTGCGGGGGAAAGCAAACCGGAACCGCAGGTCAAAACGAAGTAATCGACAGCAGGGTTCGGTGTGACGGTAATGGCGCCGACAGAGTTAACGCCGTCATCGACCGAAGTGTAATTGCCTGTCGTGAAAGAGGCCTCATCTGACCAGGGGCCGTCACCGGCATTATTGCTGCCGTTTGTTTTCCAGTAATACTTTGTTAAGGACTTGAAACCGCTGACGGTATGCACTATCTTACCCTGTGTCGCAGGAATGCCGTTCTCGGTAATGGCTGCTTCGCTGCTGCCGTCTTCTCTTGCCGAGAAGTTGTAAGACGTTGCTCCGGAAACAAGCGACCATTCGAAATCTATGCTTAGGGCCATATTTGCTGCATTTTCAGGTGGGTATTGTGCTTTGGGCTTATCAGACGGCAAATCCGGCTTTGTCGAGAAGGTGTAAACTTCAGTCCAGGGGCCGTCACCGTCGGCGCTGGCACCCCTCAGTTTCCATGTAAAATTCTTGCCTTTCTTTAATGTCGCAGCAGAGAACTCGGCCTTGTCTCCCTCGGGAGCAGCGATATCCTGGTTAACGACCGGGGAAGAAATGCCCTGTTCAAATACCTGCAGCTTATACTTTGTTGCCAGGTCAACAACATTCCACTCGAACTTAACCGGAACGTCCAGATCCTGTGCTCCGTTTTCAGGAGTAACGACGACAGGCGCATCCAGAGGAATGGTTTTCTTTGTTTCAAACGACCTCGCCCACGACCAGGGGCCGTTGCCTCCGGTATTCTTTCCCCTGACACGCCAGTAATAGGTTGTGTTGTTCGACAGTGTTTTTGCAGAATAGAATGTGTCGGTTACTGTTTTCGTTTCTTTGGTCGTCGAGAAGTCCTCCTTCTCGGAAAGCTGGAACTCGTAGCTCTTGGCTTTACTTACTTTGTTCCAGGTAAATTTTACAGGAACAGAGATTTCCGTAGCCTCGCTCTCAGGATAGACCAGACTGATCTCCGCTGGAGGCATCTCCGTTGTCTGTACGAAATTGTAAAGCGAAACCCAGTCTGTAGTGAAATCTGCACCCCAGAAATACTCTCCGGTGTGTCCCACTCCGTTTTTTGCAATGACCTTCGTTACAGCGTTGTATTCCTGTGCTTCCTCGACCCAGCCCTGTATCTCGCTGTAGTAACTGTCGGCGGTACCGACAACGAAGCCGATGGGCAGGACCTTAAGGGCAGCCTGTACGCTTGCAGGTGAACTATTGGGACAGGTGGCAATGCCGATGAGGCCTTTGAATTTCTCAAAATTGGCCAGGCCATAGCCGAAAGTGCCGTTGCCGCCGGCAGAATAGCCGGTTACGACTATATTGGATTCATCGATTTTATAATTCGCTTTCAGGTAGGTAATTATGGTGCCGATTATCCTGCCGTCATAGTTCGGTTGGTCGTCGGGGCAGGCAAGTATGAAGTTCAGTTGTGTAGCAGCGCCTTTGAGCATATCGCGCATTGCATATTCTTCGGTTGCATAGGGGTGCATGCCGACAACAACCGCCCATTTCTTCGCTTCGGTGTAACTCGTAGGTACAATGAAAGCCACATCGCGTTTACCGCCTTCGTGGTCGAGTTGGAGGCTGAACTGCCCTTTCTGCTGTGCCTGCGATGGTACTGACGGCGCCAGTAAAAAGGCTAAAAGCAGGGAGAAATTTAAAAAACGAGTAATGAATTTCTTCATATTACTTCCAGTTTAAAATTGAACAAACTTCTACATTTCTTTTCACCCCAAATGACACTAAAGTAATAGAAAATGATTCACAGAAATAAAAAATATTATGATTTTTTTATATATGTCAAAGAATTTGAAGAAATCAGACTGAAATTTGAAGAAATATTTCAGCTTTTCAGTAATTATTCGTAGTTCTTCGCTATTTGTAGCGGGCAAATAATGAAGAAAATCAAATATATATTTTTCAAATCTCATGGACACACCCCGGCTGCTGCCGCAGCCACCCATCTTATTAGAGTGGTTAAGACCTGTTGTTACGCTCCCCCTCTACCAAGAGGGGGTTGGGGGGTGTGTAAATACCTGCTATATCTATATATTTAATAAGTCATTTCCAGAATATCTCAGAAATTTTGTAATATTTACAATATTTTACCCACTATAATTGATGAAGAACCCTTTATAAACTTTACGAACTTGATAAACTTGATGAACTTGATGAACTTGACAAACTGAAAATCGAACCGCCCCCTGCCCCCGCCTTATCCAAGGTGGGGGAAAATGCCGCTACGGTTCAGCTTTTTCTTACTTTACGAACTTGATGAACTTGACAAACTGAAAATCGAACCGCCCCCTGCCCCCGCCTTATCCAAGGTGGGGGAAAATGCCGCTACGGCTCAGCTTTCAGTATTCTTAATTTATAATTTATAATTTATAATTTATAATTTATAATTTATAATTCAGAATTTATAATTCAGAATTCTTAATTCAGCATTGCCTCCGCCGAAATTTCTCCCCCTTTACAACAGCCGGCGGGACTTGATCTCGAGGTACTTGTTGATAGTGTTGACGGTAAGGTTCTCCGGCGCTGTGTAGATAGACATAATACCGTACTTGTTCAGTTCTTTCACAATATTCACTTTCTCGTAAGCAATTTTCTCTGCGATGATCTTTGAGTAAATGCCTTTTACCGAGCCGGCATCACGGTCGATTACCGAATAGAGCTCGGTGTTCCTGAAGAATATCACAACCGGCAGGTGGAATTTGGAAATATGTTTAATATATTGGATGGAGCGCTTCATTCCGGCGAGAGTCTCGAAATTGGTAAACAGAAGTAAGAGGCTTCTCTGCCTTACGTTCCACCTCAGAGTATTAAGCAGCATCTCCCAGTTGGGCTCCAGGAAGCGTGTCTGCTGGCTGTACAACGCGTTGAGTATCTTGTACATCTGTCCCGGCTTGCGGTCGGCAGGCACCACAGTGTCAACCTTCTCGGAAAAGGTAATCAACCCGGGTTTGTCATACTTCTGTACGGCGATATTGGAAATGACTAAGGCGGAGTTAATGGCATAATCGAGCAGTGTCATGCCTTCGAAGGGCATCTTCATCGTCCTGCCCATGTCGATGACGCTGTACACCTGCTGTGAAATTTCATCCCTGTATTCGTTTACCATGATCTGGCTCCGGCGTGCCGTTGCCTTCCAGTTCACGGTACGGTAATCGTCCCCGCGGACATACTGCCTGATCTGCTCGAACTCCATCGTATGGCCGATCTTACGCGTCTGCTTTATGCCCGGATCGGACACCCTGTTGGTGATTGCTGCAAGGGAATACTGTTTCATCTGTATGTAAGAGGGGAACACAGCAACTGTACGGCTCTCACCGAAACGGTAACGCCTGCTTGCAAACCCGACGGCTGTCCTTGCAAAAACATTGATAAACCCGAACCGGTATTCTCCTCTCTCGACCGGCCTCAGGGAATAGGCAAGAGTCTTTGTCTCACCCGGTTTAAGCTTGGCTTGCAGGCTGAAATTGCGTTCCTGGAACTGCGCCGGCAGCTCGTCGATGATTACGGCGAATATATCGACACCATATTTGCTGCTGACTTTTATTGCAATAGGGTTCGGATCTCCGTTCGAGAGCTTGTCTTCCATAATTCTGTCAGCCTGCACCCCGTTCCCTGTAAAGAACAGGATGGCCAGCTCGCTCAAAAGCACTGCTGTTATTACTATGAAAACAACGACACCGGCATTAATCATAAACTGGTAATAATAGCCGAAGACGAACATAGCAATATTTACTGCCAGGGCAATATAGAAGCGGGGTTCAATGTATATTCCCCCGAAGAACTTCTTCATCGGGGCACCTCTATCTTCTGCAGTATTTCAGTAATTACCTGGTCAGGCCCTGAGCCTTCCATCTCCCGCTCCGACGTCAGGATGATCCTGTGACGCAGTACCGGGTATGCCAGGTAACTTACATCCTCAGGCGTAATGAAATCCCTTCCTTTAACGGCAGCGTATGCCTTGGCGCTTGCCAGCAGCGCAGCGGAAGCCCTGGGTGAAGCGCCTAAGTAAAGTGAACCGTTGTTGCGCGATTCGATTACTATCCTTGCTATGTACTCAAGTATCTTGTGCTCGACATGAACCTGGTGTACTATATGTTTCATCTGCCTGAGGCTTTCACTGTCCATCACTTTTCTAATGACACCAAGATCGGGGTGGTTCTCGTTGCGGTTCTTCAGGTCGAGAATACTGATTTCTTCCTGCAGGTCCGGATAGCGCACGTCTATCTTGAACAGGAACCTGTCGATCTGGGCTTCAGGCAGCCTGTAAGTACCTTCATGCTCGATGGGGTTCTGGGTGGCAATAACTAAGAACGGGTAACCGAGGGCATAGGTTATGCCGTCCATAGTAATCTGCTTCTCTTCCATCACCTCAAAAAGTGCGGCCTGTGTCTTTGCCGGAGACCTGTTAACCTCGTCCACCAGGACAATGTTTGAAAAAATGGGCCCCTTTCGGAACTCGAAATCGGTAATCTTCGGATTGAAAACGGACGTACCGAGTATGTCCGACGGCATCAGGTCAGGTGTAAACTGGATGCGGCGGAAGTCCGCGTCGATGGTCCGGGCTGCAATTTTTGCTATCAGCGTTTTAGCGATGCCCGGCACACCTTCGAGCAGTATATGGCCGTCGGCGAGAATTGCCGTAATTATCAGTTCGGCAACTTCTTCCTGGCCAACGATTATTTTGCTTATCTCACCCTTCACAAGGTCCACCTTGTCCCTTACGGCCGACAGGTCGATCCTGCCCGGAAACATCGAGGACAGTTGCTCCCCTGCATTCATGTTCGATTCTTCAGACATTTTTAATCCTTTTATATATTGTATCTACCTGGTTATTCAAATCAATCAACTGTTTTTTTGTAATAGATTCCATCTCTCCTATGACAGCGATGAAGCCGAAAGTTGCCGTCAGCTTTGTTTCGCCCATCTGCGTCAGGCCGGAGAGTTTACTGATGAAACCTGCGTCGATGTTCCCTGTGTTGAAATTATAATGGCGGCGCAGATACTCCATAAAGTACAGTATCTTCTTTTCAGCCATATTCTTGTGGCTGGGCCTGTAATAATAGAGCTCAGACAGTGTCCTGACGAATTCCAGAGTGGTGTTCCTTGGTTTTTCAATTACAGGAATGGGCCTCTGGCGCCTCTTGGCAGAGAACAGGATGAAAAGGGCAATACCTGCTATTACTAGTACATATACCCAGTACAGGGATCTCTGGGACAGGATGTACCTCAGCGAGGACTGGCTTTCTCTTTTGTATGCATTGTCCGAATTATCCCATATCAACGTACCTTCGGGTATATACGAAAGAAGCCTGTCAACAATCGGAGTGTATTCCTCCTGTAGGTAATAATAGTTGGTAAAGCAGTAGTTAAGGAGACACAGGTAAATCTTCCCTTTTCCGACACTTATGACAATGAAATCCGGCTTTTCACCGTCGGCCACACAGATAATTCTCGTATTGGATGTGTCATATTTACTGAAAAAGGACATCATTTGAGTGCCTTTGACGGTATATTCATTTTTATGATAAAGCGACGGGTTCACAAACCTGATGGTGTTCTTAACAGAATCCTTCAAAATATTATAATTTATTTCTTCATCTTTTTCATATTTCAGGCTGTCGGCAAGATAGTCCAGTGTAATCGGAGCAGCAATATAGGCAGTATTGCCTTTTGCGACCCAACCAAGCAGCTTGTCAACAGACGGTTCGTCGATAGTATAATAATCTCCTGCATAGAAGTACGTACCTGTCAGGTTGCTATCCGCCAGAACCTCGTACAGCGACGAATCTGTCTGCACTACCTTAAGGCCGGGTACAACTTTTTCAATTGTGTTTCTCAGGACGTACAGTCCGTAAGGGCCTTTGTCGGCAGGGTCGAAGGTCGGTGTCCAGTCGTATTTGTTCGGGGCAAGTTCCTGGATGATGAAAATGCTCAGGATGAAAACCGCTGCCATTATCAGATATTTGATATTCCGTTTCATTGTACCTGCCTCAGTTTCATTGAGAAATCCCTGAAGCGGCGTTCGATGGCGGCGTAAACAGAGCTGTCAACCGCAAATTCGCCGTAATATACATATTCGAACATGGATGTTACATTGAGAAAACTATTCCTTAAACTATTGTCCTTAATATCCGAAGCGAAGCCAATATTGGTCCTGTCGGGCTGCCATCTGATCAACTGCCTGTCCCTCAGTTCCCACAGGGCAATCAGGTAATGATACCTTACAGCCTCACCATATCTTTTACTGTCGATGGATTGTTGCAGCGCTGCTTCAAGGTCCGCCCTTCCTGCTTCCTCCAGGTTGAGCCGGCGCACGGAGCCGCTGATGGCAGTTTCACGTTTGAATACGCCTCCACCGACAAATTTGAAAATCAGGAACGCAATCCCTGCAATAATTAATGCAAAAATGATAATACTGAGGGGATTGCCCGGTTCTTTCAACGGCTCGACAAACAATGGCCTGATGAGTTTTTCATAGAGGTATTGCAGGAATTCGCTTACAGGAGAGCGCTCCTCTTCTTTTTGAATATATACGAAATCCTTGTCGTTGCGGTATTCATCGATTACTTCGTCTGGCGTCCCACGCAGTACGACACTGGAAGAATCATTGAACTCAGGGGAGTATGCTTCATGCCCCCGAGCACCCGAATAAAGGATTGCAAGCAGGAACAGTACAGCCGGAATATATTTATTCATAAATTTCATACCTTAATTATTTGTACCTGTACTCTCCGACTGCAATTTACCAATTCTTTCAATAAGATCGGGAGCTTCCTTTCTTTCAACGAGGTTGAAATAATTCAGGGAACTGAAGATGCTTACCAGCATTGCTCCAACGAACATACCAAGTAACTGTATGCACAGACTCAGTATCATGAATACTCTCATCGCTGTAACGTAGTTGTGCCTGTCAAATAATTCACTCCTGACGTAAACAAGTATTAAATTGAAGAATTCGGAAGCAATGAAACAGATGAACATGATGATGAAGCAGGCCCAGAAAGAACTCCACCAGAACCTCCTCATCAGGTTGCTGCTCCTGACGAAGGCCCTGACCGTTCCGGCCTTTTCTCCGGCAATAATTATAAAAGACAATGAGAACCTGATGGAATAGATCAGCCACAGAATCCAGAAACCGCAAATTACCAGGAATTCCATCAGGCTGTTTGAACTTACCCAGTTTGCAGAGAATGTTACAACGAAAACAGTAAGGAACGCCCAGGTAATGGACTTGGCAGGATAATATGCGAAATAGAGCCTGAAGGCTTTTGTCCTGACACTACGGTTGTCCGGGGCTTCATTGGGGGTGTACAGGACAATGTAAGCATAAGTATAGGCCATGATGAAGAAAATATAGACTGTGTAAACCAGGTTGTAAACAATATCATTGACCAGGTTGTTGCCGGACAGGTCCAATTGTGAATTGATCAGCCCGGTTACCAGCATTAGAGGGAGGAACAGAGGCAGGAAGCCTTTCATAAACCTGGTGAACTCCTGTTTAAAGAAGCTGAATGTGCCGGTCAGCAGTCCGTTGAAGTCCCTTTTCTTTCTGAATTCGAAATCTCTGTTCATTCTGTTCCCCTTTTCTACAACGATAATTGATTATTCTGTTCAGGACTCCAGCCAATTTCCCCGATCCTTGCCATCAGTTCCGGCGCTTCCTTCCTTTCGACAAGGTTAAAGTATTGCAAAGTAAGGAAACTGTGGGTGAAGAACTGTGTGAAGAGACTAAAAACCCGGGCAATCAAATCAAATAATACCATATACAACTGGTACATGAGCAAATTGTTACCGGAAAAATCAGTAAACAGTTGTTGAATAATCCAATAATTGACCAGAGTTGAAGCAAATGTCAATCCGAAGCCGACCAGGCCTACTATGAAAACGCCGCCGAAAGTCTGCCACCAGTAGCCTTTCGTCAGCTTCCAGCTCCTGCCGATTGCGTCGAACAGGGAACTCTCTTCGGAGTTTATTACCGGAAAGACCAAAGCTATTCTTATTCCGAAGATCATTGCACACAATATGGCGGGTATTAATAAAACCGACATAGACGGGCTTATCAAATAGCCCAATAAAACAATCACTACGAAACACAATACACCGACAATCGCAAAGAAAAGAAGTAAGAGAAGCAATTTCGGCATCAGTTCCGGAAGCCTCTTCCATACATTGCCTGCTGTCGGGTCGTTTCCAAGTATTATCTCCTTAATAAATCCGTAATTAAGGGCAACAACATAAATGGTATCAATAATAAGAATTATAACATTGACAAGAAAATTATCATTTCCATAAATCATCCGGGGTGCAAGAAAGAAGTCAGCCGCCAGTAACAGTAATCCTACAGGCAGGTACAGTTTCAGCAATAAACCGATATAATCCCCGATCTCCAGTTTCACGAACCTGCCGGTACCGTTCAGCAGTTCGTTGAAGTCCCGCTTCCTGTTCAAAATAAAATCTTCACTCATAGTTCTCTCTTTTTTCGCTAATTAGTCAGTCTTCATCCGACTCCAGATATAACTGGCTGTCCGGTGGACCAATTTCCCCGATCCTTGCCATCAGTTCAGGGGCTTCCTTCCTTTCGACAAGGTTAAAGTACTGCAAAGTGAGGAAACTGTGGGTGAAAAACTGTGTAAAAATCCCAATAACAAGTGTAACCATCTGGAATAATACCATATATAACCGGTACATGAGCATATTGGAATCGAGAAAGCCTGTGAACAGAGACTGGATTATCCATATATTAATTAAAGTAAAAGCGAATGTCAACCCATAGCTAATCAGGCCAATAATGATAATGCCGCCGAAAGTCTGCCACCAGTAGCCTTTCGTCAGGTCCCAACTCCTGCCCATTGCTTCGAACAGGGAATTCTCTTCGGAGTTAATTACCGGAAAGATCAGTGCTATTCTATTTCCGAAGAATATTGCAAATATCACGGCAGGCAGGAATAATACTGCTATCATTGGGCCGGTAACAGTGCCAAAAAGGGCGATCACTCCGAAACTCAAAACACCGGCAATAGCCAAGAAAAGAATCAAGAGAAGTAATTTCGGCAGCAGCATAAGAAGCCTCCCCCATACATTGCCTGCTGTCGGGGCATTACCTGTTATTATTACCTTAATAAACCCGTAATTAAGTGCTAATAAATATAATGAATCGATGGATTGAACAATGAAATATACAATTTTTGAACCGGTACTAAAAGTCATTTCCGGAGTCAGAAAGAAGGTGAACGCAAGTACCAATAATCCGACAGGCAGGTACAACTTCAGTAATATACCGAGATAATCGCTGAACTCCAGTTTCAGGAACCTGCCGGTACCGTTAAGCAGTTCGTTGAAGTCCCGCTTCCTGTTCAAAACAAAATCTTCGCTCATAACTATCTTCAATTTATGGCTAATTTGTTAATTATTATCCTTCTCCCAAAAAGGGCCTTGTGTTGTCATGTGAAGCAATTTCCTCAATCCTTGCCATCAGATCGGGTGCTTCCTTCCTTTCGACAAGGTTATAATAATTAATGAAAATGAAAACGGCAGCCGGAACCATTGCCAGAAAGACGGCCGCCAAATTTACAGAGTATTTTAAAAACAAAACCAGTTTCGTTACAAACACTGACATGCTATCGTCCGGGACTTGACTGATAATGAATTTCAATGTCATATCCATGAACCAAATGATGACAACACAGACGAACAAAATGATGAATAAAGCCCAAAAACTTTTCCACCAGTTACCCTCCATCAGCTTGAGACTTCTTTTAAAGGCTGCAAAAGCGCCTTTCTGTTCCACACCGACGACAATGAAAAACAGGGAAAATTTTATTGTGTAAATAAGGCCCGGAATCAGGAAGGCTGCTGTCAGAATGAATTGCAGGAAGCTGTCGGCTTCAACCCCGAACAGATATAAAGAAATACTATATATAATGATTAAGATCAAATTCAATGAAAAAGCAGGAAAAAATGAGCGAAACAGACCAAACGCCTTTAGCCTGGCCCTGCTGCCCGAAACAGCCCCACCGGAGTTGTACAGGTCAATATATGATATTGTACTGGCAAGAATGAAATATGCATATAAGATATTAATACCCCAGCGAATCATACCGTTTAAAACACCGGAAAAAGTCAGTTCCACTCCGTAAGCCATGCTGTTTGCAATGTTAGAACTGCTGTGGAACACCATATTGGCAAGGCTTGTCAGTACAAACACGGGAATGAACACAGGCAGGAAACATCTGACATAACTCAGGAACTCCTGTCTGATGAACCCGAAGGTTACAGTCAACAAACCGTTGAAATCTCTTTTCTTGTTAAATATGAACTTATTATCCAAGCAATTTACCCATAAATTATTGAGACAATTCTTCCTGCCCGTCAGTACCGCAGATGTCCTCAATCCTTGCCATCAGATCGGGTGCTTCCTTCCTTTCGACAAGGTTGAAATACTGCAAAGTAAGAAAGGTATTCAGAAAAAACTGGGACGCAATCCCAACGATTAATACTATGGATATTCTTACTGCATGAAATATCTTAAAAACAGTGAAATCGTATTGGACAGCTTTTATTGCGGCGTTTCCGGCAACATCTGTAATTATCAAAGCAACTAAAGACAGTACGAATGTAGCAATAAAGATAATGAAAATGCCTCCGAAAGTCAGCCACCAGTATCCGCGGGTCAATTTGTAACTCCGTATCAATGACGAGAACAATCCTGACTCTTCGTAGAACATTACAGGCAATACGAGAGAAAAACGAATGCTGAACAGAAGCAGTACAATTAACACAAGGGAAGGAATAATTACGAAAGCCTTCCGGTTAATATAAGCTAAAGCTGTGAATGGTATGGAAATAACGATGTAAAACAAAAAAAACAGTAAAACCAGGCCGATTATTCTACCTATTTGCGGCATACTTGTTTTCCAGACTATTGCAGTTGCAGGATTGTTCCCTGAAATTATTTCCTTTACGAATCCAAAGTATATGGCCATTATAAATAACGAGTTAGCCAAAACCAGCAATAGTTCCAGAATTACATAGATACTCATACCCGGTTCAGATCCGGCTCTCTGTATTGCGAAGGAATACTTGTACATCATTGTCAGAAAAAGAATAGGCAGATACAATGGCGCCAGCGTCTTTAAGAAAGACATCAGCTCGATCTTCACGAACCTGCCGGTTCCGTTCAGCAGTTCGTTGAAGTTCCTCTTCTTGTTCAAAACAAAATCTTCGCTCATAAAGTCTCCGATATTAAACTCAGTATTGTGAAGGTTTTAGGTTCTTCCTGAACCGAAGCGGGTAAACCAGGAAATAATAAATCATGAAAACCAATGAAAAAATAATGATCGTGAAGCTTAGCCATACAGGCATTTCAGAATAGCGCGTAACGAAGGACTCGAGGATACCTGCCACAATGAAAAAAGGCACCAGTCCGACTATTACTTTAATGCCTCTGACAGCTCCCCTTTTGAAAGACTCCAGCCTCGTATATGTTCCCGGGAACAAAATGCCATTGCCGAGAGCCATCCCCGCAGCACCACAGATAACGATGGCCGATATCTCGATGGTCCCGTGTATCCATATGGTCTTACAGGCTTCGAACAGCAGTCCGTGCTGCTGGAAGAAACACTGGAAGGCGCCGAGCATCACTCCGTTCCTGAACAATATATATGCAGACCCGAAAGAAAACATCAGGCCCATGGCAAAAGCATTGAAAGAAACCATGACATTGTTCCAGGTAATCCCCAGGAACATGTCAATCCCGTTGGCTTTCTTGTACACAGCCATCGGGTCGCCTTTTTCGATGTTCTCAAGGGTCATGTTTACATAGTGGTCACCAAGGATAAGACGTATATATGACGTATCGTTGGCAGTGGAAACGAAACCCACGACAACTGAAATCATGAACACCGAAAAGGCAACAATCAGTTCACGGCGCATGGTAAACATTACTTCAGGCAGTTCCCTTACCCAGAAGTCCTTAATTCGGTGGCTTTCTTCCTTTTTATTTTTATAAATAGCGCCATGTATCTTCGTGCTGAGCTGGTTCAGGTACTCCGTGGTCTTGCTTTTCGGATAGTATGTCCGGGCATACGACAGGTCGTCCATGGTATTGAGGAATAAATCTGCCAGCTTGTCAGGGTCATAGATCCTGTCCTTATTAAGCAATTCTTCGAATTTCTTCCAGTCGGAACCGTTTTTTTGTAAAAACTTTACTTCTTTCATTATATTTGTACAAATGACTAAATATAAAATATGTAAATTGAGTTTCCACAAGATATAAAATTTTGAGACTATGGAAAAGATTAAAATTGAAACCACACAAAATGTCGATATCGAATTTCCTGTTGCCAGCATAGGCGAGAGAATACTTGCAGCCCTGATCGATTATATAATCCTGTTTATTTTCGCAATGGTTGTTTCTGCGTACATAAGCCCTTTGCTGGTCTCCTACGGCGATGAAAGCACCTTAGGCACTATGCTGATGTTCATCATGATGTTTTTCCTCGTCTTCTACCAACTGCTTTGCGAATTGCTGTTCAACGGCCAGAGCTTCGGTAAGATGGCCATGCGGATCCGTGTAATAAAAACCGACGGGACAAAACCCACTCTCGGCAGCTATTTCCTTCGCTGGATACTGCGGATCGTCGAAGAATGGACTACGTTGGGCGCAGTGTCGATCATTACAATCCTGGTTAACGGCAAAGGGCAGCGTCTCGGTGACATCGCCGCTTCGACAGTCGTCGTCAGAATCAAGCCTCTTGTCTCTCTCGACGATACGCTTTTTGCGAAACTGGAAGAAAACTACGAACCGGTTTTCCCCGAAGTGTCGGTGCTGACCGAACAGGACATTACACTTGTCAACGACCTGCTGCTGGCCAACGGTGAGAAGGATGTTTCCACCGCCGTACGCAGAGCGAATTTTACAGCTAAAAAAAGCCTTGAAGAAAAGATGAACGTCAAAACCGACATCCCCCCAATCAGGTTCTTCAACATACTCATCAAAGATTACAACAGCATTCACGGCCTGTGATGATTCCTGTCCGTGCATTGTACGGGCAACGGCACAATCGGGTTAATTCCGGAAGGAACATACACCGTACTATCTCACATTTCACCAACCACCAACCACCATCCACCAACAACCAGCCACTAACCACCAACCACCAACCACTAACCACCAGCCACCAGCAACTAACCACCAGCCACCAGCCACTAACCACCAGCCACCAGCCACTAACCACCAGCCACCA
>CAZWLN010000042.1:0-40477 GCA_964634885.1 uncultured Hyphomicrobiales bacterium | reverse complement strand
TTTCTTTGAAGATTAGTACTGACGAGATCGCAAAAGCTACCGGACTGTCCAAAACTGACATAATGAAACTGAAGCAATGAAAGCGATCAAGAGGATGCAGAAAGCTGCTGCTGACCGCAACGTCAGGGCTATCATGGAGTACCGTGAGAAAGCTGCCAGGGATGAAGCCGACCGCCTTTCATTTGCCCATGAGAAAGGGATTAAATTAGGCAAAGAAGAAGGAATCATGATTGGTAAAGAAGAAGGACTCATGATTGGTGAGATGAGAGGGAAAGAAGAAGGAATCATGATTGGTGAGAAAAGAGGGAAAGAAGAAGGAATCATGATTGGTGAGAAAAGAGCTATGGAGAGAGTTGCACTTAAAATGCTTTCTTTGAAGATTAGTACTGACGAGATCGCAAAAGCTACCGGACTGTCCAAAACCGACATAATGAAACTGAAGCAATGAATGTAAACTATAATTGATAGTATTAGGATTAAAGTTTTTCTCCTAATCTAACAGATACTTTTTAATTTTATATTATTTTTTATTCCCCAACAGCTTTTCTTTTATAAATGTGTCAAAGAAATGCCTGAAGGAGCCGTTCTTCTGCAAAGCGCATGCGATCGAATAATTATTCAGAATCTCGGTCATAAAGTCGATTCGGGAACGGAATCGGTTGTGGTAGAGCAGGTTGAACTCTTCTTTGGTTACCATTTCCGTGTTGTCGAAAATGCCAATCCTGAACTCCCTTGCCAGGTCATTGGAAACCCCGGCAAGATACCAGCTCTCGATCTCGGTAATGACAACTGCAATGTTCTCGCCCTGTAGGTTGTCGAATTTATTTTTCAGCAGCTTCTTTTTTTCCCTGATTGTCGGTACAAAATCGATGTCAGCAAGAAAAACATACTTGAAACTCAATGTTTCGATGCTGCTGATGAACTGAACGACCTTCTGCTTTTTCATCTGGGCATACTTGATGATCTCGGTATGAATATTTTTCTCTTTCAGAAGCGGGGCTATAGTCCTCCTGAAAAACCGTTCGTCGTCGTCGCCTTCTACAAAAAGATATATCCTGTCCACTTAGCTGCCGAGAATATTTTGAACAAACAACTCTTCGATGCCGATTTCGTTAAGAAGAAAAGCCTGTATCTCTTCCTTTTCATGGGGCTTAATGATGGTGGAGAATCCCTCTTCGTCGCGCGAAACGAGATAGAGGCACTCGTTGTCGGCGTGCTTGACAATCTCCGGATTGTGGGTACTGATTATTATCTGCTTACCCTGGGATGCATCGCTCATCATGTGGACAAGCCTTGAGATGAGGTATGGATGAATGCGGCGCTCCGGCTCGTCGAATATCGACAGGAATTTATTCTCGAAATAGAGTGCGACAATGATGTCGATGATAAATATCGTCCCCTCGGACATGGCAAATGCAGGTAGGACATTCTTGCCGGAATAGGTCTCCCGGAAGAGTATCTGGAGGTATTTGTCGATATATTTTTCAACCTGGATATTCTCAATGAACGGTAGAATCTCCTGTACAAGGTTGAACAGCATCCTCCTCTTTTCTTCGTCGGCAAGTATGTTTTTCAGCACGATGGCCAGGTTCCTGCCGTTCTCTTCCAGTTCCACCCTGCCGGCAAGAGACGTTGCGCGTTTGGGGAAACTGGAATCGAAATCATAGACAGAAATCTTTGAGATGAACTCTGCAGCATTCAGTATTATCGGAATAAAGAATATCTGGTGCTCGATTATAAGTTTATCTGCTGAATAATGATATTTGAATGAGTTGGTCAATTCCTCGATGAAGGTATTGAAAAGCGATTTCTTGCCGAAGGTTGTCCTGAGTTTGTAGTTGAGCCTGCCTTTGTCGTTGGCAATTATCAGGCTGCTGCGGTCTGTCTTGCCGTCGGTGGAAAACACTTCGAAGTCCTGCACAAGACGGTCTTTCTTGATTGAATACTTCCCGGAAGTTCCGTTGAAAGCAATAGTAAACTCGTAGGTAAGCTCATTCAGTTTTATATCGAGCTGGTCGGGAAGCATAAAACGCCTGAAGGTCTTCTCGTTTACCGGAGCAAGGGTGAATTTGACGGAAAGATTGTCTTTCTCACCGACAAGGTTTACGTTCCTCAGGTATTCCTCCCCCTGCATGGATATTGCGTTTGCAAGCCCGTGGCTTAATATATCTCTCAGGAAAGTGAAGATGTCGAGAAAATTGGATTTACCTGCGCCGTTAGGGCCGATGAATATGTTAAACCTGCCAAGCTCTATGTTCAGGTGCCTGAAACTCTTGAAGTTTTTGACTTCTATATTTTTTATCAGCATTTTAAGGCCAATTTATTAATTAATATTTTCCGGATATAAATTAATTGAATTGGCGCTGATTTGCAAATATCAATTTTTCAGGGGTATTGTAAAAATGAAGGACGCACCCTGTCCGAACACGCTTTCACAGCGAATTGTACCACCCATTGCCTCGACAAGTTTTTTTACGATCGACAATCCAAGGCCTGTCGAGCTTTCTTCATTGGTCGGCCTGGCAGAAAGCTTTGCGAACTTGCCGAAGAGCTTCTTCAGGTCATCTTCCGTCAAACCGGGGCCTTCATCTTTGACCTCGATGCTGATCAGTTCCCGGCCGTCTTTTTCCTTTATTTTATTGCTGAGCACCCAGATGTTCCTGTTGAAAGGCGAGAATTTCAGGGCGTTTGAGATCAGGTTTTCAAGAACCTGGCCTGTTTTGTTTATATCTCCGTAAACCTCAAACCCTTCCGATTGCTCTTTGAAGCGTATATTAATACTTTTTTCCGCTGCCCTGAGCCTGTATGTATCGACCTTTGAACGTATCAGTTCATCGATGTCGAACGTGTCGGACGTAAGGTTGATCTTTCCTTCCTCGATGGCATTAATGTCGAGCAGGTCAACGACAATCTGGAACATGGATTCGGAAGTCACCCTGATCTCCTTTGCGAAATCTATCAGTTCTTCCTGGCCGAGCGAAGAATTCTCATCTTCGATTATCTTTGAGAATCCTTTGATGGCAGTAATTGGGTTTTTCAGGTCATGAGCAGCAATCGACAGGAAATTGTTCTTCTCTTTGTTCAGCGCTTCCAGCCATTCGTTCTGTTTCAGGATAATATCCCTTGATTTCTTCAGTTCTACATGGTTGCGGACGCGAACCAGCAGTTCTTCCTGCTTGAATGGCTTGGTAATGTAGTCAATGCCGCCGAGCCTGAACCCTTTGACGATATCCTCAGTCTCGATCTTAGCAGTCAGGAAAATGACCGGCAGGTCTTTTGTCCTATCGTCGGCTTTCAGCCTGCGGCATACTTCAAAGCCGTCCATGTCGGGCATCATCACGTCCAGGAGAATGAGGTCAGGCAGCCTCTTGGAGACCAGAGTCAGCGCCTCGGCTCCGTTGCTTGCCAGTGCGATTTTATATTTATTGTCTCTGAGTATATTGCCGAGGACCTGGAGATTCTCCTTGGTGTCGTCAACGATAAGGATTAGCTCGTCTTTCTTCTCTGTCGTATCACTCATGATGTTTTGCCATATAGAATAAACAAAATTTCTTCAATTTATTTAATATCTTTCAACTTAACGATAATATCATCGAATTTCTCGAGAGTAGCCCTGATTTTGTCGGTATTAAAGCTTTGGGCTGCTTCAAGGAGTATATTTGCATAGTTAGTAATAATATTAAGTTCATAGCTTTCATTGAAAGCCTGCAGCTGGCGGGCAAATTCTTCAACATCGTCGATGATCAGCAGGTCCTTTACTTCCGCTGCCTTTGGCAGGAATTCGGACACCAGCCTCAGAACTGCTTCGGGCAGTTTCTTCCTGGCTTCGTCGGAGATTTCGCCCATATCGAATGATCCTTCGTTGTTCTGCTGTTTTGACTGCGATTCGACAGTTTCTGCCTCAAGGGTATAAGGGATGAATTTCTTCAGTTCGGTAATGAGTTTCTTTCTGTTAAGGGGCTTGCTCAGGTAACCGTCAAACAGTTCTCTTATCTTCGATTCTTCATCTTTCATAATTGAAGCAGTAAAAGCGATTATTGGTATATGTTTCAGGTAATCGCGGCCTTTAATCTCCCGTGTCAGGTCGAAACCGGACATTCCGGGCATCCGGATATCCATCAGGACAAAGTCGGGCCTGTGAATCTCTATGAGGTTCAAGGCTGCATCCGCTGTCGAGGCTTCGATGACATCTATGTTCAGGTCTTCGGTGAAACCTTTGATCATATCCCTGTGATAGTCCACATCATCAATTATCATGATGGTTGACCTCTCGAATGTTATCTTCTGTTTGTAGGAATCGTAGGCATCATCAGACTCGAATATCTTCTCGGTAACTTCCACGTTTGGAAGGATTATCCTGAAAATACTGCCTTTGCCGACAATGCTTTCAACCATTATCCTCCCCCCCATTCTTTCGACAAGCCTGCGGGTAATACTCAGCCCAAGTCCGGTGCCGCCGTATTTACGGGTGCTCTGTCCGCTCTGCTGGCGGAACGATTCGAAGATTATCTCCTGCTGGTCTTTGGGTATGCCTATGCCCGTATCTTCAACTTCGAGAATAAGCTGCATGTTGTCTGTCTCGTCGATGTAATTATGGAATGCAGACAGCTTGACATAGCCTTCGGAGGTAAACTTGACGGAGTTACCTACGAGGTTGAACAATATCTGGCGGAAACGTACGCCGTCGAGCAGGAGTGTCCTTGGTATGTCCTTGCTTGTTTCGACGAGCAGTTGCAGGCCCTTTTCCTGTACTCTCTGAAGGAATATCTGCCTGATCTCGTTCAGAAGTTTTGCCACATCGACAGGCTCCAACTGCAATTCCAGTTTCCCTGCTTCTATCTTCGACAGGTCGAGTATGTCGTTAATCAGCGACAGCAGTGTTTTACCGCTGGACAGAATAGTGTTTATATAGCCTTTCAACTGCGGGCTCTCTGTCTTGTTAAGCAGTATCTCGCTGAAGCCAAGGATGGCATTCATCGGAGTCCTGATCTCATGAGACATGTTGGCAAGGAACTCGCTCTTGGATTTGTTAGCCGTTTCGGCCTGGTCCTTGGCGGTTTTCAGGTCCCTGGCGGTCATCGCCTGTTCTATCGTCGAGCCGACACTCGAAGCAATTGCCAGGAGGATGGACTGTTCTTCATTGGTCCAGGTTTTCTCGTTCCTGAAGTCTTCGAACTGAAGGAAGCCCCAGAATTTTTCCCTCATCATAATAGGCATTACAAGTATTGACTTCAGGTTACACTGTTTGAGGTACTCCTGCTCGTTGTACGGCAGGTCGCGTACCCTGCCGACGATGATGATGCCTTTGGACAGCCTGTTGTACCACCCGTAAAGTACATCATAGGGAACGTACTGGAAAGACGGTTTGTCCGTGTTTACGGTACTGTAAGCAGGATTCCATTCATAGAGCATCTTTGCAAACATCTTGCCGCTGCTCTCGTCGATGTTATTCTCATAGACACTGACGCGGCCGACCTGTGTGGCAGCGCCCAGTATCTTCAGTGTCTCGTTAATGCCCTTATTGTAATCCGTAGAGGTAAGCAGCAGGTTGGATGCGTTGGCAACTGCCTCGAACAGCATTTTCTGCCTTATAATCCTTTCTTCTACTTCCTTGCTTTCGGTGACATCGCTCGAGATGCCGTCGATCCTGATTGGGATATGATTCCTGTCGTATATTAAAGTCTGCCTGTCGTGTATCCAGCGGATCTCGCCGTCGGGCCTTATTATCCTGTAAGCCAGGTCAAAGAAGCCGTTAGTGTAAAGGTTGGCGAGGTGGCGCTTAACCGGGTCGATGTCGTCGGGATGAATTACATTGAGCCACAGATCGGGATTTTCAAAGAACTCGCTTACAGGCCTACCGTATATCTTCTGGGCTGCATTGTTGATGAACAGGAGTTTCAAACGGGCAGGTTCACGGGCACAAACGACGACGTCGAGGGACTGTAGAACGCTGTCCAGCCTCTCCTGGCTTTCCTGCAGCGCTTCCTGTGTTTCTTTGGCTTCAGTAGTGTCGTCGATATATCCAAATATGTTTTTCGGGAGGCCGTTCTCATCCCTGATCATTTTGACTATCAGGTTAGCGATGAACTCGGTGCCGTCGTTACGGCGGAAATTGTTCTCAAATGAATCAAGGCCTTGTGTTTCCCGTATTTTCGATAATATTTCATAGTATTTATCGGTATCGACATAGAGTTCCTTGCCGATGTTCTTGACCTTCGAGAGTACATCTTCTTTGCTGACATAGCCAAACATCCTCACCGCTGCGGGGTTGATCTCGAGGAACTTTCCGTCGAGAGTCGATCTGAAGATGCCTATGGGAGTCTCTTCAAACAATTCCTGGTACTTTGTTTTGTGCTCGGCAAGAGAATCTTTCATCGCATTGAACCTGCGGAGGTCATTCAGTACCTCAGCTATCCCGGCGATGTTCCCGTCGTTGTCGCGCAATGGCTGCCAGAAAGCCTCAACCCAGAATTTTTCACTGTTTTTCCAGGGTATCAGGAGGCGCTCATGCCTGTAGCTGTCGATCTCACCGGATAGCAGGGCCGCGAGGTTCTTTGCCAGGAAATCTTTGTTCTCCGGCAGCGAGACCTCGTAAATGGTAAAGGAAGGCTCCTCGGCCCTGGGAATTTTTACTAAGTCTTTCCAGAAGGAGTTAGCCCTGAGGTAGCTGCCGTCGGGGCCGATTACCGCAACGGCAAACATGGGATTGTCAAAAATTGCCGCCAAAAGCGATGTATCTTCAAAATTTTGCATAACCAGTCACATATATAGTATTTACATTACATTCAGAAACATATCAATTTCTTTACCAATTATTCGGCTGAATTGGGAAAAAGTGAAATTTGTATTTATAATGCTTCGAATATTGACTATCGTTTTCAGAATGGAATAGAATTTTGGGGTTCTTCTCATTTTGAATAGCTTCCGAAGTGCTGAAACCCTCGTAAGGATGACAACGTGCAATCAGCAAGATGGACACCACCGGCGAGGTGGGGTCCATCTTCAGAACAGAACAGCGGACAGCCTAAACTTAAACCATATTCATTCTTTTAATTCACAAATTAGCATTGACTATTAAGGCCCAATTTTTCTATATTTGTTTATTTGGCTTTAGCAAAATGAGTTACGACATCACATTCTTTAATACGAAAAATGTCAATCCGGACAATATCGTTCGGTTGACGGAAGAAGAAGCCGATGAGAACAGCGAACTGTTCATCGGCAAAGAGATGAGGACGAGGATCATCGAAACAATTACCCGGCTGGGACTGCAATTTGAATCGGGCGAAGAAAACGGAGATGGCTCAGCCTGGCTTGATTTCCGGAATTTTAAGCTTACGTTTTTTTCCGGCCAGGCCGTTCTGTCCATTCCATACCTGAAAGAAAACGATTCGGCTGAAGTTGCCGACAGCGCCGCCATTATATGCGAAGTACTTGCCGATCTCGGATTCACAGGCTATGACCCTCAGACCGAGGCGTTTGTAACCGGCAAATATAATTGCAGAGAATCATTCTCTAAGGTGTTCAATGAATTTCAAACCCAAATCGACAACTCGCTTGAAAACAACAAACCAGGCTGGATCATCTATGCAGCCGGTTTGTTCATCATAGCCCTGTTGTTTTTGTTGTGGAAACTGATAATGTAAAAGCAATCAGGTAAAAAATTCTCATTCTGACGGCAGAGGCCCCTGAAGCGCCTCTGCCTGATGTTTTCCCGAATCTCAATATCCGCCGGAACTTCCTGCATTGGTCCGTTCAATCTGGTCTTCCGGCCTGACTTTATTCTGGTAATTGTTAAGATTGAAGGTCAGCCCCAATGTAACATTGGCTCCTTCAGGCGTCAGGGTACCATAGGAATAGTAGTCGCTGCGCCTGTTTGTACTAACATATTTCATGGTTTTCAGCATATTCCTGCCGTTCAGGTAAACCGTCAAAGCTTTGTCAAAGAACGACTGCCTTACGGTGAATCCCAACGACCAGGTCGCATCGACAGTACCGTCAGTGGTAATCCTCTCGCCCATGTAAAAGGTACTCAGTTGGAGCATTGTATTCTTTGCAAGCGACCAGAAAACAAATGCACTGCCGTCAACGACAGTGCCTTCCTGGTACTCGCCTACAGTATTCATTCCGTTGTCTATCTCAAACCTTCCGATGCTGCATGTCAGGTTGAGCCTGAGCCCTTTCACAATATTCATATTAGCAGACAATTCTCCGCCGTACATACGGTTTTTTTGTACATTTTCCGAAGTAATCCACAATTTACCGTCTTCTTTCACTTTGAGTACCCTTGTCATTGCATTGTCAGTTGCGTTATAGAATGTCTGGATCGACAAGAACATGAAATCGAAGTTCTTCTGGTAATTCAACTCAAAGGCATCTGTAAATTCAGGCATCAGGTCCGGGTTGCCGACACTGACGACGTAGTCGTCGGCATAGTCCGGGAAAGGATTGAGGGCGTAAACGTCGGGCCTTTGTATTCTTTTGCTGAAACTGAACTGTATCTGCTGTGTCTCGGTAATATCGGCTGAAAGGTGGAAAGTCGGAAAGACACTGAATTTTTCGTATTTGAACAATTCCCGGTTCGTCGATTGGTCAAGCCTGCGGTTGAAATACTCTGCCCTCAGACCGAACTGGTAATTAAGACCGAACAGAATGCCAGAAAAAGTACCGTAAACAGCATTGATTGTGTGGAAATACCTTGTGTCGTTAGAGTAAAAATTATTTTTCTCCCAAGTCATTGTGCTGTTGTTGAGGTCCTGGAACAGGTAATCGCTGAAGTCCTGTGTGTAATCGAAATTATACCCCGCCTCGAGCTTGTACCCTCCTTCAAGAGGCAGGGTATAATCCATTTTACTCTTTGTCATAACCGAGCGGCTGTAAGCGCGGGCTTTATGCCTGACGGCATCTTCCCCAACGTAATTGAAAACGCTGTCGGTTGAGTATTTGTCCATTAGCTCGTTGCCATGGCCGTCCCAGATGATGGCGTTGACAGTAGCTGCGAGCTGATGCCCCTCTCCTTCGAAATTCCGCTGATAGTACGAATTTAACGTGACATAGACACCGTCAACGGTATAGTCATCATTGTTAACATAGAAGTTCCTCACTGAAGCCGGATTGGTCCATTCCGTCAATTCTGTGGGATAGAGCCTCTGGTATTCCATGGTAAAGAAATTACCTGAAAAAGAAAGGAACCTGGCAGGGTCGATGGTGTATTCAATCCCGCCTTTGGCGGAGAATGAATTGTCATACTGCATCCTGTTGATTGCCGGGTCGATGTAGAAAACCGAATCGTTACTGTATCTCTCCTGTGTAAACTTGCTTGTTTGCCCGAAGTCCATGTTCTGGTATTCAATACCGGCATAGTAATTCATATTGTTGTACCTGTAATTGAAGAGCGTACTGGCGTTGTACTTATCGCGTGTGCCGGCGGAGCAGTTCACAATGCCGTTAAAACCGTTAAGGTCGGCTTTCTTAAGCACTATGTTGATGATGCCGGCAGTACCGTCCGGATCAAATTTAGCGGATGGATTGGTAATCAGTTCGACATTTTCTACGGCATCGGCAGGAATGGACTTCAGCACGTCGTTGCCGGGCATGGGGCTGGGCTTGCCGTCGATGAGCACCTGGAAGTTGGAACTGCCGCGTATCGACACTTTGCCTTCCCCGTCAACACTGACGGAGGGTATATTCTGGAGTGCATCGACAAGCCTGCCTCCCTGTACATTAGGGTTCTCGCTGATGTTAAGCACTTTTTTATCAAGTTTATATGTAATATTCTCTTTTTCACCCTTTACAACGACAGTGTTGCTCTCTACATTTGTAGGTTTCATCATTATTTTTCCAACATTCTGCTGTGGGTTGTCGGCTGTCAGCTTTATATTTTCGATGAAGGTAGTTGAATAGCCCATGAAAGTACACTTCAGCTTGTACTCGCCCAGGGGCAATCCTTCGAGTATGTATTCGCCGTTGTCTTTGGTAATTACACCATCGACGACTGTCGAACTGGCCGGGTCGATCAGGGCTACTGTTGCGTAGGGTAAGCCGGCATGTGTCGCCGAATCGAGGACGACGCCTTTAACCGCACCGGTACCGCCGGAATGGGCTGCATGGAGGGTCTCTTGAGTAAAGAAAAGGGATTTGACAAACATACACAGGATAATACTCATTACAACTTTTTTCATATAAGCTTTCTCATTTCTTATTAAGGATTACTGAGAAATGTTACGCAGGGAAAGAAAGAAAGTTACTTACTTTACTTATTACTTTGAATTTTCTTAATTGTGGCCTTTATATGCTATTCTCCTGTATTATCATCGAGTTAGATAAATTTTACATCATTTTCGAGGGATTTGAAAAATGAAATGTAGCATTCGTTTATGATAGGGTATTAAAAATTATTTTTTAACTGAACAAAGATCAGGGGGAAATTATGAGAAACTTATTAATCACTATGTTTGTCCTGCTTTTAACCGCCACAATGGTAAAATCCGCTGATGTCTGGGAATACGTCAACACTCCCAACGACAACGAGATTGGAGATGCGGCGGTGGCTTCCAACGGCGACATCTATGCATGCGGGTTGGGGATTTTCCGTTCTACGGACAAAGGTAAAACCTGGATGGGGATCAACAAGATGAATTACATGGGCTATGACTTATATTTCGATGAAACCGACATTTTCTTCCTGAATATTGAAATCACAAAAGCAGGCACAATATTAGCCGCCATGGGCGACGGCTTCGCTTTCAGGTCATCCGACCAGGGGCAAAACTGGAGCATGCTGCCTCAAGACTACTCAAATCTCGACGGATTCTTCATTGACGGCAACGACAGAATATACATTGTAAACAATTTGAGCGTTTTCTATTCCGACAATCAGGGAGCCGATTGGGAAGAATGCCCGGGATTCGAAGGAAATGAAAACGATATTGCAGGCCTTGTTTTCGACGCCGACAGCAACATCGTAGCGCTCAGCAAAGGTAAGGTGTATATAAAACAAAAGAATGAAAACAGGTTTGTCTGCAATAGCGACGCAATTGACGAAGAGACGTCCCCGCACAAACTCGCTTCGACAGGGAACCGGATTATCGCGACAACTTACCAGGAAGGCTTCATAAGATCGTCGGACGGCGGCAAGAATTGGGAGCTCATCGGTAACGCAGAATTGTCGGACTCAGTCAATTCATTATATGCAGGCCCTGACGGAAAATTCTACGCCTGTTTGGAGGACCGCGGTGTGATATATTCAACAGACGACGGTTCATCCTGGAATTCATGGGACGAGATGTTCAACAACCTGGAAGTCAACCACCTGACGTTCGACGGCGACGATGTCCTCGCGTCCACTATGGGACTGTATATGAAAAAAGACGGCAGCCAGTGGGCAAAGATCAACGAAGGCCTGGGCAAGCCCATTGCCGTTGCCCTCGGCAAAACAAATGCGGATAAATACTTTGTTTTAACTATGAAAAGTATTTACTCATCCGGAGACAACTTCCTGAATTGGAATCAGATCGATATAGCGGGCGTAGCCCTCGAGGATATCGGCACACCGCTCATCTGCGACAATGTTATTTACCTGCCGGTTAAGGACACGCTCTATGTCAGTACCGACGAAGGCGCAACCTGGACTGCAAACGGCGGATTCATCAACATATTGAATCTGGAAAAAGACAGTAAAGGCAATATTTATTTTATAAATTTATTCGACGGAGTTTACCAGTCAGTCAATAAGGGCCTGACGTGGAACAGAATAATCGAAGGCTTTGACATTGGCTATCTGACATTTGGAAAGAAAGACGAAATGATCATCGGAAAGGGTACAATGATTCTAACCTCAGTTGACGGTGGCAACATCTGGGATACGGTGCAAACCGACCCACAGGAATTCGCCGTGTTTGGAAGAATATATGCCGAAGGAGATACCTTTATTCTCTATGACAAGAACAATGACAAAGTATTATATTCCAAAGACCACGGCGCAAATTTCGTCAACCTGGTCGAAGGCCTGGAGGATCCTATGTACGGAGAACTGGAAACGAAGGATATGCGCCTGTTTAATGATCAATTGCTGATCTCTACGGACTATGGAATTTACAGGTACAATTTTTCCACAGGCAGTTGGGAGGAGCACGTAAGCGGCCTGTACAAGTGCCCATCTTTCCTGTTCACGGAAATCGGCGACGGCCATCTGTATATTACTACTTACAAGGGTCTATACCGGACAAAAGAAACAGAAAACACAATTGAAGAGGAGCAACAAGTTGTGAATACCGACTTGTTGGCCTATCCCAATCCTGCCGGTGAATACATATCCCTGCCCGGTTTTAACGGCGATGAGGTGAAAATTACGGTTACGGATGTAAAAGGCAGGGAACAACAGGTCATTCAGGTCAACAACCATATCATTCTGGGCAACTTACCTGCAGGACTGTATTTCATTACAGTTGAGGACAATCGGGGTAAGCTTGTCGGCCACAGTAAATTCATTAAGAAGTAACGCTGACTTATAATAAAAAGCGGCCAGTATTGACAATAGATCATTGAAATAGGAAATCTTTGCGTGACATTGCAATTAACAAATAAAATATAATAATCGAGTTGGAGGCGTGTGATAAATTCACACGCCGGCCTTTTATCCACCGTACCTGCCTTTCGGCACACGGTGGTTCATTAATTCTGCCATTTCAGAAATAAGCTTTGTAAAGCAACGTATCCCGGTAGTCATTAATTAGCGTTCTATGGTGTCTCGGGCTTTATGCCGACCGGTAAATACCTTTTCGGGCCTTGTCACACTTATCAGGCCGGAGTGCATCAAGCCTTAGTTTGATTGAGCTCAAAGCCTGACTCGTTTAGGACAGAATCAGCCAATACCGCGCTTAGCGTACTGCATTGCGGCTTCTCCCCGCTTCTTGCGCTCACTGTTCCATTTGCAATTATTCCCTTTTCGGGGAATTTGCGAATTAATCTCAACAGGAACTTTTTTTTGAAAATGAAATATTTTTTGAAATAAGATTACATTTATACGTATCTTTACAGTATATGTACAATGTTAGTGTTTTACAAATAGGCGAGATTATCATGCGACAGTTCACAACACTCGTATTTTTTATGTTATTAACATTCACAGTGGCTCAATCAGAAGATTTCTGGGAATTCGTCAACACTCCCAACGACAACGAGATTGGAGATGCGGCGGTTGCTCCCAACGGCGACCTCTACGCCTGCGGTCTGGGCATATACCGTTCCACCGACAAAGGCAAAACCTGGATGGGGATTAATAAAATTGTTTTCAACGGGATTGAAGTTTATTTTGATGAAACAGGCAATTTCTTCACTAATATCGAAGTGACAAAAGCCGGAACAATCCTGGTTGGCCTTGGCGACGGATACGCATGGAGATCGACAGATCAGGGCCAGACCTGGCTCATTCTACCGGAAGATTTCCAGAACCTGGAAGGATTTCTGATCGACGGTAACGACAGGATCTATATTGCCAATGACTACAGTGTCATGTACTCTGACGACCAGGGCGCTAACTGGGAAGAGTCTCCCGGTTTCGAAGAGAGTCGCAATTCTATCGACTGCCTGGCATTCGACGCCGACAGTAACATCGTTGCACTCGGCATGGGTAAGGTCTATGTAAAGCAAAAGGATGAAGAAGGGTTTGTGTGTGACAGTAACGCCATTTACAGTGAAACGAATCCGGTTCAACTCGCAACCGGCAACAGTTGCCTGCTTGCATCCACTTACCAGGATGGGTTTATCAGGTCGTTAGACGGCGGCAAGAGCTGGCAGAACCTCGGAAATAAAGATGTTTCCTCGAAGGTGCGATATTTATGCACAGGGCCCAACGGCTACTTTTACGCCTGCATGAACAACGGAGGCATAATCTATTCAACCGACAACGGATCAAACTGGACCCTTTGGGATGAGACGTTCGGCAATATGGAAGTCAACCATCTGCTATTCTACGGCAGCGATGTACTTGTATCAGGATTGGGGCTTTACCTCAGGGAAGGCAGCAGCCAGTGGGCACAGATCAGTGAAGGCCTGGGCAAGCCGATTGCTTCAGCAATCGGCAAAACGAACACTGATAAATACTATATTGGGACAATGAAATCAATATACGTATCAGGAGATAAATTCCAGACTTGGGAACAGATAAGCACAAGCGGAATAGACTATTCTCTTTCGAGATATGCCGACAATACCCTAATCGACAAATATGGCAATCTATTCCTGTCGACAAGCAAAGGATTATACCGAAGAGCTGATAATGGCCAGTCATGGGACAGCATTGCAGGATTCGATAACATTAAAACCCTGAAGGAAGACAGCCGGGGTAATATATATATTCTGAACTTGTTTGACGGCGTATTTTATTCAAGTGACAAAGGCCAAACATGGAATCCGGTGATTGATGACTGGATGATCATTTATATGTCTGTCCGGGATGACGATGCACTTGTCGTTGGAACGGACAACCTGATCATGACGACAAAAAACAACGGGCAGTCGTGGGACACCATACAGTTCAATGCACAGTCAGAAAGCATGATGATCGAAGAATCGTTCATTTCAGGAGATACAATTATTATTTATGACAGGAATACAAATATGGTATTCTTTTCTAAGGACAAAGGCAAGAGTTCAAGAAGCCTGACAAATGGTTTAGATGATCCTCTTATGGGCGAACTTGACATTAACGACATTGCTATGTTCAACGGCCAGCTTTTGCTTTCCAGCGATTACGGAATTTACAAATATGATTTCGCTGCTGAGATGTGGACAATTCAAATCTCCGGGATGTCTAAGTGCCGCTCATATACATTTAAAGACATCGGCGACGGCCATCTGTATGTTGCAACATACAAAGGTCTCTACCGCACAAAAGAAACAGTAAACACAATTGAAGACGATCAACAATTTGTGAATACCGACTTGTTGGCCTTTCCCAATCCTGCCGGCGAATACATATCCCTGGCCGGTTTGAACGGCGATGCAATGGAAATTTCCATCACCGATGTTAAGGGAACTGAACAAGAAGTCATTCAGAGCAGGAACTCCGTCAATCTGGGAAATCTGCCCGCAGGACTGTATTTCATTACAGTCAGAGACAATCAGGGTAAGCTTGTCGGCCACAGTAAATTCATTAAGAAATAGCGCTGACTGATAATTAAAAGCGGCCAGTATCGACAATCCATTATCGAAAAAGAAAGTCTTTGCGGTACAACGCAATTACAAGAAATAAGGTTCTTCGCTGTTCAGTATGGGTTTAAAGAGAATCTATCATTACGATTATGGGTATTTACAGCAATAGGTGATCTGACAAAGATATAGTAATAAAGCGCCATTACACACACCCCGTCCCCCTCTTGTTAGAGGGGGAGCGTTGTCTCAGGTCTTAAACCCTTCAAGAAGAGGGGTGGCTGCGGCAACAGCCGGGGTGTGTCCATTAATATTGATAAATTCATATTTGTTTTATCTTCGTTATTTACCCACTAAAACAGAGAAGAACCCAAAATCGATAGTCTATTAAACCCGGATATTGCATTCGGAGATGCAAATATTACATTACTAATTGATATATAGCAATTTAACTACTTTCTCCTCCTTGGACAAGGAGGTGGCAGGGGGTGGTTTGATATTCCGTGTTTTAGGTATCTAATGCACAATCCGGGTTAAACAAAAAACGCCCCGGCGGGGTTGGGATGCCAGGGCGTTCAGGCTAATACGTGTTCATTGCCGTCAATCATATTTTATAAATTTTAGAACTCTGCCGTCAATTCTGATGAAATAGCATCCTACAGTAAGGGAATGCGTGTTGATGCCCTCATCTGAGAGAACACCTTCGGCAACGATCATTCCTTCAGGAGTATATATTGTGTATCTGCGTCCCTCTTTCACGGGATAGGTAATGAAAACGACATCGGAAGCCGGATTAGGATAGACAGAAATGGTTTCAGCGGTACTGTCTTCTGTTCCCGATGAAGGTTCGGTGGAAAAGGTGAAAGCCTCGCTCCATCTGCTGCAGTTGCTGCTGTTCTCCGCTTTTACCCTCCAGTAGTACGAAGTTTCCGGAGACAGGGTGTATTCATAGATAGTATCTTCCATTTGCGTCTGGTCAACTATCGTTTTCTTGAAAGTAATGTCTGTAGCAATCTGTAAATGATAGGTACCGGCATCGTCGGAAAGACGCCATTTCAAAATGCCGCTTGCTGCAAGATTAACTGCCTTGTCCTGCGGGACACTCAATTGTGGGGAACGAAGTTCCGTCAAAAAACTACGGGTCTGAGACCAATGGCTCGTTGCGTTGCTGCTGATGGCTGTGATCCTCCAGTAATAAAGGCTGTTATAGTCCAGGACAGGATAGCTGTAATTGGTAGTGGTAACACCTGTCTGCCGAACGACAAATTCGTCGAAAACAGGGCTTTGAGAAATACCAACCCTGTATGATTCAGCGCCGGATACGGGATTCCATTGCAGGCTGCCGTCGATTAACACGCAGTTTGCCGAATCCTCCGGACTGATCAACACAGGCGTCTCCAGGCCATATTCCGACTCGGTCATGAATGAATGAACCGAAGACCAGTCGCCGGGATGGCCGTTCTTGTAATACCTTACCCTCCAGTAATATGTTGTGTTGTACTGTAAGGCCTTATAGTCGAGAATGGTGTCGGTAATTCCCGTGCTGTCGATGATCGTTGAGCCGAAGAGCGATTCGTTACTCAATTGTACCTGGTAAGATTGGGCCGGGAAATACCTGTTCCACACGAAAGTGCCGCTGACAGGTATCTGGACATCGTCGTTCAACGGCGCAGCCAGTGTAATATGTGAAGGCAGTGTCGTAAAGGTATGTGTTTCCGACCAGTTGCTCGTGTCCTTCGAACGATAGGCTTTTACCCTCCAGTAATATGTCTTTTCGTAACCGAGAGATTCGTATGAATGGCTCGAAGAAGCAATGCCTTCGGTGGTTATATCTGAATTGGTAAAATCTTTGTTGTCATCCAATTGAAGGATATAGCCTTCAGCTTTGGCAACAGGTTCCCATGAGAATTGCCCGTCAACGTCGCACAAAGAATTGTTTTCAGGTATAAGTAAAACAGGTGCGGCAACAGGGAGATCCTCATCTGTTGCAAAAGACCAGACAATTGACCAGGGACTTGTCCTTTCCCTGTAAACTGCCTGTACTCTCCAGTATAATTTCCTTTTTTCAGGCAGCGATTTTGTTTTGAATGAAGCATTCGTGATTGAAACAGTATCGAGAATAATCGATGTAAACTCGTAATCCGTAGCAATTTGAAGGTTGTAAGTGAGAGCGGTAGCGATGGAGTCCCATGACAATTTTGTGTCGGTAGCAATCTTTATCCCTCCATCGGCCGGAGATTTCAAAACAGGCTTTGCAGCAAGTGTCGTAAAGCTGTAGGTCGCCGACCAGGCGCTGGTATCGTAGAACCTGTTTGCCCTTACCCTCCAGAAGTACTTTTTGTCAGGCAATAAATTGCTATAGCCTATGCTGGTACCCGTAACATTATTGTTACTGGTTATCAATATCCTGAAATCATCGTAAAGAGAAATGTCGTACCTGTAAGAATTGGAACCGGTAACCGCTTTCCAGTATAAACTCCCGTTGAGGGGCATATCGGTTGTATCGTTGGCCGGATAGGAAAGCAATGGCGGCGCCAGTGTCGTTGTAAAGCAGCGAACGGCAGAGAGAACACCTTCGGTTGTACCCTGGTACGCTCTGACTTGCCAGTAATAGGTGTAGTTGTAAGACAGCTTGTAAGGAATCAATATATTTGTTTCAATGTTATTAGAATCAAATATAAAAGAAGACATATCGTTTTTCGCAGATATTATAACTCTGTAATGATCCGCACCTTCGACTGTATTCCATTTAAGGGAATCGCCGGATTTGAATCCTGTAAGGCCGTTTGCGGGAAACAGTACCTGGGGAGCAGGTATGTCGCGAGTAGTAAAAGAACAGGCAACGGACCAGTCAGTAGTGTCAAATTGGTTCATTGCTTTCATGCGCCAATAGTACTTTGTTTTATATCTCAAGGACTGATAGGGCAGTGTATTTACTGAGTCAATAAACTTATTTAATACAGGGTCTGAGAAATCGGGTTTTGTCGAAAGCTGCAATTGGTATCGTGTAGCGCCGCGCAGTGTTTTCCATTGCAGAGTTCCGTTAATGGGTATGTCGGCGGTACCGTTTGAAGGAGACTCAGTGTAGAGTGTTCCGAGGACATTGTAACTTACTGTAAATTCTCCGAAACCGTTGAAATCGGCGGAGATTTCACCCGTAGCGGCGTTGTAGCTTGTGGTCAGGGGTACAAATGACCCTGTTGCTTCCTTATCCCTTTTGTAAATCCTGGCTTTTTGTGGGTAGTCCAAACCACTGATCCCGCTGACTTTAAACTTAATTGTACCCTTCAGACTTGTCAATCCCTTTCTTGACAGCACCCATCTGTATGGAAATATATAAGTGAAGCATGAGTCGCCGTATTTCGCTACAGGCGGTTCATAGTCATGTTTTTCAAGAGAAAGGGTGCCGTTGCCGGTCTTGCTGCTGACTGCAATTGAGGCGTCGGTATTGAACTCTGCGTCCGAAAAAGTATATGTTCCGTTATAATTAACAGGCAATGTAACAGCGTTCATCCTTGTAACATATTTATATACCCTGTATATGACGCTTTCAGTAATATTATCGCATTTATATGAATACTCGAATGCTACCTCATTGTTAGGTTTAACCTCTTCCACCAGTGTTTTAACCCAGTTTATTATCGTATTGCCGTTCGGAAGCCTTTCGGCATTTCCCATTGTGCTGGTGTACAAATCGGGTGTTCTGCGGCGTTCCCAAACTTTGTATGCCGTCTTGGCCTCTTCATCCAATTGGTATTCAACAGCTCTTGAATACTGAGGGCTTTTGAGGGTACCGTTGTCAAAAAGGAGCAGGTTGCCGTTGGAAAGGACGGCGACGGAATGCTGGTGGGAAAAGCCTTTGAAACCGTTAACGTCATCATTCAGGAATGTAAACTGATTGTTTTTACAATAGCTTCCGCCGAAACGCCACATGACAGCGCCGGTGGCTTTATTCACTTTTGTGATCTCGTCGAGATTCCTGAATGAGAGTAAAATGTTGCCGTCCAGATCCTCTGTTACAGAGTTAACATGAGCGAAGTCAATGCTGTTTTCTGTCAGGTCAACGTCGGGAGTAGCGTCTGTTACACTGATGTGGTCGAGGGCATTCCACTCCCAGTAAACCGTACCGGTCCGGTCCGTTTCGACAAGTACAGTGTTAATGATGTTGGCACGGTCGGAGCCTCCGTCCACTATTTTGCTCAGGTCCATCACTTCGTTGGTCATATAGAGCAACATATAGTGGCCGTTAGAGAGCAGTTCAATATCATGGAGGTCGAGGCAGTAGCTTTCGCTTGGATAGGGCGGAATGCTGTCTATTACATTCATATTCTTATCGCTGATGTAAAACTTGCAGGAATATGTACCATAGCAGAGCCATAATCCATTTTTCATCAGTCTCTGATTCATCGACAGCGAATAGTAATCATTGTCATTTTGGTAATGGTTGACACCATAGTTGTCCATAAGGGAAAATCCGAAATTTCCGTTCCACCCGAATTTAAAATATCCGGGAGCAGGTTCGTTAAGTGTCGTCACACTCCAGCAACTGTCGATGGTAGCACTGCTAATCGACTGCATCAGCAACAGCAGGATTGGTATTATTATCTGTGCCCTTTTATACATACTCTTCCTCCACTCTCTAATCTATCCAAGATTCCAATCTTTTATTATCTTTACCTTATTCCTGACAGGCCTTCGCCTTCAGGGTTTATTTCAAAATTCCTTTTTTTGTTCAAATCTTTACTACTTCAGCAAATATCCTATTCCTTATATTGAAATACAATGGTGTTAGAAAAATGTTAGAATAATGGATTATTATTCATTATAAAAAAAAATCCGCTCTGGCTCTCAATTGTCAAAGATTTGTAAAATCTTTTGATAAGTGTCATGAAATTTTTATTTTTTATTTTTGCTACTCTTGTAACATACTATATTACAAACATGTAACATTTTTAAATGCAACAGCATATTATGGCAATTCCAAAGAATTTTGCTTCTGAACAGAGTATCGAAAAACCGGCACACATTAATATTTTGGAGATTAAACAAGAAGTAAATATAGAATTGAATAGTCAGTATTTTTTACTCGTGTTGAAGTTTGAAGGAATCCATTCCCTTCCATTCCTTGAAAAGACAAAGAAATCTTAGAACAGAGACCCTCTATAATTATTGAGCCTTTCGCATTATGTTTTTGCAGATATACAACCCCTGACGGGGTTGGAGAAGACTATCTGTTCCCAGAACTACGCAGGAGACCAACATCTGTTGCTAGTATTGTCTTGCAGACAGGGTTTGCTCGTGGTAATGGCATTAGCTTAATTAATATCTTCCTCCCCGGGAAATAAACTTGAGCCGAAAAACCGGTTTTTAAATCAGGAGTAATTACAAAATATACGTTAATGAAATTTACAGGAAAAAGCTGTGAATGACAATTGCCGGACGAACCGGTTTGAAAGCTTACAGCCTGATAAATTTCAGGAACCTGTCGTCGAGCCTCATGTAGTAACAACCGGGTGCCAAACGTTCAACATTAATAAAATTGCCGCTAAGGACGGTATTAATGACTTCGGTACCCTCAGGTGTAAACACACGGATACGGGTGCCGGCGAGCTCTTTGCCGCTGAAGAACATAATATCACGGACGGGATTGGGATAGGCAACAATGGAGTCGGATTCGGTGTTGTCTTCCACTCCTGTTACGGAACTGGTAGTAAAAGCCACCGGCAGGCTCCACTGGCTGCTGTTCCAGTAGCTTTCAGCTTTTGCCCTCAGGTAGTATTTTGTTCCCGGAGCAAGGATGTATGTAGTAAGTGTGTCCAGTATTTCGTTTTCATCTACGGATAATTCCCTGAACTCCGGATCGGTAGCTATCTGTATATGATACTCCCATCCACCGGAGACGTCTGTCCACGACGCAACTCCCGATGTGGGTACATTTTCGGCATTGTCGGCAGGCCGGCTAATTGACGTTGGTTCAAGTTCGGTAAGGAAATAGCGAACCTCGGAGTAATTGCCTGTGATATTGTCCGAGAAGGCTGTTACTCTCCAATAGTAAAAATGGTTGTACTCCAGCCCTGAGTAATGGTATTCCGTTGCCTCAATCCCAGCCTGGCGTACGAAGAGATCATCAAAATCCGAATTGTAGGCTATTCCTGCCCTGTATGTCTTTGCCCCGGAAACAGTCTGCCATATCAGGCTGCCTTCGACAGGTACGCTTCTCTGTTTCTCCAAGGGGCTCAGAAGTACCGGTGACGGAAGTGATGCCACCGTATCGACCGTTACCGTAACGAATGTCCGGAGTTTGGACCAGTTGCTCGCGTCTCCCTGGTAATAATATCTGATACGGCAAGAATACTCAGTGTTAGGAGTCAGGCCGCGATAGTACAGGGTATTACCGGTAATATTGACAGTGTCGAGGATTACGTTGCTGAACGCTGTGTCCAAGGCGAGTTGAAGATGGAAATAGTCTGCAAAAAGGCTGTCGTCCCAGACAATCTGTCCGTCGGTCGGCACCTGTACCTGTTCATTGTCGGGAGAGAGCAGTTCCGGTTTGTCAGGCTGGGTGTAAAAGACTCCGGACTCTGACCAGTGACTGGTATCGCCGTCATTCAGTCCCCTGACTCTCCAGTAGTATTTCCTGCCATACTGCAAACCGTGATAGTAACAGGAAGTGTTGCTGACCGGCAGGCTGTCCAATGCCAGTGTCCGGTAATCCCAGTATCTCGATACCTGTACATTGTAGCCCGTAGCGCCGTCAGATGGCTGCCACGACAATACGCCGTTAATGTAGTTGTTGGAATTGTCGGCAGGTGACATTAGTTCGGGAGCAGCCAGGAGAGCTCTTTCGACAGTAGTAAAGCTCCAGGTTTCAGACCAGACACATTCCTGGTTGTCATAGACAGCCCCAATCCTCCAAAAGACACGTACACCGCCGGGTAGTCCGTTCAGCTGACACCTGTAGCTCTCTATGCCGGCAGTGTCTTTGATAATTGAATTAAAACCGTCGTCGGTTGCTGCCTGAAGCCTGAATGAAGAAGCATTCGGAATATAGTTCCATAAAATCAATGTATTAAGAGCGACATGAACCGCCCCGTCAGACGGATAGTACAGGGCCGGGCCGCCGGGCTGGGTCCTGAACCGGAAAGCTTCCGACCATGCGCTTGTGTCCGTAGAACGGCAGGCTCTGACTTTCCAGTAATATGTTGTATATGGTACAAGAGAACTGTATTGATAGGAAGTTGTTGACAGGTTCTTATTAGATAATTTGACAGAGGAGAAATCGGTACTTTCCGATATTACTACCTGATAGGCAGCAGCACCTGCTACTTCACCCCATGACATTTTCCCTTTCAAAGTCATATTCGTCGTGTCGTCAGGCGGATACTGCAATTGAGGAGACATCATGCCCGTATTGAACGTCCTTGCTCCCGACCAGTTACCGGTGTTGCTTCCCTGGATTGCCGCCACCCTCCAGTACAACTTCGTATTGTACGGAAGGCCGCCGGGAATGAACGAACATGAGCCAATTGGGCTAATATCCTTATAAATGGTGCTGAAATCGGATCTTTGGGACAACTGCAGCCGATAGCTGTCAATGCCCTCAACCGCCTGCCAGGTAAGTGAATCGCCGGGAAGGAATCCTGCCCGGTCATTGTCGGGATGGTTCAGGACAGTTACAGGTATTGCAGCAGTAGAAAAGGAACACACGGAAGACCAGGCAGAAGTATCATAAGAATTCATGCCCCTCAGGCGCAGGTAATACTTAGTGTTGTAAAGTACAGGGCCCAGCAGGGTATCGGTTTTGCCGGCAACGATGCCGTTAATTGTAAGCTGACTGAAAGAAGGCAGTTGGGAAATTTGTAACTGGTAATTGACGGCGCCTTTTAAAGTCTCCCACCGGCAATCGAATTTGACCGGTATATCGGCTCCCTGGTATGCAGGCGAAAGGAGTACAGGTGTACCCAGCTTATTGAGGCCGACAGCGAATTCGCCGAATCCCGTGAAATCTGCGCTCAATTCTCCCGTACTGCTATTGTATGTTGTTGTCAGTTCGGTAAAGTTGCCGGAAGCTTCTTTGTCTCTTTTAATGATGGATAATTTGCCGGGATATTGAATGGTGCCGAGGGTTGAAAGCTTAATCCTGATTTTGCCTTTGATGGTTTTTAACCCTCCCTGGCTGAGTACCCAACGGAAAGGAAGAATTTCAGTGCAGCGTACGTTACCGTAAACGTTACCGGGAGCTGAGTAATTGTGCTTTTCAATTGTTGCCGTACCGCTCCCTGTCAATGTAGAGACCTGAATCGACACACCTGTCGTGTATTTACTGTTGTCAAAGCTGTAAAGGCCGTTAGCAGTTACCGTATTGGTAACGGCGTTCATTTTTGTAACATACCTGTAAGCCCTGTAAAAAGCGTCCGGTACGTCGGGCATATTCTCTTTCAGTTTCATCTCGAAGGCAATCGTACCGTCCGGCCTGACCTCGGTAATCCTGCCGGAATTGATCAGGGTATTTCCGTTGGGCAGCCTGTATGCGCTGCCCATGGAAGACATGTACACATCGGGTGAGTACCTGTATTCCCACACTTTTGTCACAGTCTTTTTCGACTGATCGACAGCGTATTCAACAGCCCGCGAATACTGCGGGGTTTTCATATTGCCGTTATCAAATATGAGAAAATTCCCGTTTTCGAGTATGGAAAGCGAATGTTGATGCGAGAAACCGGAGAAACCGTTAACATTGTCATTTGTATATGTGTACTGATTATTCTTGCACTTACTCCCACCCATACGCCAGATTACATCACCCGTTTTTTTATTAATCTTGGTAATTTCATCCAAATGCCTGAATGAAACATAGATGTTTCCGAGGCCGTCTTCACAGATCGAATTTGCATGAGTCAGGTCAATAACGCTTGCAGTCAGGTCGATGTCGGAGGTAACGTCGGTAACTTTCACATGGTCAAGCGCTTTCCATGTCCAGAAAACATTGCCTTTGATGTCCGTTTCGACCAATACGCATCCCTTTACTGTGGCTGACGGCTTTCCTCCGTTGATCGTCTTGCTTAAGTCCATTGTTACAAGCTCATTGTAGAGCAACAAATAATGGCCGTTGGACAAGAGTTCGGCGTCGTGGATGTCGGGTTCGTACTTGCCCGTCATTAGCGGAATACTGTCAACTAATTGCAGGTCCTGATTGTAAAGATAATAGAACGGTGTACTCTTGTCTGCATAGCACAACATCAGCCAATTGCCGTTCTTAAGAAGTTTGAAATTCGGATTGTATCTCAGGTTTGTAAGTGAAACAGCATAAGGAGCGTTACCATAATTGTCCCACAGCCTGAAACAATCATCGGCAACCCAGTCGAATTTGAGGTAGCCGGGCGAAGGATTGTCGAGTTTTGTCACATTCCAGTAATCGGCAGCTTTCGATGTATTCGGGAGTAGCAAAGCAAAAGGAATGAGCATCAATAAAGCACACTGTAACAGACAATTCATCATTTTTGACTTATTATCCGTAACGGCTGAGTATGTTCTATTATCCCTGCATAATACCAATACTCTATCTCCATTCCATTCGATATATTCAATTCATCTTTGATATAGAATTGCAACTCAAATTATTATTTGATAAATATAAAAAAATGAATTTTTCAGAACCATTATCAATAGTGGCTTTTCAGCCACCTCTGCTTCGCCAGTAAAAAAATAATACTTAAGATAAGCTTTCCTGTAAAAATTATGTCATCTATTCTGCTACAAACTTGTAACATTTTCTAATGCCGGAACTTTTTTTATCCGATTGCTGGTAGAACAGTAATAATGTATTATACGGAAATATATCCCGACGTATTTAGCCTGAATTACGGAATATTGCAGGCCATAAACCGGACAGCCCGGACGCCGACAGCAGCGGATGAACACAATCGACCCGGGAAATGGTCCGATTCCGACACGGACAAACACCGCTGAAGGATACCCATTCACCCCTCTCCCGAAAAAAAGAGACGCCGGAGGACATTACAACATCCTCCGGCGATTCATTCCCGACAGTTTAAAGAACCGCTCACTGACAGGCAGCTTCAGCGGCTGCACAGTCCGGCGCTAAACAGCTTTAACGATAGCTTCGACGATGTCTTTCAAAGTAGAAGCGGCGCTGTATGTCGATTTGGCAAATTTCACTGTTTCGATGAGCCCTTCCTTAGAGAAAATCTTTTCCGTAAAGGGCCTCAGGTCCACTTTAGCGCCCATCTTCACCAAAGCGTCTTCCACCATCTTGGAAAATGCCTCGTTTTCGTCTATCTGTTTTGTCAATTCGGCGGAATCATGTTTTAACTGGTTGAAAGCTTTGAACAGCTTCTGTGCGTCCTGTACCGTCGTAGCGCCTTTGAAAGCTCTTTCCGCCTCGTTCAGTTTCGGGGACCAATCGCTGTAAACGTGGTTGCGGGCTTTTGTTACCGAGTTATTATAGCGCTTGAGGCAGGCGATGGCTTCCTTGTCGGCAGTACCGGAGGCCAGCCTGACGGCAGCTTTTCCTAAGTGTACGGCTTTGCCGAGTTTCGATTTCTTAGCTTCATCCATTTCTTTTTCGATTGAGGCTTTTTCTTTCGAATACTTATCGATGGAGGCTACAAGTTCCTTTCTGCGGGTGTCGAGGTCAGAGCAGGCAGTTTGAATTATCTTGGCCAGGTCGTACAAACCTTTGGCCAGGCTTAACCAGGAGCTTACATCGGCGCCGCTCGAAACGGCAATCTTGGTGATGTTGCCGGCAATGCCGATGACGCTGTAAGTAATGTCGATTGCCACCTTAATCCTGGCTTCGAGCAGGTTCTTGTCGTCACGGCTGAGTTTCTTGAGTTCGGCGCTTACAGCTTCGTTGATGGCTCCCTGGACAGACTTGAGGGCATTGTTGATGCTCTTTTCCGTTGCTTCGGCCATCTGTGCAGCTTCTTTGAGGAGTTTTTCCGCTTCGGCAGGTTTAACGATCCTGGCTCTGCCTTTTTTACCTACAATCTCGTCGTTAAGCCTTTTGGCTTCTTCCTGTATGATTTTCTGGTATTTGTCGAGGACGCCGTTTGCAACTGCTTCGAGTCTGTCCATCTTCATCCGAAGCACTTCTGTCTTCGCAGTCACATCGATCACAAGGCCTTTTACAACGGGATCGGTAATTTTTAACTCAGTAAACTGGTCTTTGTTTGGCAGGAAGTTTCTTCCTTTTACTCTTCTGGTCGTGGTTACAGCCATTTCGCTCTCCCATCAGGAATATTAAAAAATAATAATTTTTAAAAAAGACAATTTAATATTTATAGTTATGTTTTTTTAATATTTTTTATATTTTTTTTCTGTACGAAGTACTTTTTCGCCGGTTAGCGATTGACCGTACCTAAAACCGACCGGCTTCAGAGTAAGGATGAAGGCTTAATGAAGGACGGCCATAAAAGTATGAGGCGCACTAAACAGTAACCGCTCCGGCTTGTTGAACCGGAGCGGTTTGGATCTGCGCCTGAATTTTATATGTAAATAAGATTATTCTTTTATAAGTTTTTTCCTGAGAGTGTCATAGGCAACCTTGACGGTACTGTCGGTTACCAAGTAATTCTCAATTGTCTGGCAGGAATGAAGAACCGTCGAATGGTCCCTGTTGCCGAAGTAACTCCCAATCGACTTGAGCGACAACTGTGTAAGCTGTTTTGCAAGGAACATCGACATCTGCCTGGCCAGAGTAATCTCATGCTTCCTGGACTTCGACTCGATGAGGTCGAGAGGCATTTTATAGTAGGCGGCAACCGCTTCTTTAATATCATCCATCGACACCGGTTTGGGTTCGCCGCCGGAGACGCCGAAGACGACTTCCTTGGCGAGGTCGAGCGTAAGTTCGCGCCTGTCGAGAGTAACTTTGGCAATGATGCTGATGAGGCTGCCTTCCAGTTCCCTTACACTTGAGGTAATATTGCGCGCAAGGTATTCTACTATATCATTGGGCAGTTCAATTCCCTCATCGGCGCTCTTCTTCTGGAGTATTGCCATTCTTGTTTCGAGGTCAGGCGGCTGGATGTCCACGATCAATCCCCAGTGGAACCTTGAGATGAGCCTGTCGTCAACATTGTCGAGATCCCTTGGCGGTTTGTCGCTTGTAAGTATCAGCTGTTTACCGGCCTGGTGAAGGGCATTGAATGTATGGAAGAAGTGGTCCTGTGTCTTTTCCTTGCCCGCAAAGAACTGAATGTCGTCAACGATGAGTACATCGATATTCCTGTAGAAGTTGATGAAGTCGTTGACCTTATTGTTCTGTATGGCATTAATATACTCCTGCGTGAAATGTTCGCTGGTAGTATAGAGAACCTTCTGGTTACTATTCCTCTGCATTATGGAGTTGCCGATGCCCTGCACAAGATGAGTCTTGCCCAGTCCGGTCTCACCATAGACAACGAGAGGGTTGAACTTTGTCCCTCCGGGATTCTTCGCTACGGCCTGTGCCGCAGAACTTGCGAGCTGGTTGCTTTCACCGCGGACGAAGTTGTCGAAGGAATAGCGGGGATTGAGGTTCGTGTTGAATTCCTGTACTTCCCTGCCGGGTTGGGTGAATTGCAGCACACCCTGCTGTCCGTTTGGCGGATACCTGAAAGCAGGAATTTTAATAGTACGTTTATCCAGGGTATCATTGCTCTCATCGACAACGACTTCGTACTGAAGCGTTGCAGTTTCACCGAGAATCTGGGCAATGGTTTTCTGGAGCAACGGATAGAAATGCTCTTCAATCCACTCACAAAAGAACTGGCTTGGAACCTGGACAATCAGTTGATTGTCTTTCCAGTTCAGGGCCTTGATCGGCTCGAACCAAGTCTTATAAACCTGTGTAGAAACATTGTCTCTGATTATCTCCAGGCAATCAGTCCAATACGCCTTTGCTTCGTTACCGTTTTTTCTTTGCTTACTATCTACAAATTCCTGTTTCTTAACTAATTCTATTTCGTTACTACTTTCTGCTGTCATAGTGTCAAATTTTCTGGACAACACAGTCTCCCTATTTTATTTCTTATAAAATACCCGAAAAAAATAACTTTAATCTTATTTTTAACTTTTAGAGAAAAAAAAATACCCTTTTACGGTATCTTTTTATCTATGTTGTGACTTTTACTCTTTCATGTCTTAACGTCGTTAAAACTAATTTCAATTTTCAAAAACCACACGAAATAAATTTGTGATAATTTTTGTAATCACACAAGAATTTAATTTTATATTTTTTTATTATTTTTCTTGGAAATTTTAAATAATTGTAACTTCAATAACTTATACAGCCGATGTCCTCAACTTTTTTTTTCGTACCCCATTCAAACCTGTAATTGCAAATATTCTCAGGATATTAGCAAAAACAGATTTATTTGACCTCTTATAAATTGCCGAACCTTGCTTTCGTTATTCATATTAAATGCATCATCTAACTCACTTTGTATAAGACAATTATTTAAAGATGAATCTCTGTTAATTTTAATCTTAAGGACTGCAAAACAACATGTCCCTGTGGAAATATGACAGTAAGAAATTTTGAGACTTTTAAAACATTTTCTGTGTTTATAAGTTTATATATCAAAAATAATTGGATAGGATTAATATGATGATTAGACTGAGACTCGTTACTTTACTATTGTTATCGACAGTGTCTTTGGCCGCGCCGCTGAAGGCCGACTGGATTAAGATTGAAACCATACCTGCAACATACAAAAACAACTACTGGCTCGAAGTCTATTTCCTTCCCGATGACCCCAACTACGGCTGGGTCTGCGGTTTCAACGGCAATGTCATCAGGACTACGGACGGCGGCATTACCTGGCGCGGGACTACGGTATTGAACAGTACTTCTAATGACTTCGAAAAACAGCTTGAAAGCATTCACTTCGTTTCGAAAGATGTGGGCTACACTTCCGGCCCATACGGCGTTTACAGGTCAACAGACGGTGGCGCTACCTGGAGAATTATCTCGAGGGATATTACTCCAAGTATATGGGGCGTCTGCTTCGTCGATGAGAACACCGGTATGGCTGTCGGTGGCGGCTGCGTCGGCAGTCAGTACTTCTGCAGGACAACGAACGCCGGCAGTACTTGGACCGTCATCCCCTACAGCTATCCGGCTTCCGGTATGACCGACATTTCTCTCTACTCTGCCAACGGTCTGGGCTACGCCGTCAGCAGCGGATTAATCTGGAAGACGACAAACGGAGGCTACAACTGGACGGTTATATCCCAGTCAGGTGACAATGACTGGCAGGAAGACATACACGTCGTCGGCAATTCCATACTTGTTCCATACTCCGGAGATTGTGGCGGTGACGAGATTACCAAATCCGGCATACGTATGACAACAAACGGTGGTGCTTCCTGGCGCCAATACAGAACCGGTACTTCCATGTTCGGCAGCTACCTGCTCGACGAGAAGCACGGCTGGGCCTGCGGCTATGATGCTTCTGTTTACTATACGAGCGACGGAGGTGTAACCTGGCATTTGGACAACTGTGGTGTGGACAAGGGCATGGACATGGACGACATCTGGTTTGTAAACGACACGACGGGATGGTTGGTGGGAGACCACGGCGTTTACAAATATCATAACTACGAACCGTTGGAACCTGAGATTCAGGCAATGGGACCGACAAAACTCTGCGCCGGCCAGGAAGTTACCCTTACAACCACAGCCGAATTTCCCGATTATCTCTGGTCAACCGGCGAGACTACCCGTTCGATTACGGTCAGCAAGGCAGGCACGTATTCTGTCACCGCTTCAAGTAACGAGTGCGACAGCGGCAGCTCAAACACCATCGACGTGGTAATCGTCCCCGCACCAAAACCTGCCGTCGCCGCCATCGGGCCTGACTCACTCTGTGAAGGTACGCCTTTGGTGCTGTATATTAAAGGTGAATATTCATCTTATTTATGGTCAACCGGCGAGACTACCGACTCCATTACGGTTACTTCGGCCGGCACCTATGCGGTATCAATAATCGACAGTAACGGATGCGAGGGTAAAGCCAGCAAAACGGTCTATATGAGAGCCAACCCAAAACCTGAGATTAATGTCAAAGGAGATACGGTTTTCTGTAAGAGTGACCCGTCAATACTGTACACAGCGTCCGGTTACGAGAACTACAGGTGGTTTACGCTGCCTTCAGATTCGCTGGTGGCTGAGGGCAACAACGAGCTTGTAATATACAAAACCGGTACCTATTATGTCGAAGTTACCGACAAATACGGCTGCAAAGGAGTGTCTCCGACAAGGTCATTCACTGTGAAAGTTGATTCGAACAGGTATATTGTCTCCGTTAACCATATGCCCGACACTCTCGAGTTCGACTCGGTCAATCTGACATACAGGAAATGCCTGCCTTTTACAATCAGGAATGTCTCTTCAGAAGAGATGGTCATCGACGACATCTTTGTTTACCGCAATATCGAGTTCTCTCTTAAGCAGTCCGTTTTCCCACTTACCGTTCCTCCCTACGGAACAGTATCGGTCGATGTGTGCTATTACCCGTCAGCCGCCGATCCCGACATCGACAGCGCGATATTGGGAGATAACTGCAGCCCGCATATCATATACTTCAGCGGAAAAGGCAGCCCTAATTATTACAATGGTGACACACGCTGCCATACGCCAATCATGATTGTTACCACAAAACTCAACCGGCCGCTGTTCCAGGCAAACCCGGTCTATCCGAACCCCGTTCAGGGCATTGCCACATCGGAAATCGGGATGTTCACACCAACAGGCTCAGTCCGAAAAGCCGAGGCCGTTGTCTGCGATCTGTTGGGAAATACAAGGCTGGTTCCCGACATTGCCTTCAGTACCGTTACTGAGACAGAAAACGGCACCCTGAGTATGGGTACTATAATAATAGACGGGACAAAGTTGACTTCGGGCAGCTATTACCTTAAGGTTACCGACGGCAATGAAGTGTTAACTTTCGTGTTCATCAAATATTAATAACAAAAGCAGTAACCTGGCAGATTGCACGCCCGGCGCTGCATTGAGTGAGAAGAAGGAAAGCCGGGGCAGGGCCTGACAGGCCTGCCCGGGGACGTAATATTGCCGTTTATCCCGGATTGTGCATTAGATAACCCAAAACACAGAATATCCAACCACCCCTGGCCCCTCCTTGTCAAAGGAGGGGAAAACTGTAATTTGTTATATATCAATTATATATGTGATATTTACAACTTCTAACGCATTATCCGGGTTTATCAAATATTAGAAATGGCCTGATTACTTTTTCTTGAATTTATCAAAAAGAACTATGTTGTATTTCTCTGCGAACCGCTTCTGTGCCTCTGCGAATTTATTCATGTATTCATCGATACTCTTCGGCAGGGAATAGACCATCTCATTGTAGAGCTTCGTGTCTTCTTCGCTGAAACCCGCTTTGTTCCCAATCAGTTCAAGGAACACCGTAAAATCTTTATCCATCAGGTTTGCAAATGATGTAAAATAGTCCATAGCAGCGTTCCTGAAACTGTTATCCCCTTTGAAGCCGCCGATGGCATTCATATCCTTAATGACCGCGTCAAGAATTTTCCTCGTATCTTTAAAACTGCTGTCAACTTCAAATTTGTCATTCTTCTGCACAATGTCGGTAAAGCCGATGAATGCTTTAGCAAAACGGTTTTGCAATACAATGATCGAATCATTGTAGTCAATGGCTTCGTTAATCTGCCTGTTGGCTGCCTGGGCATCCTTTGATCCGTCCTGGAAGTTGTTCCGGCCTATCAGCAAATTGTACTGCTTTGCAAATTCCTTCTGTGATTTGTCGATTTCCATGACCAACGGCTCTTCCCGTTTGACGATGGAACTTGTCAGGCTGTCCATTGTAACCATATCGTCGTCGCTGAGCGTTACAGATTTCTTTTTGTGAATCTTTATCAGCGTCGGAAGGTCTTTGCGGCACAAGCCCTGGTAAAACTGTACAAGGTTCTTCATTGAGGTGAGGAAACTGCTATTGTTGTCGAATTTTTTCATTTTTCCGAGAACTTTCATGGACTGTTCCGTTTGCTTTTTCAGGGCGTTGAGGCACGAATCGAGGGCTTCGACCTTCCTTGTGTTCAAGGCTTCGGCAAGAGCGCTGAACTTTTCTGCCACTTTGTTTTGTTCATTGATCAGGTCGTTGCTGTACTTGATTGCATCCCCGGTTTTGTCTGCAAACACTGAACCGTAAACTGTAAACAAAGCTGCTGCTATCAAAAGAATATGTTTCATTGACCAACCTTATAATATAATAACTACAAACAATCCATTGAAAAATCCAATGTTAATAAATTAGATTTATTCAAAATTAAATCATATTTCGTAATTTTGGTGTTTGTTTTTTTATAATTAATAAAAAGTGGCTATATGGCATCGTACCCATACGGAGAAATTGAGAAGAAATGGCAGGAATTCTGGCATAATAACGACATTTACAAAGTCGGTACCGACAGAACAAAACCTAAGTATTATATATTGGACATGTTCCCCTATCCCAGCGGTGCAGGCCTTCACATCGGCCATCCCGAAGGTTACACTGCCACGGACATAATCGGCAGGTACAAGATGATGAAAGGCTTCAATGTTCTTCATCCGATGGGGTTCGACGCTTTCGGTTTGCCGACCGAAAGGTATTGCATGAATACAGGAATACATCCGAACGAAGCAACAAGGGTGAACATTGAAAACTTTACCCGCCAGTTGAAACTCCTCGGCCTGGGCTACGACTGGAGCCGGATCATCAACACTACCTCCCCTGACTATTACAAATGGACTCAGTGGATGTTCCTCCTGATATACAACTCATGGTACGACCATGACGCCGGCAGGGCAAGGCACATCGACGAATTGCCGATACCCGAAGGCCTCGAAGGCAGTGAAGCCGTCGAAGCATACAAAGACAGTAAGCGCCTGGCTTACATCTCAATGCATCCCGTTAACTGGTGCGAAGCGCTGGGTACTGTCCTCGCTAACGAAGAAGTTGAGGAATGGCGTGAAAAAGGCTATTCCGTTGAACGTAAACCCATGCGCCAGTGGATGATCAGGATTACGGAGTATGCCGAAAGGCTGCTCAGCGACCTGGACCTTGTGGACTGGCCCCATTCGACGATGGAGATGCAGAGGAACTGGATCGGCAGAAGCGACGGCGCAGAAGTCGTCTTCCCTGTCGAAGGCAGCAATGAAACCATAACCGTTTTTACGACAAGGCCCGACACGCTCTTCGGCGCTACCTATATGGTACTGGCGCCCGAACACGCCCTTGTCCCTTCGATTACTACACCGGAACAGAAAACCATCGTCGAACAATATATCCACAACAGTTCGGTCAAAAGCGACCTCGAAAGGACTGAACTCAGCAAAGACAAGACCGGCGTCTTTACAGGGGCATACGCTGTAAACCCGATGAACGGCAAGAAGATACCCGTTTGGATCGCCGACTATGTACTGGCTTCCTACGGTACCGGCGCCATCATGTCAGTCCCTGCCCACGACGTACGCGACCATGAATTCGCCCTCAAATTCGGCCTTCCAATCATCCAGGTGGTTGCTCCTGCCGACTCTTCAGCAATAAATATTATGGAAGCGGCATTCACCGACGACGGTGTGGCTGTCAATTCGGCAAACGACACACTATCGATAGATGGCCTGGGTACTGCCGAAGCCAAGGCCAAAACCATTGCCTGGCTGGAAGAAAAGTCAATCGGCAACGGAAAGGTTCAATACAAACTGCGCGACTGGCTGTTCTCCCGCCAGAGATACTGGGGTGAACCCATTCCCGTTATGTTCTTCGAAGACGGCACCAAACGCGCACTCGACGCAGATGAACTGCCCCTCCGTCTGCCCGACGTACAGGACTTCAAACCTGCCGGGACCGGTGAGTCTCCGTTGGCAAAAGTTGAAAGCTGGATGAATTTCACCGACAAAAAGACCGGCAGGAAAGCACGGTACGAAACGAATACGATGCCCCAATGGGCCGGTTCCTGCTGGTATTACCTGAGATACATCGACCCGTCGAACAACGAAACTTTCTGCGGCAAAGAAGAAGAAAAGTACTGGATGGCTCCCGAAGGCATAGACCTCTACGTAGGCGGAGCCGAACACGCAGTCCTTCACCTGCTTTACGCCCGTTTCTGGCACAAGGTACTCTATGACTACCGCCATGTCTCAACCGTAGAGCCTTTCAGGAAGCTCTATCACCAGGGATTGATACTCGGTGAGGACGGCAGGAAAATGTCCAAATCACTCGGTAACGTCATCAACCCCGACAAAGTAGTCGAACAATACGGAGCTGACTCCCTCAGGCTTTACGAGATGTTCCTCGGCCCCTTAGGCGACTCAAAGCCCTGGTCAGACAAAGGCATCGAAGGGGTTAACCGCTTCCTCAACAGGGTTTGGCGTATGATGGCTGACGAAAACGACAGGCTGTCCGCTTCAGTTACTGACGTGGCAATGACTCCCGACCAGGAATATATACTGCATTCCACCATTAAGAAGGTTGCGGAAGACATCGGGAACCTCCATTTCAACACTGCCATAGCACAGATGATGATATTTGTAAATGAGTTTACAAAGGAAACCGTCAAACCCAGGAAAGCAATGGAACAGTTCATTCTCTGCCTGGCGCCTTTTGCTCCGCACATTGCAGAAGAACTGTGGGCCATGCTCGGCCACACGCAATCTGTTGTACTGCAGTCCTTCCCTGAGTTTGACGAAGCGAAAACCAGAAAGAACACAATCGAACTCGTAGTCCAGGTCCAGAGCAAGATCAGGGCAAAACTTTCAGCCGAACCCGGCCTGGAACAGTCGAAAGCAGAGGAACTGGCAAAAACCGACGAGAAAGTACAAAAGCATCTCGAAGGCAAAACCGTCAGGAAAGTAATTTTTGTTAAAGATAAACTTATTAATTTTATTACTGGTTAATGGAGCCTTAGCCTGAACGGCATGAACACAAAAGAGCTTCTGACGATATTGAGGAATATGTCATTCCTGCTCGAAGTCAAAGGAGACAATCCTTTCAAGTCGCGGGCATACAGTTCTGCCGCCGACATCATCGAAGAGCAGGGCCTCGACATTGAGGCTCTGCTAACATCCGGAACCCTTGGAGACGTGAAAGGCTTCGGCAAGGCCCTTGTTACAAAGATTGCCGAGTTTGCCTCTACAGGAAAGATTGCCTACTATGAAAACCTGACGGAAGAGGTACCTGAGACCATACTCGAACTAAGGAAGATACCGGGGCTTGGCCCAAAGAAGATTGGCGCGCTCCGTACCGAACTTGCCGTCAGCTCCGTTGAAAGCTTAGAAGCGGCATGCCTGGAACACAAGGTAGCCGGTCTGAAAGGTTTCGGGCAAAAGAGTGAAGACGAAATCCTCAGGACAATCAGCCGTTACCACTCCGGAAAACAATAGTTATAATATTATAAATTGGAAATTCTGACAGATAGAAATAATAAGTATGTCTGTTAATTCACCCGTACTTAGTTAATCCGGATTCGTTTCGTTTTGATCCTTTGCTTACCGGCCTTAACTTCGGCAACATAGTCGCCGGGAGCTACTTTCATGCCGTTGTCGTCCCTTCCGTTCCAGGTGATCTGGTGCTTACCGGGGGTCTCCCCTTTCCTGACGATAGTACAAATCTCTGTAGCCTGGATGGAATATATGACAATCTCAACATCGCAGAGTTCGTTCAATTCATACTCAATCTTTGGGGACACGTCTTCAACAAGCCCAAAGAACCTGCCGATGTCTTCGAAAGAGACCTGTGTTCCTGTGCCGATCCTCGGCAGAGTAGTCATGCCGTCAACAGCCTGGGACCGTTGAATGGCTTCATAGCGCTGGACAACTTCCGTTCCGAGAGGGATATATACTTTTTGGGGCACCCTGAACGCACGTTCGATGGACTGCCACATCGTTTCTTTTTGTGGAGCTTCTGTTGAAAGGCTGCCGCAATGTTTCCTAAAATCGGACTTGAGCCTGCATTCCTGGGGAATCCTCAGCGCCATCGCGCGTTTGTACGCCGAATCCTGTTCTTTAGTGAAAAGAATTCTATTATAAATATCACCGGGATGGACACTGTCGATGCCCTCGTTACCAGGCAGAATCACCGGTGATGTCTTCGCCGTACTGTCACGAACGACAGGAGCCTGGGCATCAAGGTTCAGGGCGTTGACAATTGAAACAAACGCAAGGATTAAGGAAAAATACAGTGTATTGCAAGTTAAACGCCGTTTATAGTCAAATGTTGTCACCATCACAATTTCAGTTATCATTCACTTTCATCAAATTTTAAAATCAATACCGTTTAAAAAAAAACCGGTATAGTAATTACCATACCGGTTTCGACGTATCATTTTTATAATTAATCTACAATTTATTCAACAGACTTAAATAAATCCTTTTTACCCTTGTCGGTCAGCATGTCGATGAGAGTAATGGAAGGTGTGCTGACCTTGACTTTAGAGGAGTCTCTGTCAGGCCTGGGCCTTCTTTCTCTTTCTTCGGAATGCCTTGTGGGTTCTTCCGACTCGACGGGAGCCAGGATGAGCGATTCTTCACCGGGAACGAGGTCGGCAATTTTAACATCGATACGTTCACCTGCCTGGTATGGTATCTTTTTGCCTTTGAGAACGGATTTCATTTTGCTGCGCGGCATGAAACCGTCGATTTCTTCGTTGACTTCGATGATGGCGCCCTGAGGCAGGACCTGCAGAACAAGTCCGTTAAATTCGCTGTCAACGGGATACTTTTCCGCAAGCTCATTCCATGGGTTGGGAATAGTTTTTTTATAGCTAAGGCTCAGTGTTTCTTTTTCGCTCGAGATGGCAAGAATTTCCACGTCGATCTCTGCACCGGGAGAGAACATGTCGGAAGGTTTCCTTACCCTCTTTGTCCAGGACAGTTCGGAAGTCCTGAGCAAACCGTCAACACCGGGTTTCAACTCTACATAGACACCGAAATCCGTGAGCCTTCTGACGATGCCTTTTTGGCGAGAGCCGGCGGGGAACTCTGTTTCAGCGTTCTTCCAGGGGGACTCTTCCAGTTCTTTCCTGCTCAGAGCAATCCTGTTTTTGTTTCTGTCGAGTTCAACGACAACAGCTTCGAGGACATCGCCTTTCTTTGCGATGGACGAGGGATTGTCCACATGGGTCTGAGAAAGCCTGGAGATGTGGATGAGTCCTTCAACGCCGCCGAGGTCGAGGAAGATGCCGAAGGAAGCAATGGAAGAAACTTTGCCGCTGACTTTGTCGCCGACGTTAATATTGGTCCAGAACTCGTCGAGGAGGAGGTTTTTCCTTGAAACGATGACGGCTCTTCTGCCTTCACCGAGTTCCTGGAGTTCGATGATGGAAACACTGACGGATTTGCCGATGGCTTCGTTCAGTTCCTGTTCCGAAGGAATCTTTTTCAAACCGAAGTGGGCTGCCGGAAGGAACAGTGGCATCTCATTGTACATTACCCTCAAACCGCCCTTAATCCGGCTGATGACTTGCACTTCAAAACATTCGTTGTTTTGGTGTTTTTCTTTCAATTCATTGAAAACGGCTTCAAGTGCAGGATTGAACTCATTTTTTGGTTCATCTGCCTGAGCAGTATCGACAGCAGTCGGGGTCCCGGCTTCATGGCCGTTCAGTTCTGCGGCAGCCGGTTCGGCAGAAGCGACAGGTTCAGGCGTACTATCATTCGTATCCACCAGGGTGTCATTCCCTGTTACCGGGGCTTCCGGCAGCAGTGTTTCCTGTGCTGTTTCCACGGGGATTGCCGTTTCCGCAACGGGAACGGAAACTTCAGGTGCTGCCTCCACAGTGTCGGTAACGGGAGCGATCTCATTTGATAAATCATTAGTTACGGTTTCGTTTGCCGGGTTGTTGTTTTCTTCTAAATTCATAAGTACACCAGTTTTTATAAATATTTAAAACGCCATGATAACGCTGTTTAATACCATGATAGACAGTATCGATAGTATTAAAAAATAAAAAAAGTTAATTAAAATAATTTTCTTATCAATATTACTAATAATCATAGAAAACAAAAATACGCATATTTGAATATATTACAATGGAATTATTAAAATAATTATCGTAAGTTTGTAAAAATTATGCGGAAGTCGGATAATTTTTGTAAAAATATTTTTTTTATTAAAGTAAAACTATTAATTTTGTAGCTCTTTACTTTTATGCCTCATTAAAAAGTTAGTGAGGATGTTTTTTGTAAACAACCGTATTGGAGTAAAGCATGATTGCTCGACGTGAATATGAAACGATTTTTATCGTTAACGCAGCCCTGGAAGACCAGGACATCGAATCTGTTATCAGTAAAGTGTGCAACTATATTGAGAACAACGGCGGTTCTGTCCAGGAAAGCAACAAATGGGGAAGAAGAAGGCTTGCCTATCCTATCAACAAGAAGTACAACGGCTTCTATGTTCATCTGATATTCGACGCCAATTCAAGTACAATCCCTGTCCTTGAACGCTTCCTCATCCTCGAGGACACAATCCTCAGGCACCTTACCGTTAAGCTTCCCAAGAAGCTTCGCGAATACAGGCAAAAGAGAGCCCTCGAACTCGGCAGGCCCTATGAATCTACATTCCTCGACAGGCCGGAAGAAACCGAAGAAAACAAAGGCCAGCGCAGAGGCGGTAGAGGCAGAATTCGTCCCGTTGAAAGAATTGAAAACCCGGTTGAATCTGAAAAGTCTGAAAAGACAGATTCCGAATAGTTTATTTTTTTTTATAACAATTCCTCATTAATTCAGAGGCTGAATAAAATGAAAGTAATATTAAGACAAGATGTAGAAAATTTAGGTTCGATGGGCGAAGTAGTTACCGTTAAGAACGGCTATGCCAGGAATTTCCTCATTCCGAGAAGCCTTGCTTACGTTTCGACTCCAAAAGCTGAAAAAGTCCTCGAACAGGAAAAGAAGATCTATGCCAGGAAAATGGCTCAGGAGAAATCTGCCGCTGAGATACTCGCCGGACAACTCGCTGAACTTCAGGTCAGCGTTGCCATGAAAGTCGGTGAAGAAGGTAAACTCTACGGTTCGGTTACTCCTCAGATGATCGCTCAGGAACTCGCTCTTCGCGGTTTCAACATTGACAAGAGACACATTGTTATAGATGACCCAATCAAATCGCTCGGTGTGTTCGACATAAACGTCAAACTCCATCAGGAAGTAAACGTTAACCTTAAGATCTGGGTAATCAGCGAAGAATAGTTCTCTATTCCATAGATTGAATAAATTTTCGTTTGATCCGGTTCACTGTGTGGGCCGGATTTTTTTTTTATTATCTCTCAGACACGACCGAACGGTATGCCCTCACACTAAGAAGTACACAGAAGAACAAAGCAGAGGCAATCGCTGCGGCCATTATGGAAATATAGACCGTGGTACCGACATAGCCTGGACCTAGAATCATCAGGTAGTTGAAGATGGTGTTGTAAACAATGGCAATGGCAGCACCGCGTATTAGGAAATAGCCGGACCTTCTGCCCAGGGCCTGCAGTGAATCATAATGATAGTATCCCATTACCACCGAGGTAAACAGGAATGAAGGCACAAGCATCAGTTCCTGTGACAGCAGGTATTTGTTGGTAATTATGATGATGATATAGTTCTCGACAAGGAGGAAGCCCAGGCCGACAATCACAGAGACAGTAACCAGTTGAAACCGGTTAAGTCCTTTCCTGCGGTTGGAATAGAGCAGCATCGTAATATAGCGGATGATGATGCTTGCTGCGCTGCACAATATAATATAGGCGCTGAAGAAGTACCGGGTGGGGAGCAAAAGGGTCAGGAGCCAGAGGCAGAGCAGATATACACCAGCGCCTACTACCCCCAGTGTCAGTACCAGGTAGGCCGAGCGGGTTGTGAAGCCGCTGAAACGTTCAGCCACCTTACCGTAAAAAGTAAATATTACCGAAATCAGTACCAGCCACACTATCAGGCTTATCATCATGTTCATAGGGGCAACTCAGAATTACTGTCAAAAAGCGCAATTTTTCCAAACAGGAAGAAGGAAAAAACAACTATTTCCTACTTTCACCTATTTTATGAGCTTTAACGGCAGAACGGCACTTTCATTGTCAGTAACGAGCCGGAAAAAGTATATGCCGGAAGGTAATGTATTCCCGTCAAAGGTGAAAGAATTGTCGCCTTCAGGTTTGATTATGTCATTAATTTGCATAACTTTAATACCAAGTGAATTGTACAACTCAAACGTAACAGGCGAGGCTTCAGGCAGGCAATAGTGAATGACTGTATTATTAGAAAAAGGATTGGGTACCGCTGTCATCGACAACTGTCTGCTCATGCTTTCACCGGCGC
>CAZWLN010000041.1:37826-43008 GCA_964634885.1 uncultured Hyphomicrobiales bacterium | reverse complement strand
TACCTGTATCCTGGAATTGCCTCTTTCTGGGACAATATGAGTTCCGGTACAACAAATATACCTATTGCCGTCGGATTGATACTGATGATGTATCCGCCGTTGGCAAAGGTGAAATATGAAGAACTGGGCGATGTTTTCAAGGATTTCAGGGTATTGGGCCTGTCGCTTGTCCAAAACTGGATAATAGGTCCCGTACTGATGTTCTTCTTAGCAATAGTGCTGCTCCCGGACTATCCTCATTATATGGCCGGACTTATTATGATCGGGTTGGCGCGATGCATTGCGATGGTTATTGTCTGGAACGAACTGGCAAAAGGCGACTCGGAGTATGCAGCCGGGCTAGTGGCTTTCAATTCCATCTTCCAGGTGCTGTTCTTTTCTGTCTATGCCTGGGTCTTTATTACTGTCCTTCCGGGCTGGTTCGGGCTGCAGGGCTTCCAGGTCGATATTACAATCGGGCAGATTGCGGAGAGCGTATTCATCTATCTCGGCATTCCGTTCCTCGCCGGAATCATTACCCGTTTCACCCTTATCAAAATGAAAAATAAGGAGTGGTACCACAGGAAATTCATTCCCCGGATCAGCCCGTTAACCCTTGTGGCGCTCCTTTTCACGATTTTCGTAATGTTCTCGCTCAAAGGGGAGTATATTGTAAAGATACCTATGGATGTTGTAAGGATTGCCATACCGCTGCTGCTCTACTTTGTCATAATGTTTTTCGTCTCGTTTTATATGGGGAAAAAAATTGGTGCAGGCTATTCCAAAACGGCAACACTATCCTTTACTGCTGCCAGTAACAATTTCGAACTGGCAATTGCCGTCGCTGTCGCCGTCTTTGGTATTAATTCGGGTGAAGCTTTTGCGGCGGTCATCGGGCCTTTGGTTGAGGTTCCCGCACTCATTGCTCTTGTCAATGTGGCACTGTGGTTCAGGAAGAAGTGGTTTTCCGATGAAAGCCCGGACAGGGTATCAATCAATACTAAGTAATATGGCTCTGTCAGGACATTATTTTATCTGATGAATTGAAGAAAGGCGCTTTTATGTCAGAAAATATTAATTATTACCGGCAGGATGTTTTTCCAGGCTGGCCTGAGTTTTTGAAAAGCTCTGTCGTCTGCTTGTTGCTGATTCCTTTTATTACAGGAATTGCATTGCTGAACAGTTGTTCCGGTAACTCCACCGACAGCGAAGACCCCATTCCCGCCGATTCTCTTGGAAGGGTTGTCTTCGTTGAACTTGGTTCCGTTAACTGCATCCCGTGCCAGAAGATGAGGCCGGTGATGGACTCCATTCAGAAGAAGTACGGCGACCAGGTATTGGTAAAGTTTATCGACGTGATAAAAAACAGCGAAGAGGCGGAACCTTACAAGATCAAAGTAATGCCCACCCAGGTCTTTCTCGATACCAACAATGTCGAGTTTTTCAGGCACGAGGGCTTCTTCCCCGAAGACAGCATTCACATCCTTTTGCAATCGAAAGGATTGAAAATTCTTAGTAATTAATCATCTTTCCATTATCTTTGTAATTAAGAATTGTTATTTGTTAATTATTTGGGGAATATAATGAAAAGATATGTACTGTCCCTGACTCTGCTGTTCGCTCTGATGTTGCTGTCAACTGCTGTTTACGGCAAACCCAAAAACACTGTGTCGCCGCTCGACTACAACAACAGGCTGATTGCCATCCAGAACACTGTAATTCAAACCCTGCTCGATTTTACAAATACTCTTCAGGCAATCGACAAGGAAGACCTCAGCAATTCTTTCAAAAAAGTCGAGAAAGAATATTCGAATATTAAAAAAGTTGCCGGCCAGGCTGTCAAGGACATCAGGAAGCAAAAACCGTACAACAACGACGACAGTTTCAGGAAGGCAATGCAGGACCTCATCGAGTTCTACCAGTCGATTATTAAGAATGAATACCGTGAAATGATAAATATTATCAAGAAAGGGGATAGAATGACCCAGGACGACATCAGGAGGTTGGAAGAATTACAGGCTTCCATCAGCGAGCGGGAAAATGTTTACGACAAAAGGCTCGACGAGACCCAGAACGCATTCGCCGAGAAATATGGTTTACAACTGAAAGAGAATGAATACCAGGATAAAATAGATAAGATGTAGCAGCTTATTTTGAATTTTTTTGTACTCAACGGTTTGCTAATTTTTGCCATAAGTTATAATTTAGCAGATTGTGATGGGCAGAAATACATTATTGTTCTGCGTCGGTATGAAAAAATTGAAAGGAACAAAATGAAAAAAAATGCAAGTATATTGGCTCTGTTCTTAATGGCGCTGGTCTTTACAACGGGTTGCGCTAAGTCTTCAAAAGGCGCCATGGAATACCATGAAAAACTGGCTGCAATCAAAACCACTGCTCTCAGCGCCTTCATTGAAATGAACAGAGCCCTCGGTTCAAATGATAAAACAAAGTACACACCTGCTTACGACGCAGCAGTAAAAGCTACGAATGAAGCTGTCGAGGCTGTGAAGAAGGAAGGGTCTTTCAACGGTGACGATAATTACAGGCAGAAACTGCAGGCTCTCCTCGAATTCTTCCAGTCGGTTGTTGCTAATGAATACCAGATGGTGATTTCAATTATAAGTAAATACCCCAATGTTACTCAGGATGACCAGGACCAGCTTAACGGTTTGAGTCTTTCCATATCTCAAAGGGAAGCCAAGCTGCAGGAAGAACTTAGGGCTGCCCAAAAAGAGTTTTCCGAAGATTACGGTGTTACCATTGAAGAGGAACAGCCACTGCCACAGCCCCAAAAATAGATTGAGAGAGTATTGACAGTTACTATATCAGCCCCGGAAGATTTTTCGGGGCTTTTTTGCATGTGAAGTGACAGGCATTGCTCTCCTTCGATTGAAAAAATACACTGTTTATTTTTTCTGTAAACCAGCCGATAATGTATCTCAATAAAAATGGCACATTAAATGATAAATGTGTTTTTTGATTGTGTTAAATAATGGAAGGAAAGATCATGAGAAGGTCTGTTCGTTTTTCGGCTTTGTTCCTGTTGACGGTTCTGATGTTGGTTAATTGCGGGAAAGGCCCGAAAGAAGCCGAGGAATACAATAACAGGCTGGTCGCCATCCAAAACAACGTCATAAAGACATTTATTGGCCTCGGTGAGTCATTTTCCTCGAAGGACAAAACAAAGATCGACGCGGCCTGGGCTGCTGCACAGAAAGTCACGGCCGATGCGGTCGAAGCCGTTAAAAAGGAAGGCCCGTTCGACGGGGACGATACTTTCAGGCAAAAACTACAGGCTTTGTTAGAGTTTTACAAGTCTGTCGTTGACATTGATTACAAAGAGTTAGTCGAAATAATCGGAAAATATCCGGATTTGACACAGGAAGATCAGCAAAGGGCCAATGACATTAATGCTTCTGTTGCCGAAAGAGAAAGGCCCTTGGACGCTGAATACCAGGCTGTGCAAAAAGCATTTGCAGAGAAATACAACCTCATTCTCAAAGAAAACGAACTCCAAAAAGAAATAGACAAATAATAATATAAAGGACAGATGATATACAATTGTATTTACTATTTCATAACAGCTCACTCCTCAGGTGTTTGAGTAAATTATTTGAAATTATTTATTATTACTGTGTTGTTTAATTTTTGAAAGAGTATCATGAAAAAGACAATTACCTTTGCAACTCTTTTCTCTTTTGCCCTGCTGATCTTTGTTGGCTGCGGAGAAACAAAGAAAGACACAATGGATGTCAAGGACTATAACGACAAACTGGTTGCAATCCAAACCTCTGTTGTGAAGTCATTCCTTGCTTTGACGGATGCTTTTAGCACCGGCGACAAAACTAAGATCGACGCTGCCTATGCTGCTGCGTTGAAAGCCACTGTCGACGCAGTCGAAGCAATCAAAAAAGAGGGCCCTTTCGAAGGCGATGATACAATGAGGCAGAAGCTGCAGACGCTGTTGGAGTTTTACAAATCCTTGGCTGAGAACGAATTCAAGGAGATGATTACGATAATGGCAAAATATCCGAATATAACTCCGGAAGAACAAAACAAGCTTGTAGAGATAAACAATTCAATTACCGAACGGGAGAAAAAGCTGGACGCTGATTTTCAGGTGGCACACGATGCCTTTGCAGAGAAATTCGGCTTACGGGTTGTCGATAATGAACTGCAAAAGGAAGTTGATAAAATGAACGAGCATAAGTAAATTCTCTCTACTTTGATATTTTCCGCCCCGGGCCTCAACCCGGGGTTTTTTTTCGGTTAGTTCATAATAATGTTCACAATCCCGAATTTTTTAATTATATTATTTATCGTCGGTTACGTATATTTGCAATGTACTGGGTTTTTGCACATATTTATGCATTGCGAAAAATATTGAGAGGTAATTGATGAAGAACCTGTCCGGAGTTGCCATCCTGCTGTTGGGCATCGTGGTGTTCCTCATGGGGTGCGGCAATACCCCTGAGAATGCCAAAGAGTACCAGGAGAAATTAGTTGCCATCCAGGGCACAGTCGTCAGCCCGATTCTGGACCTGTACAAAGCTATGAAAACCCGGGATATGGATAAAATTAACCCTGCCTGTGCTAATGCCGTGAAAGCGTGTGCAGAAAGCATTGAAGCTGTGAAGAACTACGGGGCCTTCGGCGGGGACGACACTATGAGGCAAAAACTTGAGGCGCTGCTCGAGTTCTACAAGTCGATGATTGACAAGGACCTTAAGGAAGTGATTGCGATAATTGCAAAAGGAGAGCCTTTCTCACAGGAAGACAAAGACAGGGTCAGGGCCATTACCAAAGGGATTGGCGACAGGGAAGTGAAGTACGACGCGGGGTTTCGTGACGCCGTTGAAGTGTTCGCCGGGAAGTACGGCCTCGGCCTCATGGAAAATGAGGGTCAGAAAGAGGTTGACTCGATGGCGAAGTAGCAGAGCCTGGAGTTCGAGTATGAACTTTAAGAACTAAGAATCGAACCGCCCCCTGCCCCTTCCTTATCCAAGGCGGGTGAAACCTCTTTCATTCAGAATTCTCCTTGCTTTACGAACTGAGAAACCCCATCCCAGCCTTCCCCAAGGGGAATTATTCCCCAAGGGGAAGGAGAAAGACGCTCCGGGTCAGCTTTTTCTTACATTCAGAATTCAGCATTCAGCATTCAGAATTGCCTGCGCCGGTCTCGCTACGCTCGGCTCAGCAT
>CAZWLN010000041.1:2008-37726 GCA_964634885.1 uncultured Hyphomicrobiales bacterium | reverse complement strand
TCAGAATTGGCTTCGCCAGGTATGCTGTGAGACAGGTCTGAGACCTGTCTCTACAACTGTAATACTAAATTGGAAATAAATTCAACCACTTGCTGACATATTGAATTTGTAATTCTTTATTCTTAATTCAGCATTCAGAATTGCCTGCGCCGGTCTCGCTACGCTCGGCTCAGCATTCAGAATTGGCTTCGCCAGGTATGCTGTGAGACAGGTCTGAGACCTGTCTCTACATTCTAATTTTGTTAAAATTGTTTTCTATCATTGAGACGCAAGTCTTGAGTCTCTCTACATTCTACATTCTACATTCTACATTCGTAATTCGTAATTAAAAAAACTCCACTCTTCCTAAAGAATCCCGTTAATAAGCAGGTAATCAATTATCCTGTCAACGGATTCACCGGTGGGAATGCTGTCGGTATTTATCGTTACATCGGGATTGGCGGGTTTTTCGTAGATGGAGCCGATGCCTGTAAAATCAAGTATCTCCCTGATCCTTGCCTTCTTGTAGAAACCCTTGGCGTCGCGCTCCTCGCACACTTCCAGAGGGGTGTCCACAAAAATCTCAACAAACCGGTAACCTTCGAGCAATTTCCTGGCTTGCTGCCTGTCCGATTCGAAAGGTGAGATCAAAGCGCAGATGGCATTGACGCCGGAGTCGGCAATCAGTTTCGCCATTTCAGCAGTACGGCGTATGTTCTCTTTCCTGTCTTCGTCGGTAAATCCCAGGCCTTTGCTGACGCCGTGCCTGAGGGTGTCGCCGTCCAGAAGCACAGAACTGACGCCTTTCAGCAACAGGGTGTTCCTCAGGTATTCGGACACTGTGGTCTTGCCGCTGCCGGACAGCCCTGTAAACCAGAGGATGAAGGGCTTTTTCCTTGACAGAGCCGGTTCGGGGGCGGTTTTCGTGTCAACCAGTTCCCTGATCATCCCTCCGCCGACGGTCCTGTTGCTTAACCTGTCGATGATCAGGAAGGAGCCGGTGTGCCTGTTGTCTTTGTATTCCTGCAGGAACAAGGGACGGTGGCAGTTGACGTGAACGGTGCCTGCTTCGTTGAGTTCCAGCCTGTCGGTGGCAATATGCCGGTAAGTTTCAAGGTTGTATTTGTGTACTACCTTAGTAAAAGTTGCGTTGATGTACCCGAAATAGCCCTTGATGATATAGTTGTCCCGGTTATAAAGCGGCTTGTCGTCCATCCATATCACTTCTGCAATAAAATCGGAATGGCTGGAAACAGGGACATCGTCCGTAACGATGATGTCGCCGCGGGAGATGTCAATCTCATCTTCGAGCATTAACGACACGGAGTCGCCGGCAGATGCGGACTGGACGAAGCCAAAGCCTTTAATTACGCCCTTAACCGAGGTTTTCAGGCCCGAGGGCAGGACTTTGACCGTCTGGCCGGAACTCAATGTGCCGGAGGCCAGTTTCCCGGCGTAGGCCCTGAAATTCTTCAGCTCACCGTTAGTGAACTGCGAATGAGCCTGGAAATTATTATTACTATCCCGTGAACTTGATTTGAGGACATTCTGTACTGTGAATTCAGCGCTGCCGGATGATGGCTGTTCTTCGTGCCGGAGCGACTCCAGCCATTCATAGACGGTCGGGCCTTTGTACCAGGGCATGTTCTCCGATCGGTGGAGCAGGTTGTCCCCGAGCAGGGCGCATACCGGGATGCAGCCGTATTTCAGATTGCCGTACCCGATTGCTGCCAGTTCGTTTACGAGATTCGTGCAATCGCCGGCTATGGTGGTATAAACCTCCTGGGACCAGTCCACCAGGTCGAATTTATTAATGGCGAATATTACTTTCCTGATGCCCATCATCGCGCAGATCAGGCTGTGACGGCGTGTCTGTACCCCGAGGCCCTTGCGGGCGTCGATGAGGATGACGGCAGCTTCGCAGTGGGAGGCGCCGGTCGCCATGTTCTTTGTATATTGAGTGTGTCCGGGAGTGTCCGCCACAATGAATTTTCTGTCTTTGAGCGAGAAATAGCGGTAGGCTACGTCGATGGTAATGCCCTGCTGCCGTTCGGCGAGCAGGCCGTCGAGCAGGAAGGAGTAGTCGATTTCTCCTGACTGGTTACCGTTGGCTTTCATCTCCGCCCTGAGGGACTGCAGGTGGTCTTCGTATATCAGGCCGGCGTCGAACAGCAATTTACCGATCATTGTCGATTTGCCGTCGTCCACACTGCCGCATGTAAGGAATCTAATCAGTTCAGCCATATCAGAAGTACCCCTCATGTTTCTTTTTTTCCATGCTCCCTGCCTGGTCGAAATCGATGAGCCTGCCGACCCTTTCGGAAATATTGGTTTCCTCCAGTTCACGGACGATGCCCTCGCAATCGGCAGCATCGGATTCTATCGCTGCGGTCAGGGGGTAGCAGCCTAATGTCCTGAACCTGATTTTCTTCATGAACGGCTTCTCGCCGGGTTCGTATTGGAACCTGTCGTCGTTAACGTTGATATACTGTCCGTTACGGCACACAACTTTTCGCTCTTCGGCAAAGTACAGAGGTACGACGTCGATGCCCTCGGCGAGGATGTACCGCCAGATGTCCAGTTCGGTCCAGTTCGAGAGGGGAAACACCCTGAAACTTTCGCCCGGTTTCCTTTTCGTATTGAAGAAATCCCACATTTCAGGCCTCTGTTCCTTTGGGTTCCAACTGTGTTTGTCGTCCCTGAAGGAGAAAACCCTTTCCTTTGCACGGCTTTTTTCTTCTTCGCGTTTGGCGCCGCCGATGATGATGTCGAACCGGTATTTGTTCAGCGCCTGTTTCAGCGCTTCGGTCTTCATGATGTTTGTGTAAATCATGCTGCCGTGGGTGAAAGGATTGATGTTCTGTTTCAATCCGTCTTCATTTTTGTAAACGATAATGTCGATGTTGTACTTTTTCGCAATCATCTCCCTGAAATCGATCATCTCCCTGAATTTCCAGGTAGTGTCAACATGCATATAGGACAGGGGAGGCTGTATGGGATAGAAAGCTTTCATCGCAAGATGGAGCATCACCCCGGAGTCTTTGCCGATGGAATAGAGCATTACCGGGTTCTCAGCTTCGGCTATTGCCTCGCGTAGTATATAAATGCTTTCGTTTTCCAGTTCTTTTAAGTATCCGTTCATTGTCAATCTTTCACATCAGCCGATCCATAAACCTTCGATGCGGACGCGGGCGCCATCCTTCGTTTTTGCTATCTGGTTGAGCAGTCCGCAGTGTCGCCACTGGAGCATGCAGTAGCGGGGCTGGAAATAGTAGCGGCGGCCGATCTCGAGTTCAGCTTTCGTATGTTTAACGATGCCTTCATAGGCAGTAGTATTGTAGTAGCCGATGTTGATGCCGCGCTCGCGTGCCTGCATGGGGCCGACGATGCACCAGACGACGGTACCGTTGAAGTAATCGGGTTCTTCGACGACCTGTCCGACATGTGTTACGGGGCATCCGCAGGAGATCCATGCAGGCCTGCCGTAGAGAATATCGCCTTTTTTAATCCCGAGTTTTTCGACATTTGTCGGATTGAAAAGTATTATCGTTTCCCTGGGGCCTGTCTCGCCGGGATATTTGTCGAGTATGAAGTCGTAATCCCTTCCCAGGTGGTCTTTCCAGGTGATTTCCTCCGAGAAAGCCTCGGCTTCTCCCGGTAGGAATATCTTAGATGTTTTCTGAGCATTCTGGCTCAGTGGAATGCACTTTTTTATTTCCGAGGGGTCTTTCAGGACTATTTCAGCGAAATCTTCACAGGTTTTGCTCATGCAAAGTCCGCAGTCCTTACCCGGCAATTTTTTGAGTATGCTTTCTTTATCTGTCATATTTATTACTCCGTTCTTGTCATAATTGTTCCATGATGGAAGGTAGTATATCTAAAAAATAATCAATTTCTTCTTCTGTATTGTACCTGCCGAGGCTGAGCCTGACGGCGCCAAGCGCTTCTACCTGATTAAGTCCCAGCGCTGTTAAAACGTGCGATGCGGAGCCTCTGTTCGAAGAACAGGCAGAACCCGTAGAAACGGCAATACCGCGGTCATGAAGCATCATCAGTAGTTTAGCGGCATTACCTTCGTTACCGCTGATACCGAAGTTAACGTTATTAGGCAGCCTGTCCTCCCGTGGGCCGTTCAGGTATATATTCCCGGTTGATAATAGCTTATTGATTAATTTGTCTCTTAAATGAATTTGTCGGCTCGATTCTCTTTCCATTTCTTCGAAACAAATTTCTGCGGCTCCGGCAAATCCGACAATAGCCGGTACATTCTCTGTTGCCGATCTCATGCCGTATTCCTGGTTCCCGCCGTGCTGCCATGGCTGCAATTGAGTGCTTTTGCGGCAGTAAAGGGCGCCGATTCCTTTCGGGCCATATATCTTATGGGCGCTGAAGGTCATCATATCGATATTCTTCAGGTTGAGGGGTATTTTTCCGAACGACTGGCAGGCATCGGTGTGAAAGGTAATTCCACGGTTGTTGCAGATTTCTGCTATTGCATCGATCGGTTCGATTGTCCCTATCTCATTATTGGCATGCATTACCGATACCAGTACCGTTTCGTTGGTTATTGACCGGGACAGTTCGTCAGGATCGACAAATCCTTCGCTGTCAACCGGCAGGACGGTAATGGCAAAGCCCAACCTCTTCAGCCAGTTGCACGATTCGATTATGCAGTCGTGTTCGACGGCAGAGACGATGATGTTATTGCCCTTCACCCGGTTCGTAAATGCGCAGCTTTTAATGGCGAAATTATTCGACTCCGTACCACCTGAAGTAAAGAATATCTCATCCGGCCCGACATTGAGAAGGCCGGCAATTGTTTTTCTCGACCTTTCTACTGCTTCTTTGGCTTCAACACCAAAAGAATGGAGGCTGGAGGGATTGCCGTATTGTTGGTTGAAATAGGGCAGCATGACCTCGACAACCCTTTTGTCAACGGGAGTACTGGCATTATTGTCGAAATATATGTTGACTTTATTCTCCACGATAGAAAATGTCCGATTCCAATGTTCTTAATACGCCGAAATGGGCTTCTTTGCCGATTTCTTTTTTGCCGACGCAGATGGTACATGTCCCGACGGGCGGATTGCCCCTGAGCATCAGCGGCCCGCTCACTTCTTCCGAATTTTCAATTCTTCTGACGACATGGTCGATGTTGATGCCGTGCAGGGCGTTGGTTTCGATGACCACAACCTTAGCTGTGTCGTTGATATTTGCCCTGAAGACCTCTCTTTCGGCCTGAGAAACCAGGTCGATCTTCGTAACGATTGCAATGTCCGCCAGGGAGAGCATAGGCCCGATCTTGCGGGGAAGGTTCATGCCGCTGGTAGCCTCGAGAATTACCACACCGAGGGCATTCTCGATGTAAGGGGAACAGCGCAGGCACAAACCGGCGGTCTCAACGAAGAGTGCATAAGCGTCGTTCTCTTCTGCCCATTTGATGGCGTCGCCGAGCACCACAACATTGCAATGGTCGGGACAAAGGTCGCCGGAGTACACCTTTTTTACTGGGATGCCGAATTCGGCGCTGAAGAGTTCGTCTTCGTCGGCGTACTGAACGTCGATCTTAAGGTAAGCTACTTTTTTATCTTTGGCTTTGAGCTTCCTGATTACCTGTTTGAGGACTGTTGTTTTCCCGCTTGTCGGAGGCCCTGCGCATACTATTACTTTCATGGTTTCATCTCTTTATATTATGTATCCAATTTCTTTCAATTTTTTATTAAGGTCTGCTTCGCTCAGCTTGTTGCCTGACCTGATGTGAGCCCTGAAATAGAGCATCATGTCGTCGATTTTCTTGATCTCTTCGAGGACACGCTGTTCTTCTACTCCGGTAACAATCCTGCTCTGCATGGCGCCGTTCTTCATCACGATCCTGAAATCGGACAACAGGGCAATGCGGGGGTCATGAGTTACAAAAATGAATATCTTCCTGTATTTCTTCAGGAGGTCGATGGCTGTTGTACGGTGAATGCCTGCATTTTCGATCTCATCGAGAAGGAGGATGGGCGAATTGCCGATTATTACTGCGTCGGCAATCAGGAGTGCGCGTGTCTGCCCTCCGGACAGTTCTGTCATGGCACTGTCGAGAAGGATGGATTCGCCTGTCAGTTTGTTTGCAAAATCGACGGTTTCATCGACGAGTTGGGAACTGTTGTTACCCTGCCTGATACGGGAGTGGATTTCGAGGAACTTCCTGACGGGCAGGTCCGACAGGAAATTGGTATGCTGGGTAATCAGCGCTACAGGGTTCTTCGACGGGTCGTTAATAAACTCTTCCGGTGGAACAGTGTCGTTAATCAATACTTTCCTGTTCGTAGGGGTATTTGCATTGGCGAACAGTTCGATGTCGTTGATGAGAGCTGTTTTCCCGGAGCCGGTAGGGCCGACGATGCTGATGATGTTGCCCATTTCGAAATGTACTTCCCTCAAAGGTTCATCGTCACCGTTTCTACCGCATCCGCCAAGTATCGTAATTTTTTCTATTTCCATTGTCTGACTCTTATTAAACTCACAAACTATATAGATTCCGTTAATTATTCAAGTTAAATATTCAACTATACATTCCTGTCGAAGAATGTTTTGTATATGTTTCTGTAATCTTTCATGATTTTGTCTTCCGTCAGTCCGAACTTTTCGAGATTGTACTGATGGGAGCTTTTGAAATTGCGCTGCTTTTCTGCCGTAGCGGCAATCTTCGCCTTCAACTCAGGAGTCGGCTGCTTACCTGTAAATTCAAGAATCTCATCCATCAGCCGGTCGAAGTCGCTCATCATCCTGTCATAGCGGACAACGAAGACTCTGCTGCTGTCTATGCGCCCTTTGGTGTAGTCGTCATGAAAACGCATACTCAGTTCCAGGAAAGCGTCGTACAGGCGCCCGATATAGAAATTGCGTTTTTCCTCAGGCAGGCTTTGGAATCCGAACCAGCCGTCGAGCACGCCTGTAACAAGGCTAATGCCGGAAGGCACTGTTTCGAGCGGATCCCTTACGGTGTAAAGGATTTTTGCGCCCGGGAAGTATTCGAGGAATTGCGGTATTCTTACTCCGAGTGAAAACAGCTTGGCGATTAGTTGCTCTTCTCCGGCTGAGTAGAGGTTACGTTTCCACATTTTCAGGAGCCACTTGAAATCGCGTGCCGATGTATCTCTTTTTTGAGGATCGAACCTGTCTTTCAGGTCTTCTTTGCACCATGCGAGAAAGAAACCGTAAACGAAGAACCCGTCGAAAAAGTGGAATAGCAGGGACGGGTCGTCAGTCTCCACGGCAGTCAGGCTGGTTTGATGGGCAGCGTTCGCATGGTGCCGTGCAGGACTGATGCGTTCCATTGCCGGTAGGAAAGGCCTTATTATCTTTTGCAATGTCAGCGAGGGGAAGAGCATCGTCCAGAGCTTTGTACCCACCCCGATTTTTTCATCGGTCATGAACCTTTGCAGGAATGTCGTACCGCTTCGCGGGTTGCCTACGATGACAATAGGCTTTTCAACTTTCTGCCTGCGAAACGAGGGAAAAAACAAGTGGTCGAGAGCCATCCCTGTTGAAACCAACAGGCGCATTGCCCCGATTCCGACAACCGGCAGCAGGGGCTTGAAGGGTTTGTGAAAATTGGCAACAATCGCGGAGTATGCTTTCAACATATTGTAGAACATCAGTACCCCTGCTAAAAACGTATAATGGCAAAAGCAACGGACAATCCGGCTCCCGTGCCTCCAAGGACACAGAGGTCGCCGCGTTTCAGCTTCCCTTCTTTGTGGTACATTGCGAGGGTCATCGGGATGGATGCAGCGATGCAGTTGCCGAAATTTGGAATGATGTTGGCAATGGATTCGGGCCTGAAACCGAACATCCTCCCGGCTTCCACGGCGTGGCCCGAAGCCTGGTGGGGGATGAGCCAGTCAACATCGGCAGGAGTAATCCCATTCCTCTTCATCATTTTTTCGAGTGTCCGTTTGATGTGTCCCAGGGCAAAACGGTAAACACGTGTGCCCTTCATTGAAAAGAGGTTGTCTTCCGGCTTAGTCAGAGTCGGGTGATCGGGTGGATGCTTTGTACCGCTGCCCCTGAATTCCGTAAGTTCGGCTCCTTTCGGCCAAGTGTTCATCTCCCAGTCGATCCAGGCGCTGTCTTCACCCGGCTTCGCCGGTTCGACAATCGCTGCTGCTGCGGCGTCTCCGAACAGAGAAGCGCTTTCGGGTTCTTTGAGGTTACGCCAGGGTGTCCCTGTTTCTGCCGAGACAATCAGGATGCGTTTGTAAGCACCGCTGTGAACAAGTGCTGCCGCCGAGTTCAGGGCGACTAAGAACGACAGGCAGGTGGCATGAACAGACCATGAAGGTATGCCTTCCCAGCCCAGGGCCTGTTGTATGAAAACGGAGCTGTCGGGTATCAACTGCAAAGGCGTTGTCGATGCGTTAATGATGCAATCGGGTGGAGGGCCGTCCTTAAGGGCATCCTTTGCGGCTTTTGCAGCAATCACATCCATAGGTTCTTCGGCGATGCGCCTTTCTTTGATGCCTGTCCGGGACACAATCCAGTCTTCACTCTCGCCGATTAACGGCGCAAGTTCGGCAGACGTCTGTATTCGCGGAGGCAAATACAAACCGGTCGAAGTTATTCTTATCTGATACATTTATTTCCCCTGCTTCTTTTGTTCAATTAGTAAATCCGGAAACCACACTTCTTTACATTTTATTAATCGTTCAATTTACTAATTTATATAATTTTCAATTATCAAATGCCTCAAATTTTACTTGCAACTATTATAAATTAAATTACACATTAATCCTGAAAATGTGAAAATCTTTTGATATATTATTAATAATTAATCGAATTGTAGGAATAAATCATTGGTTCTTCGATATTTGTAGTGGGTAAATAACAAATTAAAAACAAATAAATAATTTTCAAATCTTAATGGACACACCCCGGCTGCTGCCGCAGCCACCCCTCTTCTTAGAGGGGTTAAGACCTAACAAAACGCTCCCCTTCTGGCAAGAGGTGGACGGGGGGTGTGTAATAGCGCTTTATTACTGTATTATTGTCGGATCATCTATTACTGCAAATGCCCATAATCGTTATGATAGGTACTCTCTAAACCCACACTGAATAGAGAAGAACCAAATCATTTTCATTGTTTCATCACAAAATGGTTAATGATGATGTGCAATGACTTGACAAAGCAATCACTTCTTGGAAATATCTACAAGAATTGGTATCTTACTGAAAAAAGGATTACAAATGCAATGAAGTATATTTGTCGCTTAAAGCTGTTATTAGTTATTCTCCTGGCTTCCGGTTACTGTGATGCCTTTGGCCATGTTTACCAATATGGAAAAGTTAATGCAGATAGTGTAAAATGTATTATTGTCGGAAGCACGGGCTTTACCAGGACGAGTATTTACAAAGAGAATTCAGTTCTGTTTATTACTGATAAGAAAGAAATTAAGAAAGCAGTAAAATTATTGGCAGGTAATCGTTTGGTGTACGGAGATGTCTGCGGCCATATGTATGAAGCCAAATTCTTTAATAATAATGGCGATATTGTTTTGGAATTAGGATTTAGAGAGGACCAGTGCGATGATTACCAAAAGAATAATGCGAAAGTCTGCAGTCTCATTGACGAATACCTTATGCGATTGTCGGTTAATACAGGATTATATGGGCATTTTCTCAGTATATCGGCTAAGTGTCAACCCGACAGCGCTGCTCAGGCGTTCGAAAAAGAAAATCTGCCGGTGTATTTCTACCGGGGTAAGAAGGGACACTATTCATCTATTTGGTTTGATTTTGAAAGTGAAAATGTTGACGATGAATCCCGCCTAAGTAAGGACCAATTGAAGAAGTCGAAGGATCGAATTGAAAAAGACAGGAGAAGAGCTTTAGAACAAATTCAAAAGCTTAAAGGATATGAAGAAATTGACTATTACGATAATAATGACTATCGGGGAGGCATTGACCAAGTCAAGGATACTTGTTTAGCAACCATATACTTTGAAAGCGGTTCCAACATGGATGAAGCAGTTAAAATCATTGAATCACTTGGCGTTAGAGTTTATGTAAGTAAATCTGATGATTACAATGTGATTTATATCGATTCTTTTCCCGACACTACAGATGCATACAGCAGGTTCAGGAAGTTCCCGTTCATAAAAGATATTAAATAATCCTGATATTAGCGAAAATGATTTCAGTAATTTCAATACTTATTGATTGAAAATATATCTTCAATCTTCTTTCTTTTCTTTGTGTGCCGCTCATCGTTCGAATAGCCCAGGACTACGAGCAGCGGAACACGCCTGGAGGCCGGTACCTGCAATATCTTTTTGATCCTGCGCTCGTCAAACCAGCCGACGATGCATGACCCCAAACCCAATTCAGTGGCTTGCAGGCAAATGTTTTCTACGGCAATGCCCAGGTCTATCTGGGTGTAGTCTTTTCGTTTAATTGTTGAACCTATTGCCGAGGCTACATTCGGGGTTTCAAGCACTACCGCAATGATGACCGGCGCCCCGTACAGGAACTTATTCATTCCCATGCTGTTTGCTGCTTCTGCTACCTGTTCTTTCAGGTCAGGATCGTCCACGACGATGAATTTCCAGGCCTGGGCATTGCAGGCAGATGGAGCCAGCCGCGCCGCCTCGATGCAGCTCATGATCTTTTCTTTCTCTACCGGAGCCGGTTTGTAACTGCGGTTACTTTGCCGTTTTTCGATTAACTCTTTGACAGTCATTGTCCCATCCGTCAGTTCGTTTCACTTAACAATTATCAATTAAGAGTAAATTGACGAAGAAGTAAGAGGCAGAATTGAATATAAAGAGAAAAAAAAGGTTCTTCTCTGTTTGTAGTGGGTAAGTAGATAATGAAAGGTAAATACTCAAACATTGAAGATCCCCCATCCCGGCCTTCACCAGGGGAATTTTTCCCCTCGGGAACTATTCACCAAGTGAAAGGAGAAGAGAAGAAGGCGGGTGATTCTTCCAGTCCTCCTTGTGTGAAGAATTTAGTTGGTATAGAAGGACAACAAGAGTCAAAAATTTTCATCCAAATCTGTGGAAAGCCGCACCAGTAGAGACGCAAGGCCTTGCGTCTCTACGAATAAAAATCAATTATACGGCTTATTACCACCATCTTGAATAATATGATAATATTATCCATACTGAATTGCGAAAAGCCATTTTTTTTATTTACCCACTAATAATAATGAAGAGCTGAAAAAAATTGCTTGGCTGTAAGAATTGGCTCTTAGCTCTTTAGTACAGGTAAACAGAGTATCAGAAATTATGATAATTGTTCCTGAGATGGACTCCACCTGCGAGGTGGAGTCCATCTTACTACACTTTATTTCCTGCTTCAATCAGCAAGTACCTGAAAAGCTTTTCGGAAAAAACAGTGAAGTGATTCATTCGTTTTGAATTAATTCGATTAAAATTAAATACTTATAATATTCCGTAAAAAGTCGTATATTTGTAATCTGTATTGTCCGGGTTTTTGAAAAAGTAAACTATTGAATTAACCCGGTTTATGAATGAGATAGTAAATGAATTTTGGATTAGTATTTGTGCAGAACCATCTGGCGGCGCGGTCATCGAAGCCCTCAAATGACGCCATTGAAAACCCCTGTTATAATATAAAACTACAATGAAGACTTTTGAAGAATTAGGAATCAGCCCTGAATTAGTCATGGCTGTTGAAGAATTGGGGTTCAAAGCCCCCATGCCTGTCCAGGAACAGGTGATACCCTTACTTTTGGGTGAGAATAGGGATGTGATTGGCCTGGCACAGACCGGCACCGGCAAAACAGCCGCCTTCGGCCTGCCTGCCATCCAACTCATCGACACCGACATCAACAAACCCCAGGTGTTAATACTTTCTCCCACGAGGGAACTGTGTATGCAGATTGCCGGAGACCTGAAGGACTATTCGAAGTACACGGCAGGTGTGAAGGTACTTGCGGTTTACGGCGGCGCCAGCATCGAGACTCAGATCAAGGCAGTACAGAAGGGCGTACATATTATCGTTGCTACGCCTGGCAGGCTGATCGACCTCATCGAACGCAATGTCGTTAAACTTGATTCCGTAAGGACGATTATCCTCGACGAAGCTGACGAGATGCTTAACATGGGATTCTCAGAGAGCATCGATAACATCCTGACTTACGTTCCCGGCAACAGGCAGACACTGTTGTTTTCAGCAACAATGCCCCCCGAGATTGCCGCCATCGGTCGTAAGTACATGGACTCGCCTCTGGAAGTAATCGTCGGTACAAAGAATTCCGGCGCCGAGAATGTTAAGCATGTCTGCTATGCCGTACATGCAAAAGACAAATACCTGACACTGAAACGGATTGCAGACTATTACCCCGACATATACGGCATTGTGTTCTGCAGCACCCGCAGGGAAACACAGGAAATCGCCGACAAGCTGATCGGCGACGGCTACAACGCCGAAGCTCTGCACGGAGACCTCTCCCAGACACAGAGGGACTATGTAATGCATAAATTCCGCGTCAAGCATATTCAACTGCTTGTGGCAACGGACGTAGCCGCACGCGGCCTCGATGTGGACGACCTCACACATGTCATCAACTACAAACTTCCCGACGAGCTCGACGTTTACACACACCGCAGCGGCAGGACCGGAAGGGCCGGTAAAGAGGGCATTTCCATCGTCATCACCAACCTCAGGGAAAAACGCCTCATTAAGAATATTGAGAAAAAGATCGGTAAGGATTTCGATTGGGCTAAAGTTCCCAGCGGCAAACAGGTATGCGAGAAGCAGCTCTACCACCTGATCAACAAATTAGAGACTGTTGAGATTGAACATAACGACATCGAGCCTTACCTCCCCTGGGTTTACAGTAAACTGGAATGGCTCGATAAGGAAGACCTGATTCAAAGGCTTGTCTCTGTCGAATTCAACCGCTTCCTCCAGTATTACCGCGACTCCCGTGACCTGAACCAGGTTGAAGAAGGCCAGGGTAAGAAGGAAAAAACAGCCTCCGGTGAGGGCAGGACATCATTTGCCGAAACAGAAGAAGGTTACACGCGCCTGTTCATCAACATGGGCAAGATCGACGGCTTCTTTCACAACATACTCATAGACCTGCTGAAGAAAAAGACCAAGAACAAGAAAGTTAACATAGGCAGGATCGACATCAAGAAAAAGCATACTGTTTTCGAAGTTGAAGACGAAGTTGTTCCCGGCTTGTTGAAGTCGTGCCAGGGAATGATTATGGACAACAGGAAGGTCGTTCTTAAGGTTGACGAAGGCACTCCGGAAGGAAGAAACGACTATTCCGGCGAATACCGTAGCGGCAGGAAACGCGACTTCGGTAAGGCCGAATACAAGAGCGACGACAAACGAGACTATAGGAAGTCTGAATACGGTAGCGGCGAAAAAAAAGATTATAAGAAGACAGATTACAAGAGCGGCGAGAAAAAAGACTATAAGAAAACAGATTACAAGAGCGGCGAAAAAAGAGAGTATAAGAAAAAGGACTTTAAAGGCGACGACAAACGCGACTATAAGAAGAAGGATTACAAGAGCGACAGTAAACCCGACAAGAAAAAGAAGAAGAAGAAATAGTAATTACCTCTTGATTCGGAAGTAAAAGATAGAATTAGATTTATTATTCGAAGGCTTAGGTGAAGAATCTCCTAATGCGCGAAGCAATTCTTGTTTTAGCAGATTGAACGACACTTGTATTTCCGTTGTTTAACCGAATTGATCATTTTTTTTAAAATGATGCGGAATAATACCTGCCTGCGCAAATATATCTCTACTTACAATGCATTGCTATTCAGTAAAAGGAAATTTGTTTTTCATATAAAAAAGTACTATATTACTTAAACGAGATTAATATTTAAGATAATATATGATTAGCTTTAATAAGTTCAGGAAATATGCTGGCTATCTGTTGAAAATCGCTATGTGTACCATGTACATGATTACTTTTTGAAGAAAATATCCTGTGAATAGTTGAGCAGGATAAATGCAAATATATTTTTGTATAACTAAAAAAGGATGATGTAATGAACAAACAAAAACTTTTCGTTGTGATCGCTGCTGCTGCCGGTGCACTTGGTACTTTTCTTCCCTGGGTTACTGTGCCTTTGTTTGGCAGTATAAATGGTACTCAGGGTGATGGATGGATTACCCTTGCTTTGTTTGCAATTACTATTGTTTTAGCATTCATCGGCAATAAAGAACAGAGGATGGCCGGCGGCAGATTCTATCTTTGGCTGCTACCCTCGGTTTTAGCTTCTCTCATGGGTATTTACAAAATTATTGATTTCAATTCGAAAATGTCGGAAGCCGGAGGTTTTGGCGGGGCTATATCAATCGGTACTGGATTGTATCTAATTATTATTGCAGGGATTGCTGCATTGCTACTGGGATTTCTCATTAAAGATGACAAAAAGCCGGTTCTTGAGAATAAGATACCGGAAGAGCCAACTTCTCTTTAATCTTTTTGAGATAATGATTATTACAATGAAGAGCAGCTATTAGGTATTGTCCAGTAGAAGGTTAATAAATTACAAATAAAGAAATAATATATGCAACCAAAGATCATACCACCGCACTATCTCTTAGTTTCCGCTATCCTTATTGCTGTAAATTTCTTTTTAACCCCTGAATACAACCTCATTCCCTTTCCTTTCAACTTCGCAGGCCTCATACCGGTTTTTGCCGGGTTAGCCCTGATGGGGAAATGCAGGGATACACTGAAAAAGCATGAAACGACACACATGTTCGACGACAGTACCTCCCTTGTCTGCGAAGGTATTTTCCGGCGGACGAGGAACCCGATGTATCTCGGCATGATCATTCTGCTTACAGGATGGGCAATCTGTTTCTGCAACGTCGTTTCATTTGTCGTTCCCTTACTGTTCTATGCGGCAATAAGGCTGTCGATTATTCCATGGGAAGAAAGAAAGCTGGAGCTTACATTCGGCGATGATTATCTCGAATATAAAAAACTGGTACGAAGATGGCTATGAAATAATCGTTAAAGTATAACAATTATGGGGGCAGTCTCGATGAACAAACAAAGGTTTTTAACCGCTTTCGCCGCTTTGGCAGGCGCAGCAGCAACATTCCTCCCCTGGATGTTTGTTCCTCACTTTGGTTGTGTAAGTGGTACAGCTTCCCATGGGTGGATTCCTTTTTTGTTGTATATCATAACCTTCGGCCTATCCTTCATGGGCGACCTGACAAAAAGAATTACCGGCCTGAAACGCTGGTTGTGGCTGTTGCCTTCAGCGGCAGCCTCTTTGTCGGTGTATTGGATTGCCGTAAACATGTGGGCAGATTATTTCCTGAAATATATCGGCCTGATCAAATTCGGATACAGGATCAATCTCGAGTCCGGGCTGTATATTGCTATGCTATCAGGCCTTGCAGCACTGCTGTTCGGTTTCGTCAACGCCGACGGCAGGAAAGCGAAGCAACAGGAGACGAAAACGCAGGTACCTGTTCGGAAAAATCGTTGAGTGCACCGGGTTTACCCGTACGATAAACAATACTAATAAAAAAGCCCTCCGGAGAATATATCTCCAGAAGGCTTTTCGATTATTTATTTTGTTTAATACTATTTCAGTACTTTATTAATCATGGCGAGGAATGCTTCTTTGTTGGAGGCGCCCTGGGTTACCTGGGAGATATTCCTGTCTTTATCTATGATATATGTCGTGGGAACGGCAAAAATGCCGCCGAAAGCAGAGGCCAGTTCCTTGGAAACATCGACGAAGTTCAGGTAATTCAATCCCTTCGATTTGGCGAAAGAAGTAACGGCGTCAACAGCGCTGCCGGCGTTCCTTTCCTGTGGGATGCCGATGACGATGAAATCCTTGCCTTTCAGTTCGACGACAAGCGACATGATGTCGGGTATCTCCATCCTGCACGGCGGGCACCATGTACCCCAGAAATTCAGGAATACCACTTTGCCTTTGGTCAGTTCGAAGAAAGAATAGGTCTCATCGCCGACTTTGAACTTGAAATCGGGTACTTTCCCGGGGCCGTTGTTGACGACGGATTCAATTTTATAGACCATGGAACCGTTGGCGTCGATCTTTTCCTGCACATCGTTGAGAGCAAGTACTTCTGCTGCCTGGTCCATCTTGGAGTTGTCGTTCATGGTTTTTGCAACAACCGTTTCCGGCTTTGCATTCTCTTCTTTGGTGCAGGCGCTGTCAGAGATGATTATTACACCTGCCATCATCATAATCAGTAAACCGGCAAATTTTCTCATGTTATCTCCATTGTTTATAATAATTTATTTATATAACTCATAAACTCGTCTTTTGTTTTACCACCGACAATTTTTTGTGCAAGTTTTCCTTTTTTGTCGAATATATAAGTTGTCGGAACGGCTTCGATTGGGCCGAAAGCTTTGCCGTACTCAGGCGCCAGCTTTTCTTCGGCATCGACAAAGACATAATAGGGAATGCTGTTTTGAGAGGCAAATTTACCGACGGTTTCGAGTGCAGTCGCCGGATCCCTTTCCAGGGCGACGCCGACCATCAGGAAATCTTTGTCTTTCAGGTCTTTGCTGATCTCTACCAGGGCAGGTATCTCTTCCCGGCAGGGCGGGCACCATGTACCCCAGAAGTTTACGAGCAGGACCTTGCCTTTGGCTGCCTCGCTGAACAGTTTTTCTGCTCCGCCTTCCTGCCAGGTGAATTCGACGGGGCCTTTCCCTTTGGCAGGTGTAACTGTACCGACGACGATTACATTGGCAGGCATTGACGGTTTCTCCTGTGTTTTTACTGTTTCGGCCACAGGTGGATTGGTTGTTTCGGGGGCTTTCTGTTCTTCCGGTTTTTCCTGCTTGTTACAGGCTGCGAAGAACGTAGCTCCTGTTAATAATAATGCTATACTGTAATTCCTGATTTTTCTCACATTCTCTCTTTCATTTGTGATTAATTAATTTTTAATTTCAAAATTTGACGTTGAGATTAATGTATTATTTGAAAAAATAATCATTAAAAAAAAATCAAGTATTCCCATTATTGGCGGTTTTCCGATGAATACTATATGAACGGGCAGGAATATAGTCGGAATGTTTTCCCCGCTCTCCCTGAATATTTACTTCATCCTGGTTTCGACAAAGCCGATGATCGTCCGGCTTACTTCATCGATCTCACGGGAGGAGTCGATCCTGATGAACCTTTCAGGCTCATCGAGGGCTATCTGCCGGAATCCTCCGATAACCCTCATAAAAAAGTCGCCACCCGACTGTTCGATCCTGTCCGGTTGACGGTGATTTGTCCTGTTCACCGACAGGTCGAAGGGGATGTCCAGGTAGAAAGTCAGGTCCGGTTTCAGACCGCCTGTAGCAACCATATTGCAAAGAGTCACTTGTTCCAGGGAGAGGCCTCGTCCGTATCCCTGGTAAGCTGTAGTCGAATCGAAAAACCTGTCGCAGATGACAGTCTTGCCCTGTTCGAGGGCCGGAGCAATGATAGTACCGACCAGGTTGGAACGAGCGGCGTTGAAAAGCAGCAGTTCGGTTTCCGGAGACAGACTGTTACCGGTGGACAGCAGAATATTCCTTATTTGTTCTGATAATTGGGTGCCTCCGGGTTCCCGGAGCTTGATGACGTCCAGTCCTTTGCTTTTCAGGTATTCCTCCAGCAGGTCTATTTGTGTCGATTTTCCGGAACCGTCGATTCCTTCGAAAGTTATGAACATAGAAATTCCTTATTATTTTTCAATTTTTTCCCATAGATGAAAGTTGCAACTGCCAACGGCAGAGTCATAGCCCCACCGACAGCCGAAGCAGTACCGGCGACACCGGGATTGACGGCGAAAAGGGCGAAAGCCGCAACCGAGAGTGTGGAAATAACATACATCAGGATGCCTGTTACCATCCTGGTGCCTTTGCCTGTAATATAGTCAAACCCTGCCAGGTAGCCGGAAAGTGCAAAAAAGAGATAGCCGAGCTGATCGAGGAAGTAAACAAGGGATCCGGGATTGTTGAAATACCAATCGAATGCTTTGTCGGGCGCTGCGCTAAGGAGCAGCGGCAGATAGGTCAGTTGCGATGTGTAGGCAATGGTGGCCAGAAGGATATACGGCCCTAAGAGCAGGATTGCAAGTATGCCCCTAAGCCTCAGTTCCTTGTTGGCGGTGAGCGCCAGTACAATGTAAACAATTGAAACCGGCAGCGAGATTAGTGAAGCGCAGCCGAAGACAATGTAATGGTAAGGATTGCCCGCAGTCAGAAGGGCGAGTTGTTCCCGGGGCGTACCTTCGAAGTTTGTCGCAATCATCAGTACGAGCCAGAGAAGTACAAGAACGGAATAGGAAACGCTTGCTGCCTGTATTATTTTTCCCGCAACGGGATTGCGCAGGGTCAATTCTATCATCCGGCGGCTCCCCGGAAAAAGAAAACAGCAGAAGGGCCGGCTGGGTCAGCAGTCTCCCGTGGCACTTTGTAAAATGTGGCTGCGATATTGCCGCTTGCTTTCAACTGATCATTTACCCTTTTTTCTGACATACTCGATTCTCATCAACAATTCCTCGGTAAACCCCAGCAGTACTTCGTTCAGCCTGGCTGCGTCCTCCTGAGGCATGTTTATTCCTTTGTAGATATACATCTTCGATCGCTTGCCGTAAGCCCAAGCGTCATCATATTTTCCAATGTAGTAATACATCGACGACATTATTAACATCAGCTCTTTAGATATTGGCTTGAATTTTTCATTTTTCAGCATTTTTTCAGCCAGGCCCAGGGCTTTTGTCCTGTTCACCCTTGCACCTGCACTGTCCCTCTCCTGTTCCAGGTAGTATCCTTTGAGCCTGTAAAACTGGCACCAGAAATAATCATCCTTGTCCATTGCCTTATAGCATTTCTCTGCCAGGTCGAGCCTTTTGACGATAGGGTAATCGTAGTAATTCACGAAGTCGGCTTTAATTTTCTCCGACTTCAGCAAGTCCGCAACTTTTTGTTTATATGTAGAATCGAAATCGGTATAGTCGCTCATGAAGGAAGTGAAGCCGCAATGTTTGCATGAATAGAATGAGTAATTATCAGTGTGAGGCCAGAACAGCAACTGGATATTTGTCTCCTTCATGTAAACGTTTGAACCGTAAGAAGCCGGTGTCTTGAATGTTCCTATTGTCCCACAGACCGGACAGGCCACCTGCCTGTCGGTCCAGGTTTCTGCCGGAACCATAGCTGCCGGCATTACCAGCAGTGCTGCAATTATTAATATCCTGTACAATTTCATAATAAAAAAAACGAAAATTATTATTAATATTCCCCAAAACTAAATATATTGACTGTTTTTTAAAATATAATATTTTAAAATGTCAAAAAAGAATGAAGAGATACTGCCGTTACAGTGGATCAAAGGTGTTGGGCCCCGCAAAGCCGAAGCCTTCGCTGCCGAGGGCATAATGACACCGGAGGACCTCCTCGGCTATTTTCCACGAAGTTACATCGACAGGAACGCCGTTGCTTCCCTTAAGGCGCTGTCGGTTAAACTCAGGCAGGAAAACTTCGTCAACGACCTCTCTTTCAATAAAACTCTCTCGTACAAAAATGAGGTGCTTGTCGTAGCCAGGGTGTCAGACATGAAGGAGCATCCCTTCGGGAAAAACCGGAAACTCCTGAAAGTGCTCCTCACAGACGGCACCGGTGGAACAGCAGAGATGAACTTCTGGAATTATGCGGACTATTACAAGAAGCTCCTGAAAAAAGACGAACTGTACACCATCACCGGTATTCCTTCGCTCAGCAAATATAATAATATCGAATTCTCCCATCCCGAGATTGAACCTTTTGACCAGGAAGATGAGCGTCTGTTCATGAAGGGGATGATCATGCCCATATACAAGCTGACGCAGGGAATGAAGAATGCCGGCATTACCGTCAGAAGCCTCAGGGACATCATCAACCTGGTAATCGGCAGGGAAGCGCCGGCAATCAGGGAAACACTCAGCAGCAGCCTCATCGGCACTCTCAGGATACCCTCTAAGTCAGAGGCTGTGATGACTCTTCACTATCCGGAGAATACACAGGCGCTGGAAAGAGCAAGACAAAGGATGAAATTTGAGGAGATTTTCTTCCTGGAGCTTTACCTTGCACTGAGGAAAAGAGGTACAAGCCAGGTGGAGGCCGGCCCTGTCATCAATCCGAAAAGCACGCTTGCACGTACGCTTTACGATTCCCTGCCTTTTACACTGACAAACGACCAGAAGAAAGTAATAAATGAAATTGCTGCCGACATGAAAAGCGGCAAACCCATGAACCGCCTGCTCCAGGGTGATGTGGGGTCCGGCAAGACCATTGTAGCGCTGCTGGCCATGCTCCAGGCTGTGGACAGCGGTTACCAGGCTGCCATCCTGGCTCCCACGGAAATACTGGCAGAGCAGCATTACAATTCCATTTCCGGCTACCTGGCGGAACTCGGAGTACCTGTTGCCCAGGTAATGGGCGGGCAGAATAAAAGGCTGAGGCGCGAACTGTTCGAGGACATCAGCAGCCGGAAAGCCAGGATAATCATTGGAACACATGCGCTGTTCGAAGCTGAAATTCCCTACAACAAACTTGGGCTGATCATTGTCGATGAGCAGCACCGTTTCGGGGTGGCACAAAGAGCCGAGCTTAAGCGTATGGCCAGGGAGTCGCTCGGCGGCGGCAATATGTCCCCTCATATATTAGTAATGTCCGCAACGCCCATTCCACGAACCCTGTCGATGACGGCATACGGCGACCTGGACACCTCGGTGATTAAACAGATGCCCGCCGGCAGAAAGCCGATCAAGACGAAAGTATCTTTCGAGAGCCAACTGCCTGTCGTCTTCGATTTCATCAAGGACCAGGTCAACGAAGGCAACCAGGCCTATGTCGTTTACCCCCTTGTCGAAAAGTCCGAAGCCCTGGAACTGAAAGACGCCGTCGAAAACTATGAATACCTTAAGAACGAAGTGTTCCCTGAGTTCAGCGTCGGTTTGCTGCACGGCCAGATGTTCTGGTACGAAAAAGAAGAAGTGATGAGGGATTTCCTTCAGAAGAAGTACCATGTACTCGTTTCGACGACGGTCATCGAAGTGGGCATCGACATACCCGACGCAACGGTAATGCTGATTGAAAACGCCGAGAGGTTCGGCCTGTCCCAGTTGCACCAGCTCAGGGGCAGGGTGGGGAGGAGCGCGAAACAGTCCTACTGCATTCTCAGCACAAAGGATAACTACAGGTATGAACTGAAATACCGCAACATCGATGTCGAGGATGCCAAGGCAAACATCATCAGGCTTAAAACCATGGAAAAGACCAGCGACGGCTTCGAGATTGCACTGGTGGACATGAAACTGAGGGGCCCGGGGGACATCCTTGGTACCAAGCAGTCAGGCCTGCCCGAATTCAGGTTCATCGACCTCGTTACAGACGAAAAAATAATTGCGTACGCAAGAAAAAAGGCTTTCGAGGCTGTTGCCGCCGACCCCTTCCTCCGTTCTCCCGACAACGCGCCGGTCAGGCAGGAATATGTACGTATATACAGCCATGCAGATAATTTCATAGATATTGCCTGAACTTTTGGTTAAAAAAGTGGTTTTATACTTAAAAAATCCTTATATTATTTTATTTTAATTATTGTTACAGGTTAATGTTATGAAATTGAAACAACAACTATTGATAATACTTACACTTACCGCCGCCGTTTGTTTGTTCTCCTGTTCCGACTCTTCTTCACCCAGCGATGACGGCAATGTATGGAAAGACAACAGCGTGACATTTGATGTGCAATGGTCCGAAAACACAGTTACTCTTGACAGCTCGGATTTCCAGGCCATAGTTGACATCGACGAAGAAAACCGGATATACACTTTCAAAGCCGGCAGCGCTTTTGCACAAAGTCTTTCCGAAGGAAAGATATTTGTATTACAAGGTACAGCGATGAGAAAAGTATCATCGATCTCTGAAGATGGTGACAATATCGTTGTCGAAACCGAAGACGCCTACCTTTATGAAGCAATAAAAAAAGGGAAGATAGCCTGGGATTACGGCATTGAATTCAATCCCGGAACCATTACTGAGATTAAAATGAAGGAAGGCAAGAACGTTGTCCTGACGCCTACCGGTGGCGACGGTGACAGCATTGGCGCCAGTTTCAGCTACAACGGCTATGACTATTCACTGTACATCCTGCTGAAAGGCAGCCAGGCATACTGCTATTTTGAAATCTCAAAGGAAATCTCCAAAGGTGTCGGCGTTAAATTGACCTTGAAAGGCACCATCGACAGGTTCAGAAGCAAGAACGAGATTAATATCGACGACAATAAGATCACAGGGATGAATGTCAGCAATACGAACCTCAAAGGCGATTTTGAAATATCTATGGTAGCAAACGCATCCCTCAACCAGGAAATTACCTATGAGCCCGACTTAACTCTCCTTTCTTTCCCTGTCCCGGGCATGTATATCCCGGCAACGATAGACCTGAAAGTCTTATTCACGTTTATGTTCCAGATACCCTTGTCCGGTTCAACCAATGTAACGGCCCGGTTCAAGTACGATTCGGAGACAGGCTTTACCTTCAACGGAACAGAAGCCAGCGCCGGCGGCCAGATGGGGGACATCGAGGTGAGTAAGGGTGAGATTGCAACCGGCGCTCCTTCGTTCATCGGAGCCAGGTTCGGCGTGGCGTTTCCAAGGCTGGCCCTAAGTGTTGCCGACGACCTGCTTGTTCCGTGGATACATACGGCGTATCAGATCAGCGGAACCTATACGATGGGGACAAAACCCTGCCAGGAATCGATTGGCCATTACATCGGTGCATGTGGCCTGGACATCAATGTTTTTGACATCTGGAAATATAATAAAGTGATAAATCTCTGGGATAAGCAAATTGTCCTGCTCAGGGCAGGGGATTGCGATTAATTTTTTCTTACAATAATCTTGAGGTGTTATGAAAAAAACGGTATTATTTGCCATTTTTGCTGTTATCGGCCTGGTGTTGACAACCGGCTGCCTTCAGGTGGAAAAGAAACAGTACAGCCTGAAACTCACCGGCCCCAATTCCGGTACCGGTACGATTAAATTCATCAATATTGTTTCCCAGCTTGAAGACGGGAAAGATGTAACCATGACGGATTTCGCTACGCTTGTGGACGACTATTTCAAAGGCGACGAACTGCTTAACAAGTACCCTGGAATTAAAATTACCGACAGGAAAATGTTCGAAGAGAACGGACAGCTCTGTGGCGAGGTGAAATTTGAATTCGACAGCCTCGAGGCATTCAAGATATACAAATACGACCAGACAAGCCCGTTCATGCTGATTTTCGATTCCTTCGGAGGCGATACCTATGCTTCTTCCAACGGTGATTACGGCAGGATTAACGCCAACATCGTCTTCTGGAAAAACGGGCAGAAAGAATTTACATGGGAGACGACCAACCAGATCGATACAGCCAATGTCAGGAGCATGGTGAAGAATTACAGAACCTGGAAGAAAGAACAGAAGTAAATAAATACACTTTTTCCCGTAGCAGCTTTTACAAAGTGCGACCAATAAATGAAGACAGCCCTGGAGTGTAACCTCGGGCTGTCTTTTTCTTTATTGGCTTCGGAATTCCGGCTGTAGTGTGCTGTACTAAAGTGTACGGTCTCCGGGCTGCCAGTTGCAGGGGGTACCGTGTCCTGTCTGTAAGGCAGAAAGAACTCTCAGTACTTCGACTGAACTCCTGCCGACACTTTCCGGGTGAATCACGGAATACATCAGTTTGCCTTCGGGATTGACGATGTACAGGCCGCGTAGGGCATAGCCGGTTTCTTCCTTCAGTATCTCATAATTGCGTGCAGTCTCCCTTGTGAAGTCCGCCAGCATGGGGTAAGGGAGATCTTTCAGGCCTGCGTGCTGTTTACGCCATGCCAGATGAGAAAACTGGCTGTCTGTCGAACAGGCAATGACCTCTGTGTTAAGCTCTTTGAATTTGCTGTAGTTCCTGCCGAAATCTTCGATCTCGGTGGGGCAAACGTTTGTAAAATCGAGTGGATAGAAGAATAGTACTACCCATTTTCCTTTGTAATCGTCGATTGAAATTTCCCTGAAAGCATTTTCGGGGTTCAAATCTGCGGCATTGCCGCCTGTAACTGCCACTCCTTTGAATGACGGAGCTTTGCCTCCAACTAATAATGACATCTGGCCTCCTGAAGTTTGTTGTTATTAATTATAATTTAAAGAACAATAAATTAAATAATTAGTTACACCTAATATATTGCTTAAAACGAAAAATTCTTTTCTATATTGTCAGCAATCAGAAAAAATTGTTTTCGTATATTTGTACTCTTTTTAATAAAATAAAGTATATTTTTGGAGGGGAAAAGTGGCTGAAAAGACATTGGTAATAGTAGAATCGCCGGCAAAGGCTAAGACGATCAACAAGTATCTTGGTTCCAAGTACATTGTCAAGGCTTCGGTCGGGCACATCAAGGACCTGGAGACATACAGGCTCGGCGTTGACGTCAAGAATGACTTCATACCCAAATATGTTACTATCAAAGGCAAGGCTGATGTCATCAAGGACCTGAAGGCTGCTGCGTCCACATCGAAGAATGTACTGATTGCGACTGACCCTGACAGGGAAGGTGAAGCAATCGCCTGGCACATCGCAGAAGAAATCAAAACGAAGAATAAGGACATCAGAAGGGTACTGTTCAACGAAATTACGAAGAACGGCATCAAAAAAGGCCTGGAAACGCCTCTCGAACTCGACGAAAAGCTTTTCATGTCCCAACAGGCCCGTCGCGTAATGGACAGGCTCATCGGCTACAAAGTGTCTCCCTTCCTGTCGAAAGCAATGATTGAAAAAACTGACCAGACTCTGTCTGCCGGCAGGGTACAGTCCGTTGCACTCAGGCTCATCTGTGAGCGCGACGAGGAAATCAGGGCCTTTGCCCCTTTCGATTACTGGAATATTTTCGGTACTTTCGACACCGACGACAAAAATTCAATCAAAGCAAAACTCATTGCCTTCGACGGTAAGAATATTAAGAATCCCGAAGGTTCGGCCAAAGCAGCCGATCCGAATGATCAGGCAAAACTCGACAAGAAAGTTGCGGAGCTGCATTACATCAGGAGTGAAGAGCAGCTTAAAACCCTTGTCGCCGCAATAAAGAAAGAAAAATACACCATCGATTCTATTGCGACAAAGAAAATCAAAAGGAATCCCAATCCGCCGTTTACAACCAGCAGCCTTCAGCAGGAAGCTTCCCGCAGGCTGGGATTCTCGAACAAGAAAACGATGATGCTGGCGCAGAAACTCTATGAAGGCGTCAACCTCGGAGATGAAGGCATGGTCGGTTTGATTACCTACATGCGTACAGACTCTTTCAGGATTAGTCCCGAAGCACAGCAGGCTGCAAGGGAATTTATCGGTAAAAACTATGGTAAGGACTATGTCCCTGCTGAGCCGACCCAGTACAAGACAAAATCGAAGGGTGTGCAGGATGCCCACGAAGCAATCAGGCCGGCTTCGGTCGAATATTCACCCGATTTCGTGCGCAAGAACATCGACCGCGACCTTGCGGTACTCTATGAGCTGATCTTCAACCGCTTCCTGGCTTCACAGATGAGCCCGGCGTCCATCGACCAGACAACTGTCAATATCCAGGGCGGGGACTTCACTTTCCGCGCTACGGGCAACATCGTTACCTTCAAAGGCTTCCTCGCTGTCTATGACGATATGGGCGACGACAGCAGCGATGAGAAAGAGTCGACCAGCCTCCCGCCGGGTATTAAGGAAAAATCGGCTGTTGACCTGTCGGCAACTGAGAAGGTCAAGTCCCAGACAAAGCCAAAACCACGCTTCACAGAAGCCAGCCTCGTTAAGGAACTGGACGAACTGGGCATCGGCAGGCCAAGCACCTACGCATCCATCATTAGTACACTTACCGACAGGAACTACGTCGAATTGTCGAAGAAGTCCTTCCTGCCGACAGAATTGGGCCATGACGTCAACGATGTCCTCGTTGCCAATTTCCCGGACCTGTTCAACGTGGAATTTACCGCCGAGATGGAAAATGAACTCGACGTAATCGCCGAAGGCGACAAGACATATAAGATTGTACTCAATGAATTCTATCATCCTTTTACCCATTCCCTCGAAAAGGCTGAGAAGTCGGATGCCATTCCCGAAATACCCTGCGAGAAATGCGGTGCACCCATGACAATCAAAGTGGGTAAGAGAGGACGCTTCCTTGGTTGCTCCAATTACCCTGACTGCGATTTCACAAAGCCGCTGCCGACACAGGAGAAGAAAGTTACGGAAAAGAAGGAACTTGTAATTGCCGAAGGTGTTACCTGTCCTAACTGCGGTTCCCCTATGTACATCCGCGAAGGCAGGTTCGGCAAGTTCTACGGTTGTACCAACTATCCCAAGTGTAAGGGCATCGTTTCCTTCACTGTCGGCGTCAAGTGCCCCAAATGCAACGAAGGTACACTGCTTGAACGTTTCAGCAAGAAAGGTAAAAAGAAGAAGTTCTGGGGATGCTCAGCCTATCCGAACTGCGATTACCTGACAAACTACGAGCCTATCGCCAAAGCTTGTCCCGAGTGCAACCATTACTACTTAGAATATCACTTCAGGAAAGTGGACGAAAACTTCGAGAAATACATCAAATGCCCTTCATGCAAAAAGAGCTATGAACTGAACGAGATTGAAGGCGCAAAGTAAAGAAAGAAGCTGACCGGATTATTCGAATGAAGATGGAGTTTGCCTTAGAGGTGGACTCCATCTGTCTTTTTGAACAGACAATATCAATGCTATCTCCTTTCTCTTTTACTTCAACAGCGAATTCCATGCAAAGACGAGGTAGCCTATGAAGATCAGAGCCTGGAAGGGAGCGCTGAAGAAATCCCCGAATTCAATAAGCTTAAAGAGCCAGTAACCGTTGTAACAGGCCAACGCCAACTCGGCAAAACCGATTGACCGACGGTGGGCCGGTCCGGGTGACTTCACTTTACGGCCACCGGTTTTCACTGTACGGTTGAAGGGAGACCTGACGCCCAGGACGGCTTCGGTGAAACCGGCGCAGTTACCGGCAGTAAGGCCGATCATACCGGCTAAATAGGCAGGGAAGAGGACAGTCTTTTTCAGGACCGACCGCAAGTCCTTCTCGTTGATGAAGATGATTGTCAGGAATGTCGAGATCAGGGCAAGGAAGAAAACAGGCATTATTGTCGTCAGCGATGAGTATTGCTCCGAGTCTTTCAGCATTTCATAAACAGGCATGTTCAGCAGGGACACCAGGACAATCAGCGGGAAAGCGCTGTTTGACGCCAACCTTACAAGAACGTCTGCCTTTTTATTAAAAGGTAAACTGGCAGAGAGAAGTTTTCTCCAATGCTTTCGTAGTACTTCGACAGAGCCTTTGGTCCAGCGAAACTGCTGGTTTTTAAAACTGTTGACAGAGTCGGGTAGCTCCGCTTCTGCCAGGGGAGTGTTTACGAATATCCCGCGCCATCCTTTGAGTTGAGCCCTCAGGGACAGGTCCATGTCTTCGGCGAGGGTATCTGCCTGCCAGCCGCCGGCGTCGGCAATGCACTCACGGCGCCAGACACCGGAAGAGCCGTCAAAGCCGATGAACAATCCGGCAACCGAACGTGGGTACTGCTCGACGAGGAAGTGCGACTCGAGTCTTGCGTTCTGAAGGTATGTTACTACTGAGCCGAATGTATTAAGGTGAGTCCATGATGTCTGGACAAAGCCCGTTTTGGGGCCTTCGAAACAGGGCAGCACTTTGTGCAGGAAGTCCCTGCAGGGAATGAAATCGGCGTCGAAGACGGCAATATAGTCGCCAACGGCGCTGCTGAAACCCCCGGCAAGTGCCCCCGCCTTGTATCCGCAACGGTCATTCCTGTGAATGAGTTCGATATTGAAACCCTGCCTGCGGTATTCTTCGACAAGACTACCGGCAATGGCTGTAGTTTCGTCGGTGGAGTCGTCGAGTACCTGTATCTGCAGCCTGTCTTTTGGATAGTCCAGGGAGCAGGCCCCACCGATTGCCCTCGCAGCCACAAGGGCTTCGTTATAGAGCGGCAGTTGAACTGTCACCGACGGCAGTTCTGCGGCGGGCAATGTACATTGGCCAGGCTCTTCTTTGCCACGGTGCTTCATATAGAGGAACCAGAGCAGAAGATTTTGCAGGCTGAACAGCAGGAGAACCGAAAGTATTGCAATGTATAGAATTACAAGAATCATTGGCTTTAAAAAAATTAAAAAAGGGAGCATTACTGCTCCCTGATTTAAATAACAGAATTTTTTGTTCTTGTTATTGAGCAGGCTGCTGCTGCTGAGGCTGTTCGGCCGGTGCCTGCTGCTGAGCAGGAGCGGGCTGTGCCTGCTGGTTCTGTGCGGGCTGCTCTGTAGCTGGTTTCTGTTCTTCAGCTGGTTTCTGTTCTTCCTTTTTGCAGGATGTTACACCAAAAGTGAAAGCTGCAATTGTCAGGATTGCAAAAAGTTTTTTAAAGTTCATGTTAAAACCCCAAAAAATTAATAATATAAAAACACATTATATGATGTGCTAACTTAACAAGTTTTTGTTAGCAAATAAAGACAATTCTTAACTTTTATGAATAATGAAAAAAAAATAATATATCTTTAATTAATTAAAAAACACTGTAATGATTTGATATATAAGGGATTACCATCCGGACACCACTCCAAAGAGTATGTCGTCGGCAATTTGTTCGATGGCTTTGGAAATGGCCTGATCCCTTGCTGTGCCTGCATTTGCGATTAGAAAGGTGCCATAATTGGAAAATGTTTTTTTCCATATTACTTTCTTTTTGACAGCGTCGTAGTATTCGGTTTCGCAACTGACTATTACTTTCTTTTCGGTTTCCAACTGCCCCTGGCTTACAGCAACTGTTTCCTCCCTGATGGACGAGATGGTAACGGTAAGCCTGGCGTCCCCGGACCTTTCGACCAGTTGGAAAGAACCGTCGTTGCGGAAGGTTTCCACCAGTTTGACCGAGAGGTCGTCCTTGAATTTCGGGTTGCCGTAGCCGCTGTTGTCTTTAACAGAAGGGATGTAGAGAGTTTTCAGGTGGTCGGGAATATTGCCGCCGGTAAAACTGTAACAGCCTGTAAAGAGAACGGCAGTTGCCAGTAATAAAGCCAACGTTGCTAATTGCTTTCTCATAGGAGTATCGAATCTGAAACAAACGGGTTATGGAGTTTCTCATTGCCGACTGTTGTTCTGGGCCCGTGTCCGGGGAAGAGGATGAATTCGTCGGGGAGTGTTAGTATCCTTTCCCTGATGGAGCGGATGAGTTGCCCGGAGTTGCCGCCGGGAAGGTCTGAGCGCCCGATGCTTTGATTGAAGATGGTATCGCCGGTAAAACATACCTTCCTGTTCCGAATGAGAAAGCAGAGGCCGCCCTCGGTGTGACCGGGGGTGTGCAGCACTTCTACGATCATGTCTCCGCAGAGTATCGTATCTCCGTGCTTAAGGTATTTATCTGCACTGACAGGTTCGATGTTGAAGGGCAATGGCATGACGGCATGGCGCATGGGATCGAGAAGCCGGTACTCGTCTTCCTGGTGCACATATACCTTCATTCCTGTTACTTCCTTGAGTTCACTCGTGTCGGCTGTGTGGTCCCAGTGTGAATGGGTCAGCAGGATCGTGTCGATGGCGACCCCGTTTTTGTAAGTATAGTCCAGGACAGCGTCGCAGCTCTCCGGAGGGCAGTCGATCAGTAAACCTGTTTTGGTGAACTTATCGACCAGGATATAGCAATTGGTCATCAGAGGCCCACATTCGAAAGGTATAATTTCCATAATACTCTGCATAAATTGATAAAGAACCTTTTGCTCAAATATAAGAGTAAAATTTTAAGTAAGCAACTTTGAGTTAAGATAATGAGTGTAGAATTTGGATTATCCTGCCGGGCTTTCGTCGCCTAACCCGTATGGATCGTTCAGGTTAGGGTTGTTTTCCTGTTCGTTCTGTTTCCCATCAGTGGAAACGTTGCCGGTCTCAACTGTCGTTTGTTCCTGAAGAGGCGACGGGGGCACGTCAGGGCTGCCGCCGTCACTACCGGCAGATTGTTTTGCACGGGTTTCCCTTGTCCTGTAATACTCCTCGGCAAACTCCCTTTCCGGGTTGACGGATTTGTTGATTTCAGTCTTTATGGTATTCATTTGTGCATTGAACTGGGACTGTGCGTCCCTGAGTTTTGTCATGCCCTTACTGAAAATACGGGCAATTTCGGGGAGCTTTTGCGGCCCGAAAAGCACGATTACCGCCAGAACAATCAGCAATAGTTCACCGCCGCCGACATCAAACATAGTATTAGGCCGCTAAGTGATTAATTAACCGTTGGATTTGGGTTCTTCAATCTTCTTCTTCTCTTCTGCTTCTTCGACAGTGGAAGCTTTTTTGAATTCTTTTATGCCCGAACCTAAACCTTTCATCAGCTCCGGTATCTTCCTGCCGCCGAAGAGCAGGGCAATTCCGAGTATTATCAGCAATAATTCGGGTACGCCGAGGGATCCAAACATGTTACACCTCTCTATTTTTTTTTATTTAAAATATTCTTTTAAGGAGTTGAAAATATGAATGCCGTCGTTGCAGCCCAGTTCCTCATCGCTGTATCTTTCAGGGTGGGGCATCATTCCCAGTACATTGTGCTTTTTGTTAAGTATTCCTGCAATATTGTTAGTAGTGCCGTTCGGGTTCGATTGTTCGGTGATATTCCCCTCGGGGTCGCAATACTTGAACAACACCCTGTTTTCCGCTTCCAGTTCCTCAATTACATTACTGTCGGCGATGTAGTTGCCTTCGTTGTGGGCAATGGGTATTCGCAGGGCCTTGCCGGCCGGAATCTGAGAAGAGAAAGCCGTCCGACAGTTCATTGTTTTCAGGTATATGTCGCGGCAGATGAAGTTGAGCGACGTGTTACGAAGCAGTGCACCGGGCAGCAATCCGGACTCGGTCAGAATCTGGAAACCGTTGCAGATGCCGATTACGTATCCGCCGTTGTCGGCAAAACGGATTACTTCCTGCATGATCGGTGAGAATCGCGAGATGGCTCCGCACCTGAGGTAATCGCCGTAGGAGAAGCCGCCCGGAAGGATGATGCAGTCGATGCCGTCCGGGATGGATGTGTCTTTGTGCCAGAGATACTGCGAAGAGCATCCGGCGTTGGCGGAAGCTGCGTAATACGCATCATGGTCGCAGTTGGAACCTGGAAATACTACTATGCCAAATTTCATATCATTCTTTTATTATTATTTAACTATATCTATTTGAAAATCTTCGACGATGGGGTTGGCAATAAGCTTTTTGCATGCATCTTCGACCATCGATTTGGCTTTGGCAATGCTTTCCGCCTGGATGTTGAGTTCGACGAACTTGCCGATTCGGACGCTGGTGATGTCCTGGAATTCAATCGAATGGAGCGCCTGCTCGACAGTTTTTCCCTGTACGTCCAGGATGCCTTTCCTGAGCGAGATTTTTATTTCAGCTTTAAACGTTTCCATCTATGACCTTTGTAAATTGAAAAACCTTTATTAATCCAAACTTAACAAATTTTTTTGAATTCAACAATTGAAGTTAAACTGAGTACAGTGGTAAATTATATGTCGAAGAGGCTTTTGTCGGCGTCGTCGCTTTCGTCTATGTCGTCTTCGGCTCCCCTGGTTTCTTTCAGCCAGGTGAAGAAGTGGCGTATGGAACTGGCGAACACATAGAACATCATGAAGGGGAAGATGAACCAGCCCTTCGTCGCAACGGACACAATGATGCCGACGGCGAAGATAATGGAAATCACCGGCCTCTTCATGAAGGATTTCTTAGTGGGGCGCGGCATATTGTCAAACTTGATGTTCGAGACCATAGCCAGGCTGGTGAGAACCGATACGCCAGTTACAAGGTAGAGGTTGTATTCCTGGGGCAGCACGCCTTTCAGGTGGAAGAACACAATGTATGAAACAATCAGAAGAGCTCCCGACGGGATCGGCAGGCCCCTGAAATAGAGTTTGTCTTCGAAGCCGGCGAGCTGGACGTTGAAGCGTGCAAGCCTGATTACTCCTGCAAGAGCGGGAAAGGAGGCCAGGAGGACGCCCATGTTGCCGAATTGGTAGAAATAGACCTGGTAGAGCATATAGGCTGGTGCTACGCCGAAAGAAACGGCGTCGCAGAGCGAGTCGAGTTCAGCTCCCAGGTCGCTGGCAGATTTGAGAAGACGGGCTACTACGCCGTCGAGAGCGTCGAAGATGGCGGCGGCAAGTATGAACAAGGCTCCGCGCTGGATCTCGCCCTGGGAAATGTTGATGATGGCAGTGAAACCCATGAATATATTCATCAAAGTGAAAAGGTTCGGGACTATCGATCTGGTTGCTCTTATCTTCATTCTGCCATTATTTTCATCATACCGCTATAATATCTTACTTTCATGGGTAAACAAATTAACAAAATTTTCCAAGAATACATAGATATTTATCTCCCCGTATTGTGAAACCCGGGCGAAAACCAGTAACGGCACAGGGCCTGAGACTGCACTCACACAAGAGACAGCCTGTTATTGGTGTAGTTATTAAGTTCTTCGAAGAAGGATTTCTTGGATACCAGTTTCCTGCTGACTTTTTCGAGTACCTCCCTGCTGATGGCCCCCTTTGAAACCAGTTGTTTGCCGGCTTCCTTTGCGGCGGAGAAAATGTCGTCCACAGGAGCGCCGACTTCTTTCATGGCTGCAAGGGTACTTGCGTGAGGCCTGAGGAGGGCCCCTGAATAATCCCTGGCAAAGAGCCTGCTTACCGACCTGAAATGGTCAACCATGATGTTGAAGTTCTCAACTTCATACATGTCGCAGGTTGACACGAAAGCCAGTTTGCCGAAATTACCTTTGTGCAATTCATTGTCGTCGATGGAGAACAGGGGTTCCATCCTGTCGAGAAGCCTTTTCAGCTTGGGAACGATGCTGTCGTAGTAATTGGGTGTGGCAAAGACCCATATGTCCGATTGCTTGAATTTCGGGTACAGCAAAGCCATGTCGTCTTCACAACGGCAGTCGCCTTTGGGTTCGTAGTACAGGTCGCCGGTGCATGCCCGGCATGGAAGTATGCTGAGTTTGTCCAGGTTGACAAGATCGACATTGGCGCCGGAGTTTTTCATGCCGTCCAGGAAAGGTTCCAGGATCAGCCCCGTATTACCGTTTGTACCATTAGGACTTGCATTTATTGCCAATACTTTCATCTTTCAGCCTTTCTTTCATACATACTGTATAGTATTTCAATATTGTTTTTAACGTAAGAAAGCAGTATTCATTTTAACGCTAATTGCTGTTAATTTGATAATTGTCTATCCAGTCGTTGATTTTGTCAATCAGTTCGCCCAATTCCCTGTGCTGTCCGAAAATATATTCTTCGAAATCGTCTTCCAATTGTTTCTTGGTTTCTTCCGGCATATTGTTGATGGCGTCGGTAAGGTTCTTTTCCAGTTCTTCATCTTCGCTGTCGGGTTCCGGGTCCAAATCATCATCGATCTCTTCGTCGAGTGAAAGCTTGACTTCGTGGGCCGAGTGCAGCAGTAGTTCCAGTTCGTTGATCCCGAGTTCGGGGCTTTTGTCGTATGATTTATAATTTATCAGCTTGTTTTCGAGGACTTTGATCTCGGAGACCATTTTTTCCATCTCGTATCTTTCGTTGTTCCAGTCGTCGTTGAAAATGGAGTCGTCGTCGTTGTCGAAATCGTCGAAGTCGTCTTCGAAGTCTTCGCTGAAAGCTTCAGGTTCTTCGTTGCTTTCCTCTTCGTTTTTCATCCCCGGGTTGAAATTGTCTTCAAATGAGGTATTGTCTTCGAAAAAGTTCGATTCGTCATCGTCTTCGCTGTCTTCTTCGTTGTCTTCACCGTCAGTTTCACTGTTTTCTTCACCCTCCATGTCAAAATCGTCATCGTAGAATCCGAAAAAATACATGTCTTCCATTATATTGCTAAGCAGGAGGTACAAACCGCGTAAAAGTATCAATCTTTCGGACGGTGTAAATTCATAGCGTATAAAACTTTTAATCATCATTTCCCTAATAAACAGTTAATTCAAGGATTATCACGTATTTCCGCGGCTAATATTTTGTCTCTCCGCCGCAATTTTCGTTCTTAAACGATTGTTCGGGAAAAAACAGGTATCTATATAGGATAATAAATAGGGTAATAGTTACCATTGAGATGAACAATCATAATAATACTTAATGTAACATCTAAGTTTATAACATAGTTACAAAAAAATCGTTTATTAGTGTAAGATGTTCTTTGAAAATTTGAATACTAAAATTTTTAGTACTCGGAGAGGGACTTGAACCCTCACGAGCTAATGCTCACAGGATTTTAAGTCCTGTGCGTCTACCACTTCCGCCATCCGAGCGCGATTACAAAATTAACAAAAATATTTTAAAAACTAAAACCAAAACTCATTATTGAAAAAATTAATTAACAATTCGTAACTTAGTAAAAGGGTAAAATGAAATGAACGTCAAATACAATATGAGAAAAGAAAAAAACAATTGTAAAACTACTAATTATAAGGGGTAGTACCATGAAAAAGTTATATTATACTCCGCTATTGATAGCCCTGATGGGCTTCTATCTTTCGGGGTGCGCTTCATCGGGCACAATCGACGAAAACTTCGGTTACAGCAGGCCCGAATACAAAGAGGAACCCCGCAATGCCGACAACAACACTGTAAATAACGATGAAACAAAAACAGAAGAGCAAGTCAGCGGCTGGTCTAATCCCATGTCCGGCGGCAGCAGCAACGGCAACACGACTACTGACGCAGCTGCCGGTTCTGTCTCGGGTTCTGCCGACCAGGGTGTTGTCTATGTTCCCGTCATCGTACCCTGGTGGTATGATTATTACGGTTGGATGAGCTATCCTGTTTACAGGTACAGGCATTCAGGAATATACGTCAGCTTCGGCAGCCATTACTGGCATGACTGGTATGACCCATGGTATGACTGGTACTCTCCCTGGTATGCCTATGATCCCTACTGGGGTTATCACTGGTATTCATCGCCCTACTGGGGCTACCACGACTGGTACTATCACGACTGGCACCACTACGGCCACGACGGGCACTACACCCATTCACATTCCTACGAACCCGACAGGGTTGTCAACAGGACAAACAGGGGCTTCGGTCCGCGTCGCGGCAGCGGCGACGGTACAGGCCGCCAGTCCGGCGAAATTGGTTCGGCTGGTTTGATCGGCAGTAGTTCAAGGGGTATGGGCCAGGTCTCCAATATATATAAAGACAGAAACACAGTAAGCATTGAAAATACCGGCAGCAGTGTCCGTAATTCGGGCAGCAGCAGTTCGACGACAGGCAGCAGCAGGCGCTCCACAGGCAGCGGTGACGTTAAGTCCGTCGAAAGCTCGAGGAACAGCAACGGCTCACGTTCCTATACCGTTCCCGACTATAATCCTAAGAACGGTGGTACGAGATACGATCCTTACAACGGTGAATCAACCCGCAGTTCCTCCGGCAGCAGTTCCGGCTCTTCTTCCAGGTCGTCTGAAAGCGGCAGCACAGGCTCCTCACGTTCGGGCTATACATCTCCGAATTCTTCCGGCAGCAGTTCAGGTTCATCGCGTTCGAGCTATTCATCGCCGAGTTCTTCGGGCAGCAGCTCAGGTTCTTCTTCGAGGTCGTCTGAAAGCGGCAGCAGTTCCGGTTCATCGCGTTCGAGCTATTCATCGCCGAGTTCTTCGGGCAGCAGCTCAGGTT
>CAZWLN010000041.1:0-1908 GCA_964634885.1 uncultured Hyphomicrobiales bacterium | reverse complement strand
CTTCTTCGAGGTCGTCTGAAAGCGGCAGCAGTTCAGGCTCATCGCGTTCGAGCTATTCATCTCCGAGTTCTTCCAGCAGCAGTTCGGGTTCCTCTTCCAGGTCCTCCGGCAGCAGCAGCTCAGGCTCATCGCGCTCCAGCTATTCATCTCCGAGTTCTTCCAGCAGCAGTTCGGGTTCTTCTTCCAGGTCCTCCGGCAGCAGCAGCAGTAGCTCTTCGAGCAGTTCCAAGTCATCAGGCTCATCCGGTTCGTCGGGTTCATCTTCACGTTCATCCGGTGGAAGGAGGTAATTACCATGAAAGCAAAGATATTATTGGCAGCAATGATTATGACGGCAGCGGCCGTAAGCCTCAAAGCACAGTACATTGAAGACGCACTCAGGTACAACCAGCCGAACGGGATGATTACCCCGAGGGTTGCTTCGATGGGAGTATCCTATTACGGACTGGTTGACGACGCAGGGGCAATGCTCTACAATCCCGCAGGCATGAGCCTGATACGCAAAGATGAACTCTCGGTCGGCCTGGGTTTCTCGGTCAATTCCTCCGAAGTCAAATACTTAGATAAAATGACTGACCTTTCTACCAACGATGAGTACCTTACACATATTTCAATGATCGTTCCTTTCGACATGGACGACTCAAAGGCATGCATCGGCATAGGCTATTTTCTCGAAAGCAACTTCGAGAACAATACGGATTACAGGGCCTTCAACACAGAGAGCTCTTACATCAGCGATTATGCTGCCAACAGTTCCTGGCTGGCAGAAGATAATAACATGATGATCCGGCTGTGGTTGGCGGATAAAAACCTGAAAACACCCATCACCGGCAGCCTTGCACAGGCTGCGTCGATAACCGAGACCGGCGGCCTTCACAATCTGACAGGTTCCATTTCATTCGACATCGACAAGAATGTTTTCATCGGCGCTTCCATTACCGGGAAATGGGGTACTTACGGCTATAGAAGGGAATTTGTCGAAGCCGATACGGCTAATATATATAACTATTATGATTCTTTGAACTGGAGCAGTATCGACCTGACGGATTTCACACTCAATGAGAACCTTACACAGGAAGTTGCGGGCATTACCGGCTCGATTGGCGTTGTCGGCGTCATCGGTTCATTCATGAGAGTCAGCGCCAACATCAAGTTCCCGACATTCTATGAAATTACCGAAACATTCAGCCAGAACGCCAGCGCCCGTTTTGACGACGGTACCAGGACAACATTCAACTCCGATGGTGAAACTTCATACAACGTGCGCACACCTTTCGTTTACGGTGCAGGTGTTTCTTTCCACGCTGCAGGTCTGACTTTTTCAGCCGGAGTGGAATACTCCGACGCATCTCAGATCGAGTTTACAGACGCAACCGACGAAGTGGAAGCGCTTAACGAAAACATCATCAGGGACCTGGTAGGACAGACAACATGGGGGTTCGGCGCCGAATACAAGCTGCCCTGGTTACCGGCAGAAGTAAGGGCGAGCTACACTTCCACCACATCACCCTACGCAAAGGATATTCCGAACGCTACTGTCAAGTATTTCGCTCTCGGCGCCGGTGTCTATCTCAGCAACAGCGTCCGTCTTGACGGTGTCTTCCGCTGGATGGACCATTCCGAGTCGTTGAACGGCTACTTTTCCGGCAGCAAGGCAGGCGATTTTACACTTACGAGAACACCCCTTAACATTGGGTTCCAGCTCGTTTACAGGTACTGATCCGCTTAGAAAATAATAAAAATGAATTGAGGGCCGGCATATGTACCGGCCTTCGTTTTTTTGTTTTTCGCTATTGAGTATGGGGAAAATTATTTTCTTATTCAAGATGGTGGTAAAGAAGCTGTATTATTGTATTATTTCGTAGAGACGCAAGGCCTTGCGTCTCTTTTATGTTGAAAAACAAATAA
>CAZWLN010000040.1:0-43750 GCA_964634885.1 uncultured Hyphomicrobiales bacterium | reverse complement strand
GTTGGTGGTTGGTGGTTGGTGGTTGGTGGTTGGTGGCTGGTGGTTGGTGGTTGGTTGCTGGTGGCTGGTGGCTGGTGGTTGGTGGTTGGTGGTTGGTTGCTGGTGGTTGGTTGCTGGTGGCTTGATGCTGGTTGTTGGTGGCTGGTGGCTGGTTGCTGGTGGCTGGTTGCTGGTGGCTGGTGGCTGGTTGCTGGTGGCTGGTTGCTGGTTGTTGGTGGCTGGTGGTTGGTGGCTGGTGGCTGGTTAAAGAGTGTGGAGCGGGTAAGAGTAGATGGACTCCACCTCCAAGATAAGAAAGAGGGATTAGATGACGCAGTCCACCTCCAAACAAAGAAAGGTGGAGTCCATCTTAAGAAGAAAAGTGAGTTAGGTAAGAGGAGTTAGGAGTGTGGAATTAGAAATTTAGAATGCTGAATTGAAGATCGAGAAAGAAGAGCAATCAGATTAATAGAAAATATTTGAATTACTTAAGGAATGATCTATGGCAAGTCCGGTGATATTAAAGATAATCGGCGCCGATACGGATATCATAGGGACGGAAACACCGTCCTATCCGGGCGATTTTGCTGCGCTTACGGGCAAAGTGGAAGCCGATATTAACTGCTATGATCTCGGGGCAGGCATGAGCCTGGAAACCGACGAGAGCGAATATGCCGACAGGCGTGTATATGTGGACAGCCGCTTCTTTGGTACTTATAATGTTAAAGTGCTGTACCGCCGCTATCCGGCGGAGAAACTCAGCTTCGATTCCTACTTCCCGGAGCTGGCCGTCCTCAAGAAGCCTTTCAAGTGGATATACAGCGCTAATTATAATATCGGGTTCGGGGAAGAAGCCGTGCCGAGGGCTGTCAACCTGATGAACTGGAACGAAACGAGGTTCCACGAGTTTACTATGGTCGAACTGGAATTCAGGCACAGAAAGGCGGAGTGATGGAAACAGGCATCGATGTTGTTTATTACCACAGACTGGGAAGCAGCGGCGGCACAGAGCGCAGGCTTAATTTTGCCCCCGGCAGCGCCGTATTGTATTCATCGTCGCCTCAATATGCGGAATTGCCCAACAATTTTATTAAATCGGCGAAGCTCGAACGTGGCTTTGACCGCGATATGCCCGTCGGGCAGCAGCTCGCGGATAACCTGGCGATTGAGCTGAACCTGCGCTGCCTCGGCAGCCACAGCGTTTACGGCTATGACAGCGGGGCGCTGAGGGCATACATCCTGAGGCAGCAAAGCACGGAAACTGTTGTTGTAAACGGTGAGGCAATATACATACCCAACCGCTGGTTCATTACGGAGTCTGATGACGGCGGCAGCTCGTGGAATTTGGTGTGGGACGGTGTCCAGGAACGTGTCAAACAGTATGAACTCGGGTCCGACGGCACTCACAAGATCAATGTGCTGGGGCTGGCGGAAACAGTACTGAGGAACCTGAAGATTGACCGCATTGGCCAGGAGTTGTGGGAGCAGGTGAAACAGGACAGCACAAGGCATGTGAAGGAGCTGATGTACGACAGGTTCAGCCAGAACGACCGGACATTTGTCGTTACGGTTCCACCGGCGTTGTGGGGTAAGGATGGGCTGAGGTTCGCCGGAGCCGGTTTCAACGCCGGGTTCATGGCACTGGTCCGGAACGATGCAGGGAACCTCATCAGGGCATACAGGCGAACGGGAGATACAGATAATACATTGGTTTTTATTCATGATTTCCTGTCGTGGATGGATTTCTACCGCCAGGACTGCACTACTGCGGCAGCGCCGGGAACGGCAATCAGCGACAGGGACGACATTCTTGTAATAAGCCATGTATTCAAAAACAACGAGGAAAAGACTCTTGCCGGAGGTTTGCTTTTCAACGGGGACTGCAAAGAGAGCTGGTACAAGGATTACAGGAATGTTTTCAATGTATTCAGGCTGCTGGCGGAGAATTTCTTCTGCAAGCTGTTTTACTGCTATAGCGGTAAGGAAGTCAGGGCCTGCTTCAATCCGGTGTTTACGTATATCGACGACAGCACACAGCCGGTGGCCATCAGGCAGTTGGGGGCGGAGTCCGTATTAAACGATTTCAAGATTACCTACGGCGCCGAATTCGAGATGTCTATTACCCACGTCGGCGATCTGACGGAGAATGACATTAATGAATACAGCAGTGTTAACAGCAGTTTCGGGCTGGACGAGGGCGGTTACGAAATTAAGAATATTATTCATAATATCAGGGTAAGTCCTGCTCTCAAGGATTGGCCCGAAGATTACAAAAGGCTCTTCAGGGAAGGCCAACCGGACGGGTTGAACCGGATGCCGCTGCCGGAAGCTGTCCTGCAATGCCTTTTCTATTATGATTCTTCCCTGCAGGAAATGCTCAGGATTCACGAATGGTGCTCGGTTTCTGTTGACGGCACGAATAAGATCGGCAACGGAGAGCTCTCGACGTCCATTCCGAACCTGCACCGCAACAGGCTTGAAAATGCTGCGAGGAATTATTACAGGAATTTCCTGCTGGACAGGCAGGCGGAAAGCGGCATCGGCGCTTTGACATCGAAGGCTGCCGCCTATTGTTTCAATAATAAGAACCAGGGAATGATGGAATTTACAGCCTCCACCGATGTGATAAATGTCCGGGACCTGGGACTGCACCTGCATATTGACTTCACCGGGTTACTCGGGTACGGCGGTGCGCCGTTTCCGGCACACAGCGCCAATGCCTTCGTTACCGCACTCGAAGCGGACCTGACCGGAAACACAATTGATGTTACAGCTTTCATCAGGGGGGACAATGCCTTTTATTGATGCTCCGGCTTACAAAGCCAATCTCAAACGCCATATCCTGGGCAGCAGCAATGCTGTACAAAGGTCGGTGCTTGAAAATACATCGTCGATTGAAGCAATGGATATCGACAACATCGATATTGAGCTCGAAGCCGGCGAGGATGTTACCGTTGACAATGCCGGTGCAATCAGCGGTGGAAAAATATACCACGCCAGCAGCCTGAGCAGCGAGGCAAGGCCGCCCGCAGGGATAATACTGGAAACCGTGGCGGCGGGCAGCACAGTGAAGATGAGGATAGCGGGCATTATCAACCTGGACGGGATCGACGGCCTGACAACCGGAAAGAAATGCTTTGTCAGAAAGGGAGCGCCGAACATCAGCCAGGCGCCACCGGTAGCGAAGAGCACGGACGAAGACCTGGTGCAGTCGATTGGGACAGCCATCGGGGCTACTGCCGTTTATTTACGCATCGAAACCGCTCACAGGCTGGAATGCTGATAGATTACTGCTATATGAACATCGTCCTGAACGGCAGCTACGAGCCGCTCGACAAGGACCGGCTGATGGTATTGCAGTGGCTGCTGACAGAGGCGGAGAGCCAGGTGGAAGAGGAAGATGAGGTCCGCTGCAAAAAAAAATCATCCGAAGACACAATGCCTTCGGATGATAATTAAATAGAATATAGATGTTTATTCTACCGGTGTCTGTACATTGATTACGACAGTACGGCAATAGAACCTGCCTTCGGGCGAGGAGTTGTCGTACATGTTCTCATCTTCGCCGTATGCCTTAACCGTAACGTCGGACCTGCCCAAAAGCGTCTTGACGGCGTCGGCTCGGCGCTGGGACAAGCTCTTGTTGTAATCGTACATGCCAAGGATGTCTGTGTAGCCAAGGATTTCAATTGTTGAATTAGGTTTAATCCTGCTCTTGATGTAATCGGTGATTTTTTTGTTCGAGCCGGAAATATCCGATTTGTCGAAGTCGAAGAGGATGAGTGAATATTTGTCGATTTCCATGTCGCCGATCCTCATCGTACGTTTCTTCTCGATTGTGATGATTTCCATGTCGAGCTTCTGGTCAGAAGTTTTTACAGACTGGTTCACCTTGTCCGTTACCTTCAGGTTGTAAATGAAGGGAGCCAGAGAGTGTGGCGCCAGCCTTTGTTCCTTGTTTAACTGCCAGTCGATTGAGCTTGGTACAGCCTCGACAGAGCTTTCCCGCGAGAAGGCATCATTGGCGGCAGAAGTCTGGCTGACCGTCAGCTTCCAGTTATCGACGCCGGCCTCGGCTTCGGTTGAAGGCTTGAACCTGACGACGGGCGGATTGACACTTCTCAGTGTATCTGTCGTTGTCACGGGTTTGAGTATCTCGTAGTTATTAGAGTAAAGTTCGACGCGGCGGTTTTCTTCGGCTTTCATGGGTTCTTCAATCGGTACGGAAGCTTTCTCGGGCAAATCCCTTACTTCGATTGAGATACGCTCGGGTTTGACGGCCCAATTCGTAACCAAGTATTCTTTTACAGTCTCAGCACGTTTTTTCGACAATTCCCTGTTGTCTTTTTCCGTCCCGATTGCGGCATTGCAGCCTACGAGCTTGAGTTTGGCGTCGGGATACTGCCTGAGCCTGCTGCCGACGATGTTCAAAATGCTGTAATAGATGCCGAGGGTAGAGTCTGAGTACAGGTTGCTGACTGAGAACCCGTCAGCTTCACTGCTGTTCAGTTTCCGGTATTTCCTGCCGAGCAGGCTGCTGTTTTCGTCGAAGAAAACATAATTGAGCAGTGGGTCGAGGCGGTTCGATACGAATTCTTCAACAACGAACTTCGGGTTTGGTACCTCTTTTCCTGTCGAGTCGATGCCGACGGCGGTAATGTCGCTCAAAAGCCTGAGTTTCTTCGGATAGAACAGGGTGTCGGTCCTGGAGTATGTCGTGGTAGTAATTTCCCTGTTCCCTGATTTGGAGACTGAGGAGGTCTCATTCGGAATGCCGGTAATCAGTGTTTCTTCCTTGAGGTTAGTATTGGGCAGCCTGAGAGTGTCGATGTTTTCATGCCTGATATTTTCAAATACGGTTTCTAAGGGCTGATACTTGACGGCAAGGCCCAGCCGGAGGCTGTTTGCTTTCCAGTTGGAGTCTTTGACAATATCTGTGAGGCCGAAGGAATAGAAGACTTCGGGACTGAGCCAGAGTGAACCCTCACTGTTCAGCGGCAGGTCATAGGAAATCCCGCCGAGCAGTGAAGCCTGGAAACTGTTGAGATCGGGTATGTCGCCCGAAAATTTATTCCTGGTCCTGCTGTGGCTGTCTTCTTTGGTAACGGGGTCTATGAATGTCGCTCCCGATGACGGATTGGTCAGCTCTTCGACCTGGTCGAAGGTGCCCGATATATTTAACCCGGCCCTGCCGCCGACGTGAAGTGCCAGGCCGGCGAACAGCCTTACCCCGAGCATTACGTCGAGGCCGGCATTACCGAGCTTTGAATCGATACGGTACTCGAACTCTCCGTCCTTGTACGCTGTTCCGTTCATGATGAAAGTTGTATTCTCCTTTTCGGAGAGAAGTGCGTCGTAAGCAGTGTAGCTGCCTCGGACGCCGAGGAAGAACAGGTCTGAAAGGTTAAATTCGGCCAGGGCTCCAACGGTAAAACCCGTCCCTTTGCCCGTAAGAAAATGGGGGCAGCAGATGGGGTAGCCCGGAAGTGTATGAAAATCCGACGTATGCATATTAAGATTAATACCGCCGAAAAGTCCGTATTTATTCCCGAAGGTTTTTTCAGGAGTGCCGGTTGTTTGTGCGATGGCCTGCTGTCCCGTCAATGTAAGGATGAACAGAGCGATAAAAATGGGTTTTCTCATTTGCGTACCAAATTGTTAAGAAATACATTCTTTATTATCAGTATGACATATTTATTAAAAAACACACATTCTGCCTTGAAAAATTACATAATGTAATATATTAATATAAAATTATTAATTGGTTTTTCAAAGAAATATCATATAAAAATTATATAAAAATGATAAATTTTCGGGAATTCTTTCTCCTCGACATTGATTCACTGCTGACAGTAAAAAGAAAATGACCAGGAAAGCCATGTACATATTGTCGGAGGGGCAGATTGTGTGTATTACAGTTAAAAGGTAAGGGGACTATTCTCGGTTCTTCGCTATTTGTAGTGGGGAAGTAGTAATTGAAAGGTAAATTCTCAAATATTCGAGCTACCCCATCCCAGCCTTCCCCAAGGGGAAGGTGAAAGAAAACCGGTAATTCTGCTTTTCTGTTCTCTTTACTTTATGAACTTGATAAACTTGACAACTCCATCCCTACCTTTCCCAAGGATAAGGGGTGTTTCTTCAAGTCCTCCCCTTGGGGAGGATTTAGGTGGGGTTGAAGAACAACGAGCGTTATATTCCATTATACGAAACTGTGGAAACCCGCACCAGTAGAGACGCAAGGCCTTGCGTCTCTACCAAATCTACTGATATTGCAGTCTCTTTACTATCATCATTATCAATATAATGTTCCCCATACTGAATAGCGAAGAGCCTGTAATAATAAAGATGCTTTAACACGTATTGAACAGAGAAGAATAAAAAATATTATTCTTTTTGAACCTGATTTCAAAATTCATGTGTTATAGAGACAAATGTTTTATTGAAAATATTTACTCAGAAAAAAATAAGAATCTTATGAAAAAAGTATTTACAATTGTAGTAATACTGATTGCTCCGTTTTTCCAGGCAAAACCGTCAGAGCCGGACGAAACAGGCTGGAAATACAAGGTCGGACTGGACGCAAGATACAATGTCAACATGCACAGCGCCGATTTCAGGAAGTTGCCGGGAGTGCCCAACTGCTGTCCAAAATTCGGCAGCGGAACCGGTAGTGGTTACGGAATTGGCGCTTTGCTTGAATATGGACTTCCGGGCGGCTTCTTCATCGGCTTTCGTGCCGGCTATTCGGTACTGGACGCGGTTCTGACAAAGAACGAAAAAACCACATTCCTCAAAAACGGTATAATTACAGAAGGCGAATTCGAGCACAGGATCGACGCCGACATCGACAACCTGGGAATTGAAACGCTGCTTGGCTATGATGTATGGGGTGGGCTGTCGTTGAATCTTGGTTTCAGGGCCGGATTCAACCTGTCTGCTTCCTATTCGCAGGTCGAAACGATTACCAGGCCGCTTACCGGCGTTACGTTTCTCGACACTTACGGTAATGACACCCACAAGAAGACACGCAATGAGTCAACCGGCGATATACCCGGAGCCACCAGTTTCCAGTTGTTCGCAGTTGCCGGCCTGAGCTGGGATTTCCCACTTACAGGCAATGGCTCATGGCTCATCAGCCCGGAACTGTTCTATCATTATAGCATTACCAACATTATCGATTCGGGATGGCGGGCAAACAGCCTGAACATCGGTGCTGCCCTGAAATACACCCCGGTGAAGATGGAAGATGAGTTTGAAAGAATTGAGGAAATTGACACTGTCGAACTGAAGTCTCCTGACTACGAAGAAGGTACATTCGTCACGGGCCGGCCTGAGATCGTCTCTGAAGTTAAGGAATTGGGCAACCGCATCATTACGACTGAACGGTACAAGCGGGTGGACACTCTCTTTCACCGGAAGCTGTTCAGTCTCGACGCAAAGATTAATACTACCGGTGTGGACCTGGACGGCAATGAAACAGAAAACCCTAAACTATCTGTGGAGGAGTTCATTACAAACAGGCTCGACCCGCTTTTGAATTATATTTTCTTCGACGAAAATTCGCCCGGGCTGCCGGCCAGGTACAGGGTGCTCTCACACAATGAAACCGCTGATTTCAGGGTTGAGAAGCTGTATAAGGATTCGACCCTCGGCATTTATTACCATCTGTTGAACATTGTAGGGCGGCGCATGACCGACTATCCTGAAGCCAGGCTGACACTTACAGGCTGCAATTCCAACAGGAAAGATGAGAAATGGAACAGGAAACTGTCGGGAAAAAGAGCTGAAACTGTACGCAATTACTTAGTAAATACCTGGAATATCGATCCGGCCAGAATTGCAGTCGAAGTGAGGAACCTTCCCGTGAAGGCTTCCACTCCCGACGACGAACCGGAAAAGATCGAGGAGAACCGCCGTGTAGAACTCTTCTCAGATACCTATGAAATCCTGGAACCTGTATTTACTACGGACACCCTCAGGAAATCCAACCTTGGCTCCCTGCGCTTTAAAACGGCTGTTGTTGCCGAAGCAGGCATCGATTCCTGGAAGATGACCTCCGGTAAGGACGGGATGAACAGCTCCGGTGGCGTCGTTTCTGAAGGCAATTCGGAGAACCTGCCCGAATTTTTCGAATGGAAATTCAAAAATACCGAAGACCTGCCCCATCTCGGTACCCCACTTGTCTATCAATTCGATATTAAAGACAAAAGGAATAATGTCTTTTCAACCGGACGGCAAACAATACCCGTCGAGATCATGTCCGTGGAAAAGAAGCGTACGGAGCGAATCGGCGACGTCGAAGTGGACAAGTATTCACTGATACTCTTCGAATTTGACAAGGCGGACATCGAAGGAACCAATTCGAAAATCATCGACCTCATCAGAAGCAGGATAAAACCCGGTTCTGAAATTGAGATTGCTGGCTATACGGACTATACAGGCAAGAGTGATTATAACAAAAACCTTTCCCAACTGCGTGCCGACGCCGCGAAGTCGGCCGTCGGCAGGAGTGAAGTCAATGCTCTCGGCATGGGCGAGGACACCCTGCTTTACAATAACGGCCTGCCCGAAGGAAGGTTCTATTGTCGTACCGTAGTAATTACAATAAAAACAAAATTATAGGATGAGGCTGAAGTGAAAAAGTTACTTGTAATATTATTTATGATTATTTGCTGTGGAATTGCGGCAAAAAGCCAGAACTTGTCCGTCTTCAATATTGACCAGAATTCTTTCCCGACAATGAGAGCGAATTTCTTCGCATTCAATTCGTCAAATCAGCAGATTGCCAATCTTTCCTCTTCGGACTTCGAAGTCTATGAAAACAGCGAAAAACGCAAGGTACTCAGTATTTCATGCCCTACGCCCAAACCGCCCGAGCCGGTTTCCTCGGTTCTCGTAATGGACGCCTCGGGGTCGATGGGGTACGGCAGTCTTGAACTGGCCAAAAAAGCTGCACGGGCATGGATCAACGGATTGCCCCAAACGAAAGCCGAATGTGCCATTACCTGCTTCGACAGCAAGAACTATTTCATACAGGATTTTACTTCAAACAAAGCTCTTTTACTTGAGAAGGTCAACTCCCTGTTCGCAAGCGGCAGTACCGACTACGACGCCGCATTCCTCCATGAACAGGCCGGAGGTATCATTGCCGCTTCCAAAGGTAAGTACAAAAGGGTTATTGTGCTGTTGTCCGACGGTATGCCCAACTATGAACCGAACACACAGGAAATCATCGACCAGGCCAAAAACAACAACATTACAATCTACGCTGTTACGCTGGGAATGAATCCTCCGGACTGCCTCGTTAAGATTGCTGAACAAACCGGCGGTTTGTGTTTCAGGACTGATAACAGCGAAGCAGATATTGAGTCGATTTACCTCAGGATACTGCAGATTGCACAAAACGCCGAACCGTGTACGATTGAGTGGGAGAGCGTTCAGAGCTGTAGTGAAGATTACAGGGATGTCAGGTTTAAACTCCCGGCCTACAATCTGGTTGCCCCGGCAGAATATACGTTGGATCCCCGGTTTGTAATCAACCTGGCCATCGAACCGAAATCGATTTATTTCAAGCAGATCGAATTTCCTGCGGTTGATTCGTTCGTAGTTATTACTGCGATTAATGAAGATTTCAGCAATGTATCCATTGCCTGCAATAATCCGTATTTTTCGGTTACTCCATCCCAATTCTCCCTGCAAAAAGGAGAATCGAAAAAAATCAATGTAAGATATACTGCGCCCGATTCGGGTTATCGTTATTCGAAATTTTCCGTTGCCAGCGATTTGTGCGATACACTCAATTTCTATGTCGTTGGCGGCTCGATGATGCACAAAGTTGTAAGCCCGGTAAAACTAACCCATCCCAACGGCGGCGAGGCCTTCCTTGTGGGGAAGGATACCATTATCACATGGGAAGGAGTGTTGCCGGACGAGAAAGTAATACTGTCCTACAGTACGGACGCAGGAGCTAACTGGACGAAAATTGCCGATGAAGCCAGTGGATTGAAGTATGGCTGGAAACCGGTTCCAAACACTCCGAGCAGCCGTTGCCTGATGAAAGTACAAGCTTCCGGAACTTCGACTGCCGGTGTGTATTCTCTTGTCCGCAGTACGGCTCATACCAATTTACATGATGGTGTTGTCAATTCTGTAAGCTGGTGTCCGGATGGCGATTATTTACTCAGCAGCGGCTATGACGGTGTACTTAATATAATCAGATCGCAGGATGAGTTTTACATTTTTAACGATATGATTACTAAACGGACAGATTGCTATGCCGATTGGGGAGACACTACCGAATTGACCGTCTGCCATCGTGGCTCACTGGTTTTTTATTACTTCAAAACTGCTGGTTCCAGTTCCTTTTCTACTCTGAAACACGATTCATTAGTAGATTTTACCTGTCTCCGCTGGAATCCAAAGAAAACCATCCTTGCCTGCAGTGGTAGTGACAATACTGTCGCATTTTTTAACCGGAAGACTCATTGCTTCGTTCCAGGCCTGACCGGCCATGATAAGAAGATTACATGCCTCTCCTGGAGTCCCGACGGGAAATACCTGGCCGGAGGGGATGATGATGGCTATATTATAATCTGGGAAGTGGATTCGTTGAGAATATTCAGTGAAAAGAACTATTCTGACATGGTCTCTTCTATCTCCTGGTCTCCCGACGGCCAGAAATTAGCTTTCTCATTGTACAACACCGGTGTAATTGTGACGGAACCCCTTACAGGAGCACAGGTCGGTACTTATCTGTTTGCTAACCCCTCGGTAGTCTGCTGGAACAATGAATCGGACAAATTGGCTGTTGCAGAAGGCGAACAAATTAATCTCTTAAACTTCCTCACCAATGAAATAGAAACAACGATCGACGAATTTCCGGACATCATCTCAACAATGGCCTGGAACCCTGTCGGTGACATGATATGCGCCGGTTACGAAGGAGGCTCCGTTGTACTGTTTGAACTTGCCCGGGCGGGGGGTGTTCCGGTGGCAGATGTATCAGACAGCCTCTGGTCGATAATAAACGTGAAACTGGCAAGTAAAGACATTGATATGGGCATGGTACAGGTAAACAAAGCCAAAGACTCGGTATTGACCGGTTTTCTGTCTAACTCAACCCCATACGCGATTACAGCAGAGAAGATATTCTTTACAGGTAGCAGTGCCAAAGAATTTGACGTTGTTTCCGGTGTACCTCCCGTTGAAGTCCCTGCAGGCGGCGGTTTGCCTGTTGAGTTCAGGTTTAAGCCGTCGTCTGTCGGGATTAAAACTGCTGTCGTTAACATTGTTTCGCTCAATGACACCATCAGGCAGTCAATCAGGGGAGAGGGCGTCGAAGCCGGCCTGCAGGTCAGTACGCCAATAATTGATTTTGGTAATGTCGAACTGCTCTCGTACAAAGATAGTCTTGCCTATGTCGTGGAGAATATGTCGTCAGGCCCTTTGACCATCAGTTCCGTTGACCTGCTCGGGCCGGACAAAGAACAGTTCAAAATGGCCTCTGCCGGAAGTTTTACACTCCAGAGTGGTGAAAAGAAGGAACTGTTGCTGAAGTATGAACCGAAGCACCTGGGCAGGACTACCGGACAATTGGGTTTCAGCTACAACGGGCCTGCTTCACCGGCCGTTGTTCAGTTGTATGGAACCGGCATCGGCGGTACGGTTACCGTTCTCGACGACTCAGCATATGCCGGCCAGTACAGGACACTGAAACTCAGGATTAATAATGTCAAACCCGAAGGGTTAACTTCATTTGCTTCAAGCATCAAAGCTAAGATAAGATTTGAGAATACGATTATTTTCCCTTCCCGTACCGGTACTGATTACATGATTGAAAATGATTCGGTCTGTGTAAATATCGACAAAGCGTTAGGCAACGACTCGATTCTTGCGGAGATACCGGTAGTGGCAGGCCTTGGCAGAGTGTCCGAAACGAGTCTCGACATTGTCGAATTCGGCTTTTACAACGGAGCCGGCGATGTTGTGGACTATGAAGCTGAAAGACAGTCGGGCACATTTAAACTTCTGGGAATATGCCCCGAAGGCGGGAACCGGCTGATCAATCCCAATGCGGACGCCGTGCAACTCAGCATCACTCCACAACCGGCTACAGACGAGGTTGTGATTGCTTTCTGGCTGGATGAAGCCGGCCCGACAAAGCTGTACATCGCAGACCTGCTTGGGAATATCGTCCAGGTTCTGCTCGACGCCGACAACAAGACCTTTGGGCTGTGTACAATCAAAGCCTCCGTCGGCAGCCTGGCGCCGGGTGTCTATGTGCTGGTACTACGGACACCTACCACCAGGCAGTCTTTGTCATTTATCAAAGAGTAATTATATTTGACGATAGCGAAAAGGGTGAACAGAGAAATGACTTTTGAGGGTGTATTCTGTGATTGTTGCCGGGGTTGGCGCCGGCAGATTGCCGGCTGTAGCGCGAAGGCGCCGGACAGTAACAAACATAATAATGAAATGAGGATGCCATGAAAAACATTATATTATTTTTGGTGATTATTGCCGGAGCAGCAACAGTTACCGTCGCACAGACCATGTCAATCTTCGATACCGACCAATCGGCGTTCCCGGTAATCACGTCGAAGTTCAATCTCAATAATTCTGCTATGGAACAGGTGTACAACCTCAGCGTTTCTGATTTCGAAGTCTGGGAGAACGGGGTGAAACGCAAGGTACTGAGTGTATCCTGTCCTGCTCCGAAGTCTCCTGACCCAATCTCCTCCGTCCTTGTAATGGACGCTTCCGGGTCGATGGGGGGAGGCAATCTCAGCCTGGCACAAAACGCCGCGCGTATATGGATCAATAATTTGCCGTTAGGTAAAGCGGAGTGTGCCATTACATGTTTCGAAAACCGGAACTATTTCATACAGGATTTTACTTCAAACAAGAGTCTGCTGCTGGAAAAGGTCAATTCGCTTTTTGCCAGGGGAGGTACGGACTACGACGCTGCTTTCATCAGTCCCGAGGCCGGCGGCATCATCGCAGCCTCAAAGGGCAAATACAAGAGGGTCATCGTCTTCCTCTCTGACGGCTTTCCGAACCAGGACCCATCCACACAGGAAATTATCGACAAGGCTAATGAGAATAATATTTGCATATTCTCCGTACTTCTGGGCCAGAAAACTCCCGAATGCCTGAAGGAAATTACGACGAAAACCGGCGGAATGTGGTTCGAATCGGGTAACAGCAGTAAAGACATAGAAGCGGTCTATCTGCAGATCCTGCATTTAGCCCAGGATCAGCAACCCTGTACAATCGCATGGGAGTCAGAGAAGAGCTGCCGCGGCAATGGCAGGAATGTCCTGGTAAAATACCTGCCCGACGGCACTGCCGCCAGTACAGATTACACTCTCAAAGATGAGAATATAATCGGCCTCCTGATTGATCCGGAATCTGTTTATATAAGAAATATCGTCATGCCTTCCTGCGATACGATTGTTGCAGTTACGGCAGAAAACAGCACTATCGGTAACATTGTCGTAACGAGCGACAACCAGTATTTTACGGTTTCTCCCAAAAACTTTTCACTTGCCGAGGGTGAAACGAAATACCTGAAAGTAACCTACAGTCCGCCCGATTCGGGCTATAATTACGCAGTGTTTTCTGTCGCCAGCGATCTGTGCGATACGCTGAGGTTTTACGTTGCCGGCGGAACTACGGGCTACAAGCTCAGGAACACTCTTAAACTGGTGCGTCCGAACGGTGGGGAGGTGTTCCTGAACGGTACCGACACTGAGATTGCCTGGGAAGGTATCCTGCCCGATGACAAAGTGCGGCTTTCGTACAGTACCGACGCCGGTACAAACTGGAAAGTAATTACTGATGATGCTACCGGCCTGAAATACACATGGAAGGGGATTCCCAATACGCCGAGCAACCGGTGCCTGATGAAGGTACAACGCACAGAGGATTCCACTTCGGGCGAATTATTCTTCATTGACAAGAAAGACTATAAGCTCATACACAAAAGAAGCGTAACGAGTGTGAGCTGGTCCCCTGACGGTAAATATGCCGCAAGCGCTGCATTAGATACTAACATTGTAATATATGACGCTGTTAACGACGAGATTTACAACAAATTCAGGTCGGGCAGCAATATTAATTATCTTGACTGGGGCGCCCAGGATGAAATTGCCGTTTCCACTTTCGATGCTGTCTATATGGCAAATCCTTATAATTTCACATGGTTGTATCCATTTGATACCGACTCTCTTTTCTACTTCACCCATTTAAGGTGGAATCCTGCCCATGACAAAATTGCCGTTGTTTTCCTGTTTTCCAAGATGAATCAGGTATTGATCCTCGATCATCAGACAAAGGGAATCAGCGGTTTCCTTACAAGCACCAGGCCAATAACTTCCAACCTGTGCTGGAGCCCTGACGGCCGCTATATTGCTGCGGGGGATGGCGGCGGTAAGATAATAATCTGGGATATGAACACAATGACATACATCAGGGAGATAAATGCCGGCAACACGGTTGTCTCTGTTTCATGGTCTCCTGACGGGGAAAAGCTGGCAGGCTCATGTCTGAACGGTTTCATGGGCATATGGAATCCTTCAAACGGCTTCCTGATTGATTCAAAGAATTTCAGTCAGGCCAAGGCCCTCGATTGGGACAAGAATTCAAATGTACTTGCCATTGCTCAGTGGAATGGGATATTGATATATGATTATCAAACAGGTTCAATGAGCTTTACCTATGAACAGGGAGCCGCAAACTATTCCGCTCTCAGGTGGAGCCCGGCAGATGAGTGGCTGTGTACGGGGGACAGCGCCGGCAGCGTTACCATCTGGAAATTCGCACAGAAATCCATCATGATGGAAGACGTATCCGACACTCTCTGGTCAATTGTTAACGTTAAATTGACGAGTCAAAACATAGATATGGGCCAGGTCAGGGTTAACGACGCCAAAGACTCGGTTGTTGCCGGTTTTCTCAATAACCCCACCCCATATGATATTAAGGCAGATACGATTTTCTTTACAGGGAATGACCCTTCGCAATTCGGCGTAGTCTCCGGCGCTCCACCCGTCGAAGTCCCTGCAGGCGGCGGTTTGCCGGTTGAATTCTGGTTCAGGCCGTCGTCTGTCGGGAAGAAAAGCGCACAGATAATCATCGTGTCCCTCAATGATACGATTCGCCGGACAATTACCGGCGAAGGCATCGATCCTTCCCTCCGGGTCAGCGCTCCCCTGATCGATTTCGGCAAAGTAGAAGTACTCTCACACAAAGACACTCTCGTCTTCGTTGTCGAGAACAAGTCTGCTGCGCCGTTGACGGTAAACTCCGTCGATATGCTGGGGCCTGACGTTGAACAGTTCAGTGTGACGAACGGCGGCAGTTTTACGCTGCAAGGCGGAGAAAAGAAGCAGATGAGCCTGAGGTTCGAACCGTTACACCTTGGCAGGACGACAGGGCAGCTTGGTTTCAATTACAACGGGGCCGGTTCTCCGGCAATTGCCCAACTGTTCGGTACGGGCACCGGGGGTACTGTTACGGTTCTCGACGACTCGGCCTATGCCGGTGAATACAGGAGGCTTAAGCTGAAGATTGAAAACGTCAATCCACAGGGGCTGATGAAGTTTGCCGACAGCGTCAGGGCGAAGATCAGGTTCCAGAATACCATCATCTCCGCTTATATGCACAATACTGATTACATGATTGAAGGGGACTCCGTCTTCGTCGCCGTCAGGACAGCACTGGGAAACGACTCCATCCTTGCTGAAATACCCGTCGTGGCAGGCCTCGGCAGCGTTTCGGAAACAAGTATGGATATTATTGAATTTGGTTTCTACGACAAGACAGGGAACATCGTCGAGTATGACGCTGAAAAACAGTCGGGTATTTTCAAACTGCTCGGCATCTGCCCGGAAGGTGGAAACCGCCTTGTCAATCCCAGAGCCGGCGCTGTGGAGCTCAGTGTCCAGCCTCAACCGGCAACAGATGAGATTGTAATTACTTTCTGGCTCGACGAGGAAGGGCCCACCAAACTCTTCATTGCCGATTTACTGGGGAATATTGTTAAAACAATAATCGACGCCGACAACAAGACCTATGGGCTGTGTACAATCAAAGCCTCCGTCGGCAGCCTGCCTTCCGGTGTATATATGCTTGTTCTTCAGACGCCGACAACAAGGCAGTCGGTGAAGCTGGTTAAAGAGTAACCATGCGGGACGGGGCAATGAAGAGGCGGAATAAAGAAGTTACACTGCTATGAATACTGAATTTTTGCCGCTATAAATTAACAGCCCGGGCCACAACGGTCCGGGCCTTGTCTTTGGGTGGTTGTGAAACTAATATTTTGTCTGAAAATTATCTGGTGATAATTACTTTTTCCATGACCGACTTTCCCACGCCTTGAATTAACCGTTTGTCCGGGAAGAATCAAACGCCTGATTGAGGGTGTGGTATCACTCATAGCTCAATTTTCCTTTATAACTTTATAAACATAAGTATTGTTATTTTGTACTGCTTTAAGTATATATGTCCCGGCTGCCAAGTCTGAAATGTTGAATCTAAGTAATGAACCTTCATATTGACCGTTGAAAAGTACTTTAATAATAGTACCGGCTAAATCCGATATATCAACATATAGATTACTTGGAATAATTTTCGGATTCTTTAATATAATTTCTCCTGATGATGGATTGGGATATAAAATACCTATTATTTCTTTCATTTCATTTATTGATGTAATTATGTTATTATAATAGATAATTGCACCAGGTCCAAAACCTATGAAATTTTTTCCTGAATGTGAATAAAGAAGAAAACCCTGGTCATATTTATTATCAGAATTATTATATTCTTTTGCAAGCTTTCCGGTAACTAAATCCCAAATATGGATATTTGTAATATGTTTAGCTCCTTCTGATGAACCTGACATATACCCAGATGTAGCTAAATATCTAGAATCCGGAGAAAAATCAATTGCAGAAAGTAAGCCGTATTGGTAACCGGGGGCCTGTTCCCACTCATACTTTTTTTCAAGGGTATTAGCGTCAAAAACGCTTACGAGGTTACCTCCGACACTTCCAAGCCACTTGCCGTCGGGAGAAGATTTAACATAACCTAATTCAGGACACTCCCTTATCGTATCAAGTGTTTTGGCGTTCCAGAGCATATTAACATCCTCATCATCGCTGGTATCTTTTGGATCAGGATCGAATAATGACCATGTGATAAAATATTTACCATCATCAGTAATTTGAATACCGCTGTAAAAATGTCTGTTAACACCGATTGTATCAACGCACAAAAATGTATTAATGTCAAAAACATAAATATCAGGTTTCCAATAAAAAACTGGGCCAATATGCGTGTATTGAACCCCAATCAGATAGCCTGCTTTTTCATTCATATCAAACATAGTAAAACCGTAAGCTGGCGTTTCCCCCATCTTAAACTGCCCGATTTCCTCGCCGGTAGCGTAGTTGACTTTCTTGAAGTCGTATGTATATACGAACTGCCCGTCGTCCGAGAACTTATAAACCCCCTTGATGTTGGGGATTTCACGTTTCACTTCTCCGGTGGCAACGTCGATTTCTACAAGCTTCTTATTTGCGTCTGTTACGAGTATTGACTGGTCGTCAGGCGTAAAGACAGCGTTGACGATTTCCTCAAGGCCTAATTTAGTCCTGAGTTTCATCCAGACAACCTCGTCTTCCTGCTGTGTTTGTGCGGCAAGGGGCAGGCAAAGTGCGGCAACGATTGCGATTAGTAAAGTAAACTGTTTGTACATAAAGCCTCCGTAAATAATGATGAATTCTGGATTCTGATTGCTGAATTAAGAGACAGAACCGGAATTCAAATTAAATAATTCAACTATGTCAATCTACAAAATATATGGACACAGCAAAAGGTAATATGTAAAAAAACCGATATTGACCGGTAAAGAGAGTGTGTTTGATTATGCCCGGTATAACAGTGGGCTGTGATGTTTGCAGGGCTTTGCCTTGGAGGCAGTTCCTCTTGCGCTGTGACATTAGGGATCTGCCGCCGGAATATGTAAAACTATGAAAAAGAACCAGGGCCCGATGCTTCTATATCCCCAGCCTTTTGTGAACCATCTTGATGATGTATTCGGGTTCGAAAGGCTTTGAGAGGTAGTCGTCGAAGCCGGCTTCGAGCGCTGCCTCCCGGTCTCCGCTCATGGCGTAAGCAGTAACGGCAACGATGGGAATTTGTATATTGTTCACCCTGAGGGTTTTGAGGGCCTCGAAGCCGTTCATCATCGGCATCTTTATGTCCATCAGGACAATGGATATGTCAGGGTTGGATTTGCAGGCAGCAACAGCGTCAACCCCGTTTTCGACATGCAGGATTTGAATATCTCCGAAACCTTTCCTGAGAACTCTTTCCAGATAGACGAAGTTGCTTTCTTCGTCTTCAGCAATCAGTATTTTCAGGTTTTCGTATTTGTTATGACTATTATCCATCATTATTCCTGTTAATAAATAAATTCTACTTATTTCCCTGAATTTCTACAGGTAGTGTTAACGTAAAAACGGAACCTTTATTAACGACAGACTCAACAATAATATTTCCACCCAGCAACTCAGCCAGCCCCTTTGCAATGGACAATCCCAGGCCGGCCCCTTCGTAGCTGCGGGTGTCCACAGAGCTGTCTTCCTGCCTGAACCTGTCGAAAATATAACCAATCGCTTGTGGAGAAATGCCGATGCCGGTGTCGCGGACATATAGGTGATAATTGTTGTCCGGGACAGTAATTCCGAAGTCGATGGAACCGCTGTCAGTGAATTTTATGGCATTATTGATGAAAATTGACAGTATCTGGTTAATCTTTGTCTCGTCACTGTAAATGGACAACTCATCTTCCTGGTTCTCATCGATGTGAAGCGTCAGTTCCAGCCCTTTTTCCCTGCATTTGTTCAGATAGAGGATATGCAATTCTTTTAATACCTTAAAGGGATTGAAACGGCTGTACCTGATCTCCATCTGTCCCGATTCGATCCTGGAGATGTCCAGCAGGTCGTCGATGATGGACAGCAGCCTGAAGCTGCACCTGTTGATGACTTCGATATATTCAGTTTTTTCGCTGTCGCTGGCTGTGGGTTCGGTAAGCAGGTTGGTGAAACCGACGATGCCGTTCATGGGAGTCCTGATCTCATGGGACATATTGGCGAGGAAAGCGGATTTCAGCCTGTCGCTTTCCTCTGCCTTTTCTTTGGCAATCATCAGTTCCCTGGTTCTCTCTTCGACACGTCTTTCCAGTTCCTGGTTCAGTTTCTGCGTTTTTTCCTGTGAATCGAGCAATTCGGTGTTCAGCTTCTGTATCCTCTGCGAATCGAGGGATACCTGCTGATTGAGCGTTGTCAGCTCAGTGTTGGAGTCCTCGAGTTGCTTGAGTGTGGCCCGGAGTTCCTTAGTTCTATCTTCGACGATGGTTTCCAGTTCCGCGTTGAGCCTTGTCAGTTCTTCGTTGAGCTCGATTATCTTGTCTTCGGCTTCTTTTCTTCTGGTGATGTCCAGGATGACGCCGTTGAAGATGATTTCGTCTTCGTAAACATCGGGCGATGCATTGCCGAAGAACCAGACGACGTCTCCGTTCAGTTTCCTGGTTTTTCCTTCATACTTCCAGTCGGTCCTGTTCTCGACAGCTTTACGGATTGAATTGATAAACCCGTCCCTGTATTCGGGCAATACGGAATCGATGATAATCTGGAAAGCATTGTCTATTTCTATTGGAAGTTCCATCAGGCCGCCACCGGCGCCGCTGAGGTAATTCAAGCCGTATTTGCCGTCATTGCGCCAATAGAACTGGAAGATGGTTCCCGGGAATTTATGTGCAATTTCTTCCAACTGCCGCTCAGACTTCCTTTTTGCTTTTTCGGCTGCCAGGCGTGAGCTGATGTTACGGGCAACAGCTAAGAACGCAGGCTTGTTGTCGTACTGGATGATGGAGATTTTAAGCTCGACGTCGATGACAGAACCGTTTTTACATATATGTTTTGTTTCGAAGGAACAGAAGCCGTCTTGTTTGATGGTTTTGAAAATCTCGTTCTGTTTTCTCCCTTTCTCAACAGATATATCGCTGATGGCCATTGAAAGCAATTCGTTTTTGGTGTAGCCCAGCTCTGTACCGGCCATGTCGTTGCCGTCGAGGAAACGGCCGTCCATGCCGACGATGAAAACACTGTCGTGCATGCCCTGGAACAATGTCCTGTAGTTTTCTTCGCTCTGTTTCAACTGGTTCTCCATCTTCAACTGCTCCGTTACGTCGTTGCTGATGGAGCCGTACCGAAAGCCCTTTTTCGTTTTCATCGGGAAGACAATCTGTTGGGTAACCCGTTCATTACCCCGTGCATCGATATGGTTGAAAAAGGTTGAGCCCTGGAAGATGTCCTCGCCTGTATGCAGCGCTTTCAGGGATTTTTCTTTGACCCTGTCGTAAAATTCATCGGTTCTTTTTCCCGGCAGGGCGAGCCTGTAAACAATATCCCAAAAATGCAGGGCCTTAGCTTCTTCTGCTGTAAGCCCGGTCATATTTTCGTTGGCTTTGTTCCACTCCAGTATATTTCCTTCTTCATCGGTGATGCAGATGCCTTCGAGCGTCTGGTTGAAGAATGTCCTGAGTATCTCTTCGCTGTCCTTGAGAGAAGCAGACATTTCAATCAGCTCTGTTATATCGACAGAGATGCCGTTCAGCCCGGTGACCTCATCCTTCTCGAACAGAGGGTACAGTTGTGTGTCGAAATAATAGTTGCCGATGTGGGCAATATACCTCGTTTTGATACCGGTTAAGGCTTTCCTGACGTTCTCAGCGACTTCCGGATAGTCCTTGAAGGCTTCGAACACAGAGAGGCCGATTACTTCGTCGGTTTTTGGATCGAGTTCAGCGAAACCTGACCCCTCGGACATTGTGAAAATTCCGTCTTTATTAATGGAAAACACAATCAAAGGCGCATTGTCGAGAATGGTTTTGTACCAGAATTCATTTTCTCTGCACTTCCTTTCCTCGTGTATTCGTTTGTCGATGTCTCTTGTAACTGCAATGATCTCAGAAGGCTGGGCCGTTTCAGGGTCATAGATTATCTTGCTGGTGGTTTCCAGCCATTTGTACCTGCCGGATTTGTCCTTTGTCCTGTAAACAAGGGTATTGACGCCCTTGTATGACAGTATGGCACTGAGGGACTCTTTAACCGGCAGGATGTCGTCCGGGTGAATGTAATCGAAGGGACTGGTGTTTACCAATTCTTCAGGCATATAGCCGTAAATGTCTAAGCATGAAGGGGAACTGTACAGGAAATTGCCTTCCAGGTCGTGGCGGGAGATCATGTCTGTCGAATGTTCGGCAAGCAGCCGGTACCTCGATTCACTGTCCTTCAGCGCTGCCAGGGCTTCTTCCCTTTCTGTAATCAGTTTCCATTCTCTTTGTGCTCTTTCGACGATGTGCGGCAGGTTCCTGAAAGCGTCATATGTTTTGACAAAGTAATCGATAGCTCCCGATTTGATTGCCTTGACTGCTGTTAGCTCACTGCCCTGGCTTGTCATGATCAGGACAGGGAAATCGCGTGTTTTACGGGAGTATTCAACCAGGCTCAAAGAGTCGCCGTCCAGCAGCAGGTAGTCGGCAATCACAAAGTCGGGTTTACGCTGCCCGATTATTTTCCAGCTTTCTTTCATCGAGGCAGCTGAGACTAATTCTGTCGTTTCCTTATATTCGTCAAATATCCTTCTGATCAGTTCAATATGTTCAGGATTGTCTTCTACTACCATTATCCGGTATGGATCAATCATTGGCATACTCCTCTTTCCGGGGATACATGTTAGTATTGAGCCAGTAGTAACCGAAATTCTTTATTAAACTGAGATATTTCTGGCTGTCGATTGGTTTGACAAGATAGCTCGCAGCCCCGTACTTATAGGCTTTTTCAATGTCCGAATCAGCTTCGGAGGTAGTCAGTACAACAATTGGAATTTTTCTGAAGTTCAAGTCAGCTTTGATCAGACGGAGGAATTCGATGCCGTCGATCCTTGGCAGTCGAAGGTCAAGCAGTACAATGTCGGGAATAGCTTCATTGCCCCAGTCCCATTCCTGTGATCTTATATATTCGATTGCTTCCTGTCCGTCGGTAAAATGAAGGAGTACGCTCTTAATGGGCGCTTTTTTCAGGGTCCTGAGAGCAATTTCCGCATGGGCAGGGTCGTCTTCGACCAGCATAATCTTCAGCTCATTTTTCTTGTGTAATATCATATTAATTATAAAATTTTTGTATTTGGTAATATGAACCTGAAAGCAGAGCCTTTGCCCATACCTTCGGATTCGGCCCAAATTTTTCCGTTATGAGTTTCAATTATACGCTTAACCAATGCCAGGCCGATGCCTGTTCCTTCCGAATCGGCTTTCAACTTTTCGAAAAGACCGAAAATCTTTTCATTGTATTTTGGGTCTATGCCGATGCCGTTGTCAACAACACTAATAACAATATTTATGCCAGTATTTTCCACTTCAATTGCAATTTTGGGATCGGGTTGGTCGCCCAGGAACTTGACGGCGTTGTCCAGAAGGTTCAGGAATACTTCTGTAAGCCTTGCCTTGTCGCCGTAGAGGATGATGTTTTCTTCGGGCATTTCAACTTCGACATTTCTTGCTTTCAGCCTTCCGGCAATCAGGTCTGTGGATTCTTTAGCAATTTCCTTCAGTGGTATTTCCTTCGGCGGATTGACTTTCCTGCCGATTCTCGAGAGCTCGAGCAGTTCCTGAAGCAGCCTGCTCATTCTTTCTGCTGCCTTGTTAACGAATCCGATGTCTTTCCGTATGTTTTCAATGTCGTTGTTTTTTATGTCTTCGAGCAGGAATCCGAGGAATGACTGGATGGTTACCAGTGGGCTTTTCAGGTCATGGGAGACGGTGTAGGTGAACCTTTCCAGTTCTTCGTTCTTGCTGCGCAGTTCTTCTTCCTGGAGTTTTCTGTCGGTAATGTCGATCGACACGGCAATCAGGGACTTCAGATCGCCTTTGTTGCCGAGGACCGGGTTGTAATATGTTTCAAAGATTTTGTTGTCTAAGGTCGATATTGAATAGACGATTTCCAGGTTCAATGCCTGCCTGATTGCCTCAAGCAAATCATTGTTACCGGCAAGTACCTCTTCGAAATGTTTTCCAAGCAGGTCTTCCTGCCTGAAACCGAGCAATTCCATTCCCTTGCCTTCCGAAAGAAGATAGTATCCCTTATTGTCGTATTCCTGAATGATGACGGGAATATTCTTTACTATGGAACGGTATTTTTCCTCGCTAAGTCTCAGGGCTTCCTCCGCTTTTTTCCTGTCGTCGATATTCCTTGTTACGCCAATTACTCCATTTATTTTGCCGTCGGGAGCCCTGGTGAAGTTGACACTGATCTCACCCCAGAGAATGGCGCCGTTTTTGTGCCTGTGTTTAAGCTCGAATACGGCAGAATTGAAAGAGGGTTCTGCATCAGCTTTCTTTAGTTTTTCATCTATGAATTGTACCATGAAAGCGGAAGATTCTTCCGGAAGCCTTTCAAGCAGGGGCATCCGTATATATTCTTCCGGTTTGTAGCCGAGGTGCTTTTCCACAGAGTGGCTCATGTATGTAGTCCGGAAGTTTTCATTCATGATCCAGATTATGTCATTGGTATTCTCGGCAATGAACCTGAACTGCTCTTCACTCTTCCTGAGGGCTTCTTCGGCATTCCTGCGTTCGATGAGCCGCCACATGTTTTCCATTAGGATGGTCAACTGGTGGACGTCGGTTTCGTCATATTCGTCTTTTTTGTTGCCGAGGCCTGCAACAAGAACGATGTGGTCGTTAACGAAAACGGGGATGTTCATGTGCCGGTTTATTCGGATGTGTCCTTCAGGGATACCTTTCTTTAATGGATTCGGTTCGGCATAGTTGTTGGTAATTACCGGCTTGCGCTGCCTGACGGCTTCACCCCAGAGGCCGGTACTGTCAACATCGTAATGTACAGGTTTGTCGATGACGGCGCAGTCTTTCATGGCATTTTTTGACCAGGAGTGCATAGTAAGCACGGATTCGTCTTCGTTGAGGAAGGCAAGGTATCCAATCTCGCTTCGGGTGATCCGGACTGCTTCTTCGAGCACAAAGTCCGTGATTTCCTGCAAAGAAGACCGGGTCATCTGGTTCAGTTTGAGCTGTACCTGTACCCGTTCGTAATTGAGCCGGATCTGGTCTTCAATATTTCTTCTTTCTGTAACATCCCTGATGACTTCCAGTGCGCCTATCAATTTGCCGTTCATGTCGAGCAGGGGTGCAGCTTTACCCCAGAGGTGTGCGCCGCTGGAGTCGTAGAATCTTGAGTCGTAAACCTCGCAGGTATATATATTGCCGTCTTTTCTGACATAGTCGTATTTTTCAATGATCTTCTCATCTTCGCTGAAGATGAGGTCGATCAGCATCGGCCTGTCTTCTTTGTAGAAAGCTTTTGAATAGGCATGGCCGGGCTTGTTAAGTACCAATTCTTTTTTAACGCCGGTCATTTCTTCGATGGCCCGGTTCCAGGCAATGACAGTACCATTGATATCAATGGCAAAAGTGGGATCGGGAAGGAATTCGATGATGCCGGCAAGACGTTGTTCGGATTCCAATATTAGTCTTTCGGTCTGTTTCCTGTCTGTGATGTCGATTATAATGGCAATGATCTCATCGGTGCCGAAAGGTACCATCCTTGCTTCATAGCTTTTCATTTCTCCCTTGAAATTGAGGTCGTACTCAAAACTGGCCGGGCTGCCTGTTGCAAGTACAGACCTGATTGCTTCACCGGCCTGACCTGCCACTTGCGGTATCAGTTCAGCAATGTTTTTACCTATATATTCTTCAGGCTTGAAAAGCATTTTACTGTGCTGCTCTTCCTCCGGCCTGAAGTCCAGGAAGTTGCCGTCCCGGTCGAGCAGGAAGATGAGGTCGGGAATCGAGTCGAGCAAAGCCTGGTTCCTTGCTTTGCTTTCTTTCAGGGCATTTTCTGCTTTCAGTTGTTCTGTAATATCCCTGACGATGCTGATAATGTACGAAGGGTTGCCATAGTCGTCTTTGAGCAGCGAAGCGCTGATTTCAATGTCGAGCTCTCTTCCGTCGTAAGAATTGATGGTGTACCTGTTCCTGTCCGAGCGGTTGTTTACCATCATCAGTTTCATGTTCTCCACGGCTTTGGACCTGTCCCTGTCGATGATCAATGCAACAATATTGGGTGCTGCCCTGACCAGTTCTTCTACTGAGCTTACACCGTACAACAGGGCTGTCTGGTGGTTGGCTGTCAGTATATTGCCTTTCAGGTCGTATATTACGATGGGGTCAGGAGATATTTCGACCAGAAGCCTGTATCTCTCCTTACTCTCTTTCAAGGCGGACTCAATCTGTTTTTTATATGTAACGTTCCTGATAATGGCAACTGTGTTGAAGCCCTCTACTCCGTCGATCTTGCTGAGGTTGACTTCTGTGTCGATGAAAGACCCGTCTTTCTTTAAGTACCTCCATTCAACGAATTGAGGTTTTCCGTCTAACAATGTCTTATATATTTCATCGATTTTTTCTATACTATTTGAGCCGTCGGGCTGGGTTTCCGGAACAAAATCAGTTGGATCGGAACCAATCAGTTCTTCCCTGCTGCTTCCGAACAGCGCTTCAGCCTTGGCATTGCAATCGGCGATCCTGCCGTTGTTGAATAGTATTATGGCGTCGTTGACGGAGTCGAAGAGTGTTTTATACTTTATATCCGTATATGCGAGTTCTTTTTCAATTTTCCTGAATTCTGTAATGTTGTTGTTTATTATGAGGCAACCCTCGATGGCGCCCGATTCATCGGAAATCGGTACCAATTTCGTTGAGAAATACCTTATTTCATTGTTGGAACTGAGTAACAGGACTTCGATGTTCTCAATGATCTCACCGCAGAGGATGCTTTTCTCAAGGATGGTGTCAAAATCGGGACTGTTGGGTATGCTGTACAGCAGTTCGGCAAATTTCCTGCCGACGAGGGATTCGGGTGGATAGCCCAGTATTATGCTCGTTGTCCTGTTGCAAAAAGTAATTGTCCCATTCAAGTCCGTGATGATCAGGAGATTGGGGCTTTTGTCGATTGCCAGGTTCAGTATCCGCTCCTCGTGAATTAAGTTTCCTTTCTCAAAAGTAGCCTCTGCAAGGCAGTCAAAATATTGATTGCCGCTGTTTTCTTCGATTTTCCTGACTCGGTTCCTGGTGAACAATTCGGCGCCGTCAGCCTTGTATAATGTACATTCAATATAGAACGGAGAACCGAAGACGTTGCTGTTCAAAATGGACAGGAAACGGGACGGAGTTTTGACAAGTGTTGTGAAATCCGTATTGATGACACTGTCGGGCTTATCAATGCCGAGAATTCTGAGCATAGTTTCATTAATATAAAGAAGTTTCCCGTCGGTGTCAATTCTAAAGGTACCATATTCAAGATTGTTAATGATGTCGGGTATTGTCGATGTATTAGTAATGCCCATAACCAGCTAATTATTTTATATTAAACAAGTTCAATAATTTCAAAATACGAGAATACCTGTTTGGCATCATCAAACAGGCTATACCTTTATTAATAATATCGGAAGGTAATTAATCTTCTTTAAATGAATCTTCTGTTTTTTTTCAATCTAATAATTCGGGCCATGTAAGTCAAACACTTGTAAATGCTTAGTAATAAAGACGATAGGAGCATTGCGTTAATCCAAAAGTTTCTTACGGCGAAGGTAAGAACAATTGCATTTGAAACGGAATTGCTCAGTTACCCGGGCAATCAGATAATAAAGACGCAGACGAAGCAGTGCTATGTCCTTTCGTAACAGAATGGTAGAGTCAGGCCTGCTCTTCATCACTCAGAAAAGGGGAGTGTCCGCGGCAGCAGCAGGGTGTGCAAGTCAGATATTTGCAATGACTTTGCGTTCAGGCAAGTTCATTATTGTGCAAATCTCCGGACACTGATTTTTCAATCAGGCTTTTTACCAAGCCTGCAAGCTGGTGAATGTCAAAAGGTTTTGAGAGATAGTGTGTACATCCCCTGGAAAGGAATTCTTCCTTGTCCCCTGTCATGGCATAGGCTGTAAGGGCAACGATGGGTACATCTTCGTAGCCAGGCAGTCCCCTGATGATCGCGGCGGTGTCCAGGCCTGTAAGTCCTTTTCCAAGATTGATGTCCATCAGTATGAGTCGGTATTGTTTCTCTTTAACTTTCTTTATGGCGTCATCACCGTTGTCAACAACATCGACATTGCAGGTCTTTTTCAGGGCGAGAGAAGTCAGTGTCTGGCTAACAAAGTCGTCTTCGACAAGCAGGATGTCGGGATTTCCAATTCCGTTAACAGGTAATGAAACTTCGAGTTCTTTACTGTCGGTGATTGTAGTCATTGTCTTTTCTCCAACAAATTCTACCGGGAAATAAACTCTGAAATCGGTACCTTTGCCGGGCACGCTTTGAACCTTTATAAAGCCATCCATCATTTCAACATATTTCTTTGTTATGCTCAATCCCAGGCCTGTTCCTTCAAAATTCCTGCCGATGCCTTCGCTGACCTGCCTGAATTCCTCGAAGATGAGTTCCAGTTTGTCGGAAGGAATACCGATACCTGTGTCGCAAACGCTTATTACTGCCTGACGGTTGTCACTGACAGTTTCAGTTCTCAGACTGACAGTAATACCACCTTTCTCAGTGTATTTGACCGCGTTATCTATTATATTTGCACAGACGCCCGACAATAGTTCTTCGTCTAAAAGGCAGAATAATTCTTTTTCTTCTATTAGTATTTCGAGGTATAGGTTCTTTAAGGAAGCCGCACCCTTGTACAGTAAAGCGTTCTTGAAGACGACGTCAGACACATCGATGGATTTTAGTTTCATTTCATATCTTTCTGCCTCGATCTTAGTAATGTCAAGGATTTGATTGAGTGTTTTCAGCAGTCTTTTGCCGCTGGTTACTATCAGCGAAGAGATGTCGGCCTGATCCTTGTCGGTTGCCATTGACCGGAGCAATTGAGAAAAGCCAAGTATGCCGTTCAGAGGTGTTCTCAGTTCATGGCTGATGGTGGCATAGAATTGGGATTTTGCCTGGTTCAGCATTTCAGCTTTTTCTTTAGCGGCAAGAAGCTCTTTTTCTACCTGTTTTGAAAGGCTAATATCTGTAATGCTGAACAGTATCCTTCTGTATTCTGTCGATTCTTCGGGCAGTTTTGTATTAATCAGAACGTCAATTTTCCTGCCTTTAAGCGTCAAATGCGACGTTTCAAAGGTCATAAATTCTTTGTGGTCGATGATGGCATAGATGATGTCCCTGTGGTCTTTGAAGTTTTCGGCAGAGACAATGCGATGAACGCTGCCAAGGAATTCTTCTTTTGATTCTGCTTCATAGAGGGACATACAATAGCGGTTGATGTTTGTGATATTAGTATTTCTGCTCATTTCGGCGAACAGTTCACTGTTGTTTTCCAGATGCTGTTTCAAGTCATGGTTGGCCTTGCGCAGGTTTTCAATCGTTGTCTTTGCGTGGAACAGGTCAACTTCCCAGAGGGCAACGGCAGCGGTGTTGAATATATACCTGTAATTCTCTTCTGACTTGATGATGGCTTCTTCTGCTTTTCTCCTGCCTGTAATATCCCTGATTACGTTCATGATGCTAACCGGAACTCCGTTGCTGTCTTTCATCAGCCTTGAGTTAAATTCGCCGATGAATCTGCTCTTGTCCTTCCTGACAACAGTGTGCACAACGCCATTGACCTCTCCGGCTGCCATGAAAGAGGTGAATTCTTCTTCGACGACGTCCTGTTCTTCAGGTGCAATCAGAGACCTGGCAACCATGCCCGTCATTTCTTCGGGTGAATTGTAACCGAAGATTTCGGCCTCTCTTTTGTTACAGAGGATGATTTTTCCGTCGAGGCTTGTCATGGAGATTGCGTCGATGGAAGTTTCAATCAGGGTACGGTACAGTTCTTCGCTTTCCCGGAGTTTTACTTCTGCGGCTTTCTTTTCGGTAATATCCTCGATGACATAGAGGATACAAGATTCATCGCCCAACTGCAACGCTTCGGCAGCAACGGTAACCACCATTCTTCTGCCGTCAGAAGCCATATATGAAATTTCCTTATGTGCAATCCTGCCTGTTTCATTCAGTTCTTCGATCCATTCTGCCCTGGAGAACCGGTTAGTTTGCAGTGTTCCCATCAGGCCGATTTCTTCGGTCGTTTTGCCGATGACGGTTTCTCTGCCGATTTTAAAAAGGCGGGTAATGGGATCGTTAACATCGACGATCCTGCCTCCGTTGACTGTTACAATCATCATGGCAAGGGGATTGGAATAGAAAGCCCTCGAGAATTTCTCTTCGGAATCTTTTAGGGCCCTGAGGGCCTTCTTATATTCAGTCATGTCCCTGAACATGCCCTGTATGTATTTCCTGCCGTTCATTTCGACAAAGCCAGCGACGATGTCAACATTTTTGATCTTTCCTGTACCGGTGATCATCAGGTCTTCGATGACCTTGCCCGGAACGTTTTCCCTGCTTTTGACGTAACTGTCGGTAAATCCCATTTCGTTCACAGGTGCGGAATGGAACAACGACTGGTGTTGTCCGATCATTTCCTCCCTGGTTCTTTCGAAGAAATTGCATGCAGCTTCGTTGCAGTCCACGATGATGCCGGTGTCGGCGTCGGCAAGGACGACGGAGTCAAAAGCCTGCCGGAAGAGCGACCTGTACTTTTCTTCAGAGGCTCTTAGCTCATTTTCGATGGTTTTCTGATTGGTAATATCTGTTAATATTCCAAGTGAACCTGTAACATTGCCTTCTTTGTCGTACAAAGGAGTTCCTGACACACGCAGATAAGTCCTGGTATTGTCTGATTTGGTCCTTGAGATTTCATATATGGTTGTAATTCCTTCCATTCTTTTTCCCCAGTTGTCGAGGAATATTGCCCGGCTTTCCTGGTCAAGCATATCTGCGAAACTTCTGCCGAGCAGCTCATCTTCCCGGGCTTCAAAGATGTTGCAGAATTTTTTGTTAACGAAGCCGATAATGCTATTCGGACCAATAGTAGCCAGCCCTTCATTCATTGTTTCAATCAGGAGCCTGAACTTTTCCTCGCTTTTTTTGATGACTTCTTCCGCCTTTTTGCTTTCAGTGATATCCTTCAGGAAGATATAGATTTTCTCAGGGCTGTTCAAAGGCACGACACAATTGATGTCCAGGTCGATTAATGTATTGTCTTTTCTCCTGTGCCTGGACTCGAACCGAGTGTTGCCTGTTTCGAAAAGACGGGCAATCATTATTTCTGTATCTTCCTCATTCAAAACGTCCAACTCTTTAACTGACCTGAACAGCAGTTCTTCGCGAGTGTAGCCGACCATCTGGAGGTAGGCATTATTAGTCTCAAGGATGGTTCCGTCTTTATTGATTATCATGAATCCGTCCATCGAGCTCCTGATGACGGTTTGCATTTCTCTTTCCAGTTTTCTTCTTTCTGTCAGGTTTTCGAAAACGTTGATGATTTTATCGTTGACGATTGTATTTCTCAGTTCACATTCAACCTGTTCACCGTTCTTTTTAGTAATGAGGAATTCAACAGGTTCGACGTTCAGGCCTTTTTTAACATCAGACAGATATTTGTTCCATTTTTCTAAGCTGATTTGCCTGTATTCTTCGTCCGGGTGTGCTTTAACTGACCAGTCGTAAGCGGTGGGGACATCTTCGATTGTGTAGCCGAAAAGCTCAATGAAAGCTTTGTTAATGTATTGTGACCTGAATTCCATATCTGTATATCCTACTGCAATCGGCAAGTTTTCAATGACCTGCCTGATGTTTTCTTCTTTTTCCTTAAGGGCTTTTTCGGCGACGAGCCTCTCGGTAACATCCCTTGCTATGTTGAACATGAACCGGTTACCTTCGATCTCGACGAGCTTGGAACTCATCTCGATTGGAATGCGGTTGCCGCTTTTGCCTATCAGGGTAGTGTCGAAGTAGGCGCTTCCTTCGCGGAGAACTTTGTCGTAGATGAACGGCAGATTGTCATAGTTTTCAGGGGAGTCGATATGCCTGATGGTTTTGCCGATCAGTTCCTCGGAGGAGTAGCCGAGTTTGCGTAAGGCTTCGTCGTTTACTTCGATGAGTATTCCACCGAGGTCGTTGATGAAAATGGAGTCGCTTGCCTGGTTGAAGAGCATTTTGAATCTCTTTTCGGATTCCAGCAGGGCATTCTTGGTTTTTTCTTTTTCGTTTTCAATTCGTTTCATTGAAATGCCGAATGCGAGGTCTTCTGCCAGTTCTGTGAGGAGGGCGATCTCGTCCTTGTCGATAATTATTTCATTATCTTTGTTAATTACCAGTGCTCCGATTATGCTGTTGTTGACTGAAAGAGGAAGAGCGATCGTCGAAGCCGGGTTTTCGCTGCTGCCGATCAAGCCCGAATTATTAGTTATTGCCGGCTTGCCGGTTTCGATGGCCTTGAACGCAGTACATTCGTACCTGTATTCCGGTTTGGCCAGTCTGTTCATGATGATCGTGAAGTGGTTGTCGAGGCCTGCAAATGAGGCAGGTACAAGAGAACCGTCCTCCTTTTTGAAGGCTACCCATGAACTGTCGTAACCGTAATTAATGACAATATTGCAGACACTGTCCAGGAGGTTCTTTTCATTAGAAGACCTGATTAATACCTGGTTGACTTCGCTGAGAATCCTAAGAGCCCTGTTCTTTTTTCTCAGGTTTTCCTGTGCCATGAGCCTGAAAATGGAGCCGGAAACCTGGACGAAGATTTCCTCAATCAGTGTAATTAAGATGTCGGGGAATTGCTCATGCCTTTTGGAAGCCAGGTTGATGGCGCCAAGCAATTCGTCTTTGTAGAAAATCGGGGCCGAAGCCATGGACTTCAAACCTTCTTTTGCCAGGTCGCCGACGAGAAGTTTTTCCAATTGTTCGTTGTTAAAGTAAACACGATTGTTGTTTTTTATAATTTCCATTTCCGGACTGTCGGCCCTGATTGTATTGGTTTTTGAAACAAATTCATCCGACAGGCCCTTATGTACGATGAGGTTCAAAGTATCGTTTTCTTTGTCGTAGAGGTAAATGCCGCCGGAAGTAAGCTCGGATATTTTAATTGCTTCGTCGAGACACTGGGTGAGTCCTGAGGCTAATTCATCAGTGCGGCTCAGGCTGATGCTCAGTTCTTTGATTGCGTTAAGGATGGCTATTGTCCTGGCTTTTTCGGTTACATCGTCGAAAAGGACTCCTACACAGTTGTCAGGCAATGGGAAAATTTTATAATTGTAAGAGGCTTCGGGGAACCGGGCGCCTCTGTAAGTGAATTCGAGATTCTCATGGCCGTTGCCGGTTCTTACGACGTCGGCCCAGAGTTCGGGTATGGGGGTTGGCCTGAGGTTCGGGAACAGCTCGAATATATACTTGTTGATGGATTGCTCAGGATCCAGCCACACTTTTTCCGAAGCCCGGTTATTTACAATTTTCAATCTCAGGGAAGAGCAGTCGTTGAGGTCTTCCAACCGGAAAACATAGAGCCCTATCTGCATGTTCTGCATTATGTCGTAGTACCGTTCCTGCTCTTTCCTCAATTCAATTTCACGAGAGATGTCATAAGCGAAAAGGAGTATTATCTCATTGTCCTCGAACTTAAGATAGTTCGCATTGATCCTGACAGGCAGAGCGGTACCGTCCTTTCTGAAGTGCTCTGTCTCATAGAAGAGCTGGCCTTGTTCTTTCAATTTACTACAGATGTTGTTTTCCCAGTAATGTTCTTCCCAGTCAGGGTGGAGGTCGGAGATTTTCATCCTCAGTATTTCTTCCCTGGAATAGCCGGTGTGAGCACATCCGGCCTCGTTAATATATATGAAATTGCCTTCGGTGTCGGTCCAGGAGACAGCAGTCTGGATGTTGTCCAGTGAGTACAGGGTCGCTTTTTCAATCATTTCCTGTTCTCTTTTTTGGGTAATATTTCTGAGAACCAGTTGACAGCGGCTGTCTTTGTGAGAAACGACGGAAGAAATCTGTATCTCGGCGTCAAACTTTTTTCTGTTCTTCTTTTGAAGGACGACATTGAAAACAAAAGGTTCATTTTTCTTCGAAGCAGTTTCAAGGAGAAGGTTTTCGAACAGGAGGCTGTCTTTTTCGGAAAGCAGCCCCTTGAAGTCAGTTCCGAGGATTTCATTTTTCGCGTATCCGAGAAGCCTGCAATATGCCTTATTAGCATATTGATGGTGTGAGCCGGAGAGGATGCAGGTCGGATTGCCGGAATTCTCAAATATATCCATGTATTTGTTTTCCGACTCGGCCAGTTTGGTCTTTGCAATCCACCGCCCGATGACCCCGGAGAGCAATCCGGCGATGATACGTATGTCACTGAGGATGGAATCGTTCCAGTCATAGTCCCTGTCGGAATTGCTCAGGGACAAAGCCGCGATGAAGTTGTCACTGTCAAGGAGCCTGACAGACATGTTCGATTGTATTCCCAACAGCTGCCAGAATGGTGTAAGCCCGTCTTGTCCGGCGCCAGTGGCAGAACGCAGGCTGATGATCTCCTTCCGTCTTACCTCGCCGGTGTACAGGGCGAACAGGTCGAAGTGCTTTCTGATGAGTGCTTTTGTGACGGGTTTCAGGTTCTTGCCTGTACTGTAAGAAGTAAGGATTGGTATCTCATTTTTTTCGTCATAGGTAAAAACAATTATTCTTTCGACATTGTAGTGTTCGGCAATCAGTTTAAGTGAATTGGCGAGAAAGACGCCGGTTTTCTCCACATCAATACCGGCCAGATTGCTGGTAAGAGTGCCGATTAGTTCATAGAATTTTTTACGGTCGCCGTTTGTTTCCTGCAGGCTGTCAGCGATTCGCTCCTCAGTAATTCTAATAGCGAAAAGACTGTTGTTCTTTCCCTGAAGGGTGGTCAGCGCCAGTGAGGCGTCGAATACGGTGCCGTCCTTTCTTTTCATTTTCCAGCCGGACTGAGGTACGGAAGAGGATTGCGCCGCTTCGAAGAAATTGCGGGCCTTGTCTGTCGATTTGGCGCCACAGGGCTGCTTTGCCGGGAACAGGACCGACAGGGGTTTGCCTGCCAGGGTGTGGCTGTCATGGAGAAACAAGCCGTATGCCCTGTCGTTACAGTCTTTGATCTTCGTCCCGTCAGTAATCAGTATTGCTTCTGACGATGTATCGAATAGTATGCGGTAGTATTCTTCTTCGGTGTTGATATTTGATTTCCCAGTCATATCCAGTTCAGTCAATATATGATTTAAAAATATATAAAACTACATTTACCCATTTCTGTAAATTATATCGGTAAAAATGTGTTTCTCTTTATGTTACTGTTTTACTGTGGTTTAAAGGCAATAAGCATGTTCTTTTTGGGCCATCCGCTATTTAGTAAGGGTACAATTTTATAATAAATCATGAATATTGTAATTGAGCAGGATAGGGGGGGCAGGATGATGACTTCATGGCAAAAAAAAGCCCTGCCTGTCGGCAGAGCTTTGGAAATTGAAAAAGGGGCCCAGGTGTGTAGAAATTTGATAATCAATCCTCATAATATAAACAAGTGAAAAGACTGAGCCCCCATTTCATTTGTCGCAGCAACTTCACGGTTTGTTACTGCATACCGGAGTTTCTTTGGCTGATCATGTTTTCAAAGATCGAAAGCTGATCTTCTGTCAGTATCGATTTGATCTGGTTGTCCATATCATCCATAATCGATTTCATTTTATTCATTGAACTCTTGCGGTCGGCCTCAGTCGTAGAGGAAGATTCCGTAGAGCTGCTCATTTCTTCGTCGATGGTGGACATACTTTCCTGAACAATTTTCTTGAGTTCAATCATCTGGTTGTCATTCAAACCAAGCTTGCTTGTGAGCATCGATACGATGTCGTCCACACTCGGGGGTTCAGGTGGTTCCTGTCCTTCCTGCCGGGACTGAATCGAACTTGTACTGCTGCTGCTGCTGTTGTTGTACACCTGGTTGATGTTCGAATAGCTGCTGTTGATACCTGAAATACTCATAATACCTCCTGTTAATTAAATTAAATCATCCTGATAATAGTCTTTTCGCATAGCGAATACCATTTATTTAGTTATTAAATTGTCAGTAATCCTGATCCACAATTCAAACTGTGAATTATCTTCCGAACCCGAAGGCCCGCCACGCATGCCTCCCGGAGGCATACCGCCGGGACCGCCGCCACCAGGGCCGCCGCCGCCGGGACCACCCCCAAAGCCGCCGCTTCCACCGGGCATACCGCCTCCGAAGCCACCACCGTCATCAGGGGGGCTGCCGCCGGGCATTCCGCCCCTGGAGGGCATTGTTACTTCACCGGTTTCGAGGCCGAGGCCGAAAAATGACTCTTTGGTGTCCTGTGGCAATTCGATGAAATCGTTTTTATAGGGGATGGCTATCTCATAGACAAATGAGCCTTTGGTCAGTGAGGCTGAAGCATTCACATTGTATTTGGAAGCTGCCCTCGAAGTGCCCATCAGTCTCGGGAACTGGTCGTCCTCACCCTGGTACAGTTCCAGTTCGTCGAATTTTATGTCCCGAAGAGGCCTTTTCTTCATATTGGTTCCTTCTTCGCCGGGCATGCCCATGTTTTCGGGCGGTTCCATCGCTTCAGGCTGATCTGCCCCGCCCCGCATACCCGGAAGGGCGCCTTCACCGAATTCTTTCATTTTGCCGGTAGGAAATTTGACACCAAATGTCTTTGCTTCGGATCCGTCTTCATTGAACCAGAGAGTAAGTCCTCCGGCAATGATCTTACGGATCAGGTTCTCGTCGCTTGTGCTAATGCAGAGATATCTGTACTTGTCATCTTTCTTTGCGGCAATTGCCATGTTTTTATCGGGGACGACGCCCATGCTCCCTTCCCAATCCTTATCCGAGCCGTCGATTGCAATCTCGCCTGTAACAGCTTTTTTTGATACGAGTGTCATGTTGGAGCCGCAACCCGCAAGGGTCAGTCCCAGTAACAACAAGGTCAGTATCAATCCGGCTGTTTTGTTCATTTTTCCCATATCTTTCCAATTCATAATTTTCATCATATTACGTTCAAAAATACGTTTCCTTTTCGGCAATAATGTCAAAGCTTTGTAAAATATTTGTGAAGTATTTGCAAAATCTGAAAATTAACCGAAAATAGCAGTAAATTTGTCCTTAAAGGAAAAGTAATAGAAGTGATTATGAGTAAGAAGAAGAAGAATATTATTATTGCGCTGTACGTTGCGCTTTTCACACTGGTACCGCTGCTTGCGTTTCTTCAGTACAAATGGCTTGGAGAACTGAGCGAGCAGGAGAAAAGCAACTTTATGTTCAATCTCGAATCTGACTGCCATCTGTACACAATGAGGGTGTCGGATTTCTTGCAGAACCTCTACGATGAATTCTTCATTATGGGTGGTGACAGCGACAGTCTTAAGAGCCGTTTGTCCGACAAGATGAAGGTGTTCCGTTCCGGTAAATACTCCGGTTATGTGAAATCTGTACTTTATATGGGTATTGGGGATTCATCCGGTAGCTGGCAGATGGACAGGCAGTCGTCCGGATATGTTTATTTGGCTGATTCTGCCGTTTCGGCAGGTTTCCCTGATCTGAAGGCCAGCATTAACGACAGCATTGACCTGCCGATGCCGGCTTACGTTTGCTGCGATTTCAAATACCTCGTGCTGAAACTCTTTCCTCCCGGTGAAAAGCAGGGACGTGTCATTCTTGTCCTTGACAGGGAGAAAGTGATTAAAGATGTAATAGAGCATAATTTCGGGATAATCATTCCGGAATTCATCAGTAAGAGAATAATATTTTCAGTGGTAAACGGCAGGGATTCGGTCATTTTTACAAATGACCACGATTACCGGCAGCCGGGCAAGCAGGAATATGATTTCATTATTCCAATCGGGATGATACACGGGCCGATGAAAGAATCCGGCGATATGAAGCACGGCAGGGACAAGCTGCGGTGGCCCGACAGGAAGAAAGACAGGGGCAACCCTTTCAGCAACGAACAGTTCAGGAAAAGGTCAGAGAAGATGATTGCCGGCTATGAATTGCGGGTGGCTTTCAAACAGGGTCAGTTGGAATCCCTCGTTGACGGCATCAGGTACAGGAACCTTGCCATCAGTTTTTCTGTGCTGATATTGCTGACAATCGTTGTAATAATGATTGCAGTGAACCTTTCAAAACGCCAGAAACTTGCGGAACTGCAGATGCAGTTCGTTGCCGGCGTTTCCCACGAATTAAGGACTCCGCTTACCGTAATACGTTCCGCGGCACAGAACCTGTCCGACGGCATCGTTAATGATAGTAAAAAGGCCCTGTCTTACGGAGATTTGATTGTAAGGGAGAGCGACAAGCTTTGGGATATGATCGAAACAACGCTTGCCTATGCAGGAGTGAGAACCAGTAAGCCTTACACGAATTTTGTAAAAATCGACCTTATTGCGCTAATTAAGGAAGTCAGGGATTCATTTGCTTCCCAGCTTGGAGAGGATGAATTGACGATTTCCGTCGAAAAGGAGTCGGACAGTATATTCATATTGGGCAATGAGCAACTGCTGTTTTCCGCTTTCAGGAATATTATGTCCAATTCCGTTAAGTTCAGCGAGAAACCTGCAGCCCTTCTCGTAAAGATATACCGGGGCAGTAAGAAGTCGGGAGTAATTGTCAGGGTGTCCGACAACGGCAGGGGGATACCACAGAAAGAGCTGGCGCGCATCTTCGAACCGTTTTTCAGGGGCAGTGCCCCCGTAGAGAATAATATACCCGGTAATGGTATCGGGTTGTCAATCGTTAAGAATGCTGTCGGGATACACAAAGGGACTATCAGAGTGGAGAGTAAGCCCGGCAGCGGTACAGATGTATTTATTGAATTACCGGAGTATGTCGATGGCTAATAAAATATTAATAGTCGAGGACGACCCGGGCCTGGTGCTTACGCTTACAGACAGGCTCGAGTCGGAAGGATTTGATACGAACAGTACCGACAACAGCGGTACGGCTTTCAGGCTTGCCATTGACGGTAACTACAGCCTGATTCTGCTTGACATAATGTTAAAAGGCAAAAGCGGTTTCGACATTTGCAGCAAACTGCGGTCGGCAGGCTGCAAAACGCCCATCCTGATGCTGACAGCCAGGAGCCAGACAGCAGACAAGATTACGGGACTGAAACTCGGCGCCGATGATTACCTGACGAAGCCCTTTAACTATTCGGAATTGCTTGCCCGCATCGAGGCGCTCATACGCCGCAGTTCCAACTACCCGGAATTGACCGGGGTGCAGAAGATTGGCGACCTTCAGATCGACTTGCAGGGGGTGGAGGTTTACAAGTCCGGCGCCAGGGTCGATCTGACGACCAAGGAATTCCAGTTGCTCAAGTACCTTCTTATTAATCGTGGACGGCTTGTTACGAGGGATGAGATACTCAACGAGGTGTGGGGTTACGGAGAGAGCCCTTCGACGAGGACCATCGACACACACATAGGCTGGCTGCGGCAGAAACTCGAGGACGACCCGAAGAAACCGGTCCGGATCATTACTGTACACGGTTTCGGTTACAAGTTCTGCGAGTGACATACAGAATGGCAGTTTGGGGGTAGAAGGGGGATTTTTAGGGATATTCTCAATTTGAAGTGGGTATTAGTAATTGGAAGATAAATACTCATACATTGAAAATATCCCATCCCGACCCCATCCCAGCCTTCCCCAAGGGGAATTATTCCCCAAGGAGAAGGAGTAAGAAGAGCCTGCTTTTCCTTCTATCTTTACAAACTTTATGAACTTTATTAACTTGATAAACTAACTTACCCCATCCCAGCCTTCCCCAAGGGGAAGGGGCAAGAATATGGACTCTTGAAGTCCTCCCCAATGGGGAGGATTTAGGTGGGGTTGAAGAACAACGAGTGTCCTATTCTCTCATACGAAACTGTGGAAAGCCGCACTAGTAGAGACGCAAGGCCTTGCGTCTCAATATTGTAATTCAATTATACGACCTCTTTACCACCATCATGACAAATATTATAATTGTGCCCATACCGAATAGCGAAGAGCCGATTTTCTGGATATGTGCCTTTAAAGCATCCTACTTTACTTATTCCTTTACCTGTACCAATATATATTAATTCCTGTTAATATTACTTTTTTCTGTTTCAAAACTGGGAAAACTTTGTTATTATAGGATTTAGAAATTTGAAATTAAATATTTTTTAAAAATCTAAGGGAGTGCTATGTTAAAAGGTCACCCTAAAGGGTTAATTGTTCTGTTTTTTACAAACATGGGAGAGCGTTTCGGCTACTATACCATGTTAGCGATATTTACGCTGTTCCTCCAGGCGAAATATGGCTATACGGCAGCGGAAGCGACGCAGTTTTTCGGAATATTCCTTGCTGCCATATATTTCATGCCGCTCGTTGGAGGTTTAATTGCAGATAGAGTACTCGGCTATGGGAAGACGATCGGCATAGGTATATTTGTTATGTTTTTGGGCTACCTTCTGATGGTATTGCCGATTGTGGCAGACCCGGGCCTTTGGCTGATTATTACTGCCCTGGCAGTAATATCGCTTGGTACAGGCCTGTTCAAAGGTAACCTTCAGGCGTTGGTAGGCAATCTTTATGATGCCCCCGAATACAGCAAGAACAGGGATGTTGCCTTTAACATATTCTACATGGGTATTAATATCGGAGCTATGTTTGCACCGACAGCCGCTAACTTTGTGAGCAACTGGATTCTCAAAGGACACAATTACACCTATGACGCCGGCATTCCTGCACTAGCACATAAATTCCTCGGTGGAGACGCTTCTGTTACCGGTGAACTTACAAAACTGGCCCAGGCACAGGGAGCCAATGTTGCCGATCTGGCAGGTTTTGCAAAGAACTATATCGGGGTGCTCGGCGAATCCTATCACTACGCTTTTGGTGTCGCTTGCATCAGTCTTATCCTGTCAATGCTGATATTCTGGCTCTTCCGCAAGTATTATAAACATGCCGACATGACAGAAGCAGAGAAAGCCAAAAATGTCGACACGAAAAACCAGGTTGTTGAACTTACTCCGCAGCAAACGAAAGAAAGACTTGTAGCTTTGGGTTTGGTGTTTTTTGTAGTAATCTTTTTCTGGATGGCATTCCATCAGAATGGAGCTGCAATGACGATATTTGCCAGGGACTATACCGTAGGTTCTGTTGATTTCTATACTAATACATGGTTTGACCTGTTTGGACTGTTACCGATCTTCCTTTCATTAGTCGGCCTGGTATTTATGATTAAAAAGAATGTCCAGGCGCGGACAAGGATACTGGGGGCAATAGCGTTTGCCGGCTTTGCAATACTTGCATATTTCCGGATTAACACCTATGAATCCATCAATCCTTTCACTCCCCAGATGTTCCAGCATTTCAATCCGTTTTTCATCGTAGCTCTTACTCCGCTTGTAGTAATGTTTTTCAGCTGGCTCAACAGACGAGGTAAAGAACCGTCGGCTCCCAGAAAAATAGGTATCGGCATGGTAATCACTGCCATTGGATTTACAATGCTTGTGATCGGATCTCTATCACTTACCGGATTCAGCCCAATGGATATAAATGAGGTACGGGCACCTGAGAATATGCTCGTAACACCATACTGGCTGATATCAACTTATTTCATTCTTACCATTGCTGAACTGTTCCTCAGCCCCATGGGTATTTCCTTTGTTTCAAGAGTAGCCCCACCTAAATATAAGGGCTTGATGCAGGGTGGTTGGCTTGCAGCTACAGCCATCGGTAATTACGCTGTTGCTTTGATGGGCCTACTTTGGAACCAGGTACAACTGTGGGTATTCTGGGCAATCCTTGTAGTATGTTGCCTTCTCTCAGCAACTTTCATTTTCTCGATTATGAAACGACTGGAAACTGCTACGAAATAGCAATTGAATGGAAAAAACAATAAAAAAAGCCGTGTCGCATTGAGTGGCACGGCTTTTTTGCTTTTAGTATTTACAATTTCAATTGCTGCTGTTGACGTTACTGAGCCTGAATTTGTGAAGGTTGTCGTTCTTTTGGACTCTTTCGATGATGCCCCTGGCTTCGAGGTCCAGTTCGACCGAGACGACATACCAAGAGAGTGAGCCGCTGAACCTGCCGTTAAGCCGCTCCTCGGCCTCGTTGGAAAGCTCGGTTATTGTGGATTCACCATTGTCCTTCAGGATATTGATCAGAGTATCTTTAACTAATTCATACCTGTCTTTTATTATTGTTACGCCTCTGATTCCCTGTGGAGTCAGCGTTACAACCCTCTCATCGTCAAAAGCCATGGCCCTCGCCTTAAAACATCAAATCACAAATTCAAAAAATTAATTATGAAAATTCATTAATATATAAAAAATGATATTTCAATAACTTATAAATATAATATATATTTTTATTTATTCTGCACATTTGAGTTAAATTATTTATTTTTCATTTTCTTAAGGAATAGTAAAAGTAAAAGTTTTGTAAAATCTTAACAAGTAAATGTATGTAGTGCAAATATTTTGCTAATAGGGCGTCTAATGACACCATGAATGTAAATGAGTTAAAAATAACACAGGATGAGTATATTGCCGGTCTTCAAAGCGGCAACGAATACTATTTCTCGAGGCTTGTCAGCGAATACAGGAAATATGTACTTAACATCTGCTACAAGTTCCTGTTCAATCGCGAGGATGCGGAAGACACAGCGCAGGAAGTCTTTACGGAGATATATCTCTCAGTGGGCAGTTTCAGGAAAGAGGCCAGCCTTGCAACATGGATTTACAGGATTGCCGTTAGGAAGTCCCTGGACCTCATCAGGAAAAAGAAGCGCAAGAAGAGGATCGACAGTCTTAAGAGTCTTGTTAACCTTGCCGATGTACCGGACATTGCCGACATTAACAGCAGGCTGCCCGACGAAGAACTGAACAACCGGCAGACGCTGGAATTGCTGCAGAAATCCATCGACTCCCTGCCTGAAACCCAGAGAACGGCCTTCGTTCTTAGCAAGATGGAGGACATGAGTGTAAGGGAGATTGCCCAGGTAATGAAAACAACTGAGTCTTCAGTCATTGCATTAATTCACCGCGCAAAAAAAAGATTGCAATCAGACATGGAAAAAAAATTAAAGTGAAAGGTCACAAAAAAACCGACGTCAAATTAAACAAATAGATTGGAGAGTTGTAAAATGGAAAAGAACATCGATAAAATAATAGAAACCTATGGGAATATGAGTACCATAGAACCGAAACCCGGCTTCGAACAGGGTGTTAGGAGCAGGATTAGGGAAAGGCTGGAAAACCAGCCTGTACAGGGTAGTTTCATTCTTAAACCGGCGTTGCTTCTTGTTTTCCTAATCCTCAACATGACGACGATACTGACTGTTTTCAGCAACGGCTCATCTGCCGCTGAGTCTGAAGATGTCACATTCCAGTCTGTGGCAGAGGATTACAACGTTCTAAGTTCCGACAACTATAATTATTATTATGAAGGGATAAATTAATATGGAGCAGACAGGAAAAAAGAGCAGGACACCCCTTCTGGTTACTATACTGGTTGCGATTAATGTTCTTTCGCTCGCAACGATCTGGTACCTCTATTTCTATTCCGACAGGTCTGATATGCAGGATTTCAAATATCACCGTAACAGGCAGCACATCGAAGGTTTCATGAAGAACAAAATGGATTTTACTGCTGAGCAAATGATCAAGCTCAATGAATTAAGAAACGAATACTTCGCGAAAAGCAGGACAATATTCGACAGCATTGCCACATTGAAGAAAGCAGTCATCGACGAGATCATGAGAGATATTCCGGACACTGCAGCCGTTAGGCAGCTTACAAACCGCATCAGTGGCCTGACCGCTGTCAATGAGTATGCTTTTGCAATGCATTTCATCCGGATAAAAGGTATGTGCAATCCGGACCAGAAAATGAAACTGAGGTCGCTATTGGACGGCATGTGCTGGCAGAGACAGGGACAATGCGGTCCTATGGGCCACGACAGGGGAATGGACCGTAATATGCATCATCCCTGTCCGCAGACACCCCAAACCGGAAATTAACTTATTTGTTTTTTTTAATAATAAAAGGTATTGATATGAAGTTTAGAATGATTATTCCTCTCATGATGATGTTCGTCATCGTTGCCGCTAACGCACAACCTCACAAAGGATGTACCGGTACATGCAAAAATGCCCCGGATAAGGGACAGTGCAAGATGGTGCAGCCTACAATGGATAAACCCATGCAGGGAGCCGGGTGCAAAGAGATGATACCCGACCTGACCGAAGAACAAAAGCAGAAGATGGAGACAATGCACATGGATTTGATGAAAGCAATGAAGCCCCTCAAAAACCAGATGATGGAAAAAGAGGCACAGCTCAATACACTGAGAACAGCAGACAAACCGGACATGAATAAGATATTCGCCCTTGTAGATGATATCAGCACGCTTAATGCCCAGATGACCAAAGAGCATGAGAAGCATATCCAGGCAGTAAGGCAGATACTTAACGAAAAGCAGAGGCTGCAGTTTGACATGAAATGCGGCCATGGCTGCGGCATGGGACATGGCGGCCCCGGTGCTCCCGGATGTCATGGTGGCCCCGGCGGCAATTAGTAGATGAATATTGGACTTAAGTAAAAGATAAGGCAGAATCCCCCTTCTTGTTACCAGGGAGGGGGATTTTTTTATAAAAAACTGTTTTCAATTATAAGAAATGACTGTCGGCAGCTGCTTTCTGCATTCTTTTTATCGCTCTCATTGTTTCAGCTTCTG
>CAZWLN010000039.1:0-43786 GCA_964634885.1 uncultured Hyphomicrobiales bacterium | reverse complement strand
ATGTCGTCGTCGAGGATCGTTTCGTCTAATATCTCATCTGTGGTTACTGCGCCGGTACCTATATCATTAGCCGTAATTGTATTATCTGCTATATCTTCCGAAAGGATGGTATTGTTGAGGATATGAGTCGTCGTAATGGTGCTCGAAGCGATGTCGTCGCCTAATATCGTACCGTCGAGGATCTCGCTCGTGGTTACGGCGCCCGTGGCAATGTCTGCCGCAAGAATGGTTTCGTCGAGGATTTCACTTGTGGTTACTGCGCCGGTAGCTATGTCACCCGCGAGGATCGTTTCGTCTAATATCTCATCTGTTGTTACCGCGCCTGTGCCTATATCATTAGCCGTAATTGTATTATCTGATATATCTTCCGACAGGATAGTATTATTAAGTATATGTGTAGTCGTAATCGTGCTCGAAGCGATGTCGTCGCCCAGGATCGTCCCGTCCAATATCTCGCTCGTAGTAACGGCGCCTGTTGCAATGTCTGCCGCAAGAATGGTTTCGTCGAGTATTTCGCTTGTGGTTACCGCGCCGTTGGCAATGTCGCCTGCCAGTATTGTCTCATTTAGTATCTCATTAGTTGTAACAGCTCCGGTAGCAATATCTTCGGCCAGAATTGTTTCGTTGAGAATCTCGTCCGTGGTTACTGCACCGGTTCCGATATCGTTTGCAGTAATTGTGTTGTCAACGATTTCATTGGTAGTAACGGAATTGTTAGCCAGTTCATTAGATGTAATTACATCTGCCTTAATCTGAAGATTAGGTGCTGTACCGTTTATATCCGAAGCGGCATTGGTTCCGAAAGTGGTTCCGGAAGTCAGTACATCGCTGCCGTTGATCCTGAATATATAAGCAGTAGGAGAAGAATTGCCTATGGTCAGGTTCCCGTCAACCTGCATATTCCCATTGATGTTCGTTTCGCCGTTAACAACAAAATCATTAATGCCGTCGTTACTGCCGGTTACTGTAACGGGCGAGCCCGCATCGACACTGATGGTCCCGCCCTTTTCATAGGCATCGTCGAGGCTGCCGAGGGGTACGACCACATCGGCGCTAATCCATTTAAAACTATTGGAAAGTGAATCCCACTGAGGGATGTATCCGTCCGGAGGCCTTGTTGACCAGGCCAGTTTATCCGGGTCGCTGCCTTCGCCCATATACCTGTAGAAAAGCAGCCTTCCATTGTCAGACGCCCGGGAAGGTACAACGCCGGAAGTGTCGGCGGCATGTAGCTGGCTTACGCCAATTTTTCCGGGTATCCAGGTGTCGCTCAAAGCGTCGAAGATATACAACTGGTTATCGCTGGGTACAGTGTAGCTTAATACTTTTCCCCTCAGCCCGTCAACCACAGGATTGGGGTATTCACCTTCAAGGTCTCCGTTAGCAGTACCTTTTATAGGAGGCAGCCCCCACCCCGTTTCACCTGTTACGCCATTGATAACCTGCAAGACATCGCCCTCGGTCCTGCCAGGTGCTATGATGTTGGAATCGAGTACAGAGCCTCTTTTCATCATCGACGCTTTAATGGTATTTTCATCTATTCTGGGATTGGGATAGGTCCCGGTCAGGTCTCCCCCTGCATTGCCCATTGGCTCGGCTTTAATGCCGTCAGCCAGTTTGGACTGTGTAATAGATCCATCCTTCACCGAATCGGCCAGAGCTGCTCTCGAAGCAGTTTCAGCTTTGAGAGAATACATCGAGTATGGGGTTGAAGTCAGTGGTATTCTTGGGAAGGGCTGAGCATCGCCTACTTTTACTTCAAGGTAATACTGCCTGTCGAAAACAATATTCAGGGGGTTAACGGAACCAAGGTACACATTAATGTAGCCGTTTTCTGTAGTAATAGTGTGGGTTTCATTCCATATCGAGACCGAGTTCTGAGTATTCCCGTTATATATTGAAAACTTTACCGTAACGGTAGTGTTCAATGGTTTCCCTTCGTCGTCATGCAACACGGCCTGGTAGTTGAACAGTCTCGGTTCAGTTGACTGGCTCAAACTCTCCGAAGGGCTTCCGAACATGGCCAAAACTGCTGTGAGCAATAGTGTTAATAACATCTTTTTCATCTTTACCTCATGTATTATGGGTACTACCCAACACTTGTCAACCATGACAATAAATTAATAATCGGCAAGAATAAGTAAATAATTGAGGTTTTTATTGATAAAACCTGAGATAATTCGGTATGGCCATCAAAAAAAGCGGTCACAATCTAAATTTACCTTGTTACAACCATTACTTTTCTTACTGAATAGCTGCTTTTGTTCATTGAAAAACCGAGCGCCGGCCTGTAAAGAAGTTCACAGATATAGTTGCCCGAGCTGAGCAAAGCGCCGTTACCGTCTTTGGCATCCCAGAACAGCTCGATATCTCCTGTACCTGTGTTCGACTCGAAAAGAGCAGCAACCTGCATGCCGGTCATATTGAAAATCCTGACAGTAACATATCCGGGAGACGGAATGGTAAAATGTATAGTAGTTTTATATGCGAAAGGATTGGGATAGTTCGTCAAGGAGAAAATGGCCGATTCGTCCTCTTCCGGGACGGCATCGGGGCTGAGTCCTGCCGGTACCCAGAAGCCCTGGTAAACGGCGAGCTGTTTACCGTCAACCAGTCCTGTAATCTTTCCGATGGCTGTCTGTCCCAACTGGCCGGAAAGGCTTATCCCCTGATCGTTCTTCAGGTTCACCATGCCGCCTGAGCCGATAACCCATTTTTTAAGTTTCACTTCCTGTGAATCGGTCGAAATTACTACTGATAATAACACGACAAGTACTGTGGTTGCTATCCTGAATTTCATTTTCAACTCCATTTTACTTAATTAAATTTTTTACTATATTAGTTATTCTTAATATAATATTCATTATATTTCGGAATAATAAATAAAATATTTAATTTACTCATATTTAATATATGAAATTATTTTAATAAAACATAATGAAATTTAATACTTTAATCAATCATGCTGCCGAAATCCTCAGGCTGGCATTAAAATCGGTACAACCGGCAGACCAGTTGATGCAGCAGTACTTCCGGGCCCGTAAGTACATAGGCAGTAAGGAAAGAAAATATATATCCGAACTGGTTTTCTCCCATCTCCGTAACAAACTTCTGGCAGATTACTGCGCCGATGACATATACAGGGCCTACCCTGACGACAGTCCCAACCTCATGTATTACTCGACCGGACTAATCGTTACCAACATCATCGGTTTTGAACACCCCGACACCCCAAAGCCTTTCGACACATTGAGTTCCATGCCTGCAATCATCTCCGTCAACCAGGACAATTTCTACGAACTGGTAAAAGAAGCCCTTGCGGAAGTGGCAGGCTGCGACGTAAGGACTGCCGGGTGCTATGTCAAATCGGCAATAGAGAGATTTGAAAACCTTCGTGAACAGGTCGAAATTGTGAAAACTAACGGTTTCCTCCATGAAGAAGACTACAGCCTGCTAAGCTCTTACTTCTCCATGCCGGAATGGATTACAAGGAAGATATTTGCTCACTACGGCGTATATACCTCCTTCAGGCTCCTGCAGTCCCTCACTTACCCGGCGCCTGTTAACCTGAGGATCAACAGCATGATGTCCAGCCAGCCGTCGGTTGTTGCCGAACTGGACAAAATGGGCATCGAAACTGAAGTCAATCCCATGGTTCCAAGCGGCTTAGTGATTAACAAAAGAGTTAAGATCGACGACACTGACCTTTACAAGAGCGGGATCATCGAAGTCCAGGATTGCGGCAGCCAGGTCATCAGCTTTGTACTCGATCCCCAGCCGGGGAAAAGCATTCTTGACGCCTGTGCCGGCGCCGGAGGCAAAACCATACATATTGCCTGCATTGTGAACGACAAAGCAGAAATCACCGCTTCCGACGTTGACCTCATGAAACTGAAAGAGGTAATGAAAAGGGCAAACAGGGCTTCCCTCTATTCCATCAATACGATGCTTATCAAAAATGAGAAGGAGCCTCCCTACGACAAGGCTTTCGATTACGTACTGGTTGACGCCCCCTGTACCGGAATGGGCACAGTCCGCAGGACACCGGTAATCAAGCTGAAACTGACCGAAAGGAACCTGAGGAAGTCGTCTGAAAAACAGCTTCAGTTGCTGAACCTCTACGCCGGCTATGTTAAAGACGACGGGGTCCTCGTTTACTCTACCTGTTCACTGATGCCTGAAGAAAATGAGCAGGTGGTGGAGAAATTCCTTCGTGACAACTCTGATTTCAGGCTTGCCGAAAACCTGAATGCGGAGTTTGAGAAACATAATATTAAGATTGAAAGTACTAAGGGCTTTATTACACTGATGCCCCATACGACTGGTTCTGACGGTTTCTTTGTAGCAAAATTCATTAAAGTACAATAATCGGTGGATTGCAGCCTGGAAAATATTACTACATTGATCTTCGACTTCGGCGGCGTACTCTACGAGATAGACCCGGAAAGGACCTACACCGGTTTTCTCGGCAGGTCGCATAAACCGGACAGTTTATCTGAGCGGTCAGTTTTTTTTAATGAAGACAATTTCTTCGCGAATTATGAAAAGGGCCTTATCAGCAGCAGTACATTCAGGCAGGAAGCCATCGGTGGACTATACCTCAGCCCAATTGACGACAACGAATTCGATGGGATATGGAACGCCACGCTTGTTGCATTGTTTCCCGGCACGGTCACCCATATCCGGAAATTCAGCCGTAACTTCAGGCTGATTCTTCTAAGCAACACGAACGAGATTCATTACAATTACTTCGAGCCAGAATGCCGTGAGTTGTTCAGCCTGTTCGGCAAAAAGTATTTTTCTTACCGTCTCGGCCTGAGGAAACCGGACCCGGAAATATTCCGCCGTGTTTTGGAAGAGAGCGCTGTTTCTGCCGGAGAATGCCTTTTCATCGACGATGTGAAGGCAAACACCGATTCCGCAGCCGCCCTCGGGATTGACACTTATCTCTTCGACAGCAAAAAAGGAATGGATGAACTGGAGAATATACTGATGAAAGGCAAGTAATTCTATTGACGGCAGGTTAATAAATATTAAATAAATCGATGATTTAATTACATAATATTTCCGGCAAAATCAACATTATCAATAACTTTAAAATCAACGGGAAATTGTGTAATTTTGCACAGTTTAATTAAGGTAGATTGAAATTATTTGAATGAAATCAATTTGGGATACAGAGTACGTTGTAATCGATGTTGAAACGACAGGATCCGACGCAAAACAGAACAGAATCACCGACATTGCATGCATCACTGTATCGGGCGGCGAGATAATATCTGAGTATTCATCTCTTGTCAATCCCCACCAGGAGATACCCGGCATAATCACCTCCCTGACAGGCATCAGCAACGAAATGGTACTCGACGCTCCCGAAGCCGAAACGGTAATGCCCGTTGTCAGTAAGATACTGAACAAGCCGGACGTGGTTTTTGTTGCTCACAACGCGAGCTTCGACTGGGGCTTTGTCAATGAATCCCTGATCAGGGCAGGACAGCCTCCGCTCAACAACATGAGGCTCTGTACGCTGAAACTCGCTAAACGGTTGCTCGATAAAGATATAAAAAAGAATGTGGGGTCCCTCTCCGAGTATTTTCACATTGGCATTAAAGACCGCCATAGGGCCTACGGTGACGCAATGGCTACTGCAAGGATTCTAATACAACTGCTTGAGATTGCCGAATCGGAGCAGGATATTCACACCATCAGCGAGATCGAAGAGTTTACCAACAAGACAGTAAAACACTATAAGCTGCCGAAAAAAGTAACTCATAAATTAGAAGGCCTTATCGACAAGGTACCCGTTACCTCCGGCGTCTATTACTTCTTCAATGAATTCGACAAGCTTTTGTACGTAGGCAAGGCAAAATCACTCCGCGACAGGGTGAAAAGCTACCTCTCGTCTTCGTCCATCAAATCGAGAAAGATTATGGAAATGTTCAAGAGGATGCATTCCGTTAAGTGGAATTGTACCGGCACCGAACTTGCAGCCCTTCTCCTGGAGTCGAAAGAGATCAAACGCCTGAAGCCCCCATACAACACCATGGAAAAAACTTACACAAAGATGCCTTTCATCAAGCTTTGTGTAAACCAGGCCTTACCACGGGCTGCTATGAGCTTTACCCTCGACGACCCTTCGGCTGAGTATTACGGCCCATTCAAGAGCATTCAGCTTGTTGATAACATTATTAAGACAATAGACAAGAACTTCATGCTTGCAAAATGCGACCAGAAAACGAGGACCGCTGATTACGAGAAGTGCTTTTATTTCCAGATCAAGAAATGCGCCGCTCCCTGCCATATTAATAATGCTGAAAAAGTCAGGGCCGAACTCGACAAGGTGAGGTATTACCTCAGCAGCTACAACGACGGCATCATTTCCCAGTTAGAAAATAAGATGTTCAATTACATTGAAAAGCAGGAGTTTGAAAGCGCCGAAGTAATTAAAAGCAACATTGCAGAGCTGAGGCGGGTATTCGAGAGACAGCAACAGGTACCGACTTCCATCAATAAAAATAATATTATCATGGTTGTACCGGTTAACAACGGAGAACCGGCTTTCGAAGTATTCTTCATCAGGACGGGCAACCTTGTTCACCAGAGCATTGTCGGCAGGAACAGCAACCTCGACGAGTTTTCACAGCTCATTCCTGCCTTCTATTTCAACGGCAGGGCCGACGACCCTGTAAAAACTATTGCCGACATCGACGAGTTGCGGATTATTACTTCCTGGTCGCATAAGAAGATGGAAGAGAGCAAATTCCTGTACACAGAAGGCAAGACAGGACAGGAACTCATCGACGAGCTGACAGAAACAATCAGGAACGGCAGATTCAGGATTTTTACAACTGTTGCCCCGGAGCCTGCAAAAAAGCAGACAATCGACGAAATGCCTGAGGATTTTTAAGTAGGAGTAGAGGCTGGTGGCTTGTGGTTAGTGACTGGTGATTGGTTGCTGGTGACTGGTTGTTAGTGACTGGTGATTGGTGACTGGTGGCCGGTTAAAAGAGTGAAGAGTTAGGAGTGTGGAGTGGGTAAGAGTAGATGGACTCCACCTCCAAGATAAGAAAGTGGGATTAGAAGACGGAGTCCACCTCCAAACAAAGAAAGGTGGAGTCCACTTTAGAAGCAAAGTGGTTAGGTAAGAGGAGTTGGGAGTGGTAGAGCCGCAAGGCTTGCGTCTCAATAATTAAAACCATTCTCAAGAGAATTAGCTGTAGAGACTGGTCTCAGACATGTCTCACAACGTACCGGGCAAAACGGGACCAATACATAAATTCAGAAAATATAATCAAGAAAGAATATTGAATTCCATTAAAACGCTGCTCTTCGAATTGCTGGTCAGTCTTTCGGCCTGGCTATTGAGTTGCCTTCTTCATCCCAGTAGAAACATGAATCATCCAGGCAGAGGCTCTTTAAATTGCCGTTGGTAAAATATGTTTTACTTGCCCGGGGATTATCTCTGTATTTCTTCAGTACAAGCTGCCCGAAGCTGTTATAGTAAAATACGCTGTCCTTACTTCCGTACCGTCTGCAATACAGCTTACCGGCATTATACCATTCTTGTATTACAGGTTCTGAAATCCAAATAGTTTTTTGTTTCCAAAGGGTACGGCTTTTAATCAGTCCTTTTTCATCGAATGTTTTCCAATAGCCCTCCATGTGGCCGTATTTATTTGTACGGTTGATGGTGTCCCCATTGACAATTTCAAAGGTCTCAGGAAATGTCTCATATTTTTCATCAGTAATATATAATATGTTATCTTTTTTGCCATATTTGAAATTAGTGACAAATGAAGTGTCGGCTATACCCTTGATAGCAATGTCCGCACTGAAACAGCAATTACATTCGGTTCCCGGTTCGACCGAACCATCCGGATTCAGTATTATCTGATATTCCCTGAAAATATACAAAGTATCATCAGAATATTGTAAAACAGGTTTCCAACGGTTGCCGTAGGTGCAATTGTCCGAATAGCAAAGCGACAGGAACAATGTATCACCCGATATGCGTTTCTCCGTCAGCCTGTCAATCATTTTGACAGGGTCAGTTCCGTTGTCACAGTCAGTGAAATTGATGTTCACCAGTTCCGGAGATAAATTGTGCGGTTGAACATGATTGTCTGCATTATTAATCAATACAATTTGCAGCAGGAATATGAGAAATAACTCTTTCATAGATTTTTTCATATAATTGCACACCATACAAATTTAAGGAAATTCGCGGCCTATATATAAGGAATTTTTTGTTTAACCGGAATGATGATTAACGATGAATTCAATGATTTTCCGGAACCGGTTGTTTTGTGGTTCTTCATTATTTGTTTTTAAAATCTAAATGGACACACCCCGGCTGCTGCCGCAGCCACCCCTCTTTTCAGAGGGGTTTGGACCTGACATGGCGCTCCCCCTCTGGCAAGAGGGGGACGGGGGGTGTGTAATGGCCCATTATACCTGTATTATTGTCAAGATACCAATTCCGAAAAACACCCATTAGTGTAATGTAAGGAACTCTTTAAAACCATCCTTAATAGCGAAGAACCATAAATATTACATATACTGTATTAAAGAAGAGCCAAAATATTTCTCTGAAAAAATAATAATCATGAAAAACGGAGCCTACGAAACGTTTATATACTTAATTTTGTGGCTGAAAGTGAAATATTTGTAGAAATGGGTAGAAAAATATGAAAATGATTAGATTACAAATTTTGGTTTTGTTCCTTTTAACAGGCTCCCTTACTTGCACAGAACTGCCGAAGTACTTCTATAAGAAAATGCAGGGTACCGTCGGCAACGAGAAGGTAACACTCAGCATGATCAGGATTGACACAGCCATCACCGGCAGCTATTATTACGAGAAGTACGGCAAACCGATAGAGTTCTCATACCGCAGTTCCATCAGGGACAATAAGGTGTTCATCGAGGAAGACAACTTCCGTGCTGCTAACTATCGCTGGAACATCACCGGATACTTTAACGGGGAATTCGTTAACGAGAATACTTTCAAGGGTGTATGGATGAAACCCGATTCCTCGAAAAAGTACGATTTCGTTTTAACCGAAAGCTATCCTGCCGGCAGCGCCCGTTTCGACATCGCCCATTCCGAAGATTCCTTCGGCAATTGCGATACTATCGGCTGCGCATCAATCTTCATCACCTACCCGGTGATGAAGGATTTTCCTCTTGCTAATGTCCGCGATTCCGTTAATAACTTTATCCTCGGTAACATCCTTTTCCCAAAGATTGAGATGGACACTACTTTGAAGGATGGGCGGTTTGCAACGGCAGAAGACATGATGCAAGACTTCATGAAACGCTATAAGGTTGAGCTTAAAGACGTATTGGAATACTCTAAGGATTACGCTTTTAACTGGTCCGGCGACTATGACATGGCAATAAATATCAATGAAGACAACCTTCTCGGCCTGACACTTTATGAATATAATTATCTGGGCGGCGCCCACGGAACATTTACCATACTGCACTATAACTTAGACCTTCGTACCGGTAAGCTGATCCGCCTGGAAGACATTTTCAGGGAAGGTTTCAAACAGAAATTGAACGTCATTGCCGAAAAGCTGTTCCGAGCCCAGTACGACGCCCCCCGCAGGCAGAGCCTCGAAGAATCGGGCTTCTGGTTCAAGGACAATGTCTTTGACCTAAACGACAATTTCGGGCTGAGCAAAGACGGCATCACCTTCCAGTTCAACCAGTATGAAATCGCTCCTTACGCTGCCGGTTCACCCGAGATATTTATCCCCTGGAATAAAATCGACGACCTTCTAAAAGAGGAGAGCATTATCAGAGGTTTTTTGAATTAAAGACAGAATCTCATAGCTGTCAGTATCACTCTCAAGTGGCGTAACACCTTCACAAAGCCATTCTCTTACCGAGCAGCCGGAACCAGCAGGACGGCTGCCAGAGGACACTGACCGAAAGGAAACATTCGTGAGTACAGATGCATTGTGTGTCCTGGATCATCTTACGGGCGGCACGGGCTTTGTCGCTGTTCCACGCATCTTTCAGGCTGTAATCGTAATCGCGGATGTTGCCGAACGACAGAGGCAGCGTCTCACAGAGACGTACATCGCCGTCGTTGAAGATTACTCCGGCGAGGCTTCCGGCAGCACAAGCCCCTCCCCTGCGCCTGTTTGCTGCAATCTCATTAATTAAATCCCTCCTGAGGGAATTCTTTGCTGTCAGCCATTTGCCAAGCCCATGTCCCCTGTCTCCGCTGAATTGATTAGCAGCGATCCTCCTGTCGATTATTCCGTTCGCTTCCCTGTAGGCGGCCATTGCCTCCTCGGAAGCCACAACTCCGGGAGTCTGGCCCCTGACGATGTTTACCATCCACTCTCCGTCGGGAAGTATTTGGGAGACCAGTTCCGAGAACCTGCCGATTTCCCGGCAGTTGTAATCGGAAATAGTTGTAATAATCGAGACATCGAAGTTTTTTACCCTTTCCCTGATCTTTTTCAGTTCTTCGAGTGTAGCGAGAGCATTGCGGTAGGCGTCGGTATTCTGCCTTATTGTGTTGTGAACTTCTTCTGGCCCGTCGAGGGAAATGTCCACCCTGAAGGGAATGCCGTTGATATTCTTCAGTATTTTTTCGACTTTTTTAGTAATTAGTTCAGGATCGAAGCCGGAAGTAGGTATGTCGAGCCTGCTTACTTTTGTGTTTGCAGCAAAAGCCTGTGCAATTTCTTCGATGCCTTCGCGAAGGAAGGCCTCTCCCCCGGTAATGCTCAGGAACCTGACGGTTTTGATACCTTCCGAGATCCTTATCAGTTCATCGTTAGTCAGGGCATTCCCGGTAATATTCTCAGATTTCCATTCACTGTTGTACCAGCAGTGCCTGCACCTGTTCGGGCATTTGTCGCTGGCGAACAGGATGATGTAAGGCGGGGTTTCAAAGCTTCGGGCAATGACGTTGGAAGCGAAAGTATAGAAGTGTTTCCTCATAGCTTTCCGACAATGTAATCGCCTACAAAAGCAGGTAAATACCTGAAAACAAAGTATTTCAGCTTATTCTTCACCCCGGGTATTATTAAACTTTTACCCCGGAGTAACTGTTTAACAGCGTAAGCAGCTACTTCGTCCGGTGAGTCTTTACCGTCTGAAGATGTAGCTCCGGCGCCGGCATGGATATCGAACTCCGTGTCCGTTTTACCGGGACACAGTACCGAGATTTTTACAGACGAATTGCGGAATTCCATCTCTAAAGAGCCGGCCAGTGACAATACGAATGATTTGGCTGCCGCATAGACCGCCCAGCGCGGGCCTTTGCGGAAAGCCAGAGTAGAAGAAACGAACATAATCCGGCCCCCGCCCCTTGCGTTCATCCTCCGGGCCATTGTTTTTGCAAGGAGAGTAGTGGTAATAACATTCAGGTTGATCACATCCAATTCGGCTTTTTCGTCAGTTCTGCCGAAGGGGCCATAGACACCTGCCCCGGCGTTATTTATCAATATGTCCGGTACAAGCGAGTTCTCATCGAGGAAAAAAGTTACCCGAGCCGCGCTGTCCTGGTGCGCGAGGTCGCATTCGAGAACGGTCACAGGTACTCCGTATTTTTCCGCGAGTTCTTTTTTCACGGCCTCAAGCTTTTCGTGGTTCCTGGCTACCAGAAGCAGGCTGTAACCCATGGAGGCAAGGCAGTGAGCCAGTGAATGGCCTATGCCCGTAGTAGCGCCTGTGAGTAATACTGTTTCAAAATGATTGTTATTGTTGTTTCTACTCATATTTTTTTAATACTACTGTGAGTTTCTTCCCATGAAGACCAGCTTCATGGTTTTAAATATTATTCTGCAGTCCAACCTGAATGATATATTTTTCAGGTAGTACAGATCATATACCAATTTTTCAGTGTTGCCTTCCATCGACACTGTATGGGGCAGGTTGATCTGGGCCCAGCCTGTAATGCCCTGGGGTACACATTTCCTGAGGGCGTACCTGTCGATTGTTTTAAGAAAATGGAGGTAAAGCTGAAAGACTTCCGGCCTGGGGCCGACGAGGCTCATGTCTCCTTTGAGTATGTTCAGCAACTGGGGCAATTCGTCGATGCGGTGCTTCCTGAGGAACGCCCCCAGCCTTGTTACACGTTCATTGCAATGCCTGAAATAATCATGATGTTTTTCCGAACTGTCCTCCATTGTCCTGAACTTGTATATGGTAAAGGGTTTCCCGCCCTTTCCTGCCCTGAGCTGTGTGTAAAAGGGCCTCCCGCGGAAATCGGCCATGACAGCCATTGACACAACTGCAACAGTTAACAGAATTACCGGGGAAAACAGTACAATTGCGGCGATCTCCATATACCGGCGTAATTTAAGATAGCGGATTGTACCTGCCGAAAAGGTAAAGCTTGTTTCAAGCCTTTCCAGGATCATTTCTCCCATGCTGTCAGTCAGATCATCTCTCATAGGTAAACTCCAGCTTTTTGATTAACTCAGCCATAGGAATAAAACTGAATTGCCTGAATAAATTCTTAAGTCTCGGCAAAGTCTTTCCTGCATTATGGTATTTCCTGTATTTGGCCAGGCCCGAGACTTCAGGCGTTCGGTATGAAGCGCCTAACTCCCAGGGATGGATATAAAACACACCGTGTCTTTCCTGCCTGTTGCACTGCTTCAGGAGGTATCTGAACAGGATATATGGATAGTGGCGGAAATAGCCGCCCCCACTGCATGGAATTCGCAGTTTCATTATCTCGGTACAACTCATGGGTATTTCAATAATACCCGAATCGTGAATGAACGGTTGCAAAGGAGCGCCTTTAATGCCGTAACCCGGATGAATACTGATGGGTTGCACAGATGAATCATAGACGAATCCCAATTCTTTCAGAATGTAATAGGCCCACATTGTTTTTTCGTTAATGGAGAAATTCGGAGCTCTGTACCCTTCCGGCATTATTCCTGTGGCAGAAAAAACAGCGTCAACGGAAAGCGCAAGTTCCTCACGGAACAGGTCCCCGTCCAGCGCAACCAGGTTACGATGGCTGTAACCATGTATTGCAATCTCGTGTCCACCGGCAACAATAGTCTTAAGCAGTTCCGGCAGGTCTTCGGCAAGCCTTCCGAGAACAAAGAACGTAGCGCTGACCCGGAACTCTTTCAGGAGCTCCAGTAAAACCAGTGTATTCTTTACAAGATTATCCCTGTACAGGCCAATATCCTTCAGATCGAATTTCCCATAATGGTCTTCGGAATAGAACCAATCTTCAAGATCGACCGTAAATACGTTATACATCTCAGCCAACAATCATCTCAAATATACCAAACAACACAATAGTTTTTATCAATGCGCATTAAAAATATCCTATATTGACACATCAGAGGGACAAACGTTTCACTTTTATTTTCATGTTTTTTCGATTTTTTATTATATGTCCGAAAAACCAAAAAGGTAAAACGAAGTTACGAAAGAACTTACTGCCCGGTGCCGCAAAGAACCTGTACAGCCATTCCAGCCTGAGGCTTCTGATGAAAACCGGGGCGCGCTTTCTTTTGCCGGAGAGAAAATCAAAGAGCCCGCCAACGGCCCAAATTGCTCCGACCTGAAGCCTGCCATAATTCCTTTCGATGAATTCCGCCTCTTTCTTCATCCCCATCCCAAGCATCAGGAGGTCTGGTTCAAGGGAGTTAATGGCCCCGACAATCGATGATTCTTCACTTTCAGTGTAATAACCACAATGGTAGCCGGCTACCTGCACACCGTGATATTCCGCGGCAATCTTCCCGGCAGCGGCAGCAATCTCCTGCTCTCCGGCCCCAAGCAGAAAAATCGACTTCTTTTTTCCATCCAACTTTTTTATTAGTACCGGAAAAAGGTCAGTACCGTTAATATCTTTATGGGAGCCTCGTCCAGAGGCAAGGAACCCGGCTTTCATCGCAATTCCTTCGAAAAACAGGATGCTGTTTTTAAAGGCATTACCTGTGATTCTTACTTTTTTCTTCAGTATATAATAATTGTTCAGGTTTATGTGTATGAACAGCTTCCTGTCCTTTTCCTCCGCCGATTTCAAAATGATGGCGGCTGCTTCCCCGTAATCGCATGAAAGCAACCTGAATTCTTCAATATCATCATTACCGGGTTTAGACATAAACTCTATATCCTGAAAGTCCGTAATATAAATTAAACGGTTCACCTGGCATTATGTTTTTCACCTGGCGTTCGAAGACACTTGCTTATCATTAAACTTCTTACGTATTATGATGCAGCTTAACAACATCATGAACGATATTGTCAAGGCTTTCGTATATCATTTCCCACTTGTGATTTCTGAGAATATATTCCCTTGCGTTTTTGCTGATTTCGTTGTTAAGATTGCGGTCTTTCAACAGTTTGACCGACAACCCGATGAATTCACTGTCATTGTTTGCAATGAACCCGTTGTGTCCCTGTACAATGTTAAATCCCCATGCTCCGCTGGGTGTAGTAACTACCGGACAGCCGCATGACATCGCTTCCAGCAGCTTGTTCTGGATGCCGGAACCACCGAGGTGGGGATGGACGAAAAGGGCAGCCTTCTGAAGATATGGAACCAGGTCGGGTACATTCGGATGGATGATGACACTGCTGCTTTCGTACTTCAGAATGTCCTTAGAGGGCCTGGAACCGACAAGGTGAAGTTTTACACCGGGCAGTTCTATTTTTATGCCTGGTAAAATGTCTTCCACAATTTTTTTCACTATCAGGTTGTTGACCCAGCCGCTTAGAATGCCTGTAAACAGCAAGTCTGAGCGTCCGTCGTTACTCTCCGGCGGACAGAACCTGCCGGTATCGACACCATTGGACAAAATCCTCAGGTCGGCCTTATTATTCAGTTTCCTCATCTCTTCGAGGTCCTGGCTGGTGACATAGGTAGTAACGTCGAAATCTTCGACAATTTCGGATTCATATTTCCTGAGTTTGCTGCTTTCATATTTTCTGACAGCGCGCTGGAAAAGGTTTGTGCTTTCTTTATATGTCCTGGACTGGTAAAAAGTACGGCAATCGTCCGAAACGAGTATCTTTTTTATGTCGTACCCCCTTACATAGTTCGTCGTCCTGAGATAGTAACTCATAATAAGGTCGATCTTGTTGTTATTTATGATCTCTTTAACTTTCCTGCTGAAACCGCAATTCCTGAAATAATTAACTTCCAGTGGTTTGCCGAAAGGAGAAAGAATGGCTGCGGAAGCATAGGCCCTGAACGGGTTGATGGGGAACACACAGGGTTCGACATTAATGCTTCTCATCCCGTCGATATCCTTTTGGGTCACTTCGTAGCCCCTGTCCATGCTGACAAGGAATACTTTATTGCTTTCGGCAAGATGTTTAATTATATGATACTGCTTTATCCTGTCCCCGCCTATCAAAGGAAGCGGAAAGTGAACCGTAGTGTACAGAATGTTTAAACCTTTAACAGCCATCGATCCCCCGGTAAATATAAACGACCGATATTAATAATTCTCTGATTCTAACAGGCCGCACTTGCTTCATATACCTGAAATCATCAACAGAATAGTAATTTATTACTTTAATGAGTGCTAAATTAGAAAAATATTGTTGTTTTTATGCCATATTTTTTGAAATTCTACTCCGGACAGTATTTTCTTATACACCGGGATGATCTTTCCGGCCAGTCTCAGGCCCATTTTTCCCTACTTCATTCCATTGACCTGTTCGTATAAATTGATAATTCTTCAGCAACAAATATTAGTTTAATACGTGTGAATTACTTAAATATCAATACATTGTACTGTTTAAGCCAATGTATTAATTTCCGGAGTGAAGAATGGGTTCCGGGTACAGGAATTGAGCTCAGTACCGGTATTTGTCTTATTATGGTTTACTTGGGAGGTGGATGAAAGTTGTAATGATCATGAGCGAGACAAGCCTGTGGAAACCGGTGTTTGTTAATGATCTGATCAGTCAGTTGCCGCAGGATCATTCGATTGACGGAATCGTAATTACAAGTTTCAAGCCAGAGAAGTTTTCTTTTGCCGAATACCTAAGAAGATACTATAATATCCTTGGTTTCAGATCGATGATGATTGTCGGTGCATGGGAAACGATGAATAAACTGCTGAACGCCATAGACCGGAAATTCAACAGGCCCAACCTGCGCTCGATTGAAGGCGTAGCCAGGAAATTCAGGATACCCGTCTTCCATACTCCCGACATCAACACAGAAGATACAATCGAATGGATCAGTCAATTCGAGCCCGACATACTTTTCAATTCCAACCACCAGATCTACGGCGCGAGGCTGCTGGCGCTCCCGAAGAAGTACTGCGTCAACCGCCACTCATCTATTTTACCCGGTTACAGGGGGGTCTATCCTGTGTTCTGGTACCTGCTCCATGATGCGGGTGAAGTCGGTGTTACTGTCCACACCATGGAAAAGAAGCTCGACGCCGGGAAGATCATCGTACAAAAAAGAGTACCAATTGAAGAACATGATACAATGTTCTCTCTTTACGAAAAATGCTTTAAACTGGCCGTCGGCATGGTCATCGAAGCGTTCGACAAGATCGGATCGGGCAACTGGGAACCGGTTGTCAGCTCAGCGAAACCTTCCTATTACTCCTTCCCTTCCAAAGAAGTCGGAAAAGAATTCAGGAAGAAAGGTAAAAGAATATTCTGAATGGGGCTATCATTTATTGTGATAGAATTTTCCTGTCGATGTACCCGTTTTCTATTGAAGCGACACTTACTGACTTGGAAACCGGAGTATGATTGTAATGGTTTTCTGTAAGGATGTGCTGTTTGAAAACAGAACGATGAGAATTATCAGGAAACAAGGCAAAATATTTTTGTTTATTGATAGTTTATAGTAAAATCTTTGATTTGTATATTAAGGAGATTTATGAAAAGATCTGTGTTAGTCCTCTTGCTCTTTGTTGTTGCCGCTATTCCTGCCTGGCCGGCCATTACATTCAAAGGTACGATCAAAAACTTCGAGGGAAAAACACCTCCTATGTCATACGTCAGAATAATGAACGGCGATGACGAAACAAAGTACTTCGACTGCGGGCCAAATGGACAATTTGAATTTTCTGTTCCCGATACATTAAATATTGCACTTTCCTTCGGCGCCATTGACTGTGAACCAAGAGATGAGAAAATTATAATCCCAACAGGTATAAAGCTGATTGAGATGGAAGTGAAGCTTAAAGCGCTTGCTATGTCTGAAGAGAATACAGTGTTTTACCTGATCGGTGATTTCAACTCATTTGACCTTTACAAACCTACAATTCTATTTACTTCCGATGGGAAAGGTCACTACAGCGCGAAAATCGACCAGGACAAAGACACACTTCTCTACCAGATACTGAGGAAAGACACTGTTAGGGGTTTAATGAGAAGCTTCAACGGCCAGCAGTGCAATTTTTACATCTACGACGGCGGCGGCGATTACAGGTCGGGCTTAATCAAAGAGAAAGGCGGACAGTTTTCCATCAGCTTTGACGCTAACAAATACGCTGCTTTTACTGAACCGACCAAAGTTGAATACAAAGACATCGTTGTCAAACAAACCCAAAAAACAACAAGGTACGCAGACTATTTCTATAGGTATTATTTATATGTCCGCAGCGGGCTGATGAATTCAAAACTACCGAAAGACAGTGTCAATTTCTTATACAGGAAAGCAAAGTCCGATTATATGGACTCCCTTAATGCGCTTCTCAATGAACAGACAGACAAACTGCTCCGGCCGTACATCATTCTTAACTACATGAAAGTTGCAACCGACGGCCAAAGCTACCTGACGGTAGCAGATAAGCTCGACAGCAACCTGATTAAGGAACTATTCGCATCCCTTCCGCCCGAATCGCCAATGTGGGATATGAACCAATTCGCCGGGCAGAGTGTATATGCCGCCATGGCCTTGGACGAATTTCCCAAATCAAAATACCTGGCTGCATTGCTCAAGGCTAAACATCCTGCCGGTACTCATTCTGACATATACTCTACTATTATCACCCAGCTTGAATTTATTAAAGATCATAAGACTGCCGGTAAGTATTTCAAGGAATTCAGGAAACGATACCCCGAAGACTACGGAGTAAACTACCTGTTTGAAGAATACTTCATGGTAAAAAAATTAAAGGTCGGCGCAGGAATACCCAAATTTTCGACAATTAACATCGACGATTCCACTAAGATAATCGACAATAAAGCACTCAAAGGCAAATATGTACTGATTGATTTCTGGAGCATAGGTTGCGGCCCCTGCATAGGCGAGATGGGCAACCTCGACAGCGCATACAAGACCTTTAAAGACAGAAATTTCACCATCCTGAGTGTTTCCATCGATTACTCCCCGTTACCTGTACAAAACTTCAGGAGCAAGAAATGGAAGATGCCGTGGCTTAACGCCGTTGTCGGAGGCTGGAAAGATAAAATAACCAAGAGTTTCGAAGTCACAGGAGTGCCCAGGCCAATTTTGATCGACCCCAACGGCAAAATCCTTGCTCTCGAAAGTGATCTCCGGGGCGAAAGACTGTTTAAAACACTTGAAAAATTCCTTAAGAATTAATATAATTAACCGCTCATCCGTAGGTTTAACGAGTTAACACTTGTAATCGCCGGATGAGTCCTTTTTTCAATATTCTATCGGACGATTTATGAAAAATCGATTAATAATACTTTTGCTGTTTTTATTATCATTTGAATTTGCATTGTCTGAAATCACAATCAAAGGCACAATCCGGAATTTTGAAGGCAAAACACCCCCGATGTCCTATGTGTCAATAATTCAGTATGGATACCCCCGTAAGCTGATGGACGTGGAATCTACGGGTGAATTCCGGTTCACAATCCCCGATACGCTCATGACAACGTTTTCCTTCGGCGCGGTCGATTGTAACTCTGTCAGGGAGAATATTCTCATTCCACCCGGAACCAGTCTAATCGAAATGGACGTCAGGCTCGAACATTTACCGGTAATTAAAGAAACCAATTATTATCTTATCGGGAATTTCAACGGATTCAATATGGAAGACAAGAGCATTCCATTCAAAAGGGACGATCGAGGTACATTAACAGCCGTGGTTGACTGGCAACACGACACTCTCCTGTACCAGATACTGATGGAAGATCCGATGATTGGCGACCGTAGTTTTAACGGACGGCAAAGCGATTTCTATGTCTATGACGGCGGCGGAGATTACCGGTCTGCAATCCTGGGCAAGCCCGGCAATTACACCATCACCTTCGATCCCGACATGTTTGCTTCATTTTCTGCACCGGCAGAGATAAAGTATAAGGCCACTGCCCTTGACCGAAGCCAGAGTGTCGTCCGGATTGCTGACAATTATTACACTGACTTTGGGAACGCTGTGGATTTTATATTATACGGCCAGTTCCCTAAAGATACCATATATCCCATGTACCGGCAAATCAGGACAGAATACAAAGATTCAATCAGGTCGCTGTTGAAAGGTCAGGATGACAGGCTGCTACGGTCATACGTCATTTTACGATACTTCCAGGTGTCCAACCGGCTAAAAGACAATCAAGCATTAAACAGCACCGATTCGAACCTGGCGAGAGAACTATTCACCATTCTGCCGCCGGAATCGAAATTGTGGGAGACGAATGATTTCGACGCTGCGAGCGTTTACGCCGCCATTGCCCTGAATGAGTTCCCCGGGTCCGGTTACTTAGACGCCCTGCTGAAAGCAAAGTTCAACAAAAGTATTGAATACTCGATCTATGAAAAAATCATCGAACAATTGATGTTTCGAAAAGACGAAAAAGCGGCAAAGAAATACTATTCCGAATATGCAGCTAAACATCCTGACAAAGACGGCGCACTGTTCCTTGAATTGAAATACTTCACTGAGAAGAAGATCAAATTAGGCGCGCCCCTGCCTTCCTTTACTACAAAGAATATGGACGACTCGACAATTACCATAGATTACAACTCATTGAAAGGGAAATATGTCCTGATAGATATCTGGGCCATTGGCTGCGGAGGCTGCCAACAGGAGATGAAATATTTGGACAGCGCTTACAAAAGACTAGAAGACAGGAATTTTACTATATTCAGCGTCAACATTGAAGATTCGCCTTCGACAATAAATGAGTTTCGGAAAAAGAACTGGCCAATGCCCTGGTTACATGCGGCGATTGACAGGAAAAAGGATAAAATGATCAGGGATTTCAACATCACCTGGGTTCCCAGGCCCATCCTGGTTGACCCGGACGGGAAGATCATTGCTCTGGACAGTGAACTACGGGGCGAAAGGCTGTTTAAAACACTTGAAAAATACCTTGGAAAATTATGATGTTTTTCGGTTCATTTCATCTGTCTTCCTGTGTCAGGGCCTTCTTGCCTCATCGTACTAATAATTTTGTTATAATATACGTACTATTGGCATTGATTGTGTCTCCTTTACTCACATTTTCCTGCCAAAAGGCTAACACCCCCGGCCATTTACCAGGTAGTTCATCAATTGTCGGCCAGAACAAAGGCCGGACGGAGAAGTACTGTACCTTCCGGTTTTCGGAAGAACTCAGCAGGATTTTCTTTAAAAGGAACGGACTGGCAGACAGTTGGCTGAGATTCTATGATTTGACAGCAGGCGCTTTCCGTTCCGATCCTTCTCAACCTGATACCTGCAGCCTTTTATTATACTCAGATGCTGTCCCTGACGGAGAAGGAACAATGAAAGGATTACCGGCTTTTTCCCCTGATTCATCGATGTTCATCGGCATCGACGGCTATATGTCATACGGCAGGGACTCACTGGGACAATATGTTTTCGAAGGAAGGGATGCAGACCAGGAAGCACAATTAATAGACATTAGTAATAACGTCTGCTACAGCTTGCTTTTCGTTGGCCCCTGCTCCCGGATCGATGATGCTTTCTGGTTCGACGACAACACTATATGTATTCTTGGTATTATCGATGAAGGGAAAGGCAGTTACCCGTCCATTTGGATTTTTGACATTAAAAACCACTATTATCATTTCCTTATCTCTGATAGACCATACAGAGGGCAGCCCGGGAGCTACCTTGAAGAAGTAAGACTGAAAAAGGTAAACAGCAGGTTAACAAAAGGAGCAGATTGACCGCTCCCTTTGTTACCTTGAAGTCATATTGACAGTCCCTGAACCAGTGCCTCATTCAACGAAATTGAACTTAAGAGTCTGCATTTTCTTCTCTGAACTGATTGAGACGAAATAGGTTCCCACCGCCATACTGCCTTTCTTGATGGGGATGCTTACTACACCGGCGTCATAGTAGCCGTTGCCGAGTTCTTCAATCAGCCTCCCGTCTGAGCTGTACAGGGCTATTCTCATCGTAGCAGGTTCTTTAAGGTTGATTGTAAGATTGCACCTGTCCACAGCAGGATTTGGGCTGACGGCGGCGACGTACAGTTCGGGTAAGCCACCACTGCTTTCTACGCTGTTGAAATTCAATTTTGTCCTGTAAAGGCTGCCTCCGGAAAGCCCTGCATATATCCTTCCGTCATGGCCCTCCATAAGCGACCAGACGCTGAGTTTCGGCAGGCCCGAAGTGGGAAGCAGAACCCAGCTTTCACCGTTGTCGGTACTCCGGTAAACACCATGGCTGTCGGAGCCCAACCCTCCGGTGTACAGATCGCCGTTTTCGGCAATTATAATAGCAATAAAAGTTTTTGTCTTCAGGCCAACACTCTTGATTTCCCAGCTAAGCCCGTTGTCGGTACTACGGTAAATACCCTGGCCGGCGGAACCGCATCCGAACTGGGTGGCAGCGAATATATCACCGTCATGATAGGAGGATTGTCCCGGTATTCCCTGGAAATATGCCTGTTGATGCCTCATCACTAAGTTGAGAATCCAGACGTTTTCGACGCCGACATCGCTTTTCACCCAATTTTTTCCACCGTCGGAAGTCCTGTAAACACCTTCACGGCAGGGATTGCCAAGAAGGACGTTGTTTTTTACAACCAGCATTTTCCTTATGTCTATCTGTGAACCATCCGAGAAAGGCAACCCATTGTTAACAACGGTCCAGTCGTTCAGGTCAAAACTCTTGCACACCCCTTCGGTTGCTTCACCCACAAAAGCCGTATCGTTAAAGAATATGATTTCTTCCCAGCATCTGCTTATATTATTGACTTTAGAGGAGACCCAGCTATCCCCATTGTCAGTACTTTTGTACATACTCTTGTTCATCAGCGCAAACAATTCGCCTTTGCTGTTGCTATTCATTGCAGTAACGCTGTGATAGGTATTTTCAGACTCAATTACTTTTTTCCAGGTGGCACAATCGTCAACGGTCTTATACAAACCAGTCTCATTGCCGGCGAACATCGTATTGCCCAGCGTTTTATAGAGGACAGTAACTGTGTTGGCCCTGAGACCTTCGACAGAAAGGTTCCACGTATTCCCCTTGTCGGTTGATAATACAGGCCCAATGCTTGTTGTGGCAATCACTTCATCATTATCATTAATATCGATACCATAGGTTAGTAGAGATGAAAGATAAGACTCCGACCATGTTTTTCCTTTGTCGGTACTTTTATATATACCCACGCCGATTCTTATTCCATACATATTTTCATGATTGTCAAAAATTAAGACATGGAAACCCGGAGTACATAGCTGATTCCAGGAGACACCGTAATCTGTGCTCGCCATCAGTTGCCTGCCGTCGGACAGGTAAAGACAGCCGGCTCTGTCATTAATAATTGTATTTGCTTCTTTTACTACCGGCAAATTGCACACCAGTTCCCAGTTATTACCATTGTCGGAGCTTCTGTACACGCCGCTCACGCCGGTGGCAAAAAGATAATTGCCGGAACTGCACATCGAGGAAATATATTCATTTTTGTTAAAACCTTTCAAAGGCATCCACATTTTTCTGTCGTCCGAAAGCTTGTATAAACAATCAGGATTAGCACAAAGGAATACTGAACCATTAACCGCATGTAACGGCAGGTATTGGATATTATCCATATTGTATGATATATCACTCCACAAGGCGCCATTATCGGTGCTAAAATAAATGTCGCCATAATAACACTCTATTGTGAATATCTCTCCCTTGCCGGATAGGACAAGGTTCTGTACACAATTATAATCCAGGCCGCCATAGGCTCCGAACCATGTTTTTCCGTTGTCGGTACTCTTGTAAACACCGCTGGATTCGGTGGACAGATAAATGGTTCCGTCCGGCGCATATTTGACACTCTCCGTTGGAGCCCCAAACAAGCCGTTAACCGGCTCCCAGTAATCCTGGGACATTAATCGGTATGAACTCAGGGCCAGAATTGTCAGAAACAGTAATTTCATCTTCATAATATTACTCCGGTATATGTATTTCTATTCTCGGGATTTGCAGAATATTGCCTGATCAAATCATTATCAATCAACCAAAAGGTATTAACGATTGCCTTTGCCTCTGATCTCACCAATATCCTTTACCATTTCCTCTTATGAAATAAACACTTTTCAAAAATATCATCTTTCGATAACATCCTAATGACACATGAACCCGGAAAAGGTCTCAGTATTTATTATTACTTTTTTTATTACTATTTATCGCGACTAACGTCTTTAATAAATTTTGCTTTTCAAAGCAATCTTCAATATAATATTGAGACAATCACCAACAGGGCTGTCATGAGTATAATAAGGGTACCGCAGTCGATTGAAAGTTACAATTCAATCACTCGAAGATGACCTTGATTGTCTGCATCTTTTTCTCGGAATCTATCGAAATGAAATATGTCCCGGGAGCCATACTGCCTTTCAGTACAGGGATACTCACAACACCGGCGTCATGGTAGCCGTTGCCGAGTTCTTCAATCAGCCTGCCGTCCACCCCGTACAATGCTATTCTCATCGTAGCAGGCTCCTTAAGGTTGATTGTAAGATTGCACCTATCCACAGCAGGATTGGGACTAACACAGGCGTCGTACAGTTCGGGTATTGCCTGTTGGTCCTCTGCACTCGTAAATGAGGCTTTTGTCCTGAAAAGGCTGTTCCCGGATATTCCGGCGTAGAGCCTGCCGTCACCACCCATCAGCAAAACCCTGATACTTTTCTTGGTTAAGCCTGTAGAAGGAAGCAGCACCCAGCTTTCACCATTATCGGTACTCCTGTATGCCCCGTGGCCTTCACTTCCGAAGGCTCCTGTGTACAGAACGCCGGTGTTTGTAAGTATAATTGATGAAAACCTTTTTGTTTTCAACCCGACGCTTTTCAATTGCCATGTCAATCCGTTGTCGGTACTCCTGTAAATTCCCCTGCCGTATGACCCACAGCCGGAAGTAGTAGCAGCAAAGATATCGCCATCGTGATAGGAAGCGGCGCCCGGCATATTGTCGAAATACATTACATCATGCCGCATTAAAAAATCGAGAACCCAGACATGCTCGATGCCCTTATCGCTCCTTACCCAGCTTTTGCCGCCGTCAGAAGTCCTGAAAACACCGTCGTCACAACATCCGCCAAGGATGACGTTATTCTTTGCAACGAGCATATTTCTGACGTCAATCTGAGTCCCGGTCCAATAGGGCAATCCATTGTTGACTTCTGTCCATTTGGAAAAATTATAGCTTTTAACGACACCTTTCGTTGCATGTCCAATGAACACCGTATCATTAAGAAATACGATTTCTTCCCAATCATTGTTTGTATTATTTACTTTGTAGCCAGACCAGTTTTCCCCTTTATCTGTACTCATGTACATTTTAAAATTTAATAGAGCAAATAGATTGCCTTTACTGTTCTTGTTCATTGCAGTCGGAGAATGATAGTTCTCACAAGGGATTACATTCTTCCAGGAGGCACTATAATCTGTTGTTCTGTAAAGTCCCATCTCGTTTCCTGCGAATATTGTCCCGTCCGGCAGCCCGTAGAGCACATCAATAGAATTGGCCCTTAATCCCTCGACAGACAATGTCCATGTTTTACCCCGATCTAATGACATTACAGGCCCGACATCGGTGGTTGCAATTACATCATTGTTACTGTTCACATCTATCTTTCCGTTTACGTAAGACGAACTGTAAACAAGGGTCCAGGTATTACCCTTATTTGTGCTTTGATAGATTCCTGTTCCTTCCTTGACACCGTACAAAATGCCTTCACTGTCCGTAATCAGTGAACGAAAACCAGATGAATATATCTCCTTCCAGGTCATTCCATTGTCGCTGCTGATTAAGGTAAGTGAATATGTTGACAAATAAATATTGCCCGATCTATCAGATGCAATTGATTGGACAGACTTATTCGATGAAGAGTTACCGACAACAATCCAACTGTTGCCTCTGTCGGAACTTCTGTACAGTCCTCCGTCGGTACCGGCAATCAGGTAGCTGCCGGAAGAACACATTGAATTGACACTGCCGCCACTAATTCCATTAGCAGCAATCCATTGAGACCCGTTTTTTGAAAGCTTGTAAAGGCCGGCAGGTGAAGCATTAATAAATATATCGCCTTGAACGGAAAATATTCTCGCATAATATGGAACACTGCTCAGGTTCAATCCGGCATCCACCCATGTATTGCCCTTGTCGCTGCTTCTGTATATCTCACCGTAATAGCTCCTTGCAACGAACAGATCGCCGGCGGCTGAAATCGAAAGGCTCTGCACACAGTCATATTCTAAATTACCATAGGCCCCAACCCAGGTTTTACCGTTGTTCGTGCTTTTGTAAACACCGCTGGCTTCGGTTGCCAGGTAGATTGTCCCGTCCTGATCATACCTGACATCCTGGGCGTCAGCCCCGTACAGGCCTTTGACCGGCTCCCAGTAATCCTGCGCCTGTAAAGCACGGAATGTAAAAGAAAGGATTAATAGTAGCAATACTTTTTTCATAATGGCACCCTGACTATTTGTGAAAAAACCAGATTCTCAATCATCAGAATTATTTCAGCGCTACTCTGACTTCCTGCCTCTCTCTCCCTTCTTACTCTTCGTCAAGCCATTTCGGTGATTCGATTGCCTTACTTCATATTCAATTCCATTGTTATTAAAAGAGTAACAATGTTATCTATAAATGACACATGAGCAACGAAAACGGTTCAAAGTATTTTGATTGATTTTTGACACACCTAAAAAAAAACCCGGCGAAAACCGGGCTTAATATTAAAGTAATGTTATTGACCGTTGATGTTACTGTACAAACTGCTTTGCATAGTATTTTGCAGTCAGTTTCTCGCCGGTAGCTTTCTCAATCATGTCGTCCCAGTAATAGAGTGCACCGGGTTTGAATACCTTATCGACCAGGAACTTGCCTGCTTCTTTGTTGTTAAAGAAGGATGCCTGCTGGTTTTCGGGGAGCTTCAGCACTTTGTCTTTGATAGTGTAATACAACTGTGAAGCCAGGAGTTCACCGAGGTGGTAGTTATGGTAATAGCAGGGTGATGTAGCAATATGAATCTTCGTTGCCCAGTCCGGCATATTCCTGTCCTTGGGTTTCTTAACCATCTGGTACTTCTCTACGAGGTCCCACCAGAGCTTGTTGAGGTCCTGGTCAGGATTCTCGTACAAGCCTTTTTCGAAACGATACATTACCTGTGACCAGCGGCTGAACACGAGCTGCTGCAAACGAAGCATCTTCTTAGCGGTCTCTTCGATCTTGCCTTTGTCTTCAGCTTTGATGAGGCCCATGTCGAGCATCCACTGTGCATTCATCGACATCCTGCCGAAGAGCATGGCAATTGCCTCTGTTGTAAACGTATGTGCCGGAGTCTTCAGGGTCCAGGGAAGCTGTGTGTCGTGGTATTTAAAATAGACGGCGTGTCCGAACTCATGAAGATTGGTTTCCATCCAGCCCTGGTTGTCTTTCACGTTGCAGAGTACCCTTATGTCATGGGCATCTCTGTCGATGTCGGTGCAGAATGCATGCTGGCTCTTGCCGGGTTTCTCGAACAGGTCGCTTTTAGCAACCATGTCGCCGATTTCCATACCTAATCCTGTGTAGTAATCCTGTGTCAGTTTTACAATATCCTTGCCTTTGTAGTATGGGTCGAGATCCATTTCATAGATGGCAGGGGCTTCCTGGAAATACCTGTTCTGGTAGTTCCAGGGCATCAGTTCTTCGGGTTTGATCTTAACCTTGGCTGCAAGGACTGCGTCCATTTCAGTCTTGAGTTTCCGGAAGGCAGGCGTTGTCAACTGGTCCAGTTCGTCAAAGAGCTTCTGGACGTCGGCAGGATTCTGGTCGCTCAAAGTAAGGCTCATCTCATGATAGTTCTTGAAACCGAGTTCTTTTGCAATTTCATTCCTCATTTTCACTAATTTAATAAGGTCATCGGATACGAGAGGGCCGATCTCCTTATGTGCAGTCCAGACTGCCTGGAGCTGCTTGTTGTCGGTAGAAGTCTTGAGTACATTTTCAATATCATTGTCGGTCATTGTTTTCTTGCCGACTTTAGCCCTGAATGTCTGGAACTTCTGGCCAATATTTGATGCAAGCTCGGTTACGGCGTTCAATTTGGCAGTGTCAACCTGGTTGCCGAGGAAAGCATAGTACAGCAGCTTTAACCTTCTGGCAAGCTCAGGATTCTCAACCAATTTCGAATCGTGTAATTCCTTCAACTGTTTGAAGTTTTCTTTGTTTGACAGGAAAGCGTTGAACTTCTTTTCACTATCGGCCTGCTTCTTGAAGTCTTCGTCCTTGCCACTGATTGAAGCTACCCAGTAAGCTGTAGCCATGTCGGTGTACAGTGTCTTAATTTCTTTCTCAAGGCCTTCAGCAAGCGTCTTGAATTTTGTCTCCATTTTCTTTACTTCCTCCGGATTTTTCTTTTGTGCAGTATTTTGATCGTCGGTTTTCCTGCAGCCGGCCACTGCCAGGCCACAAACAAGAACAATCATCGTTAAACGAAGCATTAGTTTCATCGTCGAATCCTTAATATATAAAACAAACACAATTATTACCTGTATCTCTTCAGGAATTCCAGCTTTTCTTTAAGCTCGGAAGCTGGTACCAGTAGTTTTTCTTTACCGAGAATTGCTTCTTCCTGGCTGGTAAATACCAGTTCGTAATCCTTGCTCATTACGATGGCTTCCTCGGGGCAGACTTCTTCGCAGTAGCCGCAGTAAATGCAGCGCAACATATTTATTTCAAATTTAACGGGATACCTTTCCTTGTCTTTTTCGGTCTCGGCAGCCTGCACTTCGATTGCCAAGGCAGGACAAACACGGGAACACAAGCCGCAGGCCACGCAGCGCTCGCCGTCTTCTTCCAGCACCAGTACCGGCCTCCCGCGGTAAGAGCCGGTTGGCTCCCAGCGTTCTTCAGGGTATTGCCTGGTGAACTTCGGCTTGAACATCTCCTTCAAAGTAAGCCCCATACCCTTTGCTATCTCGGGCAGGTAAAGCTTCTCAAGGAATGTCATCCTCTCTGCTTCAGAATTCTTGGTATTATTCATTATCTATATTCCGCTAATTATTTACTAAAACATTCAACTCGCTATTTAAGCAGGAACATTGCAATTCCCGTAGCTATGATATTAACAAGAGACAACGGCAACAGGGCTTTCCATCCGAGATACATCAGTTGGTCGTACCTGAAACGTGGTATGGACCAGCGTACCCAGATGAAGAAGAAACAGACGAACAATATCTTAACTAACAATACCCCTAACTGCACTAAGGAAGTAATCCACGTACCCGGCACTAAGCCCAGAGTTTCAGCCGGTACAGGCAGGTTCCAACCGCCAAGATAGAGCAGTGAGATGATGGCCGAAGAAGTAGCCATGTTCGCGTACTCTGCCAGGAAGAACATACCGAACTTCATGCCGGAGTACTCCGTATTGTAGCCGCCGACAAGCTCCGGTTCGGCTTCGGGAAGGTCGAAGGGAGCCCTGTTTGTTTCTGCGAAGGCAGACACTAAGAAGATGATGAATCCCAGGGGCTGAAGTATAATGTTCCAGCGCCAGCCGCCCCAGGCGCCCTGGTGGCCGACGATGTCCATCAGGCTCAGGGAACCGGTTACCATTATTACCGCCACGACAGACAAACCCATCGACAATTCGTATGAAATCATCTGTGCCGAGGAACGCAGGCCGCCCAGAAGCGAATATTTATTGTTGGAAGACCAGCCCGCAAGAGTGATCCCATATACGCCTACAGATGTCATTGCCAGGATGAAAAGAATACCGATGTTCACATCGGGAGCAAGCCCCATGTATATCAGCCTGTCCCCAAGCCTGAACGGGTCGGCCAGTGGAATGACAGCATAGACGGCGATTGTTACGCCGAGGGAGATGATGGGTGCCAGCCTGTGGAATTTCTTGTCGGCAGCGGCAGGTACAAGGTCTTCTTTCATGAAAAGCTTGAAAACATCTGCAAAGGGCTGCAATACCCCAACGGGTCCAACCCTGTTCGGGCCGATACGCATTTGAATATATGCGGAAACCTTTCTCTCCAAGTAAACGAGGACTGCAGCAGCTGTCAGCAGCATTCCAAGTATTGCCGCACACTTTATTAAAGATTCTATTAATATCCAGCCAATTTCTTCCATAGTTCAATTATTTATTATTATAAATTACTCCGGCTTAAGGTAATGAGAGACATATTTCTTTAATTTCTGGTCGGGCTTGCCGGCTTTACCGAGAGTAAGGCCCTGGTATTCATCGAGCTTTGAGTAGTCCATGCCCTTAAGTTTCACATTGACGGAAGCCAACTCAGCGAATACATCTTCAGAGCTCCTGAATTTCCAGGACGCCCCCATTAGCCCTGCAATTGACATGAGCATACGCCAGTTCTGGCGGCAATTCCTCAATTCATGTTTTGTCCAACGGTCATTGTGGGAACCGAACTTGTCCCAGCGGCTCATTTTCATACCCATGGTCCTGAGGTTCTCTGCAGTTACTAATGCCGGGGAAAAATGCTGAACCCTGTCCCGGAAATTAACGAATGTCCCTTCCGATTCGGCAAATGTGGACGACGGCAGTACGACATGGGCTGCCTGAGTAAGACGGCTGCTGTTGTGAGCATGTACAATCAGCAATTGTAGTAAGCCTGCAGCTTCCATCAGCCCGGAAGCGGCTTCAAGGCTGTCGTCCATCACATAGAGACCCTTGACGGTCCCGTCTTTGATCCTTGCAGCGAGGGTCGAAGCGTCAATACCTCCGGTAGCAGGTACGATGCCGGCTTCTCTTGCGCCTGCACTGTTGGGAGCTTTGTCGTTTGTTTTAAGGTAATCGTCGCCGAAGGACTCATCAATATACCGGAAATAATCAAGATTGGTGGTATTTATTAGTTCCCGGGCAAATTTTGCCAGGGCATAGTTATCTTCTGTAGAGGCTTTGGCCGATCCGAGGAACATAATTTCAGACGGCTGCAATCGTTTCAACCCGTCGGCTGCCGCTTGGAATGCTTCTTCAAAAGAGCATTGCTCCTGCCTGCCGTCTTTTCTAACCATGGGTTCAGTAATCCTGCCTTCATTAACGGCGCCATACTGTGTCGTCCTTCCGTAGTCGCACATCCAGTACCTGTTAACCCAGACGTTGGTGTCGGGTTCGAGCCTGAGAATCCGGTTATTCCTCACTCCGGCCTTAATGTTACAGCCGCGTGAGCAGCCCGGACAGATGGTGTCATTGAAACTCATCTCCCACACCCTGGACTTGAAGCGGAAATCCCTGCTTGTCAGCGCCCCGACAGGACACAGTTCAATGACGTTCATGGAGTAGGGATTGTCGAACTTCGCACCCTCTGCCACTTTGATCGTTACTCTGTCGCCGCGGTTAACGAAGGTCAATACGTCCTGTTTCGTATGCTCTTTTGCATAGCGCAGGCAGCGAGAGCAGGAGATGCATCTTTCGGCGTCGTACATCACATTGGGCCCCCACTCCACTCTTTTGTCCTTGTGGTTCTTCGTTTCAACGAACCTGCTTTCGCCTTTCGAATAGTTGAAAGCGTAGTCCTGGAGTTTACACTCACCTGCTTCGTCGCAAATGGGACAGTCTAGGGGATGGTTGATCAGGAGGAATTCCATTACGGCTTCCTGTGCTTCAATCACCGGTTTGGAGGCCAGCCTGACATGCATGCCGTCTGAGACGACAGTAGCGCAGGCAATCTGTAACTTAGGAAACCATGCAATTACAGGGTTACCGCCGCTGTCTTTTTCGACAGTTCCGTCGGGAGATTTCCTTGGGGTTCCGGTCTCGACCAGGCACATACGGCAGTTACCTGACACCGACAGTTCGGGATGCCAGCAAAAATGAGGGATGGGAATGCCGTTACGGTAAGCGGCCTGAATGATGGTTTCGCCTTTCTCAGCTTCTATCTTTATGCCGTCAATGACTATCTCAGGCATCAATTACTACTCCTTTCCTCTGTTTGCAGATAACTTGCATAGAGACTGCTACACGGCACAATTAGTTTAGCGGCCATTGTGCCGGTTGCCGTCATCATTCTATGTCAATCATTTACAAGCAATATTATCTTTTCAATCTTACAAGATACAAATTTTTTTGTAATGTAAGAAGAGAATTGGTTTCAATGAAAAGAAAGGAAGATATATTGAAATACTATTATATAATCATCTCTTAATCAGTAAACAATCAATCAAAATGAAACATCATCAATGGGCCGGGTTTCATCAGCCCGGTCATTCTGTAATTACAGCCTCTGATAGCTCAGAGCCAGCGCTTTCATTATGTCGAAAGCAGGGATGGCAAACGACAGGCCTTCGACGCCGGTACCGGACATCTTGAACTCAACCACACCCAGCAACTCGCCTGTTGAGCTTACGATTGCACCGCCGCTGTTTCCGCTGTTAACTGCAATATCAGTCTGGATATAGCTTTTATCTGCACTTGTCCTGTACCCGGAGATTATGCCTTTTGACAGGGACTGTCCAAGGCTGACGGACTTGGGTGTACCAATGGCAAAGGCCGCCTGGCCGTTTTTGAAATTCCTCTCTCCCGGCAGCGTCAAAGCGTACTCAAAATTGCCTTCTACCTTAAGCAGGGCAAGATCGAAGGCCTTATTGTACCGGACGACTATCAAAGTGTATTCTTTACCTTCGGTGTCGATTGCTTTCAAATTCTTTTTTTGGTTTATTACATGATAATTCGTAATGATGTACCCGTCGTGAGTAATAAGGAAACCGCTGCCGTGCCCGTCTTCAGCCTTGATTGTCATGCCTGCTTTCATGGCCTCTTCCATCGTGCCAGGATTCTTTCCCGGCCTGGCAATTGCCAGTTTCGCAAAGACTCTTTCTGTCGTTGTGTCAAGGGCAACAAGCTCTTTCATCCGGGGTTTACTCATCAAATCGATGAATGTACACTCGACAGCGTCATTCAGCGGATCGACGTAGGCCCTTTCCTTTATGGCGCCGACCATTGCCATCTGCCTGCCCTGTGGGCCGTATCTTTCAAGCCTGTCAACACCTTTTATATCAACCGGATAAGTCCCCGACTTCCCTTCGATTGTGTCTGCATATAGTGTGTCTCCGTATATATCTGTTACAGTCCAGAGGGCTTTAAGCTTAAAGGAAATTCCATAGTTCACTTTATTTAACATTACGTCACCGTCATAGTTCTTCGCAGGGAAGTATAAGCTGGAAACTGCACTCATCGTAAGATTCTGCAGATTGCACTTCAGGAAAAGCGAATTTTGTTTGTCCGGAAAAATGGTATTAAGAGTATCGATGAAATTCAGTTTTGCCAGTTGATCTTCAAGATAGCTTTCGCACTCCATGCCGTTTAACCGGATATACTTGTCGGTTTCCATCGTGTACTCGGCAACTTTACCGGCAGCATATTCCTTAAAATAATAGAAATCTATCCTGTATTTTCCATCCGGTGTTTTCTCACCCACATTATCGATATAAATGCGTTTTTTTGCTGCCGACCAGTAGGGATAGGGCTTCGGTGCCTCAAAGATAAACGAATCCTCATAATACCATGTATTGGGAGAAAAGTCCCAGGCTAAACCAATTCCCAGCGTCAGGTACGTCAGAAGGTACCATGAAGATTTGCTGTCCTGCATTATTATCCCTTTGACAGGTTTGCAACTGTCAGCCTCAATCCTTATCTTCTTTATCTCCAAATCCCTGTAAACATTACAAGTTACTTCTTTTCCACTGCCGGCGAATGCGGTATCGACATAGAAACGGCAACTACTGCCGTTTGTAGTTAGGCGGACATCCTGATAGCGGGAATTGAAAAGGTTTGCACAGCCACTCAATATTGAAACAACTATTAAAAGAGTAATTATTCTATACATTTTACACCTCACAATTCAATGGGAGAAATATATAAACACCTGTTTATTACTGATAGCTCAGCGCCAGGGCTTTCATTATGTCGAAAGCCGGTATTGAGAAAGAGATGCCCTCTGTTCCGATTCCGAACATCTTTGACACTACCACTCCCAACAATTCACCGGTAGAACCGACGACGGCGCCGCCGCTGTTACCCTTGTTAATACTGATGTCCGACTGGATTAAACTCATGTGGTCTTTTGTCCTGAATCCTGAGATGATGCCTTTGGAGAGGGTCTGTCCTAATTGAACCGACTTGGGAGTACCGATGGCAAAGGCATCCTGCCCGGTCTTGAAATTCTTTTCAGTGGGTACGGGAAATGCAAATTCAAAGTTGCTGTCGATTTTCAGGAGCGCAAGGTCGATTTCTTTATTAAAACGGATAAGTTTCAAAGGAAACTCATTTCCATTGTTGTCGATTGCTTTCAGGTCTTTTGCCTTATTTATAACATGATAGTTCGTGATGACATAACCGTCATTGGTAATAAGGAAACCGCTGCCGTGTCCTTTGTCGCTTTTGATTGTAAAGCAGGCTTTCATAGCGTCTTCCATATTGTCAGGATACTTTTCAGGCTTTGTCAACACCAGGTTTTCCAGCGATATGGGTTTAACAGGCTCAAACTTAAGCAGTTCTTTCATTTCTTTTTTATCCATCAGGTCGAGCCAGCTGTTTTCCAGTACGTCAAGAATCATTTTTTGATGAATATTATCTTTGTTCTTATCGCTTAAAGAGAAATCGCCGGACTTCGAACGCACGGTGCCGCAATAGAGCGTATCTCCGTACAAATCGGTAGCTACCCATTGAGTTTCAAATTCAACGTTTAAAAATCCGGGGAAATATATGTAAGAAGTGGACTTTAACTTTGTTGTGACCCTGCTGGCAGTAGCTTTTTGAATATTACAGTGCAGAAGTAAGGTGTTCTGGTGGTCAACAAAGATATTATCGCTCGTGTCCGACAGGTGTAAGTCTTTTAATTTTTTGGTAAAAATTTCTTCCATTTGAATGTCGTTCCCGTAGATAGAATCCTGGTTCTCGTTTTTATTGGGGCTTTTCCCTGCCAGATAGTTATTGTAGGAATAGGTTAGCAGTATATTATCAACTTTTTTAATATCATATTTAATATTTCTAATATAAACCCTCTTCATATCGGGTGTCCAGTACTGGAATTGTCTCGGTTTTTTGAACTCAAGGCAATCATCAAAGACCCATGTATTTTGTGCATTGTCATACTGTACCGGATAGACGAGCAAGCCGAAAGGGATTATACTCAGAATAAACCATTTTGACTTTCTATCCTGCAGAAGGACTTTGTTAACGTTTTTACAACTGTCCGTTTCAACCGTTACCTGTTTTGATGTGCAGTCTTTGTGCACATTGGCAACAACGGTGTCCCCCTTACCGATGAAAACATCGTCGAGATAGACCTTGCTTGAAGGATTGTGAGTAACGATTGTCACATCCTGGTACCTTGGGCTGAAAATGGAAGCACAGCCAGTTAAAAGGAAAGCAACGAATAAGATGGAGCTTAATGTTTTATTCATTTAAATGCCTTTAAATTATGTGATCTAATTATACAGTCTCAAATAATAAAGATATTTCCAATTGCGAACAAAATACCTGCCAAATATTCCTTTTATTATTGATAGCTCAGCGCCAGGGCTTTCATCACCTCGAACGCCGGGATCGAGAAAGAGAGGCCCTCTGTGCCGAAACCGAACATCTTATACTCAACCACACCCAGCAGGTCGCCGGCAGGACTGATTACGGCGCCGCCGCTGTTTCCCTTGTTGATGCTGATGTCGGTTTGGATATAATTCAAGCCGGAATAGGACCTGTAACCGGAGATAATACCTTTTGTGAGGGACTGGCCCAGTTGCACTGATTTCGGAGTACCGATGGCGTAAGCGTCCTGCCCTGTCTTGAAGTTCTTTTCTGCCGGCATGGTAAAAGCGTACTCGAAATTACCTTCAACCTTCAGGAGCGCCAGGTCATAGTCTTTGCTGAACCTGACCACTTTGACTTCGAATTCTTTGCCTTCGTTGTCGATTGCTTTCAGGTTCTTCACGTTGTTAATGACATGATAGTTGGTGATGATGTAGCCGTCGTTCGACACAAGGAAACCGCTGCCGTGGCCGTTGTCGCTCTTGATTGTAAAGCAGGCTTTCATGGCGTCTTCGATATTGCCGGGGCTTTTAACCGGTTTAGCGACAGTCATGTTTTCAAAGATTTCCGGTTTTTCGGCGCCGATTGTACACAATTCCTTCATTTCCTTCGAGTCCATCAGGTCGAGCCAGCTAATCTCAAGAGCGTCCAATAATATATCATTATAGATGGATTTCCTTGTGTTGTTATCAATTGCAAATCTGCCTGAACTGCTGGTAATTGTTTTCGTAAAAAGCGTATCGCCGTATGGGTTCATTGCTGACCATATGGCATCAATTTCAGCGACAACGAAGATGGAATAATTATATCCTATTTTTGAGGAACTATAATCATAGTGTACCCCATTATATATTGTTTTATTTACTTTGCAGTTAAGAACGACAGTGTTTTTGTTGTCGATGAAAACATTATTCGTCGTGTCAATGAAATTCTGTTTCTTTAACATACGGCTGAAATCATTGTTAAAGCTGGTTTCCACAATTTTTACACTATCCATATTTTTTGTAAGATAGGGATCCCGGTCGTTAATATAGTTTTTGAAAGAATAATACTTCATGGTGTTGTTTTCTTTTTTCACATCGAATGATATTTTATCAACACATATACGTTTCATACCAGGTGTCCAAAATATCTGGGGCCTCGATTTTCCAACATAGAAGTCATCTTCATAATCCCATGTTCCTGGTGTCATATCGAACATGGCCGGAAAAACCAATATACAGGAAAGGAAATGCCAGGGAGACCTTTTAACCGGGAATATTGTCTTGTAGTCAGTTTTGAAACTATCTGTCTCAATCTTTACCTGTCGTATTTTACAGTCCCTGAACATTAAAACCGGGATTGTATCGCCGGTGCCGGCATAGACAGTATCGATATAGACCCGGCTCGTCGGGTTACCGGTAATTATGCTGACAGGCTGGTACGGAGGATTGAGAATAGTTGCACATCCACCTGCCAAAACAGTAAAAATCATTAATAAAACAGCTATTCTTTTCATAATCTGGCTCTGTCTCCAATTAATTGTTAACCTGTTATTACTACTTTTTTGGTCAAAGAGTTCCATTTTCTTTATTGATAGCTCAGCGCCAGGGCTTTCATCAACTCGAACGCCGGAATAGAGAAAGAGAGGCCCTCTGTACCAATACCGAACATCTTATACTCAACCACACCCAGCAGGTCGCCGGCAGGGCTGATTACGGCGCCGCCGCTATTACCCCTGTTAATGCTGATGTCGGTCTGGATATAATTCAAGCCGGAATGGGACCTGTAACCGGAGACTATACCTTTTGAGAGGGACTGGCCCAGTTGCACGGATTTCGGAGTACCGATGGCGTAAGCGTCCTGGCCTGTCCTGAAGTTCTTTTCTGCCGGCATGGTGAAAGCGTACTCGAAATTGCCTTCAATCTTCAGGAGCGCCAGGTCATAGTCTTTACAGAACCTGACCACTTTGACGTTAAATTCTTTGCCTTCGTTGTCGATTGCTTTCAGGTTCTTCACGTTGTTAATGACATGATAGTTGGTGATGAGGTAGCCGTCGTTCGACACAAGGAAACCGCTGCCGTGGCCGTCGTCGCTCTTGATTGTAAAGCTGGCTTTCATGGCTTCATCGACGTTGGCCGGCACCTTCACCGGCTTTGTCAGAGACAGGTTTTCCTGTAAGAAGCCTTTAACATCTTCTGACTTAAGCAGATCTTTCATTTCTTTTGTTGCCATCAGATCGAGCCAGGTGTTCTCAAGAGCGTCCCAAATAACATGATTTAAAGTAAAATCATTCGAGTTATTATCAATGACAAATGAGCCTGACCTGTTAGTGAACTGTTTCGTGAACAGTGTATCGCCGAAAGTGTTCATGGCTGACCAACTGGCTGTCAATTCTGCTTCGACGAATAAAGAATTTTCGATTTCGTTGTAACCACCAAAGAAGTAGTACTTTTTTACACCGTCAAAAATTGTTTTTTCTACATTGCAGTTAAGGACAATCGTGTTTTTATTGTCTATGAAAATATTGTCCGTAGTATCGATGAAATTATGTTTCTTTAACATCTTGTTCAGATCGACGTCAAAGTTGGTTTCCCTGATCTTCATGCTATCGAGAGTAACAGTACTTTGCGGTGATCCGCCGTCGGCAAATCTTTCGTACAAATACGTCCTCAGGGTGTTATTACCTTTCTTTATATCGAATGATACTTTGTCAACATAGAAACGCTTCATGCCCGGTGTCCAATCGACATGAGGCCTGAGGTTTCCTGTATAGAAGCAATCGTTATAATTCCAGCATTTTTCCGATTCGTCAAAGTACGGCACAAGTAAAAGCCAGGACAAAAGATGCCAGCCAGACATGTTCTCTGAAAATATTGCCCGGTAATCTGTTTTGAAGCTGTCAACCTCAATTCTTACCTGATGCATTTTACAGTCTTTTTTCATGTTAACCGGAACAGTATCGCCTGTACCTGCAAGGACGTTATCGACAAACACCCTTGTCTTCTTGTTAGGGTTAATAACACTGACATACTGGTTTGGAGGATTCATGATGCTGGCGCATCCACCTCCCAATACAGTAATAATCATTAGAAAAGCAGCAATTCTCTTCACAGCCGGTCTCTTTCACAATTGAACATTTTCATTTATCATATATATATACAATGCTATATAGAACCGTATGATTTTCTTTACTGATAGTTGAGCGCCAGTGCTTTTAACACCTCGAATGCAGGAATCGAGAATGAGATCCCCTCTGTGCCGATACCGAACATTTTATACTCGACCACACCCAGCAGGTCGCCGGCAGGGCTGATTACGGCGCCGCCGCTGTTTCCCTTGTTGATGCTGATGTCGGTCTGGATATAATTCAAGCCGGAATGAGACCTGTAACCGGAGACAATACCTTTTGACAGGGACTGGCCCAGTTGCACGGATTTCGGAGTACCGATGGCGTAAGCGTCCTGGCCTGTCTTGAAGTTCTTTTCTGCCGGAATGGTGAAAGCAAACTCGAAATTGCCTTCAATCTTCAGGAGCGCCAGGTCATAGTCTTTGCTATACCTGACCACTTTGACGGCAAATTCTTTGCCTTCGTTGTCGATTGCTTTCAGGTTCTTCACATTGTTAATGACATGATAGTTGGTGATGATGTAGCCGTCGTTCGACACGAGGAAACCGCTGCCGTGGCCGTTGTCGCTCTTGATCGTAAAGCTGGCTTTCATGGCGTCATCGATACTGCCGGGGCTTTTTACCGGTTTACTGACAGCCATGCTTTCAAGGATTTCCTTTTTATCGCTGCCGATTTTACACAATTCCTTCATTTCCTTTGTGTCCATCAGATCGAGCCAGGTATTCTCAAGAGCGTCCCATATGATATCGGTATATGCGTTGCTATTTGAGTTCTTATCGATTACAAATGAGCCGGACCTGCTGGTAATCGTTTTCGAAAAAAGCGTATCGCCGTAAGTGTTCATGGCTGACCACTTGGCATCAATTTCAGCAACAAGGAAGAAGGAATTATCAATAATAAAGCCGCCTGCATTGTAATACTTGGCAACCCCGTCAAAAACTGTTTTTTCTACATTGCAGTTAAGGACGATCGTGTTTTTGTTGTCAACGAAAACATTGTCAGTCGTGTCAACGAAATTATTCTTCTTTAACATTTCTGTGAAATTTTCGTCAAAATTGGTTTGCCTAACTTTCATACTGTCCAGTTTTTCCGTATCATAGGGCTTATCGCCGTTAATATAATTGTCGAACCAGTATAATTTAAGGGTATTGTTGTCTTGTTTAATTTCAAATGAGATATCGTCAACATACATATATTTCATGCCGGGTGCCCAATACTCATGGCGCCTGGGTTTACCGGTGTTGAAATTATCATCATAATCCCAGCTTTTTGATGAAAAATCGTAAAGCGAAGGAACGACCAAAATACAGGAGACAATATACCAGGGGGACTTTTTAACAGGGAATATTGCCTTGTAATCTGTTTTGCAACTATCTGTTTCAATCTTTACCTGCCGCATTGTACAGTCCTTATACATATGTACAACGATGGTATCGCCTTTGCCGGCAAAAACTGTATCGATGTAAACCTTGCTGTTGGGGTTACCGGTAATCACATTTACGTCCTGGTACGGAGGATTGAAAACGGAAGCGCATCCTCCGATCAATGATACTACCAATAAAATAATGGCAATTTTCTTCACAATTAACCTCTCTCATTTTTAGATGAATTCATATTTTTTTCTTTTTTAACAAATATTAACTGATGTATGCCCGAAGGGCTTTTCCTCATTGATAGCTCAGGGCCAGGGCTTTCATAATGTCGAACCCGGGGATTGAGAAAGAGAGGCCCTCGGTTCCGAAACCGAACATTTTGTAATCGACTACGCCGACCAGTTCACCGGCGCTGTTAACGATGGCGCCGCCGCTGTTGCCCTTGTTGATGCTGATGTCTGTCTGGACATAGCTCATGTTATTCATGGTCCTGAACCCCGAGATGATGCCCTTAGAAAGAGTCTGCCCGAGTTGTACCGATTTCGGGGTACCGATGGCAAAAGCGTCCTGGCCTGTCTTGAAATTCTTCTCCGAAGGAATTGCCAGTGCATACTCAAAATTGCCTTCAACCTTCAGCAATGCCAGGTCATAGGTTTTACTGAACCTGACAACGGTAATCGGGTATTCCTTACCTTCGCTGTCGATTGCTTTCAGGTTCTTTTCATTGTTGATCACATGGTAATTAGTGATTATATAGCCGTCGTTCGACACTAAGAACCCGCTGCCGTGGCCGTCGTCACACTTGACGGTAACACTGGCCTTAAGCGCTTCTTCCGTGTTTGCCGGATTCTTCGATGGTCTTGCAATTGCAATGTTTTCCAGGCCTGATTTGGTGGATGTATCTGCTACCATCAATGCTTTCATTTTTTTGCTGTTCATCAGTTCAAGATAGGCATTTTCAATTGCGTCGGCGACTAAATCTCTTTTGTCATCATTTACATCTTTAGATGTAAACTTATTCGATTCGCTATCGAACGTTTCGACAAAGAGCGTATCTCCAAAGACATCGGCTACATACCATTTCGACTTCAGCTTGGTATAAGCGAAATCAACCCCATAACTTATGCCATAGCTTTTTGAGACAAAGAAATAATTGATCTCATTAACCTCACAATTCAGTACCAGTGTGTTGGCATGGTCAATGAACACTGTGTTTACAGTATCAATGAAATTGCATTTCTTAAGGACCTTGTCGATATGATCAGACAAGGTAGTATTCTGGAGCTTCATGCTGTCGAGTTCCTTTGTAAACCGCGGCCAGCCTCCATATTTATACTCATCAAAGTTATAGAATCTTGCAGTGAAACAGCCTTTGGGAATATTAAAGGAAAAATTGTCGGCGAAGAGCCTTTTGCTCCCGCTGTTCCAGTACACATACTTCTTTAACTGGGGGGTATATACATAATCTTCATAGTTCCAGGACGACGGTTCAATGTCTAATAGCGGAGGCAGAAAGCACAGAATACCGAATGGAAACCATGATAATATATGCCAGTTTGATTTATCTTCCTGGAATATCAAACCATAGTACGGCTTGCAACTGTCATCTTCGACCCTGATTTCTTTTACTTTACATTCTTTCTTAAGGTGCCAGGTTAATGTATCGCCTTCACCGACAAAGTTATTATCAATGTACACTTTATGGGAGGGGTTGCTGGTGATTACAGTTACATCCTGGTATTTATTACTCAGAATTGATGCACAACCGGATAATAATAATAAAGAAACAAATAAAGACAATATCGTTTTTTTCACGTCTCACCATGAAATCGTTGAGAAAGTACTATTATTTTATACAAATATAAATATTTTGTCTAATATTTTTATATAAATTATTAACTGAAGAATTTTGCTTTTTCCAAGGGGTAAATAAATTGCGGAATCAGCTTCAGGCGCTTTGTTATAATGATTAATAAAAAATACATTAATATAATATGAATTTTCAATTATTTTTTACCTGAATTCTTAGTATTTTGTAATTTTGGTTTTTTACTCAATGGATAACAATATTGCATGAAATATACTGTATTTGTAATTTGTTTATTTGTATTCTTTCAACACACTGCCTTCGGGCAGAACCGGATATATGCCCTCAGGACCGATGAGAAGATTGCCCTCGACGGCAAATTGGACGAGGAGTCCTGGTCCCGGGCAGTAAAAATCTCCAATTTCACACAAAGGGAACTGGACAACGGCGCCACTCCAACCGAAAAAACGGAAGTCGCCGTCATTTACAACACCCACCGCATGTACATCGGCGTATGGTGCTGGGACAGCGAACCCGACAGGCTCATTGCAACAAAGATGGTACGGGACTTCTCCGGCTCGACTGAAGACAACTTCTGTGTCGTCATCGACACCTACCACGACAAGCGCAACTGCTACCTCTTCGGTACCAATCCCAACGGAGCAAGGACCGACGCCCTGCTGCGCGACGACGGCAACCAGTACAACGACAGTTGGAACGGCATCTGGGACGTAGAGACCACCGTCAACGACAAAGGCTGGTTCATCGAGATTGAAATACCCTTCTCCACCCTGAAATTCAGCGAGGACTCCGTACAGCTCTGGGGCATCAACTTCGAGAGGAACATCAGGCGCAAACAGGAACAGGTCCTCTGGCAGGCATGGTCGCGGGACAACAGCATCGAACATGTCTCGAAAGCAGGCGAGCTCCTTGGGCTGAGCGGCATTGCCGCCGACGAGGCCGTCGAACTGAAACCCTACATTACCGCAGGTTACGAAGACCACTCCGGCAGCGACAAATTCGTTACAAAAATCGGCGGGGACGTCAATTACCTCATTACTCCCAACCTGAAACTGAACCTGACTGTCAACACGGACTTCGCACAGGTGGAATCCGACAGGGTAATTACCAACCTGACAAGGTACAGCGTCTTTTACGACGAGAAGAGGGAATTCTTCCTCGAAGGCATGGACTTCTTCGGGTTCCAGACCAGCGGCAATGTACAGGTGTTTTACAGCAGGAAGATCGGCGCTTCGAATTCGTCCGGCGGAATACCCATCATCGCCGGGGCAAAGCTCTTCGGCAAAGTGGGAGGCACCAACATCGGAGCAATTACGATGCAACTGTCGGAAAAGGACAGGGAACCGTCAACCAATTACACTGTCGTCAGGGTGAAGCAGGATATAATGGAGAACTCCACCCTGGGCATGATAGTTACGGCAAAGAACTCCTCCCGAAGTTACAACTACGTTTACGGCTTAGATTTCAGGTACTACACACCTACCTTCCTCGGCAACAAGAGACTGGAACTGTCGGCCTCGATTGCCCATTCCATTACGAAAGATTCGGCCAACGACAACTCTGTCTCTTACAGGATTTACGCCGAGTACCCCAACGATGAAATTAATATAATGGGTGGGTTTGTAGGCGTCCCGAAGGGATTTAACCCGGAGATCGGTTACGTTCGGCGTACGGATTTCACTTCGCCCTTCTGTTACTTCGGCTATACTCCCAGGTTCGACAGTTCGTTTGTAAGGAACCTTTCCTTTGCTGTTAACATCGACTCATACAACCAGATGAACAGCGGCAGGCTCGAAACCAACGTCGTAACGGTCAAGCCTTTCGGGATGACACTCAAGTCCGGCGAGAGTTTCGGCATATTTATTTACAACACATTCGACCGGCTCTACGAACCCTATACCATCGGCGGAAAGATTACCATCGACCCGGGCATATACAAGTACAACGACTGTGAATTTTCTTTTTCGACATTTGTCGGCAGGCCTGTTTACGGCACTGTTGAACTGTCGCAAGGCGGTTTCTTCGGCGGCTCTAAGAGCACATTCTATGCCTCTGTGGCAGTCAATGCGGACAAGAACCTCAATTTCTCAGCCGATTACACATACAACGACATCGACATCAACAGTATCGGCCTGAAGACAAACAACTTCGGCGGCAAGGTGGTTTACGCCTTCAATCCCAAGCTTAACACCAGCCTCTTCGGACAGTGGAACGACGGTGACCAGAGTGTCGTTCTTAATTACAGGGTGAACTGGATACCCGAAGTAGGGAGCGATTTCTACTTCGTCCTCAACCAGGCCTTCGACACTTCGGGCCGTTCGATTGCCGTCAGCGACTTTTCCGTATTCTGCAAGTATATATGGAGATTGGGGATATAGGCGGAAATTTTTACTTTATCACAGTCAGGACTGTCGTTACACTTTCATTGCCGGTAACCAATCTCAGGTAGTAAACTCCCTGAGGCAGGAGGCTGCCGTCGAGCCGGTAATTATTTGAGCCTGCTTCTTTCACCCCTTCGTCAACCTCCATTACCTCGATGCCCAATGAATTGTACAACTCAAACGTAACAGGCGAGGCTTCAGGGAGATAGTATT
>CAZWLN010000038.1:0-44407 GCA_964634885.1 uncultured Hyphomicrobiales bacterium | reverse complement strand
TTGCACGGACATCCTCGTCGGATGTCGCTTTCTTCATCTTCTCTATGGCTTTCATAATCATTGCCTCCTTTTTAATGGCGTCCGGTATCATCCCCGGATTGCCTATGAATGTCTCTCCGTTAACCAGGGCATAAAGCCACTGGTTGATAGGATCCTCATACGTCTTGTCGTCCTTGTACTTAGGCAACTCGATGAAATGGTACTCCACCAAGTCCGCCAACTCCTTGTGACTCTTAACGTTTAACAATCTGTAAATATTGTGTATCGCTTTCTCTTTCTTCAGTAGGATGAAGTCGGTGAAAACTATCGATATTGTCTTGTTGAGGGAGTCGTAGCCCTGCGCTTCGGCTAATTGTCCAGTAAGCAGCTTCGAGTTGTAATAGATTATCCTTTCGACGAAATGCTGCTCGCTCTGTACCTGCATCTCGATGTTGTACAGCCTGCCGTTGCCGTCCTTTGCCTTGATGTCGATGACAGTGGCTTTGTCGAAAGGGAATTCCTTCAGGTTCATGGGATTCAGGTAGGTAATCTCTGCAATCTGTTCCTGTCCGCTGTCGAGAAAGACGGCGTTGAGCAGGTCGATGAGTATGTCCTGGGAGTTGTCGGTGGCGAATACATACTTGAAGATGATGTCGTTACGCAGGTTGTACTTGGTTATGTCTATATTATTCATACGTTTCCTCAAAAGCGACTATTATCAATACGCTAATATAATATGCCGGTAGGAAACAAGCAAGGACTTCCTGTAACTGTTACAAATCAGATGATCATTACTCGGAGCATCGTTCGTAATAAAACAACTACTTCATCCGTTCAGGTATCGCACTTTCCCATATCGACCTGATGGCGGTAACTGTGGTGTCGATGCACCCTTCGACGGTGAACCTGTCTTTTACTACAGAGCCGATTTTCCTGAAGGGAACATTGCTTGCGCTGCATATCCGTTCCAGTTCAGCTTCTTTGTCCGGCGAGAGTGAAACGACAATCCTTGAGTTGGATTCACCGAAGAACAAACCTGCGGTCGGTTCTGAACCAAGATTGACAGCAGCGCCCAGGTTGTCGTCAGAGATGATGGCTTTTTCGGCAAGGCAGACGGCCAGGCCGCCTTCGCTGCTGTCGTGCGCCGAATTGACAATACTGTTTTTAATGAGTTCCAGTATTGCTTTTTGCAGCCTGATCTCTTCGTCGATGTCGATGACGGGGGGCTTCCCTGCCACCATGGAGTGTACCTGTTTCAGATATTCGGAGCCTCCGAGTTCCTGCCTGTCGTTGCCGAGCAGGTAAATGGCGTCTCCTTCACGGCGGAAACCGGCCTGCATTGCTTTGCTGAGGTCGTCGATGACGCCGAGCATACCGATGGTCGGTGTGGGGAAGATGGCCCTGTTTTGCGATTCGTTGTGGAAGCTGACGTTGCCGCCGGTAACCGGGGTATTCATTGCACGGCAGGCGTCGCCCATGCCCCTGATTGCTTCTTTAAATGTCCAATATACTTCCGGGTCATAGGGATTGCCGAAGTTGAGGCAGTTGGTGATGGCCACGGGAACGGCGCCGGTGCAGGCAACGTTCCTTGCCGCTTCAGCAACGGCAGCCATGGCGCCGGTGTACGGATCGAGGTATGTATGCCTGCTGTTGCAGTCGGTACAAACTGCTATGCCCCTGCCGGGGATCTCTTTGATCCTGAGGACGGCAGCGTCGCCTTTGATATTGATTGTGTTAGTCCTGACCTGTGAGTCATATTGTTCGTATATCCATCTCTTGGAAGCGACAGTGGGGGATCCGAGTATTTTCTTAAAAGCTTCAGCGTGCCCTGTGCCGGTTGTCAATGCGGCAGTGTCGACGCTTTGAAGTTCTTTGATATAGGCCGGTTCACGGGACTCCCTGTCGTTCTGTGGAGCGCCGCCGCCGAGAACCATGTGGTCTGCAATAAGTTCGGCGACAGGGTTTCCGTTCCGGGAGACATGGATCAGGCCGTCGTCGGTAACGATGCCGATACGGGTCATCGGTACATCCCATTTCTTACATATCTGAAGGGCAGCTTCAACTTTGTCTTTATCAATTACGAAGAGCATTCGTTCCTGCGATTCGCTGAGCATGATCTCGTATGCGCTCATGTCTTTTTCCCTCAGGGGCACGAGGTCGAGGTTTACATCCATGCCGACGGTGGTCCTGGCGCTCATTTCTGTCGTCGAACAGGAAATGCCGGCGGCGCCCATATCCTGGACACCGACAACCACACCGGCTTCGATGAGTTCGAGTGTGGCTTCGAGGAGGAGTTTCTCGGCAAAGGGGTCGCCGACCTGCACTGTGGGCCTCATGTCTTCGGTTTTTTCGTCAAATTCCCTGGAAGCCAGGAGCGAAGCGCCGTGTATGCCGTCTCTTCCTGTGCCGCTTCCGACGATGTAAACCGGGTTGCCGGCAGGGCCTGCGGCAGCCGAAGCTGTCTTGCCGATTTTTACGATGCCTACAGCCATGGCGTTAACCAACGGGTTGTCGTGGTAGCAGTCGTCGAAATATATCTCACCTGCAACTGTCGGCACGCCGAAGCAGTTGCCGTAGTGGCCTATGCCTTTGACGACACCGTTCAGGAGGTATTTGGTCCTGGGTGAATCGAGTTCTCCGAATCTTAAGGAGTTAAGGGAGGCAATGGGCCTTGCACCCATCGAGAATATGTCCCTGAGGATGCCGCCGACGCCGGTGGCAGCTCCCTGGAAAGGTTCGATGGCCGATGGATGATTGTGGCTTTCAATCTTGAAGCATATAGCATAGCCGTCGCCAATGTCCACCAATCCGGCGTTTTCTTCTCCGGCATCAACCAGAAGCCTTCCGCCGGAACGAGGCAGTGTTTTAAGCAGCTTGATGGAATTCTTGTAAGAGCAGTGCTCACTCCACATTACGCCGTAAACACCGATCTCGGTGTAGGTGGGAATCCTGCCGAGGAATTCGACTATCTTTGCATATTCTTCTTTCGTCAGGCCGACTTCCAAAGCTACTTCCTCAGTAACCTGTATCTCAGAGTATAAATTCGATGTTTCCATAAGACTCATTTTATATTAAATAATATTTTAAGAACAAAATTAAGATTTTTACGTATTTATTCAATGTTTTTGATGCAATATTGATAAATTTGGTAATAAAAATTAACACATAAGGATTTTATTATGGAACAAATGATTAATTGCCTGAAGAATTTGAACGGAGGACCCGGAAACAATTTTTCCATCAAGCCTTTTGTCGTCTTGCTTCTTTTTATAGCATTCTTCGGAACGGTGCAAGCCCAGAAGGTCTATACCCTGGACGAGGCAATCAGTACTGCCCTGAGCCACAACAATGAAACAAAAATTGCCCTGATGGAAGTTAACAAAGCCGAGGCTGCCGTGGACGAAGCTTTTGGTTACGCTCTGCCGACTATCAATCTTTCCGGCAATTTTGCCCATTTCTTAGAAAAGCCGATGACTCCTTTTCTCGATTTTGGAACAATGCTTATGTCAAATACCTATCGGGTGTTGTTTGACGAAAAATTGCTTGAAACCGATCGATCGAAATTAAAAGAACCTCAGATGATACTTCAGTCCTTTGTCCAGTCCAACAGCTATGAAGCAAAGGCCGAACTTACCCAGATACTTTTCAATTCGGCGGTGTTTAACGGCATAGGCGCTTCGAAGATATATCTGAATACCTCGAAGGAATTGCTGAGGGGTAATGTTAATAAAACTGTGCTCAATGTTAAAAAAGCATTCTATGGTACACTTCTTACTAAAGATTTGCTTAGAATAATGAAGGAGAGCCTGGAAAATGCCAGAGAGAACCTCAAAAACCTTAAAGCCATGTACGACCAGGGGTTAGTCTCCGAGTATGATGTACTGCAGGTGGAAGTCCAGGTTGACAATCTCAACCCTACTGTCCTGGAACTTGAGAATGCTCTCAAGGGCGCTAAGGACGGCCTTAAAATCGTAATGGGAATCGATCAGGCTGAGGATATTGATATTAACGGCGAACTGAATTATAACGATGAAAAAATACCGGATATGGATGCTACAATCAACGATGCTGTCGTTTCCAATCCCGACCTGAAATCCCTCGAGTGTAAAATGAACGTTGACCAGGCAATGATAGACCTGAAAAAAGCTGAGTACTGGCCAACTGTAGCAGCTTTCGGCAACTATACATACGCCGGAACGTCAGAAACCCTTAATTTCATGAATTACAGTTCGGCAATGGTTGGATTGTCTTTCTCAATTAACCTGTTCCAGGGCAACCAGACCAATGCACGTGTGGAACAATCGACCATTGCGTACGAACAGACACGTGAGCAGCTTGCTTTGCTGAAAGAAGCCACGAAGGCCCAGGTCAAATCAAAAATCCTGGAACTGCAAAGAGTCAAAAGCCTCATCAGCGCTCACGACAGAACAATTGCCCTGGCTGAGAAAACATATAAAATCGCCATGGTTAGATTCAAGGAGGGAACAGGAACCCAGCTTGAGATTAAGAACGCCGACCTGGAGATCAGGACTGCCAAGACTAACAGGCTGCAGTCCGTCCATAACTATATGGTGGCGAAGTCAGAACTGGAAACGCTTCTGGGTGTTACCGACTCGAAGTATATCGACGGTTTTAAAGACTATTTGAAAAATGATTAATGAGCCGGGATTGTTGATTTAAAACAGGTAAAACAGTTCACAGCTATGGCAATGATCCAATAAATGTTATGAGGACGGTTCACGGGAATCGTCCTTTTTCTTCGGATAGTAAGATAAGTCCGGGACAACTCTTTCAGCCAGGATAGCTGCTTGAGGATCGGCAAAAGGAAAACATGATGCCTGGGAAAGAATGGTCTCCGGCTTGAATAATTCACACCGGTAATCGTTAATAGGTTGTTGTTACTATGAATTAATAATGAGAATGGAATATGATGAGAAAGCAACCGGGAGAATTGAAGTATTTTAAGAATGAATATTCTGCCTATCCACTTCTGGCCTGTCTCATGGTTCTTGCGCTGCTGTCATGCGGCGACGGCAAGCCCGATGCGGACTTCAGCCAGGCGGAAAATACGGGCGATGTAACGGTTGAGGTTAGAGTAATTGAAAAGAAACCCTTCTCTGTTGCGCTTACATATAAGTCAACTCTTGCGGGGCTTAACGAATCGGTGGTAAAGTCCGGGGTGAACGACCGTGTGGAAAAGGTGCTTTTCAAAATAGGCGATGAGGTTAAAAAGGAAGATGTGGTGCTCCAATTCCCGGAGACAAATCCTGCAATGCAGTATGCCAAAGCAAAACAGGCTCTCGACAACGCAGGTAAATCGTACGAGAGGGTAAAGGAGCAGGCTAAAGCCGGAACTGCATCGCAAAAGGAACTGGCGGCAATTGAAAAGCAGTATAATATGAGTAAGCAGAATTTCGAATCGATAAGACGAATGATTTTCGTTGAATCCCCTTCCGACGGAACAATACTTGAGGTCTTCGTTAAGGCCGGCGACAAGTCCGCCATCGGTAAAGAACTGTTCAAGGTTGGCGACGAGAAGACAATGGCAACTGTGGTGTGGGTGGCGGAAAAAGACAAGCCTGTCGTAAAGCCAAGGATGAAGGCTGTGCTGACAGTTGACGGTAAAGACTATGCCGGCAGGGTTGTCTCTGTTTCCGATACACTCGATCCCAAGTCCAGGGCATATAAAGCAGAACTGCAATTTGCCAATCCCGGTAAAACACTGAAAAGCGGTACTCCTGCCGATGTACGCGTCATTACCTATGAATCTCCCTCTGCTGTTACCATCCCTTCAGCCTGCATCCTCAGCGAAGCCGGGAAACAGTATGTATATGTCAGTGTCAACGGGATAGCTGCAAAGAGGTATATTTCTACCGGGCAGGTAAACGCTATGGATATCGAAGTTACGAGCGGCCTCAATCCCGGAGACAGCCTGGTTACTGCCGGACAGACGATGCTCAAAGATGGAGACCGCGTGAGAGTGGGGAAATAGATTTGTTGTAGGGAGTTGATTAAGATACATTTCCGGATTTACAATATTACGTACTTGTTAACGTACCTAATCTTGTGAATATTATTAATACTGAGAGTTGATATGTTAGCTGCAAATTACACAGAATTCAGGGCTGGACTGAAAAAGTACCTGGAGTCTGTCGAACAGGACAATGAAACACTCATCATTAACAGGGGCAAAGGCAAGAATACGGTACTGATTTCCCTGAATGAGTATAATTCCATTATGGAAACCATGTACCTGCTCAAGTCCCGGAAGAATGCCGAAAGGCTCTATGAATCAATCGACCAGGTAAAGAAAAGCGACATCGTTACTGACGGATTGATTGAAGAATAGTATGAGGATTGTCTTTTCAAAGAACGCATGGGAAGATTATCTGTATTGGTTCAATTCCGATAGGAAGATATTGCGAAAGATCAATATTTTGATAAAAGAGATACAGAGAACTCCGTACGAAGGTACAGGGAAACCCGAGCCGTTGAAATTCGATCTGTCAGGCCTGTGGTCCCGGAGGATCGACCCGGAACGCCGTCTGGTTTACACCGTCAGGGACGAAGGTCTAATAATTTACAATTGCAGATACCTCTATGATTGAGTTTGGTAGGGAGTACAGTTCTTTTTGATATTATAATTTATTAAATTCTTCGACCGTTAAACCGATTTGATTAATAATTACCCTTAGAATCCCGATTGCCAAAGGCTTTGAATCTTGTCAGGTAATGGATCGCTATGGTCAATATACGATTCGATGAGCCTGCGGGCGACATCCTGGGCGATTTCAATCGTTTCCTGGTAAGTACGGCCTTCGGCAAGCAATCCGGGAAGATCCTCAGACAGAGCAATGTAACCGCCTTCTTCAAGGGGTTCGATTTTTATATCTATAATTATATCGCTCATAAATAATCCTTACTACAATATTTTTATATTTCAATTTAATAAAATAATTTATTAATCATACATTTATAGACTGATTATGAAATATTTGATTTTAAAATAGGAAAAATACAGATGCGGGGAACGTCATGTAAGGTCTTAACTCCTATGAAAAGAGGGGGGCTGCGACAGCAGCCGGGGTGTGTCCATTGGGTTTTCAAACGGTGAAAAGCGTATTTTCGACTGCAAGCCTTACCTTAACGGCGACTGGTTTGAAGAGTTGCTCGAACAGAGGAAATTCGCCTCTGTAAGAATTGCAGGCAATACGATAGAATGGGCCGGCGGCAAGGATATATGTCCGGACTGCCTGTACGACATCAGTATAATTTCAAATGAATCTCCCTTAGCCCTTACCATCCTTTCAGGCTGCATCCTCAGCGAGTCTGGAAGGCAGTATGTTTATGTCAGTGTCAACGGGATAGCTGCAAAGAGGTTCATTATTACAGGACTTACGATGATCAAAAATGAAGACAGGGTGAAAGCTAAAAGATGAGAGTAGGAGTTTTCTTACAAATAGAATCCATAATCAGAATTGAATCTTGCTCAGAAGGTATTTATCATTTTGAGGAACAAAATGGATGCATCATTACGAGAAGAACATGACATATAAGGATGTTAATATATAAAGAAAATGATATTCAAAAGAATTGAAAAATAAAATTATATTCATTCGTTCATATAATGAAAAATGGAGTTTTCTATGCCGGTAATAAGCGTTTTTTTTGGTATTATCATCAAAATGTACAGGGAGATTAACAGTCGCCATAATTTACCTCATATACACGCCGAATACCAGGATGAAGAAGCGGTTATTTCCTTTGAAGGAGAGTTATTAAGTGGAAGTTTACCATCAAAAAAGATGAAATTGGTTCTTGCTTGGATTGAAATACATAATGATGATTTGAATGCTAACTGGAAATTGCTTTCTGAAGGTAAAGAGTTTTTTAGAATCGATCCTTTAAGATGATTATGAATAGAATGAAACCAATTAGTGTTAAGCCTTTGGAAAACTATCGACTGGAAATTGAGTTTTCAAACGGTGAAAAGCGTATTTTCGACTGCAAGCCTTACCTTAACGGTGACTGGTTTGAAGAGTTGCTCGAACAGAAGAAATTCGCCTCTGTAAGAATTGCAGGCCATACGATAGCATGGGCCAGCGGCCAGGATATATGTCCGGACTGCCTGTACGATAATAGTGTGTTGGTGGAAGAGCCTGCTGAACACGAAAAATAATTGAATGAAATTGCCATGCAGTATTTATTAAAACTTTACCTGAAGGTTGAAACTGACACCGTAATAGCTGTTGGGAGTAATGGAAAAACTCAACTTGTCGTCGGATACGTCGAAATCGTAGAGGTGGGCGCCGACGTAAGCGTCGATGCTGCACAGGAGATAGACTCCCAGGAGGTAGAATCCGTATTTGTCGCGTTTATCCCGATAGTATTCCTTATAAATATTTGCTTTTTCCTTATCTGTAGAATTTGTTGCAATATTATATTTATGCCTCCAGACAGCATTACTGTCTTCGTTAATAATGATGTTCCAGACTAAGGCAGCAGCCCCACCGAAAAACAGGGGAGCTTTCCAGTAATCATGGTTGTACACCTGGCCCAGGCCGGGTATGATTAAGGACTGGACTATTGCCCAGGTTGGCGATTTGCTCATCACAAAACCCTCTTTCATGGCTTTTGCGCTGTCGGGCGACAGGGGCCTGACAGCGTCGTTGCTGTCGTCGTAAGTGAAGGTGCTGCTTGTCGGGGAATCGACAAAATCAGCCCCTGCTGCCCGGATTGTTCCGGGCAGCATCAGGGTAATAATAAGTATAATATATTTGAATGGTTTAGTCATTAACGACTGCGATTGCTTCAATCTCTATCATTACATCCAGGGGCAGTTTCGCTACCTGGTAAGCGGCACGTGCAGGCTTGCTTTCGCCGAAGTACTCGTTGTAAACTTCGTTGACGGTTTTGAAGTCGTCCATGTTTTTCAGCAGTACCGTAGTTTTAACAACATTGTTAAGGTCGAGGTTCTCAACGGCAAGAATAGCCTTCATGTTTTCGATTGCCTGCCTTGTCTGGGAGACGATGTCGGTGCCTGCGAGCGTACCGTCCGGTTTCAGCGGTATCTGTCCGGAGATGAACAGCATTGTGCCTTTTGCAAGGATTGCCTGTGAATAGGGGCCGATCGGCTTGGGTGCGTTTTCTGTGAATACAAACTTTTTCATATCATTTTTCCTAAAATATATAAGACATTTTGAATTAACATTTATTTGTCTAAGTAGCTTCCGAGTACGCAGGCGCCGATTATCCCGGCATCCTTTGTGAACCGTGCTTTGCGTATCTCCGCATGTTGGGCAATCGAAGGCAAAGCCCGATTCCTGATGACATTAAGAGCGCTGTTGAACAGGGATTCGTGAGACAGCGATATGCCGCCGCCGACGATGACTAATGGAATGTCGAGCAGGTTCATGGCGGAAGCCAGGCCGATGCCCAGGTAGAAACCCACTTCACTAAGGATTTCAACGGCACATTCATCGCCGCTTTCAGCAGCTTTGGAGATATAGAACGGGTCGAACTGGCGTGTCTTTGACAATATCGAACCGGGGTAGCGTACTGCTATGGATTCGGCTATTGCCGCAATCTGTTTCCTGCCAGTGTATTCTTCCAGAACCCCTTGGCGGTAGGAAGGCTTTTCAGGATTATTCTCATTCATGTTGATGATGAGATGGCCGATCTCACCGGCTCCGCCCCAGGCGCCCCTGAAGAGCTTCCTTTCGTGGATGACGGCTCCACCGACGCCGGTACCGAGAGTTACATACAGGAAATCGGCAGCGTGTTTGCCGGCTCCGATTTCGAGTTCGGCCAGGGCTGCAACATTGGCGTCATTGTCGATGGCAACGGGGATGTTGAATTTCCGGGCGAGCTGCTTTTTAAGGTTGATGTTGATCCAACCTTTCAGGTTCGGAGCAATTTTGATGATTCCGTCTTTTGAGACAACTCCGGGTACTCCGACACCGATGGTCTTCATTCCGGGGAATTTGTAGAGGGTTTCGGCGAGATAGCTTTCAATCCTGGCAATCAGGGCTTCAGGCCCAGCGTCGGAAGGAGTAGGCATCGAATCCTGATAGACGATGTCGTTCTGCGAGTCGAGGACGCCTATTTTCAGGTTGGTGCCGCCAAGGTCAATTCCGGCATACATCGGGTTAATCTCCGTCTTCAGGTTTAACAGCAACAGAATCCGTATCTTTGACGAAATACACTTTGTCGCCGGGTTTGATCATGCCGTAGTTCTCCCGTGCAATTCTTTCAATCTCGGTGAGGTCGGTTTGCAGCAGCCTGATACGCTTGTTGAGTGAATCGCTGACGCTGATCTCCTGTCCAATCAGGTCCCTGTAATTGGAATTGTCGATTTCAAGTCCGATACGGGTAATCAGCCCATGTGTGGAGAAGGCCATGACACTAATAACACCGGCGATTATCAACAGTGTTATTATCAATTTCCTCTTACGGCTGATATATTCAATAAATTTCAGCATATACCGGCGGGCATTCTGTCCATCGGCCGGCAATGCCTGCCAATGGACTTATTACCCTGTTTCCACCCATGTTAAAAAATTATGTCATTCCTGCACAATACAGGCAAGAATGACATACAAAGAACTATTATTAATAAACGCTATTTTGCAAATTTTTTCAATACTTCAATGAATTTGTTCATTTCTTCAATCGTGCGCTTCTCGGTAACTGCTACCAGCAAACCTTCTTTACATTCCTTGAAACGGGAAGTGTCGATGCCTGCGAGGATGCCGTCCTTAGCGGCTTCTTCGATGATGGCAGCTGCTTTTACCGGAGTCTTTACGAGGAATTCCTTGAAGAAAGGTTTGTCGTTCAGGAGGCTGAAACCACCGATACGGCTGATTTCCTTTGCCAGGTAATGAGCTTTTTCGAAGGACTGTTCGGCAACGTCTTTGATGCCCTGTTTGCCCATGACAGTCATGTAAACGGAGGCTGCAAGCATCATCAGGCCTTCGTTGGAGCAGATGTTCGAAGTGGCTTTTTCTCTTTTGATCTGCTGTTCCCTGGTCTGGAGCGTGAGAACGAATGCCCTGTTTCCGTCAGCGTCTTTGGATACGCCTGAGAGCCTTCCTGGTATTTTCCTGACAAGCTGCTGTTTCGATGTAAACAAGCCGAGGTACGGGCCGCCATAACTCATCGGGATGCCGAGGGACTGGCCTTCGGCAACGGCTATGTCTGCATCATATTCGCCGGGGGAAGCCAACATGCCCAGGGAAATGGGGTCGAACACACTGATGTACAGAGCGTTCTTCGAATGGGCAATCTTGCCGATCTCGAAGACGTCTTCCAGGTTGCCGTAAACATTCGGGTGCTGAACTACGACTGCCGAAGTGGCGTCGGTAATCTCAGAGGCGAGAGCCTTCAGGTCACAGGTGCCGTCTTCGCCGGCGATTGTCCTGAACACCAGCTTCTTGCCGCAGGTAACAGTTTCCATTACTTTTTTGTACTGGGGATTGATGCTGCCGGCGATGAGTATTTCTTTCCTGTTGTTGTGTGTGGAGGCCAGAAGGCAGGATTCGGCAATTGCCGTACCGCCGTCGTACATCGAAGCGTTGGCCACGTCCATGCCTGTAAGTGCGCAGACCATCGACTGGAATTCGTACATTACCTGGAGAGTGCCCTGGGACACTTCTGCCTGGTAGGGTGTGTATGCAGTGCGGAATTCGGGCCTGTCGATGATGGATGTTACCATTGCAGGTACATAGTGGTCGTAGGAACCGCCGCCCATGAAACAGGCATTATTAATGGCTGATTTATTAAGGGATGATAATGATTCCAATAACTTAAAGGCTTCGTATTCAGAAAGCTGGGGTGGAAGGTTCAGGTCGCCCTTCAGTCTCAGGTTTGCAGGTATGTTCCCGATGAGGTCATCGAATGAGGAAACCCCGATCTTCTTAAGCATTTCCTTACGGTCATTGTCCGTGTTCGGTATAAATGGCATTTCAATTACTCCTACTTATTATCCTTTTATCTTATAAACTATATAAACATACAAAATTATGGTTTATTATGCTGTTTTCAAAATATTCTTAATTTTTGATGTATTTGAGCGCTTCTTCTGCAGCGTCGAGGCTCGGCTGTGTTGAAAGTCCGGTGCCGACGGCTCCTTTCATCCACAACTGGGGTATGATCCTGCCCTGGACGAGCATCCTCTGCATCTGTTCTGCCAGGTTCTTGCCTTTGATGAAGCTTTCGACCTGGAACTCGATGATGTGTCCCACGGGATAGGCCGACAGGTAGAGGGGATTGTCGATCATGTGCGAGTAGATTGCCAGTATTTCCTGGTCCCTGACACCGAAAACGTCGGCGTAGTATTTGTTCCAGACGTCTTTTGCCGTGGCGATGACTGCTTCTTTCAACTGCTGCGGTGTGGCTTTGGGATGGGCATAGAGCCACTTCCAGACGTTCATGTCAACGAGGGCAACGCCCATGATCTCGTATGTGGACCAGAGGTTGTCCAGCGCCATCAACTGTTTCTTGTTGCCGCTGTTGTCTTTGATGCCCAGCAGTTCGAGGTCTCTTTTCTGGAACACGAAAGCCATGGCTTCTGTAAAAGCTGTGCTCGGCACGCCTTTGATCATATAGAAGGGGACATCGTGGATTGTGAGTGTCTGTTCGACGCAGTGGCCGAATTCATGAACGGCGATGTTATAGCCTTTGTAATCCATTCCGTCTTTACCAATGCGTGTCCTGAGGTAAGATTTCATCGATTTCATCTCGGCGCCCAGAGCATGGCCGGGGCCTCTCGAAGGCTCGACTTCTATCTCGGCGGCAATTTGTTTTGCTTTGTCGGGTGTGTATCCCAGTTTTACGAGGATATTGGGAAGGTCGCTTGAGAAGGCTGCCCTGTCGGGGTATTTCTTCTTAGTAACTTTGTCGAGGTCGGCTTCGGAAATTGTACTTCTCGCTTTGAAACCGTCGTACCAGACGTCGAAGGGTTGAAGGTCGCGGCCGAGCCTCTGTTTGATGAGCGTGCCTACCTTGCGGACGGTGGGTGAGGACACGAAGTCGGTGAAGAGCTTTTCAATCTGTTCCTGGGGTATTTCCATCTCCTGGTCGAATTTCCTCATAATGTATGTGGGGTACTGGGGAGAGTATTTGTCTTCTTCTATTACTGCTTTGAAGTTATTGAGCAGTTTGACATACCTGGTGTCGGGTTCTGGCTTGGAGGGGATTTCTTTGCCGTTGTCGAAGACCTTGTTCGTGAAGGGATTCCAGGTGTATTTGTTGCTGTTGACGACACATTCGGGTATTGTCTGGGTGATTATCCTCTTCATCACTTCGAAGATCATCTTCTGCTTTTCCAGTCCGTCGGGCTGGGCGTACTGCGACTTGAGTTCATCCCTGAGGTTCCAGTGGGTAATGAGTTTTTTGTCTTTCGGGAAATAGGTCTTGCCTTTGTCGTCCACGAGGAAGCCTACGAATATGTTGTAGGAAGCGATGTATGCGTCGGCGTTGGTTACTGCTTCGGAGATGCGCTGCTGTACGGCGGCAGGCACGCGGGAGGTGAAGATGTCGCCCATCCTTGCAAGGGCCCATTCTTTTGCTGTCCAGCGGGCGCCGGACTGTTCTTTCTCCTGGAGTGAAAAGGCCGGGAAGTTGAGGATGATGTGGAAAGCAATCTTGTTTGCGAAGAAGTCATCCTTGATGTGGGAATTGGGGGAATAGCCGGCGAAGATCTCATCGATGCCGAGTATCTCGTCGATGTCGAGGTCGATGGGTTTCCTCATGTCCACAGACATTTTCGTGAAATTCCCTCCGATGATCTCAAAGTTCTGGGACAGCCTGTTGAAAAGCTTGTCGAGGTCTTTTCCTTTGGGCAGGAAGTTCGCGGTACAGAATTCGGTGAAGCCGGCGGGTGTGCCGTCGCTCGGGTACCACATCAAGGCGGCCTGCCTTACGCCCTTTTCCATCCGCTCTTTCTCGCCGCTGCCGTATTTGGCTGCGAGGCCGGCGATTGTTTTATCGATTGTTTTGGCGTCGATATTCGATTTTTCCATTGTATTTTTTGCCATTATAGCACCGCTTGTTAAGAATAGGACAAGAAAGAAACATACTATTTTATTACAGCATCTCATAATATCTCCAAAAAATTATAAATCATTATAAATTTTGAAAACAAATTAACAAGAAAAGCAGAGAAATGGAAAAAAAAGAGGGGAAATATTTGAGAATAATTTGTTTGTGATATATGATTATTTTGTAAAAAATAAGGCAGGGTTAGTTTTTACTATTATTCTCAAAAGGGTATATATTAACCAAAAAAAAGGCCTGCCCCGTGAGGCAAGCCCTTTTGTTATATCTGTACAGCGCTGCGGGAACTGCTCAGGTTCACGCAGGCAGGGGGATAATGCAAGTCTGACGGCGAGTGCGCTACTCCAGGAAAAGTTCAAGAACGCTCTGAGGGTCCAGGTTCGCCTGTGCCTGGGATGCATCCTGGGCAAATTGCTCGGAGTTGACGTTGGCGAGTTCCAGGATGGCCTCCTCGAAAGTATCAATCGGCTTGGCTTCCGCTTTGCTCAGTGGGTGACTATTCTCCACCTGCATATTATTCTCCAGCATCCCGATGACATCCAGGAGTATGTCCTTTTGCCAGCTGGAAAAGGGAGGCAGCGGTTCCGTGCTGACTTTGTCTTTAACTTCCTTGTTCTTGTCGATTGTCCTGGACTCAGACTTCTGGTAAGCGGCTATGTTTACCGCTGTTGTTGAGCCCTGGTTGATATTTGTTACCTGCATATCAGCGCCTTCTCACATTTTGTTCAAGTATATATTTGCGTTTCCTTTTGCAAATAGCATACCAAAACTTAATCCATTTTTGTAAATATACGAAATATCAATAAGTTTTTCCATAAAAAAACTACTTAATTAGCTGAACCTGGCCGACGGTTCTTACACCGTTGACCGTGATGACATAGTAATAGTTGCCGGCGCACATGTTCGTGGCGTTCCATGAATAGGTATTGCTGCCGGAAAGGGCAATGCCCTCGCCGAGGGTTGCAATCCTGTTGCCGAGTAAGTCAAAAACCGACAATTCGACGTCGTCCGTTGCTTGTGCATTAACGCTTATGTTGAGAATGTCGCTGAAGGGGTTCGGATAGGCGCCTGTGATGGCGGCGCTTTCTTCTGCCGGTTCTTCTGCTTCAGTAAGCTGCCCGTTGCTGGGTTTGGGACAGAATGTCCAACTTAGTATCTCATGGTTTTCCCTGGCGCTGCCTGTTGCCGAAGTAAAGCCAACGTATGCGCCTTCGCTGTACAGGAGGTCAAGCAGCCTGTTGATTTCCAGGTTGCTGACTGTAAGTGCCGGTGCAAGGAAATCGCCGGTCTTGTCGATGTAAATCCTGAGTGTCAGAGGTTCGATGTTGTAGTCGATCTTCACGTAGTACGTTGTGTTGTTCGGCCTGATGTCGAGTACCGAGTCGGCCATGCCAAGAGTATAGGCGTCCTTGTGGAAGGAAGAGTTGGGATTCTTGCCGTTGCTTTGTACGGCAATATGATTGCCGTTGGGGTCGAAAAAGTTTTCAATCTGATTCTCGTCGTTGGAGTATGTATCGAACTCTATTGCCAGGCTGTTGGGTATCTGGTTGTAGCCGATGCCGCCGCCGTAAGTACCGAGGGCTTCGGGGCTGCTGTTCTGGATGACGAAGGCGATGCCGTCGGCGCCGGGAAGAGAGTTGTCTGCGGCGTTGTCGTTAGAGCCTTCGCTGAACTTGAAACGGAATTCGGTAGTAAAGCCGTTCTTGACAGGTACCTGCTGGTGCCACCAGGCAGAGCCGGTAAGGTGGTTGACGCTGCTTGTCAGTCTCAGGTAATTGTTGTATTTGTTGGCTTTGCCGTTGAGATGGAGTCTCGATACATCGCCGAAATCGAGGAATGTGAAATATGTTTCGTCGCAGGATGCCGTGTCGTCAACAGCCCTGATGCCTGTTCCGCGTATTGACCTGTAAAAGACTGTGTCGGCGCCGTATATTTCTATTGTGGCAGACTTCACGCCTTTGGTGGCGGGGGAGAAGCGGAAGGTCGCGTCCATCGTGGCGTTGGATGTCAGGGTGTAAGGTGGCAGGCCGGACAGTATTGAGAACTCGCCTGCGTTGCCACCGGTAAGCCTCATGGAGTCGATTTCAATGTCGAACTGTGACAGGTTCCTGATGTAGGCGCTGACAACGGAGTCCTTAGTTGAGGAGACAATTACATCTCCCATGTCGATGCTCAAAGCGGAGAGCAGGCTCTGTTTGTCGATTGCCAGGCCGGTAATGGACTGTGTGATCGTATCCCTGTCACCGTAAATATTGATCTGTGCTGTCTTCTGCCCGGCGCTTGTGGGCTGGAACCTGAACTCGATGTCCTGGACGCTGTTTGCGGCAATGGTCATCGGCTGGCTGAAGTTCAATACGGCGAACTGGCTGTTGTCCTGGCCGCTAAGCACAATGTCGTTGATTGTTACGGGGGCGTCGTCGATGTTTCTAATGAAAGCGGTGACTACGGAGTCTTTGGTGTCCTGGACGATGATGCTGCCCATGTCGATGTTGATGGCCTCGAGTGGCCCGGGTTTGATTGTGGCAGTACCGCTCAGGGAATAGTAAATTGTGTTTGTGTCGATTTTTATTTCGATATAGGTTTTCTTCAACCCGACAGACGTAGGTTTGAACCTGATTTGTATGTCTTTATACTCGCCCGAATCGAGTGTAAATTCGGCCGATTGGGTCAGCAGTTCGAATTGGTCGGCGTCTCCGTCCTTCAGGGCCATGGATTTGACGGTAATCGGGAATTTGCCGGTGTTCTCGAGGAATTTGGTAATTAGCGAGTCTTTGACAGTTTCGGCAGGAATGGAACCCATGTCGATATTCTTGCCGGAGAAGTTAAAGAAGAATGTCTGGATGAAGGTAGGAAGTCCGTACTGGGATTTGGCGCCGCCCAGGTTAAAGCCCAGGTAATTATACTTGCATGAAGAGCCGGCTTCATTGGGTTCGCTGATGACGCCCAGGTAGGGGAAATTGACGATGGCAAGATATATCCTGCCGTCGGAAGCGACCTGTAGAGCGGCGTAGTTTTCGCCTTCCATTTCAGAAAGGGTATGGCGTTTGGCGATGATGGTGTCGATGTTGTCGTAAGTAAGGTCGAACTGGTATAGGAACGAAGGATTGTCGCAGGTTGAAACGTAATATTTACTGCCGTCGGGTGAGAATTCGACACCATAGGCAAAATGATAGGCGCTGCCCGAAAGCAGCATTTTTTGGGTTATCTGGCCTGTGGCGTTGTTGAAATCGAAAAGTTCGGAAAAGCCCATGCCGTAATTGGCAAGGGCGAGTGTTTTACCGTCCGGGGAGGCTTTCAGGTAGCCTATCTTTGTATAGACGTCGCCCTGGTGAACCATACCCGCCTTGCTGATGACAGGATAGCCCTTGACCTCATTGTCGAAGCCGTTAAGGCCGTTGGGGGTAATGAGATAGGCACGGAACTCGTCGTTACCCCAGTCTTTCATGATTACCCAGATATCTATTCCGTTGGCATGGGTAACGGCAGTAACTTTCTCTGCACAAGTCGGGTGCATTTGCTGGTTTTTAATTGTGACGGCGCCTCTGCCGCTGTCAAGGCTCATGTCAACGATGGAGTAGCAAAAGCCGTAATTCTCGTATTTGTCGGTAACAGTAAAAACGTAGTAAAAATCCTTGCTCCCGGGCCTGGGAACAATGACTCCCGACTGTGTCGAAGATGAATGGCCAAGGAGGCCGTTACCGTTGACCATTACCCGGTGATTTTTGTTCCAGATTGTTGTTCCGTCGGTGTAGAACATAAGGTCGCCGGCTTTGTCACATATTGTGGCACAACCTTCATTGGTATTAAGTGCACTGTTGTACAATGGTTTTGGAGGCGATACATTGAAGTCGATTCCGGCATAGTAACCGAAATACCAGATATTGCCTTCTTTCTGGGCCAAAAGGCTGCTGATTACTGTAAGAAATACAATAAACCCAATACTTAATTTTGCTCTCATTGAGATATTCCTACTAATTTATTTAAAAAATAATTTTCAAAATACCTCATCCCTTTTCGATTGCTAAATTCCTAAATTTTCAACGATTTTCCAAGGATTATTTTCGTCGTGGCTAAAAATCCGTGTTTTCAGGTAAGTATAATAACTGACTGAAATTATTAAATTTACTTCGGCCGTCGAATGGTGTTAAGGTGCCTGGAATGGGCCGGGAGCGGTACTGAAGCACAAACCCCGGCTTTGGGCCAGGGTTTGTTTGTGGAAATCAGGTTTTTTTACGGTAACTGTTCTCAGGTGCCGGAAATTGTCATTTCGGCAAATTTGATTGTCGGGCCGGGATGAGTCGAGTCGAACACCAGGTCGTCGCCGATAGCTGTAATGTTTTTCAGCATTGTACCCAGATTGCCCGAGATGGTAATCTCGGCAACAGGGTATGCTATCTGTCCGTTTTCAATCCACAGTCCGAAGGCGCCAGTAGAGATGTCTCCAGTCGTGGGTACTGTACCCTGTCCCAGGGTCTTTACCAGCAGCAGTCCCTTTGCTGTTGACCTGATGATGCTGTCGGCAGTCTTCTCTCCGGCTTCTATATAGAAATTCTGTGGTCCGCCCGCATTACCTGTAGTCTTCATCGACAGCTTTTTAGCACTGTAATGATCGAGCAGATAATTCTGCAATATTCCGTTTTTAATAATAAGTTTTCTTGCGGCGGGACTGCCTTCGGCGTCGAAAAGCCTGCTGCCCAAAGCGCGCGGCATTGTCCCGTCGTCGATGATAGTCAGGTCTTTATGTGCAATTTTCTCATTCAATTTGCCGGCAAGGAACGACTGGCTGAGATAGACAGCCCGTCCGCTCAGGCACTGGCTGAGGAACGACAGTATCCTCGATGTCATTTTCGGTTCGAAAATGACAGGAACGTTCTGCGAGGGGATTTTTCTTGCCCCGGCCATACGTGTAGTGTTTTCGACGGCCTTGGCTGCTATTTTCTCCACCGGCATCAGTTCGGAATAGAAAGTGGAGCTGTTGTACCACCCGTCTTCGTACATAGCTACGCCGGCGCCGGCTTGTAGCGATACGCCGCAGGAGCAGCTTGTCCTGTTGTAGCTGCCGGAAAAGCCGTTGGAACCGGCAAAGAAGATTTGTCCGGAGTAATTGCCGAAAAAGGCGCCGCTGGATTTGCCGATTCTATTGTCCGAAAGAGCAATCCTTTCCAATTGTTGTGCAATTTCGATTTTTTTCTTCGGGTGAATTTCGGCGATGGCCGGATCGAAAATATCCAGTTGTTCTGCCTTAAGCTTCAGTTCCTGTTTCTCCGGAAGCCCGGCAAATTCATCTGCGCTGGAAAGCTTTGCCCTTTCGATGGCATTCAATATTAAATTCTTAAGAGTGTCTTTCGAAAAATCTGACGATGAAGCTACCGCAGTCTTGGAATCGACAATTACTTTCAGGTTCAGTTCCCTGGAGCCGGCCTGTGTCAGTTTCTCCACTTCACCGTCCTGGACATCGACAGAGAAATTGGTGCTGTCGGAGATGGCGACCTGTATCTCGCCTGCGCCGTTCTTTTTACCGAATTCTACGACATATTCCGCAAAATCCATCAGGTTATCAGTAATGCTTTTCATGCTGTACCTCCGACTGTCATTTTTCTGATTCTTAATGTGGGTGTGCCGCAGGTTACCGGAACAGTCTGCCCGTCTTTGCCGCAGGAACCCAGGAAGATTCCCGTGTCGTTGCCGATCATGTCTATGTCTTTAAGTATTTGGATATTCGTTCCGATGAGTGTAGCATTCTTTACAGGTTTGGTCAGCTTGCCGTCTTCGATGAGGTAACCGAGGTTGACGGAGAATGTGAATTTACCGGTATTGTTAACCATGCCGCCCTGGTATGTAACTGCATAGAAGCCTTTCTTTACCGAAGCGATTATCTCTTCGGGCGTGCTGTTGCCTTTTTTCAGCATTGTGTTGTTCATCCTCGGAATCGGCGGATACATGAATGACTGTCGCCTGGCGTGGCCGTTCGGCGCCTGCCCGAGCAGTTTTGCAGATAGCTTGTCGTTCAGGAAGCCGGTAAGCCTGCCGTTCTCGATCAGCGGTACCGGCGCCGTAGGTGTCCCTTCGTCGTCGATATTGAGGCTGCCGCGGTAGGAGGGGATGGTGGCGTCGTCGTAGATGTTAACAATGTCGCTGGCTACCTGTTGTCCCATCCTGTCCCACATGATGGATGTCTTTTTCCAGGCGCCGTCAGCTTCTAATGGATGGCCTACAGCTTCGTGAATCATCACGCCGGATTTGTCTTTGCTGAGTACGACTGTCTGTTCGCCGGCAGGTGGATTGTCGGCGCCGAGGAGGATGACAGCTTCTTCGGCAGCTTCCTTGCCAATCGATTCCGGAGTGCGTGTCGTGGTAAAATAGCCTGCTCCGACCCTGCCGCCGTCGCTGCCCGAACCCGTATTGCGCACGCTGCCCGATTCGGCAGTGGCGCTTACCGTAAGGCGTACCTGGGGCCGCAGGTCGGTAATCAGCAACCCTTCGCTGTTTGCGATGGTGATTAGTTGTTTCTCATCGAAGAGGGACGCAGTAACCTTTTTGATGCGTGAATCGTAATTCTTTGCTGCGTCGTATGCCCGCCTGATCAGTCCGGTCTTTTCGGGTATTCCCCTGTGGTACAGTGGGTTTACGTCGTCATAGACGGTTTTGATTATGGTGCCTTTGTTAAAAGCCGCTATGCCGGGTTTGGCTGCTCCGGCGGCAATCGCTGCGGCAGTGACGACAGCTTTGCCGATGCTTTCCATTGTAAGGTCGCTGGTGTATGCGTAGCCTGTCGTTTTGTCTTTAATTACTCTTGCTCCGACGCCAAGAGAGATGTCTTCGGACGAACTTTTGATTATGTCTTCTTCCATCGTTACCATGTTGGCGACGCGGTGTTCGAAGAATAGTTCAACAAAGTCTGCGCCAATATTTGTGCCGGTGTCCAGTAGCTTGCGCAGGTCTTCTTCGGTAAATCCGAAGTAAGCTGTCGATTTGGCAGAGTCAATTTCGCCTGACGAAGCCATCAGGCTGCCGAAACCGTTCAGGTGAGTAGTCATAAGCGCTCCTGCTCCGATTGTCACTGTTTTGAGAAAATCTCTTCTTTTGAAATTCACAATTTCTATACCTTTCGTAAAAATCAAATCTTTTTTGTTTTCAATTTAATAAAATTATCAGGATTGGGGGAGAGGAAATGAAGGAAAACATGTATTAGAGTATTAGGAGAAATAATTAAAAACTGTATTTATGGTTCAAAATCAAATTTTTGCTGCTGATTCCGAATCAAATGTCTTAGAATTTTAACAATTTGGTAAGATTTATTGACATATGTATTTACGGATTCATCCCATTTCTGTACTATTTGTAGTTCAACTTCAAGTATATCGCCTTTAGCAAAAGACTCTCCTTTATTAATCAAATCATAAAATGAAGGGTCTTTAATCTTAGCTGATATTTTATTTCCCTTGAAATAGAAATCCCATTTTAAAGACTCTTCAAATGACAAGCGTACAATATTTAATGTAGCGGCTTCATGTAAAATCCTTTCTCCCTCAAGCAATTCTTCTGACTTTAAAGAAAGGGTCTCGAATTCATCTCTGTTGATTCGGATTAAGGGCTTCTCATGTATATCAGTGATCTCATATGCTGTGATAGAAGGGTCATTTCTTATAGACTCAAAATTTTGAGACAATGAATCCTTGATTACCTGGCTTTTATCGTAGATATTAAATGTTAAATTGTCAATATGAAGAATATTCCCTTCCTGATTGACAATTATTGTTGTTCCACCTTCTACTTTTTTTTCTTTTGGTTTTTTTCCTTTAAGGAATTTTTTTATTGTGATAGAACCTAATAAAATTGTTATGATATTAGAAGCAACAGCAATATTATCCGATGAGAACAGGCTATCAATAATTGATTCAATAAGACATACCTGGATAATAAAACTCCCTTTTTCCGGAGCTTTTACTTTGATTTGAATACTTTTACCACTATCAAGAAATCTGTTAATTTCTTGTATTGCATTTGAAGTATGGATTAAACTGCTAATTAATATATTAGCATCAATTTGGTTTATTTGGCCATCGAATTTTAATTTTATACTATTCATTTTTTTCCTAAATATTCATTAGCCAAATATAAAGAAATTTACTATGTTTTTCAATTCAATTTATCAAGAAACAAGCATTATATAGTTTAATATTAATTACTGCTATTTATCATATTTACCTAGGAATTACTTTATCAATCACTTCTTCTTCGTTACTTTCTTCGTCGGATGGCTCTGGCTGAAGGTCTTACCCTTTGCGAAAGCGTCGAAAGCAGCCGCCGTGAGCTTGTTTTCCAATTTGCCGAAGGTTGCCAGGTAGTCTTTCTGGCTGCGGCGAATGACTTCGAGAGCTTCCTCCCTGCCGTAGAGGTGTGTGATCTCGCACTTGCGGTTGTGTCCGGGCATGTCCTTGTATGTGAGGAAATAGTGCCGCAGGCGGTCGATGATGGCGTCGGGACAGTCGGAAACATCTGTCCAGGCCTTATATATTTCGTCCTGTTTCATTACGGCTATTATCTTGTCGTCGGCCTCGTTACCGTCGATCATCCTGAAGCCGCCGATGGGCACTGCCTGGACGAGTACGTCGCCGTGGGTGATGTTCTTTTCGGTGAGCACGCAGATGTCGATCGGGTCGCCGTCGCCCACAATGTCGGTCCTGCCGTTAAGCCTGTTGCACATCTCGGCAACATATTCACCGCAATATGTCTGTGGAATGAAACCGTAAAGCGCCGGTATCACGTTGGAGAATTTCTGGGGACGGTCAACTTTCATATATCCCGTTGTCTTGTCTATTTCATATTTGACGGTGTCCGTAGGGACACATTCGATGAAGGTGGTGACAACGTCCGGGGCTCCTGTGCCTATGTCAACACCGTGCCAGGGATGGGACTTGTACCGCTGGCCCACTAATTTCCATATATCTTTAATTGAGTCATCCTTCATCATATTTCTCCAGAATATTTTATATTTATTATCAAATTCAATTTACAAATTTATCCAGATTGGGATTCATTACAAATTTTTATTGAATATATTTAAGTTACAATCTATTGAAGATGGTAACAATGGCAGGGGGCGGACCAGACATAAAAAAAATCGTTCCCGGGTAACCCCGGAAACGATCAGCGATTCTTATATATAGGCCTTTAAGAGAGGCTTACCAACGCTTTGAGCCGCCGCCAAAACCACCGCGGCCCCCACCTCTGTTGTCGTTGAAATTGTCTCTTTTGGGCCTTGCCTCATTTACTGTTAATTTCTTACCTTCATATTCCGATTGATTTAACTCCGTTATTGCAGTCTGTGCTATGTTGTCGCTCATTTCAACGAAACCGAAGCCTTTGGATCTGCCGGTTTCCCTGTCGATGATAATCTTTGCGGACTGTACTTGCCCGTATTCCGAGAAAAGCTGTCTCAATTCATCCTCGGTGGCGCTAAAGGGAAGATTCCCAACGTAAATATTCATAAAAATATCCTAAAAATATAAAAAAAGTCTGTCAGCAAACCTGACAATATTTAAAAAACATTGATAAATCCACAATATCGGAGCATACCGGATTACAGTAAACCTGTAATTGATTGAGCCTCTCAAAATAGAGGACCTATCAATTACAAAAATAGTATTTATTTTTTGATATTGCAAGTGAAAAATTTAAAAATGCAGAATTTTTCCGTCACAGCTTCAAGGGTATAATATGCAATGGCTGTATTGCTGCCATTTGACAGCGATACAGCCATTGTCTTTCTTAAAAGATATTTGATGTCAGAGTGCTTTCGTGCCGTCAATCCAGACAGATTCTACGTGGTTAATGCCGAAGTTGTAGAATATGTCGATGTAGGAGGGTACGTCGAAAACAGTGAAGTCAGCCATCTTGCCGATCTCCAGGCTGCCTGTCCTGTCGGACATGTTCAGTGCGTGTGCTCCGTTCAGGGTGGCAGCAGTGATACACTCTTCGGCCGTCATGTGCATGTTGATGGCAGCGAGGGACATCACAAGCTGCATATTCATCGTGTAACATGAACCGGGGTTACAGTCGGAAGCCAGTGCGGTAATTGCTCCACTGTCGATGAGTTTCCTTGCCGGAGCATAGGGCATACGTATGAAATAGGCTGTTCCCGGGAGAAGTGTGGCAACGGTGCCGGCCCTTTTCAGGTTGTCAATGTCCGTGTCGGAGACAAACAGAAGATGGTCGGCAGAAACGGCCCCGAGTTTTGCAGCAAGCCCTGCCGAGCCAAACGGCGCCATCTCGTCGCAATGAAGCCTTGGTTTCAGGCCGCTATCGAGGCCGGCTTTCAGGATGCGCTCACCCTGTTCGAGAGTGTAATAGCCCTCGTCCACGAAGGCATCGCAATACTCGGCAAGGCGTTCGCGCGCTGCCAGAGGTATCATCTCACGGCAGATAATGTCGATGTATTTTTCCCTGTCGGATTTGTATTCGGGAGGGAAATCATGCGCTCCCATGAAAGTGGACTTGATCTTTACGGGTATTTCCTGTTTCAGTTTGTTGATGGCGTGGAGCTGGCGCAGTTCCGAATCGGTACTTAAACCGTAGCCGCTTTTGATTTCCATCGTCGTTGTGCCGTGCTTCATGGCGTTTAACGCCAGCTTTTTGCCGGTTGCCGTCAATTCACCGATGCTCGCTTTGCGTGTACCCTTGACAGTTGCCAGGATGCCTCCGCCTTCGGCTGCAATTTGTTGATAGGTGTAACCGCGCAGCCTTTTCCCGAATTCATCGGAGCGGTTACCTCCGAAAACGATATGTGTGTGCGAGTCGACGAAACCGGGCATGATGGTCTTCCCGGCGGCATCGATTACCTGTTGGGGAAAAATCATTTTCCGGGCAATCATCTTTTCTGCTTCGTCGCTTGTGCCGATCCATTCTATCTTCTCGCCAAAGATAATGGCGCCGTCTTTGATCTCACCGATCTCAGCCATTTCGGCGCCGGTTTTATACAATTCGCCTTTAGCGTCCACCGTTACCAATGAACTGATATTCTTAATCAATGTCTGCATATTATTTAACTTTAATTATTGAGCCAGATTTTACTTTACCGTTGATTGTCAGCCTGTAGAAATAGGTGCCTGATCTGTAGCCGGAAATGTCCAGTGGCAGTATATTGACGCCTGCGTACATTTCTTCGCACATGATCTTTTCAAGTTCATTGCCTGCAAAGTCATAGAGCCGCAACTCAACGGTACAAAGTTTTTCGAGTTTGAACCTGATGTAAACTTTGTCTTTAGCAGGAAGCGGGTAAGCAGTGAGTTCATCGATGTCGTGTATGTCGTCGATGCCCTGGATGGTTTCTTCGCCAACTATATAGTCGGCGTCGGGCTTCACAATGCTGTCAACAGAAATGGCTCCCAGAATGCTCGAAGTAACATTGACGTTGTGCCACTGGTTGTCGAAATAGCTTTTTACAGTCAGTTTAGTGTAATCGGTACCTGAAGGAAGTTCGCCGGCAGAGTAATAGAGTGTCATGGCGTATAATATGCCGTTATTGACAATGTTACTGTCAGCGGACAGTCTCCAGAACTTGTTGATGGTTTTTGCCTGATTGAGAGTGCTGTTGCCCAGTTGCGGATGAAGTCCTTTGATTGCCACAGCTCCGATGAATCCCTCATAGTCTGAAGTGGCGTCAAGTTCGATCTTTACCGGTGCATAACCCGAGTCTGTACCAAGGGGATATGTGAAGGGAGAGCCGGTACCTGATTTGAAGTACCTGATGATTTTTCCATCGACCCAGGCGTCTTCTCCGTCAGTTTGCACGATGGAGCCTTTGGGCAGCGAAACGTACTTGTTGTTGAATCTGGTGTTGATGATGCCGGATTTGAGTATTAGTACAGAATCAATTTTCAGGTTGCTTGTCTCGACGATTACCTGGCCGCCGGTTTTGTCGATGGTAAGTGTCTTGTTGATGATTTTACTGCCGGCGATGTCGAACAATTGTTCTTTTGCTCCGGAGAATATGATGCCGTCTTTACCGAGATTGAAACCGGCGCCGGGTTTGGAAACGAAGTTGCCCAGTAAGGTAATGGTGCTGCCACCGGCAGGGTTATAGACGGAACCGCTTTCGACAAGCAATTTGTCGTGTACGGTAAAACTTTTGTCCATCACGACATCGCTTGTTCTGATTGTCAATTGTTTCAGCCCGTCGGGAATGCCGTTGCCTGAGTGCTGAAGTTCGGTACAGGTGTAGATGAAGTTCGATTTTTCAACGCCTGATTCATTGAAATTCCTGGTTTTCGTCCTGATGTTGCCTGTGTTATCGCCGGCGCTAATGCCATTGGGTGATGAAACGACGAGGGTGGTATTGTCCTGCATAATGAATGAGCCTTCTCCACTGACGGCAAATGTCCGGCAGTCGAGGGTTCCGGGAGATGTGCCGTTGGCAAGGGTAACAGAAACACCGGTGTTAACGGTAACGTCTTTGTCGAGTGTAACTGTCCTGCCGTTGCCGATCATTACATTGTCGAATTCTGTCGGGTAACCGGTTGCTGCAACGCCGTCCCAGCCGGTTGTTGACCAGGTGGAAGGAGTTGACCAGAAGCCGTCCTGACGGCTGTAATAGGTCGTTGTCTCGTCGTTTTCGGGCTGGCCTGTAATGAAAGAGCCGAAGCCGTCGATGGCAACGGATTTGGTGTAATAGTTGTTCTTTTCATTGGTGGAAGTCTTGTACCATACGCCGCCGGTCAGTCGTTTGATTGCGAATTTCAAAGGATCGGCGAGGGAAGTGAGGTCGCTTTCAGTCCAACCCAGTTGAAGGCTGAAATTGCGGTTGCCCAGTCCGAAAGTGCTCCCCTGGGGTATGGTGATGTCCCATTTCTGCTGTATGGCCTTATCCCAAAGAATGCCGCTGCCTCCGTTACTGTTGAAGAAGTTTTGGTTGACGTCTTCGTTGTAAACTTCGATGTAGCCTTCAGCGCCGCCTGTACCTGTAAACTGGAGGGTTGCAGGCCTGTATTTGTAGAGGTTCCCGACAGAGAACTGAATTGGGGGAGTGTTGCCGGGGCGGACTTTGATCTTCAATGTGCCGAAGACATGGCCTTCGCCGTTTTGGACGATGTTGCTGTCCACAAGTACATACCTGTTGTTGCCGCTGGCGTTAATGACGCCATTGCGGAACATCAGGAGGTTCAGGACATGAATGTAATTATTGGCAATGTTTGCAATATTGATGGATTTGTCCTGTTTGTTGACGGCAAGGTTGTAAAACTGTTCCGGTGTCTTTTTGTTAATGTTCTGAAGGTCTTTTCCTTCGAATGATACTGTTGACGTCTGCGGATCGAAAGTACCGTCGTCGATCCAGTCCCCGCCGATGACGACAGTATTGGACGAACCGCGGAAAGTGGCGCCGGAATCGATATAGAAAACTCTCCTGACTCTCATCGTGTCGGCAATTGAATATTTGCCGCGGCCTTCGATATTAACCTTGTAGAATTCCATTCCTGAAGACAGAATAGATTTCTCTGTGTTTTCAATGTCGTTTGCGAAAGTAACTGTTTCAAACAGTGTGTCGATTAGCTTTGCGTTGTAATTGATCCAGTTGCCGCTGACTCTGAGGTCGCGTTTGTTGAGGTTAAGGGCGCCTTCGATGAGAATTACGTCGTTAAGCACTACATGGTTTGTGTCGGAGAGCTTTTTCGTTCCTTTGCCCTCAATCTTTAAATTGTAATAATTGAGCCTCATCCACGAACTGTCGGTTTTGCACCTGCAAGGAATGACCTGGTTGGAGTCGCCGTTGAAGCAGATGGTGGAACCGTTGGTAACGAATCTTTCACCGGTGGAACTGTTGAATTCCAATTTGTCCAGCGACAGGGTGCCGTAGATTTTGATTGTATCGTTAGGATTGAAATTGATTGTCTTTCCACCCCTGTTGCCGGTGAGGGCAAGGTCGTTGTACTGGTTTACGCCTACGGATTGGCCTTTGATGAGTGAAGAAGCACCGGTTTCGGTGTATTCGACCATGCCGTATTTCAATGTGACAGGTTTGTATCCTTCGGGGAAAGTACTCCACAACAGTAGTTTTCCGCCCCTCATCGTCAACTGGGAAGTAGATGTGGATTCACCGCTGATGTCGTAGTACTGGCTGGTCAGGTCGAGTACGCCGTTGTTTATTACAAGCGAATCCCTGACTGAGATGGATTTGGAAGCAGATACTTTGGCGATGTTATCATCTTTGTTGATGACAAGTGCAGCTACCCTGTCGGGCATACCGAGGCCGGTTTCCTGGGACCCGGAGCCGGTGAACATGTATATTGCCGCTTCGTCGAGGCTTTCAGACTGTGCGCGTAAGGCGCCGGAACCGTCGTCCATGCTGATGCCCTGGTCGGCGCTGAAGCCGAGTGTCCCGCCGGCCTTCAGGCTGAAGGAGACCACGGTGGAAGGGATGTAATAGCTGTTGAGCATCAGTCTTCCTGACTCTTCGACGATGATCTCTGCCGCTGCCGAAGGCAGTTTTGTCAGATTTACCGTATGGTTTGCACCAATCATCACAATGTCCTGGTCGTTGTCCGGCGCCTTGGAAGATATTGCTCCGGTATGGCTGTCGGCTGACCAGGTGTTGAAGTTGTCGTAGTTGCCGCTGGTCCTGCTGTAGTAGCAATACCTTCCGGTTTTCAGTTCGCCTGCTGTCCAGTATCCATCGAGGTTGCCGGTAATCCTCTTTGAGAGGAATCTGTAGGATGCAGGTACAACGGTGTTGGCGCTGATGCCGGGATCGAGGTCCCATTTGCTGCCGTAGTAGTTAAAAACATGGTAATTGGCAGGTGAGCCCTGTACGTCGGCGGAAGCGTAGCCGAATTCGAGGTCAACGCCGTAGTTACCGAGGTCAAGTGTCCCGGTTGTAGCAATTTCCCAGTATCTTTTGAGTGAAACGTTGCTTTTCAGGACTGTAGGGCACTGCACGCCCACAACCCTGACCGAGACGGTTGCGCTGCCGACGGTAACTCCGTTGTTCAGTATTATCCTGCATGGGCTGTAATAGTTCCCGGTGCCGACGGGATACAACAGTGTGTCGGGCAGGCTTCCGCTGCTGCCGAGGTTATAGATGACAGCCGATGTGCCGGATTGCCTGACAAATTTCTCGTTTTTGAAGTTCTGTGAAGTTTCATAGTCTGAGTAGAAATTGCTGTTCCTGGCGATGGTAATATCATTGCCGTTCATGTCCAGGATGGAGTTTGACAGGAGCCTGATGTCTCCGTTGCAGGTAATGTCGTTCTGCAAAGTGAAAGTGCCTGTGGATTTCAGTATCTGTAGTTCATTGAGGGTGGTGGCGGATGTTCCCATAATGCTCTGGGCAGCGCTGCCGTTGAAAATCAATGTACTGCTGATGCCTGAGAAATTGGAGTTATTGATGAAGTTGCCGCCGACGCTGAGAGTCATGTTCTGAATGTTGAAAGTACCTGAGGAAATCGTAACGTCTTGCCTTACGCTAAGCAGGTTGCTTAGTACGAGGGTAACGCCGCTGTTTACTTTTATCTCAAGAGAAGCAATGGCCGAAGGAAGGCCGTCTCCGGTTTTTGCTGCAGCGCCTGAATAGATGAAGCAGTTGCTGTTGGCGGCGTCGGCGTTGAAGTCCCTTTGTGTCGTCTGCACGCTGCCGGCAGCTGCCGAAGCAGAGATGCCGTCGGGATTGCCTATGTCCAGGGTTGCTCCGCCCTGAAGTCTGAAAGTGTTGCCGCTGACGACGAAAGCGCCGAATATCAGTTTGCTGCCGCCGTCAACGGTCAGTGTCCCAACCGGGCGGTCCTGGTCCAATGTAACGGTTTTGCCGTTGCCGATATACACGATGTCGGCGGTCGTGGAAGGGAAGGAAGCTGCCGGGGCGCCGTCATAGCCGGTTGTTGACCAGGTTTGGAGGTCGTTCCAGGCGCCTGCCGCCCTGCTGTAATAAGTCTCGGAATTACCGAGATTGTAAATTGTGAGAATACCTATTAACACGGTAATCAGATTTCTCATGACATCCCTCAATAATTTTTTACAATTTTATTTTTTCTTGATAATTTCAAAAATCACAGCTGTAAGCAGCTAACTCTTCTTAAAATGCTTAGAATCGCCCCATCTGTCGTAGCCGATACTTCTTCCGATGGCCTCGATCCTGCTTTTAAGGCAGTAGTGGCAGTCGGAAGCATATTCGTCGAGGCAGGGCTTTCCTTCGTACAACTGGTAATCCTTACGTAATTGGGTAGGTGTCAACAGGGGCATTATGACATTCGCTCCCCAAAGGAGTCCTTCTTCGCGTCCGAGAGGATACATGGCCTGCAGGGCCGTTGTGGATGCAATGTTTACATCCCTGAGGAACAGCCTTGTTATGCCTATCATCTTGAGTGCGAGTTTATATATTTCATCCTTTTTATTGTCGATTTCTTCCGTGAATATGCACATGGGGGTTTGCTTGTGTATTATGTAGGGGCCCATCCCGATCATGTCCACGTCCATCTTCTTAAAGAAGAGTATGTCGTCGGCAAGATTGTCCGGTGTTTGTCCGGGCAGGCCGATCATCACCCCGGTTCCGGTCTGGAAACCGGCTTTCTTAAGGCTGTACAGGCATTCGATCCTTCTTTGAAGGTCCTGTTCAGGAGGATGTATCTTGCTGAAAAGTTCCTGGTTGGTTGTTTCAATTCTCAGCAGGTACCTGTGTGCTCCGGCTTCGTAGAATCTTTTATATGTTTCATAGGTTTGTTCACCTACGCACAGAGTGATGCCAAGTCCTTCGGGAAGCTTTTCGCTGACGGACCTTTTTTTGATGGCGGCGACTGCTTCGGCTACATAGTCGATGAAAGCGTCGTCGCTTCTTTCTCCGGACTGGAGAACGACGGAGCCGTATCCGTTGTCGGCACACCAGTCGGCAATTTCCAGGACCTCAGACAGGTCGAGCGTATATCTGTGAACGCTGTCGTTACTGTTGCGGATGCCGCAGTAGTAGCAGTCGTTGACACAGAGGTTGGAAAACTCGATCAATCCCCTGAGATAGACTTCTTCACCGCAGTACTGTTTCATTACTTCGTAGGCTTTTGCCTTGATCCTGTTCATGTCCTCAGGGTCAGAAGCGCCAAGCAGGGCAATGAGGTCTTCTCTCTGAAGGCTTTCTTTATTAAGGATTTCATCTATATTATTCATAAAATATATACAATTTTAATGTTTTACATACTACAAAATTAACAATCTATAGTAATTGACAAAGGTAATTATGAAATATTTTTTATTTTCTTTTGCGTGATTTCACTTAGAGTTTTACCCTGATCAAAAATTTTTTCATGAATGGGGGTATTTCTTCCGGTTCAGGGTAGCTGTCTCTTTCGTTTGTTAAATAATTTAGTTACTCATAAATCGTTATAAATTATAATATTTATATAAAATCGGATAGTTTTATGGAAAGAGCACCGGGTTCATACGTCAGTTAATTTGAAAAGATCATAGATTCATTTCGTGAAGCTAAGGAAATGATATTGCTGCAATCTCAGGAAACAGACAGGAAGTTCCAAGAGACTGACAGGAAGTTCAAGCAGACGGGAAAAGAAATGAAGAAGATCGAATCTAAGTTCTACAGCCCAAAGGAGCAGTTTGTTGAGTCGCTGGTTGAAGGCACGGGATTGGAAATCCTGCAGTCGAGGGGCATTAAAGTTGACAGGACATCGTTGAGGGAGAAATCGTTTTACAAAGGCAGGCAATATGAAATTGATATAATTGCCAAAAACGGTGTTGAGGTTGTTGCAGTCGAAGTGAAAACGACACTCAATCCTGACGACGTGAAAGAGTTTATGGAGGAACTGAAGTCTTTCAGGGGAGCCTATCCCGAATACGCAGCCAGGACTCTTTACGGAGCTGTGGCGTTCATCGGTAAAGAAGGCGACGCCGACAAATTTGCCGAGAGCAAAGGTTTGTTTGTGATCAAGGCAACAAACGAAAGTGCAAAAATTATGGTTCTTCGCTATTGGTAGTGGTTAGGTAGTAATTGAATGGTAAATACTCAAATATTCGAGCTACCCCATCCCAGCCTTCCCCAGGGGAATTATTCCCCAAGGGGAAGGAGAGAAAGAAGAAGGGGTGTTTCTTCAAGTCCTCCCTATGGGGAGGATTTAGGTGGGGTTGAAGAACAACGAGCGTTATATTCCATCATACGAAACTGTGGAAAGCCGCACCAGTAGAGACGCAAGGCCTTGCGTCTCTACCAAATCTATTGATATTACTGTCTCTTTACTGTCATCATTATCAATATAATGTTCCCCACATTTAATAGCGAAGAGCAAAAATTATTAATAAAAAGAGTTTTAAGCCCAAAGCCTGGTGATGACTTATATCATGTATCGTTTCTTTCTAAAGATATTTCTTTTACCAGAATCTGTAAACGTATCCGACCTGTACGGTAAATATGCCTTCTGAAAGCAGGGCATGGTTGAAAGCCAGGCCCGTTTCCACAAAGAATCCTTTAACATTGATGTCGTAGAATATGCCTGTACAAAAGTACCAGTCAACATTTCGGGGATGATTGTCAAGGGCATTGGTGCTAAGGCCGACTGAAATGTTATGTTCGAAATGCTCGGTTTTTTTCAGGTTGTATAAGAAATTCAACTGCAACGCTGCTATTGAGGGAATGCCGTCGCCTGAGATAATTCCGCCGCATTGTAACCTTATACCGATATTGTCGCTGAACTGGCGGCCGACAACAGCGTTGATGCCTCCGGGCCAAAAAGCTGTCAGACCCAGCATCCAGTATGACCTGTCCGGAGCGTTTCCGCCTTTTGAAACTATTGACAAAGGTTCGTTGGAGCTGCTTACACCTGTTTCATCCCGGGTGGCCTGAGGCGGGGCTGCTGTTTCCTCTTCCTCTTCGCCGGCGTCGTATTCGATTTTCGAGACCTTGTTCCGAAGTATGAAGTTATCAGTTTTTTCCCTGCCAGTGGTGTAAAAGATAGTGTCTCCGTTGTCAAAATAGATATGCCCGTGATAGACTATGCTGTCATAAGTATAAATGTCGCCATTAAGTTCTTTGAACCAGCGTATGTCATTTCTTGGAACGTAACACCTGAAGTTGTTTTTCTGCCTGATCGTCAGGCTGCCTTCGTCTTCTGCCACGACGATGCCGTATATCTCGTTTCTGTCGTAAGTAATTATCTTAATCTGGCCGTATGCCTGGCTATAGGCCACTAATATTAAAACAAAGGGTATCAATTTTCTCATCTTCATTCCTTAGTTAATTAATAAAAGAATGTACTTAGAAACATCTGAAAACGTAACCTGCCTGGAATATTGGCTGAGGACTTTTGTAACCACCGCTGCCGACAGAGAGTCCCAAATCGATGTGAAAGCCGAAGAATATCAGGTTATAGTGAATTCCCGTATATCTCCATACATGTATTTCTTCTTCGGGATAGTCTTCAAAGAAACATTCCTGACTGTAACCTACGGCGATGGATACATTGTGTTCGAAATGGTTAGTCCTTCCAAGGTTATAGCCGGCGTCGAGCTGCGCTCCGTAATTCATCCCGTCAATACCACATTGTACCCTGAGGTTAAGCCTGGGCCGGAACTGGTATCCGAACATTATGTTGTACCTGCCGGGAGTTCCAATGGCAACACCCAGTTGGAAATAGCCGGAGTCGGCAGGAGAAGGTTCGTTTGCTTCTTCTTCGGCCAGCGCTCTTTCCCGGGATCCGTCGTCGTATATCATTTTTTCAATGTTTTGCTTTGCCAATTCGATTTTGGTTTCGGAATATGCTACAGTCAAGTAAACCCGGATTCCATCGTCAAAATATATATGGCCTTTGTAATGAGTACTGTCTTTTGTATAAATGTCGGAATCGATTTCTTCGAGGTATTCCATTTCTGTCAGCGGGATATACCTTTTGTAGTTGTCCGGCTGCCTGACGGTCAGGCTTACACTGTCTTCGGCAATGACGATGCCGTAAACGACATTGCCGCTTTCCGTCCCGATCTTCACCTGGGCAGAAAGCCCGGCTGCAATCATCATCAGTATCAGGATTAATATCGCTTGATTTTTATTCATTGGTTTTGCTCATTAAAGAATTATTAATTGGTGAACCTGTAAACGTAACCGAGTTGGATCATCAACTGAGGGTTGGAAAAATCGCCTTCGCCGGCGGAAAGTCCGATTTCGGCAAAGAAACCACCCCAGTTAATGTTGTAGTTCAAGCCGACATAACCCCAATCGTAGTCATATGAATACTTACCAAAATAATAATTATAATCCTGATAATATAATTCCATATATCCCAAAGACAGTGAAAGACAGTGTTCGAAATGATCGGATACGGACAGCAGGTATCCAAAATTAACCTGCAATCCGTATCCACCGGTCATTACCTCATCACTATAATAGCCTGTGTAAGCAGGATCATCCCTACTCAATCCGCCACCCTGAATCCGTAATTGTAAATTGTTACTGAAATTGTAATAACCCACCAGGTTCAGGATGCCTGGGGTGCCGATAGTCGCACCGAAGGCCGGGTATCCTGATTGAGTCGTAGAGTGATACTCATAACTCTTGATTTCCGATTGATTGAGTTCCAACTCGGAGGAGTTTTCCAGCAGTACATATATCTTGTCTTTAGTAATTCTTTTTATATGCCCTTCGTATTTCTTTCCGTTTATCATTATAATTTCGGAATAGATGCGTTCCCTGTTGACAATGAAGTCTTTCGGGATTCTCGATTCAACACCGTCATGGTCTCTGATAAAGATATGTGTATTGGTTTCATCAATGACGTAACCGTAATTGTGTTTACCACCGCTTGTAGTGATTTTTTCCTGTGAGAACAATTGAACTGATGATAATATCATAAGAAAAACGATATATTTTTTCATAACGAACCCGGATATAATTGAAAAAAAACAAAATAACTATATGATTACTGTGCTCTATCTCCGTTCAAATGACCATCATCATTTGGCGGTTAACCGGTTACCTTTAATTCTGACCCGGTTATCAACAGAAAAACAAATACTGTAATTGCAATTAAATAAATATATTGAAAATATACAAGGGAAAATATTTTGAACAAAAATACTGAACTGTTGTCCTAAGCCGGTTGTCTGGCAGTAAAGAACCGTGGCTATTCCGGTTCGGCAGGCACTGCGTCAACCCTGACACGGTTAGCAGGTACGAGTGTCCTGTGAGCAAAACTGTCGATGGCGTCGATCTTCAAATTCCTGAACGTATCCAATATATCATAGAACTTGTCGGGATTGTTCCAGAACAGCATATGCTGGGCGAGCATGTCTGCGACACCGGAGGAATACTGGATCATATTCGCATATTGTATTGTCATCTGGTTAATAGACTTGGTAAACTCTTCACCGGAGACACCTGTTGTGAGCGATTGGGCCAGGCAGGCTTCCATCTCTGCACTGAGCGTGTCAGCGCTGATGGAACTGTCGTTGGCGATGGCGTAGAATATCAACAGGGAGCCGTGTTCACGTTTTTCCAGTACGGAGCCTACGAAGGAAGCAATTTGCAGTTCGTAAGTAAGTTTCTTGTAGAACGCCGAGCTTCTGCCTCCGGCGTATATGTTGGCAATCATGTCGGCAAGGTAAATGTCGTCGTCCATGAACCCCGGGCAGTGGTATGCGAAGAACACTGCGGGCATCGGAACGGCATCTGTGAAGGATGCATCGACTCCGCCTCTTTTGTATTCGGGCAGGAACAGGTTCCTTCGCTTTTTCCCGGTAAGGTTAGGAATGGCGCCGAAGTATTTCTCAACGAGAGTGAAAGTGTCCGCCGGGTTGACATCGCCGGCAATTACCAGGCAGGCATTATTAGGCTGGTAATAATTGTTGAATATCTCCTCTACGTCGGCCATGGAACAGCCAGCGACGTGCTCCTTACTTCCGTGTATCTCCCAACTGTAGGAGCAGCGTGGATCATAGGCCGACTGAGCCAGGACGTCGCGCCACCTGCCGTAAGGCTGGTCGTCAACAGTCTGGCTGATCTCCTCGACGACAACTTTCTGCTGGTTCAGCAATGCTTCGTCTGTAACGGCGAATTTCCTGAGGCGGTCTGATTCGAGCCACAGCCCCAGTTCGAGTTGATAGGAGGGAAGGGACATGTTGTAGCATGTATAATCATAGGTTGTATATGCATTGTTGACGCCGCCGGCAATTGAACACAGCCTGTCGAACTCTCCCTTGGGGACATTCTCTGTGCCCTGGAACATCAGGTGTTCGAACAGGTGGGCAAGGCCGGTCTTACCGTGCAGTTCGTCCTTGGAACCCGCTTTGTAAGCGATGTTGATGCAAACGACGGGTACTTTGTGCCTTTCGGCGATGATCACCACAAGGCCGTTACCGAGGGTTTTTATATGAATAGGTATTGATTTTCTTAAATTCAGTTTCGACATAACAAAACACTTGTAAATTGATGAAAAAAATATAATTTAAACTTTTTTGAAATATTAAAAAAATTATTTCTTTATTTCCTTAATTATGAATAAATTGCAAATTCGTTAATTTTAGAATTTTTTGAGTTATTTTTATTATCCGGAGTATTGGTATATGAAAGTTTACGACACTCAACACATTAGGAACATAGGTCTATTCGGCCACGCCGGGTCCGGCAAGACTACGCTGACCGAATCATTTTTATTCGAATCGGGTGCAACGACAAGAAAAGGAACAGTAGAGGAAAACAGCACTGTTTCCGACTTCAACGACATCGAGCATGAGCGCGGTGCGTCGATATTTGCCACACCGATGTATATAGAGTACAATAACTTCAAAATAAATATAATAGATACTCCGGGACTAAACGACTACATCGGCGAAGTAATCGCCGCAGCAAAGGCAGCCGACACCGGCCTCATACTCGTCAATGCCCAGAACGGCCTTGAGGTTGGCGCCGAAAACGGATGGCAATACTGCTCTGTCAATGAAAACCCGGTCATGTTCTGCGTCAGCAAGCTGGACGTGGACCAGGCGAACTTCGACAAAGCCGTCGAAGACATCCAGGCACTGTGTGGCAAATCGGCTACTGTCGTTCAGTATCCCTTAAAAACCGGTGCAGGCTTCAAACAGGTAGTTGACATTCTGAAGATGAAACTCATCAGCTTCGACGACAAAGGCAAAATGACTGTTGCCGACATTCCTGCATCCGAGCAGGCAAACGTTGAAAAGTACCACGGCGAACTCGTCGAATCGATTGCCGAAACTGATGAAGACCTGATGAATAAATACTTCGACGAAGGTACTCTCAGCGCCGAAGAAGTCGCGAACGGCCTGAAGAAAGCGTTCGTCAACAGGCAGATATTCCCCATCTTCTGTGCCAGCGGCAAGAACGACGTGGGACCCTCCAGGCTTCTCGAGTTCATCACCGACGTTTGTCCTTCACCGCTCGAACTGCCGGCAGTCAAAACCGTCGAAGATAAAGAGCTGAAATATGACAGCCTCGGAAAAACTGTTCTATATGTTTTCAAACTACAGGCAGAAGCACAGACCGGCGAAGTACTCTATTTCAAAGTAATGTCCGGTACTCTCAGGCCCGGCGCCGACCTCATCAACGAGCAGAGGTCATCTTCCGAGCGCTTCAACCAGATTTTTACCGCCAACGGAAAAAAGAGAACCGAGATCGAATCCCTGGTTGCAGGCGACATAGGCTGCACCGTAAAACTGAAGAATACTCTGATCAATCATACACTCCATGAAAAGAACCACGATGTGACCATTCCCCCCATGGCCTATCCCAATCCCATCGTCAGGACTTCTGTAGTCCCCAAGACCAAGGGCGAGGAAGAAAAAGTCGGCATGGGCCTGCACAACATCGAACATGAAGACCCGTCGATCATCGTCGAGCATTCACAGGAACTGAGGCAGCTCATTCTGCACGCTCAGGGCGAACTTCACCTCGGCATCATCAAATGGAAACTCGAGAACAAATACAAAGTACAGTGCGAATTCGTCGAGCCTCGCGTACCTTACCGCGAAACCATCCAGAAACAGGTGAAGGGAAGCTACAGGCACAAGAAACAAACCGGCGGCGCCGGCCAGTTTGCCGAAGTACACATGATGGTCGAACCCTGGTACGAAGGCATGCCCGACCCGGCCGGCCTCTCCGTAAGGGGCAGGGATACGTACAACCTCGATTGGGGCGGCAGGCTCGAATACCTGAACTGCATCGTCGGCGGTGTCATCGACCAGCGTTTCCTTCCAGCCATCCTCAAAGGCGTAATGGAGAAAATGACTTTCGGACCTCTGACAGGCTCCTATGTACGCGACATCAGGGTTACCATCTTCGACGGCAAGATGCACCCCGTCGATTCAAACGAAGCGGCCTTCAAGACTGCCGGCATGATGGTCTTCAAAACGAACTTCGTCGAAGCGGCACCGAAGATCCTCGAACCAATCTACGAAGTACAGATCAAAGTGCCCGAAGATTACGTCGGCGACGTAATGAGCGACCTCCCGACACGCAGAGGCATGATCCTCGGCATCGACTCTGCCGGAAGGTACCAGCTCATCAACGCCAGGATGCCTCTGGCAGAACTTGATAAGTATTCAACCTCTCTGCGTACCATTACCGCAGGAAGGGCAACCTATACACAGAAATTCCTCGAATACCAGTCGGTACCTGCCAACGTTCAGCAGGAACTCATCGATGCATACAAGAAACAGCAGACTGACGAAGAATAGTATTATTCTTTATAATATACGCAATGACAGGCAGCTTCGGCTGCCTGTTGTGTTTGGTACAGGGGGGACAATCGGGATAGTACGAAGATTTCCCGGTTTTGGGGAATGAAATTGAGTTTTTATCCCGGAATGTGCAATAGAAACCCAAAACACTTAAAATCAAACCACCCCTGGCCCCTCCTTATCCAAGGAGGAGGGGAAAATCGTTAAATTGCTATATATCAATTATTAATGTGATATTTTCAACTCCTAACGCTTTATCCAGGTTTATGACATATCCTTTGAAGCCCTTGCCAATGGAAATGTATCAATGAAATCTTTTTTCCTGAACTTATCAACAGGCCAATTTACTGAGCTGTTGCCGATTTGCTCTCTTTTTTTCTGCTTTTGGCGAGATAGCTGTGCAATTCACTCTCTTTCAGTGTTTTTTCATGCAACAGCAATAAACCTTCAAATGAACCGCCAGCTTCTTTCCACATTTTTTCCTGAATTGCCTGTTTCATTTTAATGCAATCAAATTTCTTATTTTTCATAGCGGACAACCTCCCTTGGTGTACGTATCTCTATGAAAGCACAGCCATGCATCAGGTTAATAGAATTATACAGCTGAATCCGTCTGAGATTAACAATATGTTTGAAATTCCAGCTCACCAATACATCCACTTTGTAAACAGTTGCAGCAGCGATGTGTAAAGCGTCGTCAGAATATTTTTCACTTATTGCGCCGTTGCATATATAGCTTTTTGCAAGACTTTCAATTTCAGTATTCATCGGAACTAATTCGATGTATTCTGTAGGTATTTCTTTGATTTTATTGCTGATATAATCGGGAGCTTTTGACAATTCACCGATAAGGATTGTCGAAATAACGGCAATTTTTTCTCCTGTAATAAATTCATTGAACAGCATTAAGGACCATTCGGCAAATTCTTCGTCAAAACATCCGCCGATTACCGAAGTATCAATATATATTCTCTGTTTTCGCATTTCCCTATCGAATATTTCAAATTTTGTAATACAAACGATTAATCTTCAATTTAAATTTAGAAATTTTTGAAAAATTGACTGATTCCTCCTCTCCAAACAGAAAAAATCGAAAAAATATGAAAAAAAAATATCTTTTATTTTCAGGGACTTAGCAGAAATTTTAAGAAATTTTGAAAAAAATATTAAAATTCCTGTTTATTTTCGGTAAAATTTCCGTTTATATGTTTGTTGAATGTAAAATAATGAAAATGTGAATGAAAGATTACAGTAAATATAGCGATATAGAACTCGTAACACTGCTGAAAGAGGATAATCCGATCTCGGACAACGCTTTCAGCATCATTTACATGAAGTATTCCTCCCAGATCTACGGCTATTGCTCTTACCACTCTGAGACAAGGGAAGAAGCCGAAGAACTGATGCAGGATACCTGGCTGAAATTCCATGCTTATATTAAAGCGGGCAAGAAAACAAATAAGATATTACCCTTGCTGTTCACCATTGCCCGAAACCTGAGCATCGACAGATACCGCAACAACACTTCGACGAGGAAGGCAGACATCAGGAATTTCGATCTGAGTTTAATGGAACAATATGCAGATCCGTTTAATTTTCTCAGCGATATGGAAAGCGGAGAACTTGCCAATCTGGTACGGATTGCCGTGGACAGCTTGGAAGAAATCTACAGGGAAACACTCGTACTGTACTGGTTCGGCGGTTTTAAGTACAGTGAGATTGCAGAGGTCCTGGGTGAAACCGAATCGTGTATCAGGACCCGTATCGAACGTGGTTTCCGGCAGTTGGCATCTTTGCTGAAATCATATTTTATTGATTTAAAGAATTAACTTGGCGGCCAGATGAAAAACAATTCAGAACTGATATTGGATTACTTAAACGGGACGCTCATGAACGATGAGGAACAGTCCCTGTTTTCCCAGATGGCCTATGACATCGAACTGCGCGATGATTTCCGCAGCTTTGTCAACATAGACAAAACATTCAAGAGCACTGCGAAGTCATTTATTCCATCGAATAATGTTACTAATGATATATTCAAAAAATTGGGCTACTCCATTCCGTCAGTGTCAACTGACATGGCAGCCCCGGCAGTCATTTTACCCGAATCTCAGCCGGCGCCGAAAGCCAAGTTGAAAAGGTACCTGCTTTTTCTTTTAATGACCGGAGCAATCGCTCTGTCAGTGATGTTCCTTATGGAAGCTGTCAACAGGCATGATAATACTGTAATCTGCATACCGGTTATACGTTCAATTGCTGTTGAACAAAAGAAAAATATGAGTACCGACAATGAAACTGGCTTTGTAAAGGAATCTCCCGCCCCTCGGCGCCGGAATGAGCATCCCGCACAAAACAGCCCTGTTGTTTCCGACAACAATGAAGACATTGCTGCTTCTGTCAGCCAAACTGTTGAAGCAATAGCAGAATCGGGAAACAGCAGGCTTATACCTGATATATCTTTCGGTGTTGTCATCCCGCTAAACAATACCGACTTTAGTAATATGCCGGATAATACAATCGGTCGAAGTCCGGGTTACCTGGGTTTAAGCTCATACAACCCGTTCCTGTCTGAATTATCCGGCATATCTATTGAAATGAGGGGCTCTTCTGTCTGGCATATTCCCAGAGAGACAATCGACCCGAATTCATTCTCGAAATTCAACAACCTTGGAATTACCGTTTTATATAATTTCAAGGATGATTACTATTTAGGCTTAGATGTACGCCAGGAAACATTCTTCACAACCTTCACCGAAATCAACGAGTTTGGCCAGAGGTTCAGGACAGAGCAGCAACCCAACTTCACAAGCCTTTGCGGGACAGCAAGATATGTACCTTTACAGATAAGCTCTTTTTCACCATACCTTCAGGTCGCAGCCGGCGGCAGTTACTACGGCGCTGTCGCAAGATTGGCAGCCGGCCTTGACTATGAACTGTATGACGGCTTCATTCTCACCTTGCAGGGAGAGTTGTCCAATTTAATATACAGGCATAATCAGGACTGGAACAATACCCGTAAATTAGGGCTGAACTATGGAATGAGGTACGCCTTCTGAATTCAATGAATAAGAACTGCTTTAATATAATCCCTGTGATGTGGCGCTCTCTGTTGGCGCTTGGTTTTTTTATGCTTGTTTCCTGCGGGGACATCCTCGATTCGGAAATGGACAAGAAAAGGGTTCCCCTCGACAGCCTCGATTCGGTTATTAAACCCTTACACAAACAGAATTTCTGGTATTATGACATCTACCTGTATGATCCGGTTGACGATTCATTAAAAAGCAGCGATGAAACCATATTGGAAATGGTGCTGAAGGACACGGTGATCAATGGCGCCAAGTGGTTTACCGATGATACCTTAGGCCGGGTATGGTACACAAACAAGTACGACGGCTTGCATAAGATTACAAAAAAATTATCTGTTACTACCGAGGCCCTGATCCTTCAATACCCCGGTAAAACAGGTTCAGAGTTTACCGACGACGGCGGTGTCCGCTGGAAAATCACATCGACGGACAGTGTCGTTGCAGTGGAAGCCGGTTCTTACCATTGCTATTGCTTTGAATCGTATAATCCTTCGACAGGCCATTACACGAGAGCGTTCTACTCTCCACAGAATGGGCTGATCATGAGGGAACTGTTCACGCTGGAAGACGGCTCTAAGCCCCGGATACTCAGGAGCGAAAGGCTTTTGCAGTCAATACTCTATAAATAGCACAAGCGAAACCATTTTTTTTCCGTCTCATTTAAACCTTTTCTGTTACTATCTGTCTAATGATTAAAAAGAATAATCATTATCAGGACAGGTATTATGATAATCAATTTGTTAAGGTCCGGTGAAAGAAATTGTGGACTGGCCGGTTCAGGTGTTCTCTTCATTTCCTGCATCTTTTGCATAGCTGCTTTCACAGGCTGTTCTTTCCTGTATTCGTACTCTGTGCTGGAGCCGGACGAAAAGGCCGTTTCGGCAGGGATTGCCAGCAGTTCAATCAATCGGCATATTTATGATAACAATTTATCCCGTGCTACAAGTGAGGTAAACTATCAGATTAATGATAGTTTAAAATTAACTATCGGTACATGTTTTCCATACAGGATGATATTTGCCGGAACGCCGATGATCCCATTTTTCCCGGTTTGTTTGTTCAACAAGCCGTCGAGTGAATCTTTAGTATTGGACATAATTTTCTATTCCGATGACTCTACTTTACAAGTTAATCCATTGGCTGTTCAATTCTATGATATAGCTACTAAAAGGGCAATTGTTGTCAATTACATTGAAATCATTGCAGCCGGAGATTTCTGTGCTACAAAATTTCCTGCCATCCCATTGAAAAAGGTCAAAGGTTCTGCTGACTGTGCATCGTTTGATCCACGAATAGCTGTTGGCATTGGCCAGGCAGTAAGATATTACCTGGATATTGGTACATGTGATATATGCGAAGGGGTTACCGTCAGAGTTGCGGAGAATATCATTGCAGGCGCCTGCATTGAAACAGACGATATTAAGTTGGTGAAAAAAAGAAATCTCGAGTATCTTCCTTTTCCTGATTTTTATTAAAATAAAGGCTCTTCATCAATTATAGTGAGTAAAATATTATGAATACTACAAAATTTCTTAGATATTCTGATAATGATTTATTAAAGATATAGATATAGATGGTATTTACACACCCCCCAACCCCCTCTTGGCAGATGGGGAGCGCAACAACAGGTCTTAACCCCTCTAATAAGAGGGGTGGCTGCGGCAGCAGCCGGGGTGTGTCCATTGAGATTTGAAAAATATATATTTGGTTTTCTTCATTATTTACCCACTACAAATAGAGAAGAGCCAAAATAAATAACTGGTGTATTTAAATTCACAGATTTGGCGGTAATTATGAAGAACATGATAGTAGCTGTTTTTGTATTTTCCCTAAGCATTATCGATGCCTGTGCCTTTTCCGAAGACACTTTGGGAGTAATTAACAAATATATTAAAAGTCTTGAGCTATCGATTAATAATGATCTTTATTTTAGCGGCGAACAAATCCTGATTCCCACCGTCGGCTGTAAAGTTACAGATCATCCTTTTAGCAAATGCGATATAAGCTTAGTGAAAACAGGAGCAATTATTAAGAAAACCCCTGTCGTTACTGTAAAGCCTTACATGGAGTATATCAGGTTTAATGGCAATTTACTTTATGCATTTCCTTTACAGATCAAACTGATCTGTGTCAACAGCAACAGCTCGCTATATGAGTCTTACAATGTCGAGTGGTACAAAATTGGCATTGGGATGGGCGGTAACATACTTAAAGAAAAAATCAATTTCGCCGGCGTCTTTAACCCATTCTACGGATGGGAAAAATTCAACGATCCCAGTAAAAAGTTCCTCTACATTTATCTTTATGCCAATTTCGGATACACAACCTATAAACTGGATCCGGTGATGGTTAAAACGGATTCTGTACATTCATCCGCCCTGGAACAGGGAAGGTCCTCCGACAATGGCTATACAGCCGGTTTTACAGGAAGAATTTTCGATAATACGGTATTGTCTTCGGAATTGACCTTCTTTACTTTGGAGGGCGATGACAACAAATATCAGCATAAGTTCTTCAAATTCAGGGGAGGAGTTGAACATATCTTTTCATACGATCTCAAGCGCAAATACATGACAGGCTATTTATATGTATTATACGATTCCTATGAACTGAAGAAA
>CAZWLN010000037.1:35523-45324 GCA_964634885.1 uncultured Hyphomicrobiales bacterium | reverse complement strand
CAGGATTATTACTAATGCAATTTTTCTCACTTACAAAACCTGCAATTCAATTCAATATAATATAATAGAGACGATTGATTCCATAATAATGTTTACTTTGCCTGTCTTTGTTCCCGGAATAAGCCACGGCTATGGTTTCTTTTCCTGAGCCTGATTTTTCAGTACCCTCTTGTTGAGGAAGCGCTCTAAGTATGCATCGATAGGGATGATGGCCGCAACTATCACGAGATTGACAAGAAGCAGGTAGAACGGCTCCGAGCCTGTCAGCCTGTTGATGAAGGGATCGAGCAGCACCTGTATGAATTCGAAGAGCAGCAGCAGGGAGACGAAGACCATTACTTCGAGGAAAGTGTCGGATATCCTCAGTTTGCCGGACAGGAACATGAATGTGAACAACACAAGGACAAATATCGTCATGCCTGAGTATTCGAGGGTATTTCTCCTGTTAACAACTTCTTTTTCCCGTGCAGCAGCCTGCTCTTCGAGGCGCCTGCGTTCTTCGATCTGCCGTTGTGTTTCGTAATTGGCGGTAACCCGTCCCACCTCCGTAGCTTTCTCCATGTTGTAGAGGCTGTCTTTCTTTTCGGTAAAGAGCTTGTAGTAATAGTAGGCATTGCGGTAGTCTCCGAGGGAGTCGCAGGCAGACGACAGCCCCCTGTAATTCTCTACGGTGATTTCCAGGTTACCCTCGGTTTTGTTCAGTTCGAGAGCCTGCAGGTATTTGCTCCGTGCAGTCCTGAAGTCTTTTTTGTACATGTAAAGATTGCCCCGGCATGTTTCCACCCTTGAAGCGCCGAGGGGAGAATCCTTTCCGGAGAAGTATTTCATGGAGCTGTCGAAGCAGGCTTCAGCGAGGCCGAAGTTGTATTTTTCGAGGTGGGCATTGCCCATGTTGAGGTACAGATCGCCTAAATAGCTGTCAACGTTGAGGATATTCCATATCTTCAGAGATTTTTCGTAATACTCCAGCGCTTTGTCATAATGAAGCCTGTTACGCTCCAGGGTTCCCAGGTTATTGTATGCTATTGCCACGCCCCACCATTCGCCGATCCTGCGGGACAACTCCAGGTATTTCCCGTAATAATTAATCGATTTGTCATATTCGTTCAGATTTTTGTATATTATTCCCAGGAGGTTGCAGAGCAGGGAGTAATTGTAAGTGTTATAGACATCCGGGGACAGGTGAAGGCTCTTGTCGTAAAGGTTGAGTGCTTTGACAGCGTACTTCAGGGCAGTGGCATAATCGGAATTGTTCGAGAACAGTTCTGCCGTGCTGGTCAGTGCAATGGCCGCATCGAGGCTGTTGCCTTCTTTCTCGAAGAGCTGTTGGGCGCGTGTGAGGTAATTGACGTCATCGACCGTGGACTTGCCGTCGTCTAAGGTGGAGAGATAGAGGCAGGCGTATGCCAGTCCTTTGTTGTTGCCTGTTTTCTTAGAGTGTTCCAGCAGTTGTTTTACGTAATTGTTGAACTTCTCACGGTCGTAGTATGAAGTGCAAAAACACAGTGAAATGTACGATTCGGTGATCCCTGTTTCAGAGCCGGCTTTTTCCGATTCCCTGAAAGCCAGGTTTGCACAAATCATGGCAGAGTCCTGTTTCGCCCTGATGGTATAATTCCGGGAAAGGCTGTTAAGGAGCGTAATTCGCTTCTCTACGGGAGCATATTTCAATTCCTGCAGCAGGCTGTCGCTTTCGTCGATGGCAAAAGCAACGGCACACTGGAACATCATCAAAAGTGCAATCAGGTATTTCATAGGACTCCCGTCATAAGAATAAATGGGTACAGAGAAAGAACACACAATCGCGAAAACTATGGAATTTTTACGAGAATAGGAATAGAAATTTTGGATTTAAGGTAGAGAAGTTGGCCCGATGTAGAATATAGCTGTCAGGAACTGGGACAATCACTCTGATTCGGTTATGCCGCCGTTTTCCTTAGCTTTATGGCTCAGGTATGTAAAAGCACAGAAGAGGGAGATGAAAAGCCCAGGAACAATGAAATTAATAAAACCATTGAAAAATTGATTTACCTGAATAAGAGCCATTTCACCTTCCCTCAACTCATTATTTGTATAAGTATGTTTAATCAAATTCGGGAAAAAGAGGGAATGGAAAAACGGTGGGAACTCGATGATGCGAAAAATGTCAAATATAATATTGGCAAAGAGTGTAGGGAAGAAATATTTCTTAATCATCCTGAAGCTTTCGATGAACGAGTTCCCATCACTGCTACCACTAAAACATTTAATTGCTGGGATATAAAGAATAATGAATGAGGTACAAGATGTAAGTATTATTATTACGGTATATAATTCTAAGTTCAGGTCAATATTAAAAAAGTAAAAAATCACATAATAGAAGAAAACTACAGCTTGAATTACATAATATACCACCAGGTCATACATTGTTGAAGGGAATTGATACAAAATGCTTTTCAGGGTAATACTGTCATCTTCATGATAGCTTTTCAAGTATGCATAAGTGAATGTGACTACAAGTTGAATGAGGACATAATACCCTAACATGAGAATCAATTGACTTCCGGCATATACTATGTAATAATAGGTTGCGGCAAGGAAGAGTATTGTAAGCGGTACTAAAAAAACAGCCAGGTACCTGAAGAAGCGCAGGAATTCCTGTCCCAGGAAAGTAAATACCAGTCCGAATCGTTGAATGAAGTTACGTTCTGTGTTAAGTTCAATCATCTCACTCATCGTCATCACCACCGGTTGGTTCATTATCTTCAGTAATACTCTCAGGTTCTGTAGAATCCACGGTATTTTCTTTGATAGCCGACAGGCTGGAATAGTTTAAAGAGTTGAAAATGCTAACCAGTACTGTCACCAAAAAGAGAAAGAATATCGCAGGTGAAGAAGACTTTAAAGTAATAATAATATCCTCTGGTCTTCCATTTTGGAAAAGAACAGAAAACGGGTCAACAGCGATGAAGATCAGTTTTCTGTATATTGTTTCTATCAAACTTGATGCTATGGCGATCAGCAGGTATCCTGAAAATGTCTGCCACCAGTAATTTTCCATCAACCTGCCGCTTTCGGAAAACACTTCGAGGTAAGAAACCCTGCCGGTACTCATCATCGGTAATACTGTAGAATACCTGATTAGGAAGAACATACACAGAGTATAGAATACCAATGATATAGCAACCGGAAAGTAAATATTCTCTACGTCGCCGAATTTCAATAGTATCATTATTGAAAAACCTGCTACGGCTGCCGTTACAATGAAAGGCGCAATGTACTTACCGAGGTATTTCAAGGTTTTAATGAACATTCCTCCAAGGGGAAATGCAGGTTCTTCCCTGTATGAATCGATATAAGCATTCATAAAGGCAGAGATATAGAAGATATTGACAAGATATATGATGTTTAATTGCCACTGTTCAATCTGATAATCATACTGTAATGGATATCTGTCCGGCAGCCATGCCAACAGGATAATAGTCAGGACAAACAGCGGGCCGTAAACGGCCGCTAAACTTCTCAACAGCCTGCCTGACTCCCGGTACGCAAAAACGAATGTGTCGCCGACTAAGCGATGAAAAGGCCTCTCTTTTTCGAAAACAAACGGTTCTTCCATAGTTCCTGCAATTATAGTTTATAAAAGTGAAATAACTATATCCTGCTTTGAATTTGCCAAAATAATAAATTATTTGAAATAATTTATTAGAAAACAGGTGAAATTCTGTTCTTTTAGATAATTATTTCGAATTGTCATCTTAGGTCAGTAGTATGAAGGCGGCAATTTACAGGCAGAATGCAATAATTTACTATCATTTTAATATTTTATTCGAAAATTCCCTTAAAAATTGTTAAAATTACATCTTTTGAAATTGACAAAATTGCTGAGTAGTGAGGTATTAATGAAAAACAAAGCTTTACCGGTATTCCTTGTGTTTCTTTGTATGGGATTTGCAGACGCTGTAGGGCCTTTTGTCAGTCTGGCGATGGATACATTCCAGTTGTCCAATTTTACGGCTCAGCTCATTGGTTTTACAGGGTTCATCATGTTCGGCGTCCTGTCGATACCTCTCGGTGTCGTCCAGGGCAGGACCGGCAAAAAAAGGATAATGCTGCTTGGGCTTACTGTTGCTTTCCTGGCAATGATCATCCCTACAGCTTTCGGATTGAACAGCTTCCCGGTTTTTCTTGTCATTGTACTTATGCTCGGTTCCGGTGGGACAATGCTCCAGGTCTCCGGCAACCCCATCATGAGGGACATCTCGCCCGAAGGCAAGTATTCGCGTAACCTGTCGTTCAGCCAGTTCATCAAGGCCATCGGTTCCATGTCCGGGCCGCTGCTGCCTGCCGCTGCTGCCCGTTACTGGGGCGCCGACTGGAATGTCGTGTTTCCTGTCTATGGTGTCTGCCTGGCGATTACAATTATTTTTATAACTGGGTTGAAAGTGGAAGAGAAGCCTGTCGAAGCCGCTTCTTTCCGTTCCTGTTTTGCCATGCTTGGCCGCCTGCCTGTACTGCTCATGGTACTGTCCATCTTCCTCTATGTAGGCGCTGAAGTATGTATGAGTTCCGAAATCCCGATTTATATGAAATCAGAGTTTAATGTAGATATATCAAAAGTGGGGTTGCTTGGGACGGGCATCTTCTTCCTCGCTCTGACAATAGGCCGGTTCCTGGGAGCTGTCATTCTTAACTGGATTCGTCCGGGCGCTTTCTTTTTCATTACCGCACTCCTGTCCCTGCTGGGTGTGGGTACCTTCTTTGCCGGTACCGAAACGATGGCTTACACAGGCATTGTCCTTACCGGGCTTGGCTTTGCCAACATCTTCCCGCTGATCTTCTCCATCACGGTCGATGCCATGCCTGAAAGGTCAAACGAACTTTCAGGCCTGATGGTTACAGCAATTGTAGGGGGCGCTGTCGTGCCGCTACTCATGGGCTATATAGCCGACAGCTGGTCGCCGCTTGTCAGTTTCATCGTGCCGTTCGCGGCTCTGATAATTATTGTTTTAATGGTTGCGGGTTCAGGACTGGCTAAAAGTAAACCCGCAGTGTAAAGGGAGTAAATAATGGATATTTTCAACGATTCAAGGTATGTACTCACGCTCGACGCAGGAGGCACCAACTTTGTATTCTCAGCCATGAGGGGTGGAGATCAGGTAGTAACTCCTTCGACCTTTCCAGCCCACGGCGAAAACCTCGATAAATGCCTTAAAACGATATTAATGGGCTTTGAAAAAGTAATGGCCCAGTTGCCGGAAGCGCCGGCCGCGATCAGCTTTGCCTTCCCCGGTCCTGCCGACTACCCGCAGGGCATCATCGGCGACCTGGGCAACTTGCCGGCGTTCAGGGGTGGTGTACCACTGGGGCCTATACTACGGGAACACTTCAAAATACCGGTGTTCATCAACAATGACGGGGACCTGTTTGCCTACGGTGAAGCGATAGGCGGTTTCCTGCCTGTCCTCAACAGGCAGATGGAAAAAACCGGCAATCCGAAACGCTACCGCAACCTGCTTGGCATTACCCTCGGTACTGGTTTCGGTGCTGGCTTCGTTAACAACGGTTCACTCTATATCGGCGACAATTCTGCCGGGGCCGAGATATGGCTCATCAGGAATATGCTCTATCCCAAAACATTTGCAGAAGAAGGCTCCAGCATCCGTGCCGTTGTAAGGGCTTACCGTAAGTACTGCAATGCACCTGACGGCCCGGGCATCACACCTAAAGATATTTTTGAGATAGCGGCAGGCAGGCAGCCCGGAGACAGGAACGCAGCAAGGAAGTCCTTCGAGGAAATGGGGGTAATCGTGGGCGACGCCCTGGCTAATGCCGTAACCCTTCTCGACTGCCCGGTTGTGATTGGTGGGGGCTTGTCGGAAGCAGCGGCTCTGTTCCTGCCGATCCTGATCGAGGAGATGAACAGCAAGATCGGCTCTTACACCGGCAGGTATGTCCAGCGGATGGAGTCCACAGCATTCAACTTCGAGGACCCGGCACAGCGCAATGCACTTGCTTCCGGCAATTCCAGTGAAATCCCGGTTTACGGTACAAACAAGAAAATACTCTATGATCCTGATAAACGAATACCTGTTGGCCTGACAAAGCTAGGCACCAGCAGGGCTGTTGCACTGGGTGCATACGCTTTTGCCGTCAGCGCCATGAATAAATAAAAAGGTAAATTATGAAAAAGCATTGTTTCTTAATCGGTCTATCAACGGCATTACTGCTGCTTACGGCAGTAAATTACAATTGCCATGCTCAAAAAATAAAGCCACCCGAACCCAAGCTGTTGGGTAAATCATTCGATTTCACTACCTTTGTCGATCCTTTCATCGGTACTGCCGGCAACGGCCACACTTTTCCCGGTGTAACACTGCCTTTCGGACTGGTACAGCTGAGTCCCGACACTGACACTACCGGCTGGCATTACTGTTCCGGTTACAGGTACGAAGACAATTCGATAATGGGTTTTTCTCATACTCACCTCAGCGGTACTGGATGTGCCGACCTTGGGGACATTCTGCTGATGCCCTTGACGGGTAAGCTGCAGACAGAACCCGGAGACAAAAACAACACAGGCACGGGCTACCGCTCAAAGTTCAAAAAAGAGAACGAGACAGCCCTTGTCGGCTATTACTCTGTCTATCTCGACGACTGCAATGTCAAGGCAGAAATGACTGCAACACAGAGAGTAGGATTCCACCGCTATTATTTCCCCCGCAGCGACAGTTCATTCATAATAATCGACCTGCGTCACGGCATCGACAAAGGTAACGGATACGAGCAGAACTTAGACTCGAGGATTACCTTCGAAGACGACTCTACCGTTTCAGGCTACAGGATTTCGGCAGGCTGGGCTCCGGTCCAATATGTATATTTCGTCATGAAATTCTCAAAACCGTTTAAAAGCAGTGGCTTCAACTGGATCGGAAGGAATTTTACAACGATTAAGGACCACACTTCCAGGAATGTTGTCGGCTGGGTGCAGTTCGAAACAAAGCCCACGGAAAAGATTATGGTAAAAGTGGCGCTCTCCACAACCAGTGTCGAGGGAGCAAGGAAGAACCTCGAAGAGCTTCCGGGCTGGGATTTCGACGGTACCGTTGTCAAGGCAAAGGAAGCCTGGAATAAAATACTGTCAACCATAGAAGTCAGCGGCAGCGACGACCGGAAGAAAGTATTCTATACGGCGCTGTACCACAGCTGCATCGCACCTAATAATATTGCCGACATCGACGGGAATTACCGCGGTGTCGATTACAATGTCAGGAAAAGCAATAATAATGAATACTATTCAACTTTTTCACTGTGGGACACTTACCGTGCCGTCCACCCGCTTTACACCCTTATCATGCCCGACAAAGCCGGCAGCATCATCAACACAATGATCAGCCATTACGAAGCCCAGGGTTTCCTGCCCATCTGGACACTGTGGGGTACAGAGAACTACTGCATGATTGCCAATCATGCCATTCCCGTAATTGTTGACGGATACCTTAAGGGTATCGGAGGATTTGACCCCGCTAAAGCATACCAGGCTGTCAGGGCAAGCTCCGTGAAGCCGCATAAGAAGTCTGCCTGGGAATTGATTGATAAATTCGGTTACCTCCCGTCGGACTATGAACCGGAGTCTGTTTCCCGTACCCTTGAAATGTGTTACAACGACTGGTGTGTTGCGGCAATGGCAAAAGCCGTGGGTAACAAGGACGATTTCAATTACTTCAATAAAAGGTCGGTTTCATATATCGGCCTCTTCGACAAAGGCAGCGGCTTCTTCAGGGCGAAGGACAGCAAAGGAGATTGGGAGAAATACTTCGATCCGTTGAAAGCAGAGTATTACATCAGCCCCTACACGGAAGGCAACGCCTGGCAGTACAGTTGGTATGTGCCACAGGATGTTCCAGGCCTGATTAAGCTGATGGGCGGCAATGAAAAATTCTGCACTAAATTAGACAGCCTTTTCAGACTGTCGCCGGAGTACTCCGGTTCTGTCGAGGACATGTCCGGTTTCATCGGGCAGTATGTCCACGGCAATGAACCCAGCCATCACATTGCCTATCTGTTCAATTATGCAGGTAAACCCTGGCAAACAGAGAAGTATATCCGGCAAATTGCCGACACCATGTACAAAAGCACTCCCGACGGCTTGTGCGGCAACGAAGACTGCGGGCAGATGTCCGCCTGGTACGTTTTCTCCGCTCTGGGATTCTATCCTGTCAATCCTGCCGGTGGTGTCTATGCAATCGGTACTCCTCTTGTTCCGGGAGCAGTAATCAAGCTGAAAGACGGTAAGAAATTCAAAATCAGTGCAATGGGCACGGACAAGAATAACTGCTATATTAAAAGTATAAAGCTTAACGGGAAGCCATACGAGAAACTGTACATTACCCATGATATGATAATGCAGGGCGGCACACTCGAATTTGTAATGGACAGCAAGCCGAACATGAACATCGGCAAGTGGCCTGCTTTGCCGTCAGGTGAATAGGGGACCGGCAGCGATTGCCTGAAAGCCCTGACGCAGGGAAGAAAAAAATATAACTCCTTTAAAAATGATATTATTAAATTCCATAATATTTAATTATATTTACAAAAATTATTGATTAATAATTGTTAATAATAAATATAAATCAAAGAAGGAGCCGCTTATGAAAAGAATAGTTACCCTGTTGTTGATTGTCTGTGCTTCATTGAGCCTGTATTCCCAGAAGCAGGCGATAATCATCGACCACAAATGTGTGAAGATCGAAAATGTTCCCGAAACATATATCAGCAAGGTAAAGAGTGATCTCCGTATGGCCTACCAGCATACTTCACACGGAAGCCAGTTGCCCAGCGGCATGAGTGTTCTGAAGGCCGCCGATTCCCGCTTTAACTACGGCACAAGCGCCGGCCAGCTCTACTTCCGCGATACAGGCATACCCGGCGCAAGCGACCTCGGCAATCCCGACAGGACTACCTGGGCTACTGCCACCCGTACTCTCCTGAATAATAATACGAATAATATCAACATGATCATGTGGTCATGGTGCGGACAAGTCAGTAGTGCCACAGAAAGCGACATTACCAGCTACCTGAACCTGATGAGCCAGTTGGAAACAGATTTTCCGAACGTTACTTTTGTCTATATGACCGGACACCTCGACGGTAGCGGTGTCAACGGCAACCTTAACAAGCGCAATGAACAGATCAGGACTTACTGTAAGAACAACGGCAAAATTCTTTTCGACTTTGCCGACATCGAAAGCTATGACCCTGATGGCAATTACTACCTCGACAAAGGAGCAAACGACAATTGTGATTATAGTGACAACGGTACATCAAAGAACTGGGCACAGATCTGGTGTGCTAACAATCCCGGTATCTGCGGTTCATGCAGTTGTGCACACTCCCAATGCCTCAACTGCCAGCAGAAAGGCAAGGCTTTCTGGTGGATGATGGCACGTGTAGCAGGCTGGGACGGCATTACAGGTTCTGTCGATATACCTGATGTAGTGGAATTGAACGGGCAGGGACTGCTTGTCGTGCCCAATCCCGTAAACACTGACGGTGTGATAAAATACAGGGTTACAGACGGGCCTGTGAGTATTTCTATATGCGATGTATTCGGCAAGGTCGTAATCAGCTATAACGGACTGCCCTCGGAACCGGGTACATATAATTTGCCTTTCGCTACCTCTGCCCTCGCCTCCGGTTTTTACTATGCCAGGCTGAACAACGGCAGGGAAAGCGTAACTTCAGAATTTGTTGTTTCGAAATAGACCGGGTATAAAGAATAAGGAAGGTGTAGGCCGGATTTCAACCGGTTTGGCAAACAGA
>CAZWLN010000037.1:0-35423 GCA_964634885.1 uncultured Hyphomicrobiales bacterium | reverse complement strand
TTTGTAGAGACAGGTCTCAGACCTGTCTTTGCATTTTATATAGGATTATTTAGGTGTAGTCCGGATTTCAACCGGTTTGGCAAACAGATTTGTAGAGACAGGTCTCAGACCTGTCTTTGCATTTTATATAGGATTATTTAGGTATAGTCCGGATTTCAACCGGGTTGGCAAACAGATTTGTAGAGACGCAAGGCTTGCATCTCTTCATTTTAACCCGGATTGTGCATTAGGTAACTCAAACACGGAATATCCAACCACCCCCTCCTTATCTAAGGAGAATTAGGAAGTTATATGCCGGATTTCAAACGGGTTGGTTTCCCGGGCAAACAGTTTTGTAGAGACAGGTCTCAGACCTGTCTTTCTATTTTATATAACGTCATTTCTGTACAATACTTTTTTCCCTTACCCGAAGCCGTCCGGACTATACCGGCAGTGGCCGGGCAATAGATATACCGATATTAGTGCTGATTTTTCCGACATATTCAACGATCGGGCAATCGAGCATTACTGCCTTATTCGTCGATGATGCGTGCAGAAGCCTGGCTGTCTTTGACTCATCAACATATACCAGGCCGGTGTGCGAATAGTCGAGGCCTTTCTTTTTGCATGCGAAGGCGATAATATCCCCGGTCTTCAGCCTGTCAACGATTGACGGTACCTTATCATTCGGGATATAATAGTATTCTCTGGCGTTGATTTTACTTTCGTAATCTTTTATTACTTCAATCATCGCCTTGTCCTGCACCAGGGACTTATAGTACTTTGAATTCTTCGACATAAAGCCAACCTTGTATGGGAACTTCTTCCCGCCGAGGGATTTCGATATGTCATCGACAACCTTCTTCTTATCGTTGTCGTAAAACCAGTCGGCAGTGTAGTGGAGCCGGGATGTGTAATCCGTAAGCCTGCCGCCTCGGTACCTCGTATAGGTCACTTCGTTAAGCAGGTCTTCGAATGAGAACTTGTTCTTTTTTACAATCCTGGCGATGTCCAGCGTATTCTCAAAGAAGGTGACACAGTCGAGCCCCTCGAGGTTAACTGTGCATTTCTCGGGGTTGCCGGCGTCGAGTGTACCTCCGACATAAGGGGTGCCGGCAAACATCTTTCCGATCTTTCCCATCAAAAGGCCTATCTCCAGATCCTGCCATTTATTCTTCTTTATTTCATTTATTATCCTGTAGAATTTTTCGGTTGTAGGTTTCAGTTTTACCTGGGCGCCGTTTTGTGCTGTAAAGGCGTCTTCAGCTTTCAACAGTGCAGCCCCGGCTTTAGACCTCAGCGCGTATGCGGCCAGCCCGGCAGCGGATAGGCCGGTAACCGACCTGAAAAAATCTCTTCTGTTCATTATCCTATCTCTAATTAATCATTAACTTTGATGCTGTTTTCATACCCTGTGTCGGGAGGGAGGTTACTGCCGGAGGCGGCAGCCTTTGCCAGTACGTCGCAGTTCTCGTTTTCGTCGATGCCTTCATGGCCCGGAATCCAGTTGAATTCCACATCGTATTTGCGGTACTCGTTCAGCAGCAGCTTCCACAGGTCTGCGTTGAGCCTCTTGTTCCAGTTCTCACGTTCCCACTTGAATATCCACCGCTTGTTGAAAGCGTTGCAGACCAGCTGGGAGTCGGAGAATATACGGATTTTGTAGCCAGCAGCGCTTTTCAACGCCTTAAGGGCTTCGACGACAGAGAGTATCTCCATCCTGTTATTCGTTGTAAGGCGGAACCCTCCGGACAGCTCCTTGCGCCTGTCCCCGGCAATCAGAATTGCAGCATAGCCGCCGGGACCCGGATTGTTGAAGCTTGAACCGTCCGTGTATATCTGTATCTCTTTTTTTTCTGCCATTTATATTGATTTTAAAGTAAATTCCACAAGATTCTTAAACATAATCTTTTCGATTATATCGTTTGAGAGGAGCATTTTATTTTTAAAGATGTCAAATATTTCTTTGTAGTATTTCGGCTCCGGGAAAGGAGATTCGTCGATGCCGTCGTAATCTGCACCGAGACCTAATACGTCCTCAGCTCCTAATTCCAGGAAATGAGCCACATGCTTTTCAAACATCAGTTTCAGGTCGTCGCCTTTCTTGCCAAGGAAGCCGGAATAGAGGTTCAGGCCGATGAACCCTTTCCGGGCAACGATCTCCCTGATCTGGCCGTCTTTCAGGTTGCGTTTGCTTTCGCAGATTGCATAAGCATTGGAGTGCGAAGCAATGAACGGTTTGTCGGAAACTGAGGCTACGTCGCTGAAACCTTTCTCGTTGAGGTGTGAAACATCGACGATCATCTTCAGTTCATTCATCTTTTTGACAACGTCCCTGCCGAAAGCAGTCAGGCCGTATTCTTCATTGACGCCGTCGCCGAGGAAATTGCGGTGGTTCCATGTCAGGGTAACAGCCCGTACCCCGAGCTTGTACAGGGCGAGCAGGTTGCTGATGTCATTGATCAAAGGAGAACCGCCTTCGATGGAAACGAGCACGTTGATTTTCTTGTCGTTGTAATCTGCCGGTGTTTCGAGCAATGATACCTCAGCCGGCTTGTACCTGATGAACCTTCCCATGTGATTGACGGCAAAGGCAAGGGCATTGTCGCCGCTGAGATTGTCAGGGGTGAATATTGCCATATACTGCAAGGCGCCTTTGGCTTTCCTGAATTTCTTCAGGTTCCAGGCGGCATCAGGAGAATAGAAAGGGTTCCCGTTGAACTTGGTAAGTGTGTCACAATGTGCGTCTGCTACTTTATACATAGTATTCTATCATTTTATTTATTAATAATCACATTGGGAAAAATACTGAAAACACTATGGCTTAACCGGCTCGATGCGGCGCTTGAAAGGTATTGTGAAGTGGAATTCACTTCCTTTGCCCTGTTCGCTCACAACCCAGATCTTTCCACCGTGCAGTTCAACAAATTCCTTGCAGAGAAGCAATCCCAGCCCTGTACCTTTCTCTTTTTCGGTTCCAAGTGTCGATATCGACTTGCCTGCCATGAAAATCCTGTCCTGCTTTTCTTTGGGTATGCCTACGCCATGGTCCGTAACGATGATCTCGCTGCCATCCTTATTGTCGGTTACGTCCACCTCGATTGTGCTGTTCTTCATGCTGAACTTGAGGGCGTTGGAAACCAGGTTGCGAATTACAGTGTTTATCAGTTTAATATCTGCATATATAATTTTATTGCGGGATATATTATTCTTAATTGTTATCTTCTTATTGTCTAAGTTCGACTTAAACAGATCCCTGATCTCGTTGACGATCTTGTGCAGGTCGAATTCGGAAGGATCATACTCTATCTTGCCCATCTGGCTTTTCGCCCACTGGAGCAGGTTCTCCAGCAATTCCGTTACTCTCTTCGTCGTTGAGTATATCTGGTTGTGTTTTTGTCGCAGCCTTTCCTGGTCGAGGCCCTCACCGTAGTTCAGAAGTATCTCGGAGTTCAGGGTGATGGAGTAAAGCGGATTCTTGATGTCGTGAGCGATGATTGAAAAGAATTTATCTTTGGTTTCGAGTGCATTCTTCAATTGTGTTTCGGAGTTGGCCAGTTTCTCGTTCAGGCTCACAAGCTTTTCCGATTCCCTCGAGATCTGGTCTATCAGTATCTGGTGCTGGATGTTGGCGTTGGAGATGTGTTCGAGTGCGGCTTTGAGTTCTGCCGTTCTCTCCATCACTTTCTTTTCCAGTTCCTGGTTCAGCCTTTTAATTATATTCTCATATTTCTTACGTTCGGTAATGTCGCGGACAACCATATGTACCAGGACTTCGCCCCGGACGTCGATTCTGTTCATCGACACTTCGGTAAAGAACAGTGAGCGGTCTTTCTTACGGAATTGCCACTCGAAAAACTGCGGTTCGCCTGCGAGAACGGAATTGAAGTAGTATTTCAGCGCTTCCGATGAATTGGACCTGTCGGGTTGATAGACAGGGGAGAAGCGCTCGGGAGGATTGCCCCTCAGTTCGAACACAGGATAATTAAACAGATGTATCGCCTTGGGATTGCAGTCGCTGATGAGTCCGTCCTTCAGCAGGAAGATGGCGTCCGTCGAATTATTATAGAGTGTATGGAACAATGTCTCGGATTTGGTCAGGGCAACTTCAATCTTCTTTCTTTCTGTAATATCGACAACGATGCCCCTGAAGCCGATTACTTTCCCTTCTTCCCACTTGAGAGTAGTGTAGATGATGCCCGGAAAGAGTGAACCGTCCTTCCTGCAAAGCATGTATTCGTTACCCTGCATTGCCTTTCCGTTCAGTATTGCCCGGAGGTTAACCGCAGCCGTCTCCCTTTGTGCGGGACTGATCATGTTGAGGATCTGCATCCCTTCCCGGTAGTCTTCCTGGGAATAGCCTAAAGCGTCGAGGCCGTAGCGGCTTACGAGTGTAGCTTTTCCCGCGATGTCCGATTCGAAAACTATCTGTGGAAGGAAATCGATGAAATCCCTTAGCCTGGCTTCAGAGGCGGAAATCTCACCGGAAACAGTACTGTCTTTTGTGGTCGTTTTTTTTGTGGATTTTGTTTTTGTGGTTTTACCGGGCAGGATGGCGGTGTCGTCTGTTTTCTTTTCAGAGACAGCGGTTTTGTTATCTGTTTTACTACTGGTCTTTCGTCTTTTCTCCGGCGTTGCCATTCATTCTCCCGGTTGCATTTCAGCTCCGTCCGTACGGGCTAAAAAAATAAGGGGAGGCCGCACGTAGTGGCAGCCTCCCGTAAGAATTCAAATATATTAGTTATTGGAACCTGAAGCTCTTTGCGCTTCTGATGAATATTTCTTTGTACAAAGGTTCTTCCGGTTTGTTGTCCACAGGATTGAAACCGGTGTACCAGTTAATAGTGATCCTGAAGAGCCTCTTGTCCTTCATTGCGAAGTAAACCTGGCTGCGTGAGTCTTTACGTATCGTGTAAGCAAACACAAATCCTTTGACGCCGCCGCCGAGTGTCATTGGCTGGACAGGTGAAGCGCCGCCGATTTTCTTCTGTATGTCATCGACGATCTTCCTTAGGTCGGTTTTACCTTTGGGATCGAGTTCTTCGATGAGGATGTTACAGTCTTTTCTTCTTTCACCCATGTAATTATATGCATTGATGGTGTTCTTACCTTTTTGTGAAGGATAGGAAGTGAAGTTGTCGGGTATATCGATGGCAAAGCCTGAGCCGGTAATGGTTTTCATTGTTTTTGAAGGTGCCGGAAGCGGAGTCAGGGAGTCTTTCTTTTCTACGACCGGCCTGACGGCAATCTTCAAGTCTTTGATGATCTGGTCGAAGAAGGGTTTGTAATAGGATTTATACTGTGTGCCGAGAGCGTCGAAAGTAACGATGGTCAGCATGCCGCCCAAAGTGTCGGGATTGACGGCATAATAGATTTCGCCGTCCCATCTGCTTTCGTAACCGCGGGGAAAGCCGTATTCCTGAACCCAGCCCTTAACACCGCCGATGGTAACTTCTTTTTTGGGTGAATAGACTTTGGTATCGAAAAGCTTTGATTTATCGAAGAAATAATCAAAGTTCATCGAATCTGTCATAGCGATGGTCAGAACCTCGATTTTTGCAGCAGGGTCTTTCTCGTCGATTTCCATATTGTTCGGGTCGAACAAACCGGTAGCCCTGGCTTTTTCAGATGAGTAAGCGATGAGCCGGTTCTGCTTGGGAGACAACACCCAGCTCTTGGGTATTTTAATCTCAAACTTTGTTGTCGGGTCCTTGTAAACCTGGAAATTATTCATATCTCCAGGCGGCAGTTCTTTTTCGCCGCAACTGTTGAGCACTATGCCTAAGCTAAAGCTAATCAGTACAATAAAAATCAGTTTCTTCATTTAATTCCCTCCGAATATTTCCGAAATTAATGGATAATTATATAAAAAATAATTTTTTCCTATACATTATTAATGAAATTATCAAATTATAACTTACTAAAATAAGTTAAAATTCCAATAGTTTAAAAAAATAAAATGAATATGAGAATAATTAAGGCAATTCGGCAAATTTTTAATCTTTTTTTATTGCGATAAGAGTATTAATTTGAGTAACAGGTTTTTAAATAAAGTTTAATTACTATGGTATATTAGTATGAAATTTGCAATTCTGACAGGTGGTGGAGACAGTCCGGGAATGAACGCTTTCGTCAGGGCAGTGGTCCGCAGCGCCCTCAACCTGAAACCCACAACCTCGGTCTGGGGGGTAATCGACGGCTGGAGAGGACTGGTTGACAACAATTACCGCAAACTGAGCAAGAAAGACACCAGGGGCATGGCCCAGGCCGGCGGTACCATTCTCGGTACGCTCAGGGTGCCCGAGTTGAAAGACGACATCGATATGCAGGAAGCCATGGCTATGAACCTGCACGACAATTTTTTCGATTACCTCTTTGTCATCGGTGGTAACGGCAGTCTCAACGCCGCAAACGTTATCAATAATATCATCGTTAAGAACAATCTCAGGACAAGAATACTTGTAGCACCCGGGTCCATCGACAACGATGTGTGCAACAAGCACGGGTACTCCATCGGCTTTTACAGTGCTGTGTCCAAGAGCCTCGAGATGCTCGAATGGATACGCGACACTGCCAGCGCCCACAGAAGGGTCTATCTCATCGAATCGATGGGCAGGGACTCGGGCTACCTGGCTTTCTACTCCGGCATTGCTACCGGCGCCGAACAGATACTGCTGCCCCGCGAGGATATTGATTTCGAAACTATTGCCACGATGATCGACGAACGCGACCGCGACTCGAGGATAATTGTTTCCGAAGGCTATGAGAAATCGGCAGAAGAGATCAGGGAGATACTCGAAGTGATTTTCAAGCGCCGCAACATCCAGCATGAGATCAGGACAGTGGACATGGGCTATTTCCAGCGCGGCGGTTCTGCTTCCGTCAAAGACATTCTCCTCGGAAGCTGGCTCGGCTACTGCATGGTCAAAGACGCATACAACAAGGGCGACAGCGCCTTCTACATTACCTATTACGGAGGCCAGCCTCCTGCAAAACTGCCTCTCAGCGAAGCTATTAACGATGAATCCAACGAGATGGATATTCCAAGGGAAATGTTAGATTTCATCAGTGCATTAAGATAGATCTTATCTGGATTTATGTTAAACAATTTCCGAAAGGATATGTTATGAAGTTCAAATCAATTGCAGCATTATTGCTCATCGTTTTCGTCGTTGCAGCCTGTAAGACTGAAAAGAAGGAAACAGACCAGCCCAAGAAAACAGACTCGACTGTTGTGAAAGACACTACCAAGAAAGAGGAACCAGCGAAAGAAGAACCCAAGATCACCAGCTCTTTCAAGTTTACGACCACTCCTGCTTTCGAGATGATTCCCGATGAGCCGGTGCAGGGCGCTGCCAACGGTAAACAGTTCAATCCACAGTATATCACCATCGAGCCGAAGTTCAACCAGTGGTATATCATCTTCTACGAGAAACCTCTCGAATCGCCCACTTCCATGTTCCCCGAAGGCCAGTACCTCAACGTCGAACTGCCTTTTGCCCCCAAAGCAGGTACGAAGATCACCAAGACTCTTGCTTCCGACGGCTGGTGGCAGATGACGAGCGCCGACGACAAGAATTCCACGACAAGCCTCAACGCTACCAATGCCTATGTCGTCGAATTTACCTCATGGGAATTGAAACCCTGGGACAAGAAGGGCGAGAACGTACAGATTGCCGGTAAGGCTTCAGGTAAGATTGCAGTGTGCTACCAGGGCTTCTCCGATTACAAGGATTCATGGGTGGCAGGTACTTTCAAGGATGTGCCGATCAGGTACAACGGCAAACCGGAGATCAAAAAAGTTGACAAAGAAAAAGCCAAGAATTATAAATAGTAATTATTTGGCCGGATAGTTTGTAAAACCCCCGGAGTGTTTGTTATGCTTCGGGGGTTCGTTTTATGTGATGCGTTGTTAGCCTTTGACACCTTGACATCATGTCAATGGCAATTATGATGTGCACAGCTATTTTCGATTGTAAGCATCTCCAGGTTGGACGGATCGAGATTGGAGATGATGCTGCTAATCGATTGTCCTTCTGCTGTCCTGAAGACGGCTATGCCCATCGACTGAAGGTTCAACAGCGCTCTTTGTCCCATGCCTGCAACAATGACGATGTCGACCCCCTTCTCCCTGAGAGGTGTTATTGGGTTACACTGGCCGTGTTCATGGTTTGATTCGCCGTTGTCAAGAATTTCGAAATTATTGGCGACAGTGTCATAAATGAGAAAATAGGGGGCGCTGCCGAAGTGTCCGTAAGCGATGGAATCCAGCCCTTTTGTCTCTTCTGTTGGAATGCATACTTTCATAGTTTTCCTTTCGGTTATTTAATTTTTAATACTGAATTAATTTTTGCAACAATGCTGTCGAATTCATTCTTTAACAGGCTGTTCCCAAAATCCTTCAGGCTGCCGCTGTCGGTTGCGTCGCAGAGTCCGTCTATTAACGGCAGGCTGGCAATGAGTTCTGTTTTGAAAGCCTCTGCCAGTTTCTGGCCTCCGTTCTTGCCGAAAAGGTAATACTTCTCATCAGGGTGAGCAGAGGGTGTAAACCAGGACATATTCTCAACAATGCCTAGAATCGGAACCCCAATGTCTTTATGATTGAACATCGAGGCGGACTTTTGTACGTCAGCAAGTGAGAGTTTTTGTGGAGTAGTAACGATAATAACTCCGTCAAGGGGAATTTCCTGGCAAAGGGTCAGAGGGATGTCGCCTGTGCCGGGCGGCAGGTCTATGATCATGTAATCAATGTTTTTCCAGCAGGTGTCTTCCAGGAATTTTTTAAGGTAAGCCGAAGCGGCAGGGCCTCTCCAAATAGCAGGCTGGCTTGGATTGAGGAAGAAACCGATGGACATGATCTGCATGTTGTCTTTTACTGCCGGCAGGAACATCTCCTTTTCCAGTTCGATGACTTCGGGCTGAAACCCTTCCAGGCCGAAGATGGTGGGAATGGAAGGGCCGTAGATGTCGGCGTCATAGACGGCTGTGTTGAATCCTGCTGCGTTTAACGAATAGGCAATATTGGCGCTGACAGTGGATTTGCCGACGCCGCCTTTTCCTGAAGCAACTGCAATAATCTTTTTAATTTCAGGGAATTGCAGTTTTTTAAATTTGTCGTTCATTTTTTTACCTGTAAAAACTAAATCATAATTTTGACTTAAATTGGGATGTATTCACTCAAGCTTTGTCTAAAGCCTGTTTGAGGTCATTGATGATGTCGTTTACATCTTCGATGCCGACGGAGAGTCTTACCAGGTCGTCCGTAATTCCGGCTTTCAGTTTGTCCTCTTTTGCAACAGCCGCATGAGTCATGGAAGCCGGGTGCTGGATGAGAGTTTCAACTCCGCCTAATGAAACGGCTAAAGCGGCGAGATGAACGTTGTCCATTAGTTTTTTACCGGCTTCCAATCCACCCTTTACTCCAAAACTAATCATCGAACCAAATCCGTTCATTTGTTCTTTCGCCAGTTTGTGTTGGGGATGGGACTGTAGGCCGGGATATTTAATCCACTCTATCTTTGGGTGTTTTTCGAGATAGGATGCCACTTTCATGGCGTTTTCCTGGTTGCGTTCGACTCTGAGAGACAGTGTTTTCACACCTCTCAGCACCATGTATGCCTGGTGGGGGTCCATGTTACAACCCAGATAGACCATGCAATGGCGAATCTTCTTGTAAAGCGTTTCGTCTTTGGTTATGACAATGCCTCCGACGATGTCGGCATGGCCGTTAATGAATTTTGTAACTGAATGGAGTACAACATCTGCTCCGAGGTCCAGTGGCTTTTGAAGGTATGGAGTCGAGAAAGTGTTGTCAACGACAAGTGTCAGGTTGTGTTTCTTCGCAATTACGGAACAAGCGCGTATGTCCGTGAGTTCCATTGTAGGATTGGAAGGTGTTTCGATGTACAGTACTTTTGAATTAGGCTTAATTGCTCCTTCAATCATTTTTTCATCAGCCGTGCTAATGAAGGTAGCTTCTACACCGAACCTTGAGAAATCCTGTTCAAGAATGCCCCTTGCAGGGCCATAAACCGAAGCAGTGCTGATGATGTGGCTCCCACTGCCCAGCAGCGCCATATACACACTTGATATTGCTGCCATTCCTGAACTTGTGGCAATGCCGTCAAAACCGTTTTCCAATTCGGCAATGTTCTTTTCCAAAGCACGGATCGTTGGGTTGGCAATCCGGGTGTAGATATATCCGTCGCTTTCGCCTGCAAAGCATTCGGCCCCGTGTCTTGCATTCTTGAACCTGAATGTCGATGTTTGGTAAATTGGCACTGATGCGCTTCCATATTGATCGTCGAATTCCCCGCCGTGAATTAGTTTTGTGTCAAATCCTAAATTTTCTGTTTTCATATTACTCCAAAAATATATCAATACTATCCCTGCCGACAGGGATGTCATTTAATTTATTACCTGTATTCTATTGTACAAATCTTGCTTTTCAGTTTTCCGTTTTCTGTTTTTCCTTTTCTATCATGATCCTAATCAATTGTAATAACTTTACTTACGCCATTCTGAATGAAATGTTCCTTGTATTCGGCCCTGAAACGTTTGACGGCAGGTTCGCCGGTACAGTGACAGGGAGCTACGAACATCAACGGCGTTTTTTTAAGACTGTCGATGACAGTGTTGATTTCCGCTTTATTCATCTTGTGCATATGGAATCCTCCGAGTGCAAGGTAAATTGGTGTCCCGGGAAAATGTTTCCCGGCTTTTTCGATTATTGTTACGATGCCCGGATGGGCACAACCGGTGATGATGACAATACCTTTCCTGCTTCTGATTGCCAGTGCCTGTTCATGGATTGTTTTTCCCAACACACCAAGCGAATAAATTCCCGGTATTATTTCCTGGAATCCGTTAACAGAAATGGGAACAGATCCGTTCTTCACGATTGTGTTAACAATATTTGCCGGAAAAGATTCCGGGTAATAGACTTTCATTCCTCTCACAGATCTTAATAAATCCTCTAAACCACCGATATGGTCGTTGTGATGATGTGACAGGAATACGATGTCAATGGCGTCGGGAGCGATATTGAGCTTTTTCATGTTGTCCATGAGTATGCTGCCGTCAGCGCCGGTGTCGAAGAGCAGCCTTAAGCTGTCGGTTTCCACAAAGCACGAGAAACCCCAGTCGCCGGCGAGTCCGTCTCTTTCGGTGTTGTTGTCATAGACTGTTGTAATTCGTATGTTGGAACAAATATCGTTTCCCGGTAGATGCCCTGGTTTTTCCATCTGGTTTCCTCCTAGTAATAATGTCAGGATAGTTAATATTAAGATAAAAATGCTCATAAATCTTCATCTTCCAGGGTTAATAATTAACGTTGCCTAAATCTATTGATGAGTGGCAGTTGGGTTGTTCATGCCTATTCTGCGGCGGCGGTTGTTGCCTTGATTATTCATTCCTTGTCCGCTTCCTTGTCCCTTGCGGAATTCGCCGTTTCTTCTTTGAAAGCCCCTTCCCATTCCGGAGTTTGAAGGGTTGTTGTCAGCGCTATTCTGTGTTTCAGGTGCGCTAATTTCGTTAGTAAACCTGCACCGTCTTTCTCTGCGTGATTGGACCCGCATACGGCGGCCATTTTGATTCATATTATTCATTTCATTCTCCTAAAGTGATGAATTAATTAGTTTTCTTCAGAGTAAATCCTTGAGTAAAACTTTTGGTCTGCATAGTCTATCTCCATGATTTTCTCCTGATCGATGAGTTTTTTAATTGTGTTCCAGTCTCGGTCGTACTTTCTCAGTATCTCTCTTACGGCTTTTTCCCTGAGAGGCTGAACCGAAGCGACAGCAAGCAGTTCATCTTCGATTGTTCCCGCTACTCTGTAGTCGTTGCTTTCGTCGCAACAAAGCATCGATGAATCCGGAAGCTCAGCTTTTATGTACTCAGCAATGGCTTTTAAAGTTTCTTTTTCCGGAGCAGTGGCATATTTCTCCGATGTTGGACGGATTGGTATTGTAAAATAGGAATGGTTCCGTTCTATTGTTTTCAAAAAATCGACGGTTTGCTTAATAGCTTCAGGACTGTCATTAAACCCCCTGACTAACATTGTTTCAGTAACCAGTGCGCCCTTGAATGTGGTCGCAAATTCCCTGATGCCGTTCAGGATGCGGGCAAAATGTAAACGGCAGTGGGGACGGTTCATTCTTTCCCAGACAGCCTCATCTGCGGTGTCGGTTTTAATTGAAACGTAATCTGCGAACCTGAGGTTTTCTTTGACATTATCGTTCCACAGGAGAGAACCGTTGGTAAAAACAGCAGTTTTAGGGGCAAATTCCCTGAGTATTGTGATCTTTCCGGACAGATTATTGTCAAGCGTCGGTTCCCCGTTCGCAAGAAAAGTTATATAATCAAAACCAATCTTGTTTCTGTTAAGTTCTTCAATCTTGTTCTTTACGCTGAAGTACAGTTCATAGGGATTGATACAACAGTTTCTTTCCGTTGAACAGCATGTGGTTTTCCCGTTCTGGCAATAGATGCAGTTATAGGTACATGATTTATGTTTAATTGTATTGACACCCAGGCTGTAACCCAGTCTTCTGGACGGTACAGGCCCGAATACCATGCTGTCTTTCTTTTCCAAATCTTTCAGGATGCTAAGTTCAAGCTTGTCGCTGAGAGCTGCCATCATGTTCCTGAAAGACTGCTTAATCCGGGAAAATGTACATAATATTTCATTGATTATGGTTTTCATTATACTCCTCCGAATTAATAAAAATTGATTTGTATTTGTGAATGTTACTGTTGTAGCGTTCTTTTGCGCGTTTACATGTTAAGCATCCTGTCTGAATGTCTGGTGCGTATTTTGAGCAATTCTTATTAATTCTACATAATTTACAAATACCTGTTCCAAATCCGGAGATCTCGATTATACCTCCTCTGATCTCAAGTGTTTTGGCATTGACCAGAAAATCGGCAATTTTTTTTCTGGCATTGCTGATTATTGTTCCGTAAGTCTGCCGGGATATGTTCATACAATCGGCAGCTTCTTGCTGGTACAGCCCTTCAATGTCGGACAGCCTGACGGCTTCGAATTCGTCGAGAGTAATGATGACTCTATCCAAGTCGGTCGTTCCCGTGCCTTCAGGTTCGAATACCTTCAGCCTCGGTTCGGAAGCAATTCTCCTTGTTTTTGGGGAATAGGTCATCTCATTACTTTTCCTTTCTTAATTAATTTAGCAATAAATTTTTAATTAGTATTTGTAGTGGTTTGATGGGTTTCCTTGTCAGTTCGTTCATGCAAACCAAGTGTATTTCGCTTGTAGTTAACAATTCCTGCTTTACATTGTAGATCCTGTGTCTGAATATTATTTTAGCATCAACAAGTTGTGCTTCCGTTTGTATTGTAAGTTGGTCGTCAAAATAGGCAGAGCGCTTGTATTCGGTACAGGCTGAGACGACAGGCATGATGACACCGCTGTCCTCAATGTCTTTGTAAGTGACTCCGTGTGTTCTCATGTATTCCATCCTTGCAAATTCGCAGTACACGAGGTATTGTGAGTGATGAACAATTCCCATCTTGTCTGTGTGGCTATATTCTACCCTGATCCTTGTTGTAGATTTGCCGTTGGTTCCCGATGTTTTCTTCTTTCCCATTCAAACCCAATTATAATAATTATTATTGGCATAAGCCAATAATTCAAACTAAGAAATATTTTTCATTATTACAAGAAATACTCACAAATTTTTGTTTATTAATGAAATCTAATAGAATTGTATAAGACGAGTTCAGAAAGTTGACAGGAAAAGAAACCGTATCAACCGGGTTTGTAGGCACATCACTAATTGAAGAAAGACAGTAGAGTTGGAATTTCCTTAAAGGGTACTTTTAGAGTTGATGAAGTTGTGGATAGTCTTTGTTTTTGTGATTTAATTGAATTATTATAGTAATAGTAGTATTCGATTTTGTAAATTATTAAAATTAAGATTAACAATGATGAACGCAATGTTGGATAAAGAAAACACGATCAAACCTCTGTCGGTTGGCGGTTCCGCTTTACTTTTCGGGATCCCGGCTGTTTATTTCCAGGCTGTTACAAAATACCTGATACCATATTTCAGGGATGGCCTGCATTTACATCCTGCTATGTCATGGTTCTGCGGAGCATTGATCGTCTTTGTTCCTCTGTTCACACTAGCGCTGATGTTAGTAAAGCGGGAAGGTTATAAATTATCTAGACAGGAGCTTTTTACGAGGCTAAGGATCAGGAGAGTAACGAGTTCCGACATGAAGTGGGTATTCGTTGCCCTGCTGGTAATATTTTCTTTAACGGGAGCGATCATATATGCTTTTGATTTGGCTGCCGCATGGTTCAATTTGCCGCCGCTTGAAATGAGCCCGGATTTCACAAAGTTCAGCCCATTAGCCGGCAATGAGAGATGGCTTCTGCTGGTTTGGCTGATTATGTTCTTCTTTAACATCGTTGGTGAAGAAATACTATGGAGGGGCTATATCCTTCCCCGGCAGGAAAAGGAGCATGGCAGGTATGCGTGGATGTTCAATTCCATGTTCTGGGTCCTGTTCCATATTTGTTTCGGCGTCAACCTGATGATTGTACTGCTGCCCTGCCTTCTCGTTGTACCGTACGTAGTTTACCGAACGGGCAACACGATGAACGGAATACTGATCCATGGGATATACAACGGCCCTTTGTTTGTAATGGTTGCTCTCGGAGTCATCAAATAGGCTTGTTTTAAGTCACAATCCGGGTATTGTCAGCTTTAGCTGATGAAGATGTCAGTCAACGTATGCGAACTTCTTGATGATGCCCAGGAGGCTGTCCCTGTTCATCTTAGAGATCGACGAGTAGGGGAGAGCTTCGTGGAAAAAGCGGCAGTTGGCTGTCAGTCCTTCAATCTGTTTCTTCCTTTCTTCAATCATCTTAGGGGTAATCTTGTCGCATTTGGTCAGTATCACGATGTAGTTCTTACCCTTTAGCTCGAGCCATTCGAGCAGCGCCAGGTCGATGTCCATCGGGTCATGCCTGCTGTCGATGAGTGCACAAACGAGGCGCAGTGTATCCCTTGTTTCAAGGTATTCGAAATTGAGTTTGGTCCATGCTTCAATCTTGGTCTTCGAGGCAGAAGCATAGCCGAAGCCGGGCAGGTCTGCGAAACTCCACTTGCCGTCCACGGTGTAGAAATTTATCTGTTGTGTTTTGCCGGGGGTGGAACTGATGTGCGCCAGGTTCTTCCTCATTACGAGGCTGTTGATGAGCGACGATTTACCGACATTGGACCTGCCGGAAAAAGCAATCTCCGGTAAAAGCAATTCCGGGTAATCGCCCGATTTACCCGTTCCCCACACAAAATCTGCATTAGCAATTTTCATATTTTCTTCATTTTGTACAACTTCAGTGGCTTAAGACAAATTTCCGGCAAATATATTTGAAAGCTCTGCCAATGTCCTTAAATTGCCTGTAATAGCCTATGCATACAATATATTCGGCTTTCGGGGGTCATAACACATTATTAATGGTGTTGAACAGGGAATTGTATAATGAACGATAAATATACTTATTTAGATATTGTTAGCGATTCGATCTCACATTTTACGGACATACCTCCGGAATTCATCAAGTCCCGTTTCGAGAAATTGGTGGACAGCAGCAGCAGGAATGGCCGTCTTCTGAAATCGCTGATGAAAGTCGAGTTTCCCGAGTCCGAAGCTATGGTGCTTGCCGGTTACCTCAAGAGCCTTACTCTGGAGAATGCCATAATGTACATCGGGAATTCGCTGAAAATGTACAATGACGAGATGCTGAGCCGCAGCATATTCAACTAAACTGTTTCTCCTTTACTGCCGATTGAGTTTTGTGCCCGGTTATCTGCCGGCCAATAATTTATTTTTCTAAATTTTTGTTAATATACTGTCAAAAGCGTAATTTAATTTTCTGTTATATGTGATGTTGAATAAAAATAATGATATTATATGGAAAACTACATTGCCGGAAAGAAAATTGTACTTGGAGTAACAGCGTCGATAGCAGCATACAAAACACCGCAGCTTGTCCGCGAGATAATGAAACTACACGGAGAAGTAAGAGTCATACTGACGCCTTCTGCCGTTAACTTCGTTACACCACTGATACTTGAGAATCTCTCGAGGTTCCCTGTTGCGGTGGATATGTTTTCGAAGGAAACGCAGTCTGGCGGCGCCTGGCACATCGAACTTGCCCACTGGGCCGATGCCATGATGATTGCTCCGTGTTCGGCCACGACGATGGCAAAAGTGGCAAACGGCATCTGCGACAATTCCTTGGTAACGGTGTCGGTAGCCCTTCCGACGAGCATACCTCTCCTGATTGCCCCGGCCATGGACAGCTCGATGTGGAACAATCCGGCAACCCAAAGGAATGTACGGACACTGAAATCTGACGGCAGGATCATCATCCCGCCGGAAGAAGGCGAATTGTCGAGCGGCCTCTTCGGTCCCGGAAGGCTCCCTGACATCAATGTCCTGTTGGATTACCTGAATAATATTTTCAAATGGACCGAAAACAAGGGCGGCTCCGATTATTACGGTTCGGCATACACTTCAGCTCCGGACACTGCCGGTGATGCTGTCAACGTAGAAACTGACACAGCTTCGGAAAAGTCATATGAAGAAAAGCTGAGGGATGTAATGTCCCAGCCGGCGGAAACTCTTCAGGAATCTGTCGATCAGGTAAAGTGGGCAACGGAAATCGAGCTTACAAAACTGAAACAGCAGGTTTACGGCGCTCCTGACTACACGACTTTGCTGAAAGGGAAGAAAGTCCTGATTACAGCAGGCCCGACATACGAAAAAATCGACGATGTAAGGTTCATAGGCAATTTCTCCTCCGGCAAGATGGGCTATTCATTAGCCATGGTCGCACGGCTCTACGGCGCGTCTGAAGTCGTAATCGTTTCCGGCCCGGTCAATCTGGAGACTCCGGAAGGTGTCAAAAGGATCGACGTGGAGTCTGCGCAGGAAATGTACTCAAAAGTGATGGAGGAATTTCCGGGTTCGGACATTGCCGTCCTTTCTGCCGCTGTTGCCGATTACAGGCCTAAGTTCAGGCATGACGGCAAGATCAAGAAGGAAGATTCGGGCGATATGCTCGATGTTGAATTAGTAAAAACCGAGGATATTCTGTTAAGTATCGGCAGCGTGAAGAAAGAAAACCAGCTTGTTGTCGGGTTCGCTCTTGAATATGACAATGAGATTGCCAACGGATGGAAGAAACTCAGGGCCAAGAATGCGGATTACATAGTGGTCAATTCTGTGGGTAAGCCTTCCAGTGGCTTCCGTACCGACGACAACACAATTACCGTGCTGTCAAAGGACGGTTCGGAGCGCAGTTTCCAGCCGATGAACAAGATACTCTGTGCTCATGAGATATTGAGGATAATTGCCGGAAAGAAATAAGTGCCTTTTCTTAGCATAAAGCAAACAAAAATTGTAAATTTTTACACTTTTTGATTAGATAATTTATATTTATTAAGTTTGCACCTTTGTTTGTTAACATTTTGAAATAATAGTAGAAAATGAATAGAAAACGGAAAATAGCTTTGTGGACGGCCGTGGGAATTGCAGCCCTGGTAATCGGACTTATAATGAAATTTGGTATTACTATCATGGGATGGCACATCGGTGGCTTAGGCAAAGGAACCGTCGATTTCTACAAAGAAGGCGGCAATGTAGCGGAACAAGACCAGATGCTCATCAAATTTCTCGATTCGGTCGATGTTTCCAATGAAAAATACCAGGAAATGCTTCACGGTGAAAAAGTAAGGATATTAATAACCGGTATAGATTCCAGGATTGGTTCGACAAAGAATCACGCCGACGCTACGCACCTCATCACGGTCTGGTTCGAACCGGGCATTGTCGAGATCATTTCTATCCCGCGCGGTACCTGGGCAGATGCAGGTTACGACGAACCGTTCATCGATTCCGTAAGAGAGGTCAATCCCGACGCCAAGCTGTACAGCCAGAATTACCTTGCAAACGTCAGGGCAAACAAAGGCAGGGCCAGGTACTGGAAGGATGTCCGACGGATTGCCCATGTCGATTCGATCAATTATTATGTAGAGTTCGGCTTTTCACAGGCAATCGGCTTGCTGGAACTGCTGGGCTATGACGAGGAGAAAGCCCCGCAGGTGCTGAGGGTACTCAGGACACGCCAGGTGTACGGAGGCCAGGAACACCAGCGCAATTACAACCAGGGACAGTTCATCAAACAGATGATCATCCAGCTCTTTCCCAAGCTCGAGTCCGTCGAAGGAGAGATCATTCTGCGCAGCGCCCTGCTGATGGTGGACACAGACCTTAATATCGATGTAATTAAAAATATCATCTCTAAGCTGAAAGAAAAGGGCTTTCCCAGGAATGGCGAAGCTGTAATCCAAAGGGTACAGCCAAAGTATGGCCATAAGTACCTTTCCTATGATTTTGCACAGAAGGATGCTGTCGATTCCCTTTACAAATTCCTCGCCGGCAAATCCCTGCGCCTGGCCCGCGACAAGAACCTCAACGACAACTCAGCCACTTCAATAAAAGTTAAAAAGACGCTCGACTCGCTACTCCGCGATTCGGAGTCTCATGTTACGTCGGATCCGGCACGGTCCATCAGGAACCTGAGGATACCTTTCGAGCAGAGGGCATGGTTCCAGATCTCCAACCTGGCGGAAAGAAGCGCTCTTCGCAAGCGCATCTGCACAGTCCTGATCAACGCATACAAAGCAAACATGGACAACCTTCATGCTTCAGAGGTTCAGACCGTTCTGGACATGGAGGAGAGAGTGTTCACAAGGCTGAACAGCAGGTAAAAAATTGCACAGGTAGTAATCTTTAGGGCATATTTTTACTATTCATTTCAGAAATGTGTATATTTGTATATATGAATTTATTGAAAGAAATATTGCCTGAAGAAAATGAATTGCCGGTTGATTATGCCGAAAGACTTGCTTCATATTATAGTTCATTAGTTAGCCAGACACATAAAAAATCCAAAGGACAGTTTTTTACTCCCGGGAAGATAGCCAGGTTTATGGGCGATGTTCAGTGTGTCGGGACAAAAAATATCAGGATATTGGATCCTGGTTGTGGAACTGCAATACTTTCTTGTGGACTTATTGAGAATCTTGTTTCTCAAAAAAATGGAATTGATTCATGATTGATGATGAATAAAGATAATTCCCAAGAGAATATTGATAAAATTGTAATGTCATATTTTTATAACAATTCTAATAGGTTATGAAAAAAATCGAAGAGGCAAAAAAAATTTTGGAAGAATTCGGGCTGCCAAAAACATGGCAAAATAACCGGTCTGCATTAATTCTTTTAGCTCTTTGCAATTTACCTGAAAATGGCAATTGGAAAAATGCCAAAATGATTAGTATGTCTGTTGTCGGCAATAAAAATAATCCCAAATATCCTGGAATAATGAGATTCATTAAAGATAAATTTAATGAAGAATATGCAGACTATCCCGGAGTATCTTTCAGGCGTCAGACATTGCATCAACTGGTACAAGCCGGCATTGTCGATCATAATCCCGAGAATCGACTTCTACCGACTAATAGTAAAGATAATCATTATCGTCTGACAGAAGAGGCATTAACTGTGATTCAGGCCTTCAATACAAAAAAATGGAATACAGCTTTGAATGCATTTAAAAATGAACATGGAACACTTAAAGAAAAATACAATAAAGAAAGACAATACGGCTTGCTGCCGCTATCAATAGCAGATGGTAAACAGATTTCTCTGTCACCCGGCAAGCACAATGAAATACAGATAGCGGTATTAAAAGAATACGCACCAAGATTTGCCCCGGGATGTGAATTATTATATATCGGAGATACTGCAAAAAAAGATTTGTTTTTCGATACGGAGAGATTCTCGGCAATAGGTATCAAATTAACAATTCATGAAAAGCTACCGGACATTGTATTGTACGATAGTAATCGCAACTGGCTTTATTTGATTGAAGTAGCTACTTCACACGGGCCTGTTACTCCAAAAAGAATTATCGAACTTAACGAGTTGACACATGGCTGTAAAGCCGGTATAATTTTTGTTTCTGTGTTCCCCGATTTCAATACTTTCAAAAAGTTTACAAAAGATATTGCGTGGGAAACAGAAGTCTGGATTGCTGAAGACGAGACATACTCTCATCTGATACATTTCAATGGGGACAGGTTCCTTGGGCCAAGATAAACCATTAGGTATGGGAAAAAGTAAATGGATACAATCAGGTCAGTCAGTTTGAACAAGAATGGAATTCTCAAAATTTCTCTATATTTTGACAAATATATTTTTTAATTTCATTTCTTGATTGATTAAATTTTTTTTAATATCCGGTAGGGTTATGATTAGAAAATCGTTTATTAACAAACTTTTTAACGGGTTTTCCATCCAGAGGTGGAACGACAAGCTAAGGCCCATGGAACTGATACAGATGGACAAACATGCCCATAAAATGATTATCGCCTATTGCCTGGCGAAGTATGAAGAAGAGCGCGGCACGCAGTTCGACTGGATCGACATCATCAAAGGTGGAATTTACGAGCTCCTGAAACGCATTGAGATATCAGATATACAATCTCCGGTGTACAAGGAAATATCGAAAAACAAGGAATTGGTAAAAAAGCTCTACGACCACGTTTACAAGTCGCTCGAACCGGTCATCGGCAATAATGCTATTAAGGAAGAAATCAGGCTTTACCTGACAGAACCGGACTTCATCAACAGGAACAGCAGGCGGATACTGGACGCTGCCCACAGGTATTCCAGCTACTGGGAATTCCAGATCATCAGGAATATGAACCCTTCGGGCTACCAGATTAATGATATTGAAAAGGAACTTGCCAACGACCTGGAGACTTTCAGGGACCTGGACGGCATCGAAAAACTTCACAAGAACCACCATATTAAAAATTTCATCGACCTGTGTGGGCAGATGAGGTACCAGATCAGGTGGGGCCACATCCCCAGGGTGCCGAAGACCTCTGTCCTCGGCCATACGATGATGGTGGCGGCGCTTACGTACTTCATGACAATGGAGATTGCGGACCCCTGCCGCAAGCGCATCTTCAACAATTTCTACGGCGGCATTTTCCACGACCTGCCGGAAGCGGTAACGAGGGACATCATCAAACCCGTGAAGGAGTCCGTTTCCGGAATGTCCGAGGAGATAAAGAAGATCGAGCAGAAACTTGCTGAGGCGGAGATATTCCCGCACATCGAGAAACCATGGCACCGGGAACTGAAATACTTCACCGAAAATGAGTTCACGAGCAAAGTGATGATTGACGACAAGATTGTTAACGTCAGCAGCGAGGAGATTTCGTTAAAGTATAATAAGAACAAATACAATCCCTATGACGGGGAACTGCTGGGAGCAGTGGACAATTTCTCTGCTTTCATGGAAGCCTGGAGTTCCGTACAGTATGGCCTGACTTCGGATGAGATGCAGGAAGCGATGAAGAACATCAGCAATAAATACAAAGACAGGACAATAGCAGGAATTCCCATCTACGAACTGTACGTGGATTTCAAGTAATAATCTGCCTGAAACGGCATAATTTCCTTAACAGCTTAGATTTCGGCTTCGTCGTCGAGCGGCAGGTCGCGCATCCTGTAGCCTACGCCGCGAATGCTCTGTATGAGCGGGCGGGAGCCGTCTTCTTTTTCAATCTTGGACCTGAGCCTCTTGATATAAACATCGATGATATTTGATTCGGGGTCGAAGTTGTGCTTCCACACGTGCTGTGTAATGGTGCTGCGGCTGAGTATCCGGTTCTTGTTCCTGATGAGGTATTCGAGCAGGGCATACTCTTTCGTCGTAAGTTCAATCTCCTTGCCGAACCTGAAACCAAGATGTGAAACAGTGTCGAGCAGCAGGTCGCCACAGCGGAGTTTTGTCGATTTTTCCGGACTCGAGCGTCTCAGGATGGAGCGCAGCCTGGCTGCCAGTTCTTCGAAACTGAAAGGCTTCGGCAGGTAATCGTCGGCGCCGAGGTCCAGGCCTTGTACACGGTCTTCTGTTGTTCCTCTTGCAGTCAGCATCATGACAGGGATGGATATGCCTGCCTGCCTCAGTTCTCTCAGCAGAGTGAAACCGTCTTTGCCGGGCAGCATAATGTCTAAGAGGATGGCGTCGAACTGGTTGTTCATTGCCAGTTCCAATCCTGTAATGCCGTCGCTGGCGACCTCAACAATATACCTTTCCTCTTCCAGGCCGTGTTTTATAAAACTTGCGACTTTTCTTTCGTCCTCAACTACTAATATTCTCATTTATCAATACCTTAGGTATAATTTTACATAATATATATTTTAATTCTCTTTTGCTCTTATTCATGCACCTGCAACTTCTTACACTTTTAACACTGTCAGAAGATAAGACTCATTAAAAGTTAATTCTATTTTAATTTTTCAACATTCTATAAAGTTGAAATTAAAAAAAAAATTAACATTTTAAAAACAAATATTAAAATTTATTTAGAAATAAATACAGGAAGCGCAAGTTTTTCTCCGTTGGACATTTCAATAACAACATAATACATGCCGTTGTCAACGAAAGAAAGGTCGTCACGCCTGCCGTCCCAGGTCTCGCAGTATGCCAGGCCTGCTTCCCTGGCCTGGTTTTTGACAATATTGACAATCAGCCTGTTGTTCTGGTCGATAATATTGATTGTCACTTTGACATCTGTAGGCACTTTGTACACTATGTCCGCTTTTGTGTTCAGCAGGGGGTTGAAGGGATTGGGTGCAACAAAGTTGATGTACCTCGACTTCGACAGCCCGAATTCATCGATAAGCGTATCTGTCCTGACACATGAACCGTTACAGCAGAAACGCAGATAGACACAGTCCGGGGGATCCAGCGGAGCGCACCATTTGTAGCTTCCCGACGCCGTCGGCACTTCCCCGACGAGAGTGTATGTCCCGCTTTCGGGGTCGAGAATAGACACGGAAATTGTTTCGCTGGAGAATTCGATGTTGTCCGGGTCCCAGGTAATCAGTTTCCCGGGACAGGCGTCGTCGGAGTTCTCAAAGCTTAAAGGCAGCCGTGCCGGCCTGAGTTTGAATATAATATTATCCGAAGTGTCTTTGTATTCATAGCGGAAATTGCGGGTCCTGAGGTAAATGAGGCTGTCGTAATCGAGTCCGTAACAGTGGTACAACTCCGGTACACAGGGCATGGCGTCAGCGAATTCGAATGTGTCGGCCTCAGTGAACGAATGCCTGCTCAGGAAGTTCCAGTTAATTGTACTGTCCGGTTCCATGTAACCGTAGTCGATTATTACCGAATCGACACAAATGGCTTTACCCTTGAAGATTACTTTTTCGCCTGCGAAGTATTCGCTTTTTTCAAAATCTTCGAATCGCAGCGAGGGGTTGTTTATCCTTACCAAGGATGTCCTGTCCTGTATTTTCGGATTGTCAGAACTTATCACATAGAAGTAACCTTCCCTGCCGATGAGTAAATTATCCGGTACGTAGGTGTATTCGAGAGAGTCTGCCCAGTTGTTAACGCTGTCGGCAATAACTACGGCAGTGTCCGAAAGGACTCCGTCAACTTCCTCCCTGAAAACGATTTTCACGGTTTTGGAGTTCCTGATTATATTTCTCCATTTGAGAACCATGCCTGAACCGGGACAGATGTCCACCGGGACATCAGATACATCGATTGGGTCTGTAACTTCCAGTATATTGAGTATCTGGGTGCCGATGAAATAGGTGCTGTCGAAAGTAGTTACAATCATGTCATTCTTCCCGTCGCCTTCCAGGTCGGCGATGGCAACATTGGAGATGGTCTGGTGGTCGAACTGGACAGTATATAGTGTGTCGAAATGCTGTCCCCTGCGGAAGTCGAAGGAGGTATAATCCCTCATCTTGAGAACGAAGAGCCTGGCGCCGTCAACGAGAACAATCTCGTCTTTTTCGTCGTCACCGTTGTCCAGGTCGTTAACTGCCGCCACCCAGCCGTTCATAGGCTCGGTAGCTATGGTGTCGAAATTGTTAAGGTAGGTTCCGGGAGGTGTCGGTTTGGCAATATTATCCGACGAGTACTTGAGAACCATCAGCTTGCTGTTTGGTACGGCGAAGTCGCGTGAACTCTGTGTTGCGATTATCTCAAGGCCTTTATTGTTAGGATAATAGACGCCGAAGAAGTTGGATTCGTTCCCGTCAACATTGCCCACGGCGATGGACCAGCTGTGGTCGGATGAGCCGCTGACGGGCTTGTTCCACGTGCTGCTGATGTTGGTGAGCGGTTCGCCGACCATGCTGAACAGGTGGAGGCGGGGAGTACCGGTTGAATTGTCGGTACCTTTGTATTCCTCGGCAACGAGGATATAGATGCTTTCGACGCCAGTAGCCTGATCGTACAGATTGACATAATAGGGCTTGACGACAGGCCTGCCGGTAATGCCGACCCTGGTGTCCCCAAGCATACGAATGTCGGTTGCTATATTGGCCGGTTTCCCGTCTGTGGTATTGAACTCGAGGAACAGCGACTCGTCTCCCGTAGTGGGTGCACCTGCCAGGTTGTCGCATTCTACGCGTAAAGTCAGGTCATTTGTCGGGTAACTGGGTAGCATCATGAAGTTCAGTTCCTGCCCGAGGTTAGTGTAGCTGCACATCGAAGGCTGGAATACGTTGACCTCGGGGCCGAAGTAAAAACGTGAGTAATAATCATCGCCGATGTCCGGCAGGGGATAGTTGGGTATTATATTGGTGCTGCTGAAGACTGTAATACCGCGGAAGAAGGGTTGTTTCAGCAGAAGGCTGTTGTTTTTGTCCGGCTGGGACATATTTACTGTACAGTATATCTGCAGGGCGTCGTTGAATTTCTTGCCGAAGAAAGGCTTGATGCTTGCAAAGGTATTGTTTGTAAATCCTTTCAGGTCGATTGCCAGCCTTTGCAATATCCTCACCGTGTCGGCATCCTCGTCAAAGCCTGTCAGATAGGCCAGGCCTACCTTGTCGCTGCTTTCGAACTCTATTGTTTCGACACCCATTATTACAGGGTCTGTGATGTTCTGGTTGAGCATGGCCTGGTTGGTGTCGATCATTACCGAGAAGCCTTTGAGGAAGGGCATGGCGTTAGTGATGCGGTGTGTTTTGCCCGATGCATCGACGATGACGAATTTGCCGCCGATGATTGCGGCAATTTCGTTGGGTGCGTATGTTGCTTTGTTGAAAAGCGGCTTGTTGTTGATGATGTTGCCAATCAAGGGCTGGACATCGCCGGAAATGGAAGGTGTGGACCATTTGACCCTGAATGAGTCGATCTCCTGTGTACCCGATGCAATCGAAACATACTTCGTTGCCTGGGAGTTGCCTTCGGGATAGAGCCAATTAACGGGGCTGGCACCGTAGCTCTGGCACTGGAGCCGGTGTGCCGGCCCGATGAGCAGCCCCGTTATCAAAATGACCTGCCATGCTACTGTTTTCATCGTTTTGTATAGCATCTTTTCACCATATATTTTCTTTTTCATACTCATAATTAAACATGCCGGCTAATATTAGCCATAATGCGTTTTTTTATATTTTTTTCTACGGAAAAATCCGCTTAAACCCTCATAAAACCTATAATTTCAACAATTTTAACCCAATAATAGCAGAAATTGTACCAAGTTTTCTTATTATCTTTGTATTAATGTTGTTGATCATGGATGGTAAGAATATGAACAAGAAGATTTTATTTTTACTGACAGTTCTGTCGATTGCTCTTGCAGCCTGTTCCAGGGAACAGGGTAAACCGGTTTTTGTGGCGACAATCAATCCGGTAGCCTCGATCGTAAGAGAAATAGTCGGGCAGGACGTGGAAGTTGTATGCCTCACTTCTCCGGGAGACTCTCCACACACATTCAACCCGACTCCTTCACAGATGATGAAGATTGAGTCGGCTAAAGCATTCTTTTACGTTGCAGACAACTTAGACAATTGGGTGGCTTCTGTCTCCAACAAAAACAGAATTGAACTCATCAGGCTCTTTCCTGCCGATTGTGTTTTGTCCTTCGAAGAAGACAGTCACGATGAAGAAGGGCACAGCGAAGACGGGCACAACCACGACAGCGGTGCCGACCCTCATTTCTGGACAGATCCCGTTACCGTGAAGACACTTGTACCGCTCATCGTCGAAGCCCTGATCTCAATCGATCCGGACAATTCGAAGAAATACGTTGACAATTCCGTTAAATTTGTCGAAAAATTAGACAGCCTCGACAAGCAGGTCAGGACGATGCTTTCAGGAGTACAAGGCAGGCCGGTACTGCTGTTCCACCCGTCGTTCCGTTACTTCCTTAAGAGGTACGGGCTGAAGTACATAGGTTCTGTCGAACCGTCTCCGGGAAAGGAGTCCTCTCCAAAATTCCTGGCTGAAATTGTGTCGAAACTGAACGCCGAAGGGGCTAAAGCTGTGTTTACCGAGCCTCAGCTTCCGCCGAATGCAGCCAAAGCCGTTGCCGAAGCGACGGGCGTCAAAGTGTGGGAACTTGACCCCATAGGCGGCAGCCCCGGGAAGCAGTCGTATTTTGACCTGATCATGTATAATGCGAAAATATTAAGGGATGCTCTACAATGAAAGGCATGAGTCATGAATAAACCTAATGTCATATTTATGGGTACACCGGAGTTTGCTGTACCTTCGCTCGAAGCGCTACACGCCGCATACGGCGTAAAGGCTGTCGTAACGGTACCCGACAAGCCGAAGGGCAGGGGATTGAAACTGCTGCCTTCGGCGGTTAAAGCCAAAGCCGTCGAACTGGGAATACCCGTACTCCAGCCGGAAAAGCTGAAAGACATTCAATTCATTAATTCATTGAAGGAATTGAAACCCGACATCATCGTTGTCATTGCCTTCAGGATACTACCTGAAGAGGTCTATTCGCTCGCGTCCACAGGAACCTTCAACATTCACGGGAGCCTGCTGCCGAAATACCGCGGCGCCGCACCCATCAACCGGGCAATCATCAACGGCGATGAAGTGTCGGGCCTTACTTCATTCCTCCTGAAAAAAGAGGTGGACACGGGAGACATTCTTCTTAAGAAACAGGTACGAATACCGGACAACGCAACGGCAGGAGACCTTCACGACATGCTGATGCCCGTTGCTGCACAGCTGTCGGTTGAGACCATTGAACTGCTGCTGAGCGGCAGCTATACGCCCTGTGTGCAGGACAACAGCCTTGCTTCTCCCGCCCCGAAGATATTCCCTGACCAGTGCCGCATCGACTGGACCGGGGAAGCCGCCACACTGAAGAATTTCATACACGGCATGTCCCCTTCACCCGGCGCCTGGACTATGTGGAACGGCAAGAGGCTGAAGATACTCAGGGTTGAACTGTTGAAGGCGGACGGTAAAGGCAACCCCGGCAGCTTCCGGATGGAAAACGGGCTTTTTACCGTTGACTGTGCCTTTGGGAAACTCTCCATTGTCGAACTGCAGGCCGAAGGAAAGAAGGCAATGAAAACCCATGATTTCCTCGCCGGTTACAGGGGAGAGGCAACGGGGACATTTGAATCCGGGGCCTGAATCGGTTTTCTGTGGATTTCGGCTTAATTCGTAATTCGTCATCACAACGGGCAAGATGGACTTAAGATTGTACGCCAAGGTGGAGTCCATCTTAAGAAATGTCGGAAGGTAGTAGATTCTATCCGGCCCACGCCATAAATGACGTGGCTATTGAGAGAGGAAAAAGCCCCTACGTGGCTGCCTTTACAAACTACAATCATCCCACCCCTTTGGGGTTTCTTCCCACTTTATAAACTTGATGAACTTTATGAACTTGACGAACTGACAGTCCAACCGCCCCCTGCCCCCGCCTTATCCAAGGCGGGGAAAACCGCTCCTGCACTGCTTTTTCTTACATTCTTCATCCAGCATTCAGAATTGGCTCCGCCGGTCTCGCTTCGCTCGGCTCAGCATTCAGAATTCAGCATTCAGAATTGGCTCCGCCGGTCTCGCTTCGCTCGGCTCAGCATTCAGAAAGCGGATTTCCTGTCTCTTCAGCTACACCTGCTAATCTTTACCTGTCAGGACATCGAAGGCTTTCATCAATACCACGTCCTTCATATTTATAATTCCATTGCCGGTTTGCCTCGATTTTACCGACGGCTCTATCGGGTAGTCGATAAACTTCTTAGTTTTTATATCCCGTACCTGCACTTCCGGCAATGAGAAACCGAAATTGCCCGGGAGAAGTATCGGCGTCGAGGCCCCGGGTGAACCCTGGGTAGGAGAGCCAACGATGGTGCCGAGATTGAATTTCCTTACGATGTTCAGCAGTACCTCCGAGAAGCCCTGTGTCTTTTCGTCGCAGATAAACACGGCATTCCTCTTGAACTGCAATTTCTTGGGAGCAATCTTCTTTATTTCGGTGCGGTAGGAGATTTTTGATTTCAGGGGCGAAGCAAAGACCGGCAGTGTCCATTCGAATGTTTCGACGGTATCCTTAAGCAGGTATCCCAGGACAGAAGCCGGAACATTGGCGTAACCCCTGAGGTCGAAGACGACACCGTCTGCAACTGCTATGTCTTTAGCAGAGGCTTCCAGCTCTTTTTCCGAGACTCTTGTCAGGTCAACGTAATAAAGCCCGCCGGGATATTTGCCGGCTACGGTATCTCCCGGCTCGAAGGCGCTGATCCTCGGCGGCCGGAGGTCGATGAGGTCGGAGATGAGCATATTCCTTGGGAAATCATCTGTTTCCGTCTTGCCATCGGTGTGTTTTAACTTCAGGTTTACCTGCGTTCCCATGTCTCCGGCCCTGAGTGCGGCAATAGCCCTCAGTTTCTTCCATTCATCCGACCTGCCAGATATGACCTTTGCTGCTTCGGAAAGGTAATCTTCCGCTTTCTGCCCGTCGATCGCGACAATCTCACAACCGGGCTCAAGCCTGAGTGTGTCTTTCCCGGCAACTTCACTGATTAGCAATTTATTGTCCACCCATTTGATCAGGAAGGGGAGGGCGTAGTCCGGGCTATGGACTGTGCTCCAGGCACGGGATTGAGGGTCGTCGAGAAAAGTAGTGAGATAATTGAGAGTATTAAGGAAATCGCCTTCGGTAGAGTCGGTTGCTGCCTTTTCAAGGGCTGTAAGGAGGGCGTTGTCCCAGGTTTTAATGTCGGTATTACTGACGGAGAAGTTTTTCATAATATTCCATGCAATCACGACAATCGCCAGCCGTGAAGTCCTGTCTCTCATGTCCGGGGTGTTCACAATGTTTTCGGGATAGGGTATTTTGTATGTCTTTTCAGGATAGGGCAGTGTCTGAGTGGAATCGACAAACAGCAGTTGAGGCATCCTTACATTCAGGTTCTGGCCAAGGGCTGTCGTCATTATCTCAGCTATGGAGGGGACATAGATGCATGAGGCCGTATCGGATTCGACCGACAGGCACTGGTTTCCTTTGTAAGGGTTCGTTTTCACGATCCTGTACCTGTAGTGTTCTTTCTCAGAATTGGGGTTTGGAGTCCAACCGTAAACCAATTGTTCACTTCTTTCCTGTTCGAATCCCGGGTTCTTACATATGTTGACGGAGTCGGCCCCGACAACTGTGAGCTCTATGTCGTCGAAATAGGCCCTGCCTTCGCCGACGAGTGCAAGCTGCAGGACAATGAACTCGTAACCGGGAACGACATCCATCTCAATTGTGTATTTTTTCCAGGTATTTTCCGTAATGGTCAGGTTGGGAAGGAATTCCCTCTTGGCATATTTCTGGAATTTCTTTTCCTGCTGGATGATCAATTGTCCCTGGCCACGTGGATAGGTTGACTCGATCCTTGCCATGCAGCTGAGCCTTATCCTTTTTCCTTCGTAGGGAGACGCCTTAATCAATTGGTAAACCGAGCCTTCGGAAGGTCTTGTGGGTTCAAACACGTTGAAGGGGATGAGGTCTGTGTTCATCACATCCCTCGAGCCTTCATACTTATATGCCAGGGCAACAGTTTTCAGGGCTTTGGGCGGAGGCGAGGCAAGCAGGTTTTTCTTTGGCTTGTCGGTTGAGTTAAGTATTTCAATTCCGGGAGCAACGGGCAGGAAGAAATTGTTAAGGGTTTTAAGCAAATCTTTTTTGTTGCCGATTTTTTCGAAAACTTCGGCTCCTGCCAGAGCAAACTGTTCCCAGTCCAGTTTAAGGCTCTCGAACGATGGGTAAAAATAGCGTATTAAACCGTAAAGACGGGCGAAAACGGCAATGTTTTCCAATCCTTGTTTCGACAGTGGGGCCGGCTTTTTGAATTTCGATACGTCGGCGCTGTCGAGTACCTCGAAAGTGACATCGTCAATCCAGGCGTCACAGTAGCCTTTAATCATCAGGCCGAAGTTAATGAAACCTGAAGACTGATCGACTTTACAGATTATTTCGAAATACTTCCATTTATCTGTAACGGAGTCTGTTCCAGGGTTGGTAATCAGGGTGCCCGAATCGTTTTCATCGACTATTGTCTTGAGCCAAAGCGACGCAGAAGCGTCGTCGGCATGTTTCTCCAGCCTGACTGCTGCGCGGAACCTGACAGTTTTGCCTCTGTAAGCTGTTGCGTTAAGGCTTTGGTAAACAGTTCCCAACTGGTCGGCGCCGGCGTTTTCCGGGGCAAATAATCCCAGGCAGTAATTGCCTTTGAAAGGCTGCTCGTCGGTTGCCAATGACTGGTATGACAATTTCACCGAACGTGCCGGCAGTGTCCAGCCTTCGGGCATGGTGTACAAGGTGCTTTTCTCGAAGTCCAGGTTATATGGGTGGAGCAGGGCGGCATTCTGGGCTGTAAGGCTGCTGCTCACTAATAAACACGCGAATAATAATAATAAACTTTTCTTCAACATCTTTCTCCTGTTTTGTCAAAATCATAAAAACTAATGACACATTAATGTCAATTTGGTCACAAAAAACGAATAGAATTTAATTTTTGTATTAATTCATTTAAATCAAACTTGTGTATTATCGGCTGAGAATAGTCTTTAAGAAGTATTATCCCGGCGCTGTTGCCGGCAGTATTTTTTTTATCGTTGGCAATAATGGCGGACAGTTCACTGTAATCGGGCTGGAACGCGGGGTAAAGTCCGAGGTTCTTCAATAGTCTGCCGGTCCTGATGAATATATCCGGTGCAGTCCCGAATACCATCTCCGACAATTTGAGCTCCGTAAGAAGGCCGGCAGCTACGGCTTTACCGTGAGTCATGGCGTACCTGAGTTCGAAAGCATGAGCAGTAGTATGGCCGAAATTAAGGATATTCCTGGCGCCCCTGTCCTGCTCGTCGTGGCTGACAATGGCTACTTTCGAAGCGGCACATTTACCGATTAATTTTTCCAATTGTCCCTTGTCCCTGGAATGAACAGCCCCGAATGACGCTTCAACCTCATCCAGGATAGTGGTGTCGTCGATCAATCCTGTCTTGATGATTTCGGAGAAGGCGCTGTAATAGTCATCTTCCGGCAGTGTCAGCAGGAAGTTTGTGTCGATGAAAACAAATTCCGGCTGGCGTATCAGACCGAGAACATTTTTCATTTCTCCGAAATTGACCCCGTTCTTACCGCCGACGGCTGCGTCCGCCATTGCCATCAGAGTTGTGGGAACGAAGCCGCACCTGGTGCCTCTTTTGTAGATGGATGCAATGAAACCGGCAATGTCGGTAGTGACTCCTCCGCCGACGGCTACGAGCAACGCATCCCTGCCGTAATTGCCTGAGAGTAGCTGCTCCGTTACGGCCATTACAGTATCCATGTTTTTGTGGCTCTCACCCGATGGGATGATGATTTTATCATAGTTTACAAACTGGTTTTCATATATCCGGTTGACATTGTCATCCACAAGCAGCACTGAGTCGCTTTCCGGGCAAAAAGAACGCCAATCGGAAGCGCCTGAGGCACAAATAATTTTGCAATTTGTCAAAATGCCGTTTAACTCATATTCAAACATCGAAATCCTAATAAAAATATATTGATTTTAACAATATTATTAATTAAATTAACAAGAATAAATTTAATAAGGTAAAAAAATATGTTAACAAATCTTTATTCGGAGTAGCCATGGAAAAGTACTACAGGATATTTTTACGCTTGATACTTTTAGCGATGATCTTTGGCTCGGCGTCAGCATCTTCACCGAGAGTATCATTAGTTGAATCATACACAAGCCCCTATTTCACTTCTTGCGCTGAGCAGAATCCGAAATTCTATTCGGACCTTGCCGCTTTGGGCAATAAAGTTGTACCTATGGTTTTGTTCGTTCCCGTGAACGGCAAACCGTTGGACTCGATTACTGCCTATGACAATACACTCTACAACAGGATTGGTCTTTATGTAAGTAGTAGTTTCAACATACCCGTCGATTACGTTAACGGCAGCAAACATGATCTGCCAACGGTAACTGCCGACGTTACCCCGTACTCTTCGATGACCTCGCCATATACCATCTATGTTGTCGAGAAAAAATACTCCGATTCGACTGTTGCCTCGATTGTTGTCCACTCAGACGTTGCCGTCGGCTCAGACAAATTGCTGTATGTTGCCGTAATAGAAAAACATATTGTCCATCCGAACCTGGGTGATAACGGTGAAACGGATTTCTACTGGGTTACCAGGAAAATATTTGCCGGCCCTCAAACAGGCTATAATATAGCTATGGGCTCAGGCCAGAGTAAGACAATAATATTCTCCATTCCCTATGATCCCGTTTGGAATAAAGATTCAGTACATATAATTGCATTCATCCAGGACAAGAACACAGATGAAGTTCTCCAGGCTGCAATGACCACCACAGAACAGGAAGTTGAACCGGAGATAGCATTCAACGAGACTACCCTCTTCTTTCCTGGCGTCTCAACATCGGACACTTCGTCGATTACTGTTACCAACAACGGCATCCTTCCCCTTTTCATTACAGACCTGGCGTTTGAAAGCAATAAGGACTCCGTTTTCGAGATTCTTTCAAAGACACCAATCATCCTGACCTATAAAATGTCAGCGAAAATTAATGTTAAATTTACTCCCAAACAGAACAAGTCTTACAACACTACATTGAAAATTACCTCGAACGCTTCGAACGGTGGAGTTAAGTCTATCTCTGTGATCGGTACCGGCAGCGGTGTCGTTGAGAAACCGAACATTGCGCTGAGTACACGCACATTGAAATTCGGCAATGTCTCGACGGCGACGACAAAATCGTTCAAAGTAACGAATAACGGCTACGCTAACCTCATCATAGGTACTGTTTCTATTGAAAATGACCAGAAAGGTGCTTTCAAAGTCGTTCCACAGACCTATAACCCGATTAAGCCGGACAGCAGCGTCGATATTGAAGTTACTTTCACACCAATGAAGAACATTTCATATGTAGGTACTGTCAGGATTACAGCGAACACTGTTTCGAGCGCAACAGTTGACCTGGAAGGAACCGGTGAGGGCGTCGTTGCGCAGAACCCGGAGATCAGCATCGATAAGGCAACTCTCGATTTCGGCGAAGTTTCCACCAATAAAACATTAGACGTTGTTATAACCAATTCCGGTAAAGGCAACTTAGTCATAGACTCCATCAATATCATTTCCGACGTCCAGAATGTATTCAGGAGGGTTTCGGACATTCCCGGCCCGATTGCCGAAGGCGCCACTGCTACTGTCAGCGTCATCTTTAAACCACCCTATGACGACGACTTCTCAGGGTTCCTCATGATCAAATCAAACGCCAATGAGAGCCCGTCAAAATCAGTTTTGCTTATGGGAACCGGCTATGATGTAAAAGATGTACCTGCTATTGCCTTCCTAAGCTCCGAGGTCGATTTCGGCTTTGTGGAAACGAACTATGAAGGAACACAGACACTTACAATAAGGAATTCCGGATCCGGCCCGCTTCAGATTTCAGATTTGAAGATTGTTAACGACAATGACAATGCATTCCAGATTACATCCGCTACTACAGTTGACCCGATCAGCCCTGACCAGACACACACTGTACACTTGAAGTTTGCACCAAAAGAGAAAAAAGCATTTACCGGCGGTTTCTTCCTTAAGTCCAATACCGGCGCCGACGGCAGCCTCGAAGATTTTACAATCCCTCTCAAAGGTACAAGCATTGAAACGGGTATTGTTAACGACCTCAAAGAAAACAGCAGTGTCCTGGCTCTGGAACTTACTCCCAATCCTGTTAACGGTTCTTCGGCCCTTAACTACTTTCTCGGAACAACATCCGAATCGTTGATTAATATTGCTATATATGACAATTCGGGTAAACTGGTTAAAGAATTGTTCAACTCTGTCGTTGCTCCCGGAAGCTATACGATGGCGCTGCGTTCCGAAGGCCTGCCTTCAGGAAGCTGTTACATCATGGCTACAGCTGCGGGATACAAAGCAGTACAGCAGGTAATAATACTGAAATAGTATTCTTTCTTTATAATAATATAACAGAGGGTTGTCTCAAAAGGGCAGCCCTTTTTTTTTATTATTGGCTGCGATAATAAAAAAGGGTCAGGTGAAAAATTTGGGGAGAAGAGTTTAATTTAACCCGGATAATGCGTCAGAAGTTGTAAATATCACATATATAATTGATATATAACAAATTACAGTTTTCCCCTCCTTTGACAAGGAGGGGCCAGGGGTGGTTGGATATTCTGTGTAATGGGTTATCTAATGCACAATCCGGGTTTAATTATTTTCATTGCCACGAGCTTCAGCTCGTGGACAAGCATCCAATGAGATAATCGGCTTTAGCCGTAAATGATTTCAAACAAAGCTTTGAATATCTGAAACTAAGGATCCAATCATAAGTTAGAATAATAAATGGTCTTGCAAACCGATGTAAGCATCCGATGGATTATGGTTAAAACCAGTATCCTGGAAAACCGGTCCAAGAGCTGAAGCTCGTGGCTATTAAATTGACATTTCATTTTTACCCGATACCCTAATAATTATCCTCTCCAATTAATCTAATGCCATTACCACGAGCCAACCCCGTCAGGGGTTGTATATCTGTAAAAACATAATGCGAATGGCTCAATGATTATTGAGTGTCTCAGTACATAGAATTCTTTATCTTTTCAAGGTAGAGAATGACATGGATTCATTCAAACTTCAACACAAGTAAAATATCCTGACTATTCAATTCAATATTTACTTCCTGCTTAATCCCCAAAAAAATTTATGTGTGCCCAAATAGCAAAGGTCCAATAATATTTTCTGATAAAAACCATATAATATCTTTATTTTTGTAGAAAATATCAACAAAGAAAGTAATTATTGAATATGAGAAATAATCAGGATAAAAAAGGAAGCCGCAATTCATCCGGCCGTAAATCGACGGGCCGTAAGCCTGCATTCCGTAAACAGGATAGCCGTGAAGAATACGGCAGGAGGCCTTCGGGCCGTTCCCGTGATGAATTTAAACCGGCAGGCCGTAAACCGGTATTCCGTGAACAGGAAGGCCGTGAAGAATACGACAGGAAGCCTTCGGGCCGTTCCCGCGATGA
>CAZWLN010000036.1:45790-46000 GCA_964634885.1 uncultured Hyphomicrobiales bacterium | reverse complement strand
CCTTGCCTGCGGTTGTCATATCTGCGGTTATCCTGCCTGCGGTCAACAGGCCTTGTTTCCTCCTGCTTCGTAGCTTCAGGTTTCGGCTCAGGTCTTTGTTCTTCTACCCTGCGGCCATGCCTGCGGTTATCTGGCCTGCGGTCAACAGGCCTTGTTTCCTCCTGTTTCGGAGCTTCAGGTTTCGGCTCAGGCTGCTGTTCTTTAGCCCTT
>CAZWLN010000036.1:0-45690 GCA_964634885.1 uncultured Hyphomicrobiales bacterium | reverse complement strand
TTCTTACGGATAGCAGTACCGGTTAAAACTGTCTTTACTTCCTCCTGTTTCGGAGCTTCAGGTTTCGGCTCAGGCTGCTGTTCTTTAGCCCTTGGAGCTTTCTTACGGATAGCAGTACCGGTTAAAACTGTCTTTACTTCCTCCTGTTTCGGAGATTCAGGTCCCAGCTCCGGTTTCTGTTCTTTAGCCCTTGGAGCTTTCTTTCGGATTGCAGTACCGGTTAAAACTGCCTTTACTTCCTCCTGTTTCAGGATTTTATTCTTTTTTGTTTCCGGATTATTCTTTTCCTGTTTTCCGACAGTTTTGCGAGATGACGGAGAATCCGGGGCCTTATCTTTATTTTCTATTTTTTTCGCCACGTTACTTAAGTTTATGTTATTTTAAAAAATACAAAAATAATGACATTTGGTTAATTAAAATATATGAATAATAATTAGGACATAAGAAATACTATATTTTCAACCAGGAATTGCCGCCCAATCTATTAAATAAAAAAGCAGGGAAAAACAAAACATTAATCCCTGCCTGACAATTGTAACAGTAACGGCCAATTATGCCCGGTTAAAGAACCGTTTTCTTTTCTTGTAATTGAGCATTAGAGAGCTTGTAATCTTAATAATTTCGATGATAATGATAATGCTGAAGGAACTGCCGATGACAATATACCAGTCTGTCATTGACAGGTTGACGGTATTTAGGACATCGTTCATTACAGGCAGTTCGACGGCAGCGACCTGCAGGCCTATTGCAAGGAGCATCACACAGAGTAGAATCGGGTTCTTTGTCGGGAATATCCTGTCGAGCTTGCCGCCTGGCTGGGTCGATTTACTGTCAATGCCGGGATGAGGTAAATTGAAAAACAGAGACCTGTTGACAGAGCGTGAGTTCTGAACGTTCCATATCTGGAAGAAAGCCAGCGTGCAGAATGCCATCGTCTGTGCATATTTAAGGTCAATTTCGGAGGGATCGAAAATATTGTTGCCTAAGTAAGCGATGAATACACTGCCCGTACCGAACATCATTATTACACCGGCGGTAAATATCCGATAAATCATTTCCCTTTCGATTAAAGGTGCATTCCTTGGTGTTGGAGGGAAATACATTACGTCGCCGTGTTCTTTTTCAAATGCAAGCGGGAATGTGGAAGTACCGTCGGTTACAAGGTTAATCCAAAGTAGTTGTGCAGGTAGTACAGGCAGGGGGAATCCGAAGATTACCGACATTGCGATGGTGAGTATTCCGCCAAAGCTCGTAGCCAGGATATACAGAATGATATGCTGAAGGTTGTGCAAAACAACCCTGCCCCTCCTTACGGCGTTAACAATGGTCGCAAAATTGTCATCCATCAGTACAATGTGAGCCGAATCCTTTGCAACATCGGTACCGCTGCCCATCGCCACGCCGATGTCCGCCTGTTTCAGTGCGGGGGCATCGTTGACGCCGTCGCCGGTCATTGCCACGACATTGTTGTTCTTTTGGAGCTGTTGTACAATCCTGTATTTATGATGAGGTGCCACGCGTGCAAATACGTCTATGTCCTGAACCCTTTTGAAAAGTTCTTCGTCGGAAATCTCGTCGAGTTCCTGGCCTGTAATGGCAACGGGCATCTCCTTGCCTTCGCCGATGCCTACGGCTGCAGCTACTGCCTGGGCCGTACGGGCATGGTCGCCGGTGATCATTTTTACGCTAATGCCTGCGTTGGAACATTCATAGACGGCTTTCACGACTTCAGGCCTGATGGAGTCCTCGATGCCGGCAAAACCCACAAGTGTAAGGTTATTCAGATCATCTATATTGATTTTTTCGTTCTTATCCTTGCCTTTAGCAAATGCAATTGCCAGAACTCTTAAGCCGCGTTGTGAGAACTCAGAGAACTTGGACTTGACCAATTCATCATCAATCGGCAGTTCGTTGCCCTGTTGGTCCATCATACACCTGGAGCGGTGCATTATCTTCTCCGGCGCTCCCTTGGCGAGATAATAGACTTCATCTCCCTGAACAGCTCTGACAGCCATCAACTGGTTTTCGGATTCGAAGGGGAAATCAACAAATACCTGATAATCTTTAGTGTCGAAATTCATTTTATCGGCAGCTATCATCAGGGCAGCTTCTGTCGGATCGCCTGTAATCTCCCATTCTTCATGGTTTTTACTGATTGTTGTCTCGGTACACAGGCCACAGATCATGGCAGTATATTTAAGAGGGACAGAATTATCCATGAAAACAGATTTTCCGGTTTCTTTGTCGATTACATTGCCTTCAAAACCGTATCCGCTGCCGCTGACGCTGTAATCTTCCATGCCTGTGTAGAAGTTGGTAGCAATCATCTGGTTCTTTGTCAGCGTGCCGGTCTTGTCGGTGCATATAACATTGGTGCTGCCGAGTGTCTCCACAGCAGCCAGTTTTTTAACCACAGCCCTCTGTTTAGCCATCTGCGAAACACCAATCGTCAGGGTAATCGTAACGGAGACAGGCAGGCCTTCGGGTATTGCCGAGACTGCCAGGCCAATCGACGTCAGCATCATCCTGGCCCAATCGATGTTCCTAATCAGGCCGAGTATGAATAGGACTATAATGGCAATCATAATGGCGAAACTCAGTCCTTTGGTAAACTTACCCATCTTTTGAAGCAAAGGTGAAGCAGCTTCAGCAGTTTCGGAGACCTGTTTCGAGATTTTACCGAACTCAGTGTTGTTACCGACTTCGGTTACAACAGCAAGGCCGCGTCCCTTCTGGATAATCGTACCGGAATAGACCAGGTTTAAACGGTCTCCCAAGGGCGAATTCTCAGGAAGTTGAGTGTTATGTTTCTTGTTAACGGCAAATGATTCGCCTGTAAGCATCGATTCATCGACCATTAGCGTCACCGTGTCGATGAGCCTGCCGTCGGCGGGAACCCTCATGCCGCTTTCAAGTGCGATGATGTCGCCGCAGACTACTTCAGAAGCAGGAATGAGTATTTGTTCACCGTCCCTGACGACACGGGCGTTGGGAGCTGCCATCTTCTTAAGTGAGTTAAGTGCATTGGATGAGCGGCGTTCCTGGAAGAAACCGATGAATGTATTCAGTACAACGACGATTGCTATTACTATAGTGTCTTTAATCTCTTCAGCAACAAAAGCATTGATTATTGCTGCAGCTATTAAGATATAAATAACAGGTTCGTTAAATTGGTCAAATAACTGCCTCAGTACGGATTTGCCTTTTTTTACATAGAGGTCGTTGGAACCGTATTTTTCTCTGTGTTCGGCTACCCTGCCGGACTCCAGGCCATTCTTCTGATCAACCCGGAAATGGTCAATTACTTCTTCTATGGGTTTTGAGTGCCATGCCATAAATTATCCGATCTTTCTTTCTATCCAGTTTAATAATTTTCAAATATAAACCAAGTTTGCAAGATAAATATTTAAATGCTAAAGTAAAAATAAAAAAGCAATTTATTTGAATTATACTACAACTTTTATTATTTAAAGACCAATTTCTTTTGCTACGGTTTTCATTCCTTCGATGGTATCCTCAATCAGCTTGTCCAACTCCACACCAAGCATTGCAGCGCCTTTCATGATAATATCCCTGTCGGCGCCGGCAGCAAACGCTTTCATCTTCCATTTCTTCTTCACCGAAGACACGGTCAGGTCCATTACACTTTTCGAAGGCCTTACCAAAGCGCAGGCCGTAATCAGCCCTGTCAGTTCATCGATGGCGTAGAGGGTTTTCTCCAGCGTGGTAACAGGCTCTACATCTGTTACGAGTCCCCAGCCGTGGGACATAATTGCCCTGATGTAACTGTCGTCCCAGTTTTGCTCCTCCAGTATCTGCTTTGTCATTGTGCAGTGCTGGTCAGGATATTTCTCATAGTCAAGGTCATGGGCCAGGCCGATGATCCCCCACATCTCTTCATCTTCGCCGTGTTTACGTGCGAAATAGCGCATGGCTCCCTCCACAGCAAAGCCATGATTGAGGAGCGACTCTGTTTCGTTGTACTGTTTAAACAACAGCAGAGCTTCTTCTCTTGTCGGAACGTGTTTTCCCATTTTTCGCCTTTATTCATTTCCAATAAATACTTAATTTGTAATTTAATAAAATTAATGAAATTTGATGTGATATTTACTGTGACATAAACAGATGGAAATAGACAGGATAATCAGGTCGGACAGGAAGACCTTTTCAATTGAAGTGAGCCAGGAAGGTATCGTTACGGTACGCGCGCCGAAACGCTCGACCGACAGGGACATCGACGCCGTCGTAAGCAAAAACCTCGAATGGATAAGCAGGAAGAAAGATGACATTGCACGGAAGTCCGTACATATCAAAAAGAAAGAGTATATCGACGGGGAGAAGTTCTTTTTCCTGGGCAACCTCTATGAGCTGCAGATCCGCGACGATATTGACTATTCCTTCAGGTTCAACGGCTCTGCTTTCGTTGTCAACGCCGGATCGCTGATTCACGCCCGTAAGCTGTTCGAGCAGTTCTACAGGCTCTCGGCAAGGGACATCATCCCCAAAAGGACAAAACAGTTTTCCGCCATCATCGGCGTCGATGTCAACCGTATATCCATCACAAGCGCCGACAAACGCTGGGGGTCATGCAGCAGCAGGCGCAACCTGAATTTCAGCTGGAAGCTGATAATGGCGCCCTCGAAAGTCATCGACTACGTAATAGTCCACGAGATCTCCCACCTCTTCGAACTGAACCACTCCCCTAAGTTCTGGGCCGTCGTAGCGCAGCTCTTCCCGGAATACAAGACCTACCGACACTGGCTGAAAGAGAATTCGAATATGTTAGTTTATTAAACTACGGGCAATTTGACGCTCATTTTCACCACGCATATTACACTATCATTGAATACTTGATCCTGTCTATGTAAGACACAAGCTCGTTGCCGAACTCATCGAGTTGTTCCGGAGTCCAGGCGAACTGCCAGGTCCAGTCTTCATCTTCAGCGCCTTCCTTCGCCAGGCGGGTAAAAAGCAGCTTCGCTTTGTAGCTTGATTGCCCCGGACGCGCTTTCATCATCAGGTAGCAGTATGTCTTCATCTGTACCTCATAGTGGCTGCCGAGCTGCTGCTTTGCGTCCGCAGCGTCAACTCTGTTCGTCTTCCAGTCCCAAACTTCGATGTTCCCGTCAACTTCGACGGCAGCGTCGATGATGCATTTCAGGAAGTCGTCTCCGACAGGCAAGTGCAGTTCCCATTCTTTATTGCCCGTAAGCAGGTTGTGCCGGTATTTTGTCAGGAGCTTTGTACGACAGGCATTGCCACATTCGGTGATTATCCTCTCCCTCAGCTCAGTCCTGCCGCCTGCCGCAGCAACCGAATCTGTAACGGAAGCCGCAAGAGCAGTAAGTTTAAGTGTATCCACATTGCCGTCGTCGTCGAGCCAGGCGCTAACTTTCTCCATTACCGCATGAATGGCAGTACCGGCAATTGTTCCTTCCGCAGGGTCCTCCTTCGGGCTTTCATCCTCGCTGCTCTCGGGTCCGGTAAAAGCCTCTTCCGTCGGTTCCATCCCCAGGACATACTTACGGACGTAGTCCCAGGGGTCTGTCCGGTACATCATTATGGCTGACGGCGAGACGGTTTCCTCACCGATGATGAAGGGTATTTCCCCGTCGAGAGCCGGCCTTGCCGCCTGCCCTGCCTGCTCTGCCGGTTCAGGGATGTCAATCGGTCCGATCTCGTTGACGACTTCAACGCTGCAATCGATCCTGCCGTCCGTAATGGTTCCATCCTTCAATACCCTGATTGCTTCGGGAATGGAAGCGGTTCCGTCCCTGAGTATTTCCGGATCCCAGCCCAGGCCGTCCATTATGAGTTTCAGGTATATTCCCAGAGAACCAAGGCCCGCTTTCGTTTCAGACACCGTACCGGTGATAAACAGGTAATCTCTCGCCCGTGACAAGGCAACATAGAGCAGGCGCTTGTCTTCGGCAGAGTTTTTTTCGTCATTTTCAAATTTTGCCATCACATATGACGGTGTGCTTACCCGCACCTTCACACTGCGTCCTGTGGCGGAAAGGCTGTTAATATTCGCCTTGAACCGGAATCCGTAAGCGTCTGAGAGGAAATACCTGTCCGACTGGCCTTTACGGCTAGCAGTGTCATAGAAATAGACCACGGGGAATTCCAGCCCCTTGGATGCATGTATTGTCATGATGTTCACCGAGTTGGCATCGGAAATATCTGCCGGCTCGGTGTCATTGAGTGAATACTTCCTCATGAAGTTCACTTCTTCGATGAAATCATAGAAGCCGGTGAAACTGCGCTGTTCATAGTCCCGGGCCAGGTCCATGAAACAGTTGATGTTGTGTTCGACGACGTCCCGCTTATTCTCATTGTTAATGGTTCCGTACCTCCCGGTCTTGTCGAGAATGGCATTGATCAGCTGGGAGAGCTGAAGTACCGGCGCCTGTTCGAGTATGTCGCCGATGGTGTCCCGTGCGCGGCAGACGACGTTGTTTTCATCCTGACCGTTTTCCGTTTCTTCCCTGCCGGCCTGCTTCCATTCTTCAGCGATGGCGGACAGTTTCTCCCAGTAAGTCTTACCCTTCCTGTTCGCCGACAATTCGAGCAGCGAGGCGTCTGTAAGAGAAAAGAACGGGGACCTGAGTATCGTCACAAGGCTGACGTCGTCGGACTGGTCATTAATGAAATTGAGGAATGCCGTCAGGTCGGTTACTTCCTGCGAGTTGAGGTATCCCCTACCACTGTGAAGGATATAGGGTATCCTGTTTTTTATCAGGGCATTCTCCAGACTCTGGAACTTGCTTCTTGTCCTCGCCAGTATGGCAATGTCCCTGTACTCGATTCTCCGCATTATACCTTCGTCTTCGACGGTTCTTCCTTCAGCCATTATTCTCCTGATGTGCCCCGCCAGAAGTTCTGCTTCGTCTGCTTCCTGTGCGGCGCCGGCCAGGTCCTGCCCTTCTGTTTCGTTTTCATCGGCGGCACAGTCCTGGTCATCATTTTTTCCTGCAGCAATCCTGATGATGAAACCAATCCTGTTTTTGTTGAACTCAGCGGTCAAAGCCTCACCGGAGGTATTCCGGCCACAGACGAAGTCCGTGTATTTGACATCGAACTCCGATTCTTTTCCGGTCATGATATTCCTGCAAACAGAGTTGATGAAGGCGGCAATCGCGGGCTGCAGCCGGAAAGTAGCGGTAAGTTTCAGCCTGCCTTCAGTTTCTTCAGGCGTTGTCTCCGACGCGGCAATCCTGTAACCGCCGTTCCCGTCCTTTTGAAAATACTGAATCCTGTCGGTGACGGAACCGTTTTTCAGGAGGAAACCGTTAAGTCGGCTGATTTCCTTTGTCGCTGTTTCAAACACCCGGATGTCGGCATTCCTGAACCCGTAGATGCTTTGTTTGGTATCTCCGACGATGAACAGATTAACGGGCAGGCTGCCGCCGTGAGCTTCCTCGGGAGACGTAAGCCCGGGTACAAGTTTCCTGATTATCTCATACTGAATATTGTCTGTATCCTGGAATTCGTCAACCAGCAGGTACCTGATTCTCTTCCTGATCTTACCGGCAGTCTCACTGTTGTCGAGCAGCCGGTGAACTTTCACGATCATATCGCCGAAATCCAGGCCAGTCATTTCTGCCTTTTCAGCGTCGATCCTTTCTTTAATATCTTCTGTAAGTCCGAGCAGGACACGTGCAGTGCGCGATATTTCCGAATCATAGTCTGCCATTTCAAGGGCTTCGAAGAATTCGGACAATCCCGAACACTTTTTCCAGGATTCATTTACCAGGGTAACCGACTTATCGTCGGCAACTTTCTTCCAGACAGCAGCCAGTGATCCCGATTTGGTAAACAGGCTTTCCCGTATTAACTGAAGAAAGCTGTAGAGCTTTTTCAGGAATTCAAGGTCCTTTTCGTCAGGAGCAATGAGGAAACGAAGCAGCTTTTCAAGTGAACCGAGAATTACGGAATGGTCATTTTTAAGTTTATCCCTGGCTCCGCTCATGTCGAAGCCTGAAACAGCACCGTATATCCCGGAAACCGATTCTTTAATGGCCGGCAAATACTTTTCAACAAACCGGGCGACGGTATTACTGAGAATAGCTTCGTCGCTTTTAGTATAGAAGTCTTTAAGCGTATTGAACAATTCGAATTTATCGAGGAGTATGCCGATCATGTTCTCCAGGTCATTCCTGCCAAAAATGAGCAGCAGTTTTTCTGCATTCTCTTTTTTCCCTGGTTCGCTGCTTTCGAGCCAGTCTTCGAGAACGAAAAGAATGGATTCCTTCCTGATGCGGTTCAATTGGGCCGTAGGGATTTCGATGAAAGCAGGATTGACGTCGGCTTCGATGGGGAATTCCCTCAGGAGAGCAGAGCAGAAGCTGTGAATCGTCGATACGCGGGCGTTCGAGAGTTCTTCCCTGATCCTGTACAGTTTTTCAAGTTTGTCTCTCTGTGTAACATTGCCAATCTCCTCTTCGATCATCCTTATTATCTTAGCCCGCATCTCGGCAGCAGCTTTACGTGTAAATGTAATTGCTACTATCTCTGAAGTTTTCAGGCGTTCCTGAGGTTTGCCGTAGAGATTGTGGCTCAGCAGGATATTGACAAACCTGTTAACAAGTACCCTTGTTTTGCCTGAACCGGCATTTGCCATCACGGACATGTGCCGGTCAAACGCCATCGCATTGATTTGTTCGTTAGTGTCCATCACTTAAGCTTTATATATTAATACACCTTTGCTGTACACTGCCAGTACCTTTGCTTTTTCAACAGCAGCCTTGTCTGAAGCCAGGTCCCTGTCGAGAATTACGAAATCGGCATCGGAACCGGGCCTTACTTCTCCCCTGTTCTTTGTGCCGGCAATTGTGTGCGGTGTTGTCGTGTATGCCCTTATCGCATCATTAATGCTGATACACTGTTCACCCATCCAGGGACAGTCTTCGCCATATGGGATCCTGTTTACGAAGGCAGAAATACCGGACAGCGGCTCGCAGGATTCGATGGGGAAATCGGAACCGCCGGCAACGACAGCGCCGCTGTGCAGAAGCGATCTCCAGGGATAGTGCATGGTTTGTGAAACGCCAAGCCTCTTTCGTGCCATTTTGGCGTCGCTGATGCAGTGTACCGGCTGAATTGCAGCGTAAACACCATATTTGTTAAACAGGGAAAGATCATCGATATGAATATGCTGAGCATGTTCAATCCTGTAAATTGCACTGGCGCCGCCGGCAGAGTAATGCCTCAGCCGCCCGTATGTTTTCAGTGCCATTCTGTTGGCTGCATCGCCGATGGCATGAATCGCCAAAGAGAAACCTCTTTCAGCGCCGTCATACATCTTTTGAAACAGCTCCGCAGGGTCGATGAGCAACAGTCCCCTGTATCCGGGCCTGTCGGCATAGTCGTCGAGCATAGCCGCTCCTCTCGACCCCAGCGCTCCGTCAGCATAGAACTTCAACCCTGCAATATTCAGCATCGTACCGGACCAGGGACTGTCGAGCGCGCTGAGGTATTCGTCCTGCTGAGCCTGGACAAAGGAAATTATCCTTAACGGCAACTGTCCGTTGTTGTCCATTTCCCGGTAAAGCCTCAGAAGGTTCGGGGAAACGTCCATATCGTGAACTTCGGTGATGCCTGCCGATGCGAGCCTGCGCAAAGCAGTACCGATTATCACCCTGGCCTGGTTGTCGGTATAGTAAGGCAATAAACCTGTAACAGGGTAAATAGCATTGTCGATTAAAATGCCGGTAGGATTGCCGCTTTTGTCGGTCCGGATCTCACCTCCGGGGATTGGCGCAGTTTCCCTGCCGATCGATGCTTTTCTCAAAGCAGCGCTGTTTACCCACAAGGCATGGCCGTCAACACGGAAAAGGACTACAGGTACATCGGGGAACAGGGCGTCGAGGTATTTCTTATCGGGGTAGCTTCCGCATTGCCATATTTCTTCGTTCCAGCCATAGCCGACGACCCACTCGCCCCTGTTAGGAGTACAACCGGCCAGCAGTTCAAGGCATTCATCGAGACTCTGAAGGCCGTTGAGAGCCGGAGAACACAATCCTGTACCCAATCCGAATATATGGCCGTGACTGTCAACGAAGCCCGGATAGACAACTGCAGGTTTATACGTGGTCGTTTCCCTGTCCTGAATGACAGTAACGTCGTCGGATTCGGATATACTTATTATTTTACCATTATCTATTCTTATTATCATTTGTCCTGCCAAGAAAAATTAAAACGCAAACTGCACCAGAGTAAATGATAATATATTACCTTTTGGGATAAAAAAGAAACTGTCCGGAAAAATATTTTCCCGGACAGTAATTATGTATCGCTGATTTTTTGCTCTTACTTAAACTTAAATGGGAGCGTAAGATTAGTCAATATGAGAGATACAGTCTACAGGGCAAAGAGAAACACATTTGGGTTCATCGTAGTGACCTTCGCATTCGACACATTTGCTTGCATCGATGATGCTCTGATCGTCACCTTCTGAAATTGCCTGAACCGGGCATTCCGGCTCGCATGCGCCACACAAAATGCATTCGTCTGATATTCTGTAAGCCATTTTTAACCTCCACTAAAAATAAAATTAATTATAATTAAATCACTTTTCCCATAACTTCGTTATTTATCAAAAGTTACGAATATGAGTACAAAACTATGAAAAATTCAAAGAAACAAAAAAAATATTTACAGTGAATTTTTAAATAACTCATTCCAATCCCTGCCGGGCGAAAGGAAGTTGCTTTCCATGTGGGTTGCCACAGCCGGCATCGGCGACCAAAGTACGACCTTCCTGTGGAAGAACACCTGGCGCCAGCCGAAGAACCATATCTTCAGCAGCACTTTGAACATCCTCCTGTCTTTGAACAGGTATTTCAAATAGAGCGCCGGATTGAAGACCTTCATTTTCGTCATGCTCATCCACATGCTTGCGTCGTCGTTACGGCGGGAGTAGCTCAGGAAAATGTTTTTTGTTTTCGAGAGCAGTTTTTTTGTTGTAAGGAAAGTCATGCATGAAGCCGACACGTCGCGCCAGTGCCGGGTGCCCCAGGCAGTGATACGGCTGCGGTACCTGTGCAGGTCCATCGTGTAAAGGTCCTTGTGGTCATAGGGAGTAACACAATCGGCTCCGGTTTCCCTTGCAAAGTGGTACATTTCTTCGAATGCGCCGGGAAGATAGAAATAATCGTCTTCGGCAAAGTAAACATACTCCGAGTCGGTTTGCTCCAGCAGCAACTCGGTTTGTTTCCTGAAAGTACCGTTGTTCCCGATTCCGGGCAGGTTGATCATGACGAGGTCTTCGTCGTCGAAGTACTTCCTGAACAGTGTTTCATAGTCCGGCGGGCAGTTGTCGAGCAAAACCCACATTTTAATCTTCAGGCTTCCGAGTGAATCCTTAAAAGACTTCAGGCACAGTTCCGACAGTTTGAGCTTACTGTCGGAATGTACCGGCGGTAACTTCGACACTCCCGGATATATCCTGTAAGCAACGGCCAGGTCATAGTTTTTTGAGTTCATCTTTCCACTTTTTTATATAGTATTTCATTGCTAAAAACCCGTTTTTACGCCGGATACTGAAGAAAGAGAGCAGGTACAACAGGAGATTCTTCACCATTAGTTCGTAATAATACATCATTTCGAGCCTGAACACCAGTCGAGCCGTCCGCTTTGAGTAGTGTTTACGGCAGAACAGCGCTTTTGAACCGACCAGCAGGTCGATGTACCTGTAATTGACAGTAATGTCCTTTGTCGTACCTCCCCTGAGATGGACAATTGTGACAGCGGGATAGAATACAATTTTATATCCGGCTTTTTTCAACCGGTAACAGAAATCTGTTTCTTCGGCGTAGAAAAAGTAATCCTCGTCCCAGCCGCCGACTTTGTCGTAAGCCTCTTTCGGAAAGGCGACCATTGCCCCGTCAACGTAGCCGACCTCCTTTTGCTTCCTGTCAATTTTGAAACTCTTCCACAGTAGAGACTTCAATGCTTTCGAAACGGAAAAGTACAGGGTGGCGTCTTTGAACGCAGCTTTCAGGCCGATGACATCATCATGGCTTCTCTGCCATTTCATGCCCGGAAAAACCTGCTGCACACCCAGCGCCCCGATATATTCATCCGATTTCACTGCGGCAGCAATTCCGGCAATGGCCCCGGGGGGATAGATGACATCGGAATTAGAGGCAATGCAGTATGGCGCAAGGGCAGCCTGTACTCCCCTGTTTACCGCTGCGGCGTAACCCATGTTGCTTTCGTTAACGACCAGTTTAACACCGGGGAACCGTGAATGGATGACCTCAACGGTGTCATCGGCCGAAGCGTTGTCCACGACGATTATTTCACAGGAAACCTCACCGGCCGTCCCGACGATGGACTGAATGCAATCAGCCGTGAGCGCGGCAGTATTATATGAGATAATAATTATGCTTATTTCTATTTCTGTATTTTGATTAATCAGAAAAATCCAATAAATTTAACCATATTAACAATTTTACAAAATTAAAAACTATAGACTAATAATAATAATTTAAGAATAACAATAATTATGGCCGGCGAAAAGACGAGAACAAATCCGGGTTTATCGGGGAAGATAGAAAGAATTGTAGATTACCTGCCTGACCCATTCCTTCTGTTCATATTCCTTGCGTTATTAACAGTAATACTCTCATACATTTTCAGTATGGCCGGAGTAACAGCAATCCACCCCGCCAGCGGCAGGGCCATTACCGTCGTCAACCTGTTAAGCATCGACGGCTTGCAGAGAATGTTCACAAACGCTCTCGGCAATTTCATCAATTTCCCGCCGCTGGGCATCGTACTGGCAGCCATGCTTGGCATCGGCCTTGCCGAAAAGAGCGGTTTCCTGACTGCCGGCCTGAAACAGATGGTCCTTATTGTCCCCCAATACCTTGTGCTGCCTGCCCTGGTTTTTGCAGCCGTCAATTCCAGCATTCTTGCAGACGCCGGCATTGTCATTCTGCCGCCCATGGGGGCCATCCTTTTCAAGAGCATGGGACGCCACCCGATTGCGGGGTTGGCTGCTGCCTTTACCGGTGTTGTCGGCGGTTTCAGCGCCAACATAATGCTTACGGCGCTCGACCCGATGCTGGCGGCTTTTTCCCAGTCTGCTGCCAACCTGCTCGACAAGAGCTATGTCCTTTATCCGACTGCAAACTATTACTTCATGACGGCTTCGGCTTTTTTTGTTACTGCCGTTATTACCTTTGTAACGGTAAAGTATGTCGAGCCGAGGCTTCAGTCTTTACGGTACAATTCGAAAGACGACGCCGACGAAAGTTTTGATAATTCATTGACGAAGAAAGAGAAATCGGGGCTTCTCTCCGGGACAATCCTCTTTACGACAATCCTGGCAGTTGTCTTTGTTTTGATTGCCGTCGAAGGCAGCTTCTTCCATGATGCCCAATCGACGCTCCTTCCATTTTACAAGAGCATCATCCCGTTAATAATAATCATCTTCGGTTTCTCCGGAATCGTTTACGGTAAAAGGGCAGGTACAATCCGGAACACCGGAGACGTGGCCTCCATGCTCGGTTCATCGATGGCGATGATGGGCCCCTATATTGTCCTGGCCTTTTTCGCCGGTCAGTTCATCGCATACTTCGACTGGTCGAACCTGGGGCTGGTTACGGCAATCAAAGGCTCTGATTTCCTTAAGTCCATCGGCCTTAACGGCATACCCCTGCTTATGGCTTTTCTTCTTTTCTGTGTGTTGATTAACCTTTTCATCGCCAGCGCTTCGGCCAAGTGGGCAATATTGTCATCTGTGTTCGTACCGATGATGATGCTGATGGGCTATTCGCCGGAAACCACACAGGTAGTGTACAGGGTGGGAGATTCCGTTACTAACATGGTAACGCCGCTTCTGCCCTATTTCCCGATTGTCCTCGCGATGGCAAAGAAGTATTCGCCGGACATTACACTTGGAAAACTCATCTCGACACTGGTTCCCTATTCAATCTTCCTTATCATCGGCTGGGGTCTGTTCCTGGCAGCCTGGCTGCTGCTGGACATACCTCTCGGCCCGGATGTCAGTCAGTATTATCAACTAATTCATTAATCGAACGACTATGAAAACAACATATACAGCAGCGCTCATCCTCTTTTTGTTCATTACCTTCAGTTCTTTGGCAGAAGACAACAGCGACGGTATTCCTTTCAGAAGCATTCATGAGGCCCAGAGCCTGGAACACGTAGGAGACGGAACTTCTTCAGATGTTCCGACAGTAACCAACGGTTCATTGAACGGCACCGGGAAAAGGAAAATCGTCTTCGGCTACCACCCTTACTGGGCAGACAAAGACGCATACCTTTACTATGATTATAATGTCCTTACACACCTGGCTTACTTCAGCTATGAAATCGACACGGCTACAGGATCATACAAAACCGTCAACGGCTGGAACAAGACCCCGATGATTGCCTATGCGCACGAACGCGGGGTTAAGGTAGTCCTCGGCGTCACCAACTTCGGCAATTCGAGGAACACTGCTTTCCTCAGCGATACCAACAAGCAGAACCGGTTCATCGATTCTGTCATCGTTCTTCTTACACGTTACGACGGCGACGGGGTCAATATGGACCTGGAAAGCGTTCCCGGCTCACAAAGGACCAACCTTGTCGGCTTCATGAAAAAGCTTTACACAAGGGTCAAGGCTGTCCTGCCCGAAGCGGAGATATCTGTGGCCTCGCCGGCAGTGGACTGGTCCAAGGCATGGGATTACAAAGCGCTGAGCCAGTGGCTCGATTACTTCATGATCATGTGCTACGACTATTACTGGTCAGGAAGCACCACTGCAGGCCCCGTTTCCCCTTTGACCGGCGGTTCTTACAATGTAACAAACACAATCAACAGCTACCTCAAAGCAGGAGTCGAACCCGTAAAACTGCTGATGGGGGTTCCCTGGTACGGCATGGTCTGGCCGGTTGAAGACAACAGTAAAAACTCTGGCACAACAGACGACGGCACTTCCTATACCTATAACAAAATGAAACAGCTTGGAGCTTCCTATTCGGCGAGATTCGACACAACATACAAATGCCCCTGGTTCAAGTATTCAAAAGACGGCAAATACTATGAGGGATGGTATGACGACAGCCTCAGCCTCGCCCTGAAATATAAGCTTGTAAACGACAAAGGCCTGGGTGGCATAGGTGTATGGGCTATCAATTATGCCAAGGGCAGCAGTGAGATATGGAACGGGGTGGCACAGGCGTTCATCCCCGAAGGCCCCGGCCTGGTTACGGATGAGTTCCCCGACGCAATCGACATACGTTTCGATGAGTTTGGCAATGCCGTCATCATTGCCAATTCCGGCTCTGCGGCAGCCGAAATTAAAATAGCAGACATTTTCGGCAACATTGTATTTTCCGGCACCACCGAAAGTAATAATTACTTCATTCCCGCTGCCGGCCTGTCTTCCGGTATGTATCTCGCCATCGTAAGATCTTCAGGCAGGGTAATAACAAAGAAATTTATACTCAGAAAGTAAGGCCGGTGTCCCTGGCACATTGATTAAGGATGACAGCTGAAGAAGCAGCTACGTTGATGGAGTTTACCACCGGATTTATCGGGATATGGACCAGGTCGTCGCATTTATTAATTACTCCTGGTGCGATGCCCTGCGACTCGGCACCGAAAACAAGAGCAAATCTCGCCGGGAAAGTGTAATCATATAGAGGTATTGAAGTATCGGTTATTTCTGCTCCGGTGATGCGGTAACCGTAACTGTTCCTTAGCAGGTCGAGGGTGCTCAGGATATCTGCCGGGTAGTGTATCTTTGTAAAGAACACAGTGCCCATCGACACCCTCACAGCCCTTCTAAGATAGGGGCTGCTTGTGGAAGGATCGGCAATGACGGAATCGATCCCGAAAGCGGCGCAGTTCCTGATGATGGCTCCAACATTTTCCGAATCGATGATGCCGTTCATGACGACAATCCTGTTTCCCAGTTCTTCGAGGGCTTTCGGCTGCGGCTCCTTTGCCAGTATCATAATACCGGAATGGATCCTGAATCCGACGACGCTGTTCATTGTCTCCCTGCCTGCTGCGTACATCATGTTTTCATCGATGCCCCTGCTGTTAATGAGGCCTGAATGGTCCCTGTAGAACTCTTCCAGGGCAAACACAGATACTATTTCAATGTTACTTTCCAGAAGTTGAAGGGCAACCTTCCTGCCTTCGGCAACAAACAGTCCCGAGTTCAGGTGACTGTCTTTGATTTCCTTAAGGTTCCTGTACATGGAAACCCGCGGGTCATCGATGTCATTTATAAATATCATTGCAACAAAACATTATTCAGCAAACACTAATAACAGTATGCAATTTATTGAAAAAATATTAATGGTAATCGAAGAAAACCGATTTTCACAATTGTCGTCAATAGATACTATCAGGAATATCCAAGCCTGTTGTTCATTTTCGAATAGTCCCGGTCAGTCTCGTAACCGGCGTCGAGTATCCTGACGATACGCTGGAAATAGTCCTGGCTTGTACTGGAAAACCTGTTGGGTACGGCGCTGAGCGATTTGTCGATGTCAATCCATATTATCAGGATGGAAGGATGGAGCCTTTTGATCTCGCGGTAAATCCTGTTCATGGAGTTTCTTGCAAACAACTGGTCTGTAAGAATTACTTCAAAGCGCTCGGTACGGAGTATTTGGAAAGCTTCTTTCACGCTGGCAACAGATTTTACGGGGTGATCCAAACCAGTCAGGTATTTTTGAATAATATCTCTTTTTTCCGGATCTTCGTAAATCAATAATTTGGTATTTTTCATCTTTCCCTCCGGCTATTAGCCATTATCATTCTTTAATACTATATACGAATGAGGGAAAGAAATATTCGGGAGATTATGAAATTTTGTTAATATTCAGAGCATAATTCTTATTTTTTCCCGGCCAGATTCACTGTTTTTACTTCTTTCTTGTTGAACTTATTATTTTTCAGGGCGTATTCATAGCAATTGCGTATATGCTTCCTGATATTAGGGTAATTATAGAACCTGCTGTGCCAGGTGTGAATGGCCAATTCTCCGCCGTCGTGGGAACATAGCATCGTCGGACAGTTAAAATAGGGAACGATTCTCGCGATCGGCGCAATAACGAAATACCTTTCCTTCCTGAATTCTTTTGCTTCGAGGAACAAAGGCCTCATTCCTCTTTCGAGCAGCCAGAAGAAATGGTTATAAAAAGGCTCATACATGTCATATTCATATTTGCTTCCCGTGAACCTGACAAAAGACGAATAAAGCCTTACGAGTTCCTTCATATCATTAGGCCTGTCGTAATAGTTCTTTTCCAGCCTGTTAATCTTTTCCGAATTGAAAAGGTTAAAGAACGGATTGGAGACTAAGGGGTTGTGAATCCTGACGGGAATGGAACCTCCGTCCTGTATGCCGCAATAATCATAGTCGTGGTTCTCCATGAAGCTAATCAGGCTGTTAATTAAGTCAGAATCAATCAGGAAACAGTCTTCATCGAGGTTGAGTACCCATTTTGTACCGAAATCCGTTTCAAAAATATATTCAAGGTACCCGGTTGCCGACGCTCCTTTGACTTTTATAAAATTCCACTCCTGTGGGCAAAGCGACAACATCATTTCATACAATTCATCATTCATCGACCGTGTTACACAAGTCAGCATACTTCTTCCTTAACTTCAATTCAAACTATGATAAAACTACAAATTTATAAAATATTCAAATGTCTATTTAAAATTTAAATTATTTTCTGACTGTCCAGAAACTGCAATGACAGACAGGACTTCCATAAGTACTCTTTCAGGTGTAATTGAAGTCATACATTCATGTGTACGTACAGGACACCTGTTACTCCCGTGAATCCTGCACGGCCTGCATTTCAGGCCTTCGATCTCCACGACCCTGTCGTTTTTACCTCTGGGTGCGAAACCGTAAGCCGGTACCGTAGGGCCAAAGATTGTAATTGTCGGACAACCGGCCAGGCCGGCCAGATGGGTTGGGGCGCTGTCGTTGGTTACCAGGGCACCGGCAGAGGACAACAGGGCAATTGACTGCGGCAATGTGGTCATCCCGGACAGGTTAACAGCTCCTGACCTGTCGGCAATCAAATTGCACAGGGGCTGGTCGGACTTCGAACCTGTAAGCACAGGGGCCAACCCGGCTGACGGCAATTGCTTAGCCAATTCAATATAATGCTCTTCCTTCCAGCGCTTGGTGTTCCATACGGAACCGGGGGCAAGGACTACATATGGCCCGGAGCCGACGGCGTTTACACTCAGCAGATTGCGAATATAATCTATGTCGCTGTGAGCAATGTCCAGTTCAACACTGATATTGCTGTCCCGTAATATATAGCTGTAATCGGAAAAAGCACGGAGAAGGGAAAGATTCCTTTCTGTCTCGTGAAGTTCCCTGTTGTAAACGATGCGGGAATGGTAACACCGGGAGAGGGCGTTCCTGTCGAATCCGACTGAAAAAGCAGGCTTGGCCAATGATTTGATTAAAGTGGTACGCAGTGATCTGTGAGGCGCAATGATACACTCGATATTCTTTTGTTTTAAAACAGCGGCAATGCTTTTAATGCCTTTCAGTCCCTTCTGCATATTTCTTTTGTCAAAGGCTACCGCGTAATTCACGGCTTTTGCAGCAGAGACTAAGGGAACAGCGAGAGGAGTAGTAACAAAGGTAATAATTGCGTCCTTAGAGTAATTCCTGATTGCCTGTACCAAAGGTAACGCCAGGGCTACATCCCCAAGGAAGGCTGTCTGAATGACGGCAATATTTTTAAATTCCTTTATCTCAGGCATAAATATTAATTATACTAATTATCATTTCCTTCGTTTTTTTCCTGTATTACTTTCCATCTTCTGTGAGGCCAGGCCCACAGGTGGGGATGTCTTCGAATGTTGTCTTCGAGCAGTTTGTTGCATCTTTGCGTAAGCTCGGCAATGCCTTCATCATTGTATTCCAGGCCGTCGGAACCAATTTCTTCGAGCCTGACGGAATAGGTGCCATTGCTTTTACGGACAGCAAAACCGGCAATTATCGGCGAGCCGAATTTGAGCGACAGTTCTGCAGGCGCTTTGTAGGTCAGTGTACTGACTCCGAAGAAATCCGAGAAGATACCGTCAATCCTCGGAGGGCTTTGGTCTGCAAGTAAAGCAACTGCTCCACCGCTGCGCAGGGTACCGACAATCTTTCTTGCTGCCGAGCCACGTTCTACGACAGTGTTACCAAAACGGACCCTGCTTTCGGTAATTTCCTTGTCCCAGAATTTCTGTTTCTGTACAATTATCAGTACGGGAATGGCAGAATAGAGGCCGGCAGCACACGCCAGCAACTCCCAGTTCCCGTAATGTCCCGACAGCAGGATTACTCCTTTGCCTTTCTGCGCTGCCCGGTTAATCAGCTCCGAATTCTCAAAGTGAATGAAGCGTTTGACGTCTTCCTCTTTGAACCTTCGTTGGATAATTAGTTCAAGATAGGTAAGAGCAATATTGGCCAGGGACTGCCTGGCAGTTTTCTTAATTTCCGCTTCGGATTTGTCCGGGAATGCCATTCGTAAATTGCCACAGGCAATATTGCGCCTTTTCGCAGAAAACAGGAAGATGGCGGCGGAAAGAAAAGAGGCCGCTTTTGAACGGACTGCAGGGCTTGCAGCAGAGGAAAAAGCTTCTAACACCCTGATGGCCGAATTGACAAGCAAAGTACCAACCTTTTTCATCTGTTGGTCGTATTTGACTTTTTAAATGAGCTTCCGGTTCCGTCGTCAACACTGTTGCCTTCGTAATCGACTTCCTGGACATACTGGTTGTACCAGTTATTGTTCTGTACCAGGCCTGAAACATTTGTATTCACAAGCGTATAATCGCCATAGCCCTGGAGATCGACAAAGTTGAATTCCATGCCGTTCTTCTGGTTATAATACCAGGTCTCGTAGGCTCTTTTATTACTCTCGGCAATGAAACGGTCCCTCTGGTCAGGTTGCCCGTACTGGAGAAGTATTTCTCCCCTGTCTGTACGCCAGCCTTCATTGTTCAAGCCAAATGAGAAATTAGTATTAGCAATATCTATCAGGTTTTTGTATTCTCTGCGCCTTTCATTGAATGTCGTAGTTGTATCGGGATCGCGTGTAACCCAGAAATTGAAAAGGGCGCGCTGCTTGGCCACAAGAAGCGACAGCTCTTTGAAGGTTTCAATCTCAAATGATGATGCGATATAGGACGCCTGGTCAATCTCCCTTTGCACTGTGGCTTCATCCATAGTAATAAACTCGCTTTTCTCGAAAACTACATTTTCACTGAAATTGCATGTTTCTTTGGGTGGCCTGTTGGGATTGAGAAGGTAGAACTTCTTGTACACTGTTGCTGAGTCCTTGACAGTCCCGGAATCAAGTACAGATTTGATCTCAAGGAAATAGGCGCCGCTGGGAAGAATCTCAACCGGTAATGTCTGTATCGCATGACACACTGATTGATGTATTTTTTTCTTTTTTTCTTCTTTAAACACCTGGAATTTCTGCGAGTCGAAAATAGTATATGTAATATTTACCGGAGAATCCGGGCAATTGGGTGAACCGTAGATTTCTACGTAGGTATTGAGTTCGGGAGTAGTGCTTACGATCTCGAGAGACGGGTTAGGAAGAATGTAATAATTGTCCTTCACAAATGACGAATCCCACAGGTTAACCGTACTGTCGGCAACAGTATTGATGTATTGTGAAAGGAGTATGTCGCTCATTGACAGATTGCCATTTGAGAAATCCCTGACAGTAAAATTGAAGTTCTGAGAAACGACGGTTGTGCTGTCATAATTATCAATAATATCTATTTTTGCTTTATATTTACCCTTTTCCAGCAATATTGATTTCATGCCGAGAAGCATTTGTGTCATAGTCTTTACTTCAACCTTGCTCATATACTGCACGGGCCATTGATATGTTTTGCCGTTGTTTCTGCTGTCCGTAACCGTAAGAGTGAGAGACAGTTCTCCGATGAAAACACCGTTGACCTTATTGAATGTAAAACTGGTATCCGGTAAGGAATAATACATCTCCCAGCGTACTTTGCTGCTGTCCTGCCTGAAAGCGGCAGCATCAATATCCATATTGAGCTTTTTCGAATTGGTAGGCTGGAAAGCATTGGCCAGCATCATTAGCAATAATAATATTCTCATCGTAAAACTACTCATCCCTTATTATAAATAAATATACAGACGTATTATTATAAAAAAAAGGGTTGCCGTTTCAAGAGAAAAAGACAACCCTTTCATAACTTTAACAGTAAATGTTATTCAAATCCGACGTTAAGTGATATTCTGTGTACCAGGCCGAAATCTGCAGTCGGTTGTGCACAATAGTCAAAGACACCTCCGAGGCCACCGAAATTGTAATCAATGCCGGCGCCGAAACTCAGGCCGAACTGGTCATGGCCGAAGAGATAGCCTGCTCTCAAAGAGATGATCTTTTTCCATTTGTATTCAAGGCCGAGGGCAAATTCCTCAGGAACGTCCGAATATGTATAGAAATCACCGGCAGCGAGAAGCTGATGGTCTTCCTGTTCATAGACCATTGAAGAGAGGCCGGCCCTGAATATCAGGGGCATATTGAACGAACTGGTCAGGAACTGGACATCCAAAGGCATTGAATTGAGTTCTTCCTTCCATTCCTTCGAGGAGTTCAGGTCTGAACCGTCATACTGCATAGGTGTACCGAGGTTCATGATGGAGAAGCCGATTTTCAGGCCCTGGAATCCCAGGTCGTAATTTGTTCCAACGTCGAAAGCAATACCGGTGCTTGAGAGTTCTTTCAATGAATTTGTAACATATTTCGCAGTAATACCGAAAGAGAACTGGTCGGTAAGGTAACCTGCAATAGTTGCGCCGACACATATATCACTGATTTTGTAGTGAATATTGTTGTCGCCGGGTTTTTCAACTGTTGTCCATTCAGCTTCACCCGTACTGAAGGAGATGACGCTGGCTGCCAGTGTAAAATCTCCGAGGGGTACTGAAACCGCAAAGAAGTCATGGGTATAATTTGCAAGCCATCCTGCATATGAGTTGTGTAAGGAAAAGGACTTTACATCTGCAACACCTGCCGGGTTCCAGGTAATAGATGTAAGGTCGTTTGTAATTGAAGTGTATGCTCCAATCGCGGCGCCTCTGGCGCCCGCACCGATTTTCAGGAACTGTGCGCCCTGTGCACCGATTTTCTGGTATTCACCTTTTGTGGTGGATGCACCGGTGCCTTCCGTAGCCGTCATGTTAATCGAGAACCCGCTGATTATCAATACAATGGCTATACTATTTAACAATTTTTTCATATTATTTTCTCCGATATTTCAATTAATTATTTTAGTTCATTCCGGGGTAAGCCCGCAAGGGGCTTACCCGGAGTAGAAATCACATTAATCTTCTTCTTGAACAATCCTTGATCCGCCGACTATAACTGTGAAGTTCTTTATGGTCTGCGAGCCATTGGGTGTCTTAATCAAGGCAATAAGAGGCTGGCTGGCAACGCGCAAACCGTTGCTTGACATCAGGTTCCAGACTTCAACTGCTTCTTTGTCCGGGAAGTCCGAATCCATTAATGCCTCATTGTGTTCGATTGTCTTGACAAGGTTGCCTGTCTCTGTGTATATTTCAATTGTACACTTCGGAGGAAGTTTTGTAAAGTATAGCTTTGCATCGTTAGGTGTCCTCTGTCCCAGATGAGTCAGGTAATATGGATTGGGAACAATTCTGACTTGTTCCAGATCATCGTCGGTCAGTTGGTTGTCGGCAACGACACTTTCAGTTACCTCGCAGACAATTTTCGATTTGGGCATCGGTAAACCGAGAACACCACCCCTGACTGACAGGCGGACTTTGTCGCCGGGTTTGAAGTCAACAGGTGTATCCGGTCTGTTGTCGGTTTTATCTTCCCAATTAGCATTGGCTTCGTTGTCATAGGGATGTCTTTTACCTTTGCCAACAAAGTCGAATGCGAACTGGCAACCGGAAATGTTCAGGATATTTACGAAATCAATGTCATGAGCGCCGTCGGTTGATTTTGCTGAAAGGTAATACCTTCCCTGTGTACCAACTGTGGTGAATTTTGTTACATCGCCTGCATATGGACTGGAAGTCTCCCATGTAAGGGCATTCTGGATACCGAAGCCCCATGTTTTCGTATCGACCCAGCCGTATGAGGAGGAGTTATACCTGTGAATGAAATCCATCCAGTTCCGTCCAAGGTTTCTCGGGTCCGGAACATATCTCTGGATGATATAATTCATTGATTGCGGCAGATTCACTGATGCTGTTACATAGTTTTCGGGCAATTCCATAAATTCTATCTGTGAAGGATATGAACATTCTACAGAATCGCTGCCTCCGTTACTTCTGTTAAACTTGGAAACATATTTTACTTCATAAGTAAGGTAGGGGACATTGAATGTCGCTTTGCTTGCGCCTTTCTTATATGTCAGGTCCATTAATTCCGAACCGCCATCTTTGAATGTTACTTCGTAATCGCCGGGGCCAACGTTGTAACTGGCATATCTCGGATTAGTATAATAATTGTTACCGAAGAAACGGTACAATGTATCGTCATAGGCCCACTGTGTAACCTGTGCATTGTCGTAAACTTCTGTCCTGTATTCATTTGCATGAACATATGACACATTTGTCCAGGCGTCTCCGGAAAGTTTTTCGGTACTATACGGCCTGAAAACTCCGCCCTGCTGCCTGATTGTATAATCGAAGCTGAAACCGAGGGTACCGAAACCTGGGCCATTTTCATTAAATGGGGTGGCATAGCAATAATTGTCCACAGTAAAATCTCCGGTTGTGAATTTACCTGAGCGTACAATTTCTTCAGTGTTGTTTGGAAGGCCAAATGTTATTTCCTTACCGGTTATCGTATCTGTTACAACCGAGTCGCAGAGATTATAAATGGCCCCGTCTTCAGTGGGGTGCTGCTGGAATGAATAGTCGCACAACTGAGGTTCGTAACCGAAGATTCCGTCATAAAGATCAATATTTGACGTCAGGTCTTTCAACTTAAGCCTTGTGTAGTAAAGGCCGAAATAATGGTCGCTCTGTAAATAGGTAGTAGAGTACTGGTACCAGTAAGGTTCCATTGTAAGCTCGAGCTTATGGCCGGCGAACAACTGGTTTACCCTGTCCTGGTCAACGGCAAAGAACCTGAAGTTGTATAAACCGCCGAGTGAATCCTTCGATTCGCTGATGATCTTGAATTCAGCTTTTTTCCCAGCGTTTGACGCTTTTGGATAGGTTGGAATGTAATTCTTACCTTTAATAGCTGGATTGAGCTTCATCGGAGTCTTTTGCAGGTAGTCGCCTTCGTCGAAAGCCAGTACTTTATAACTGTAATCGATGCTGTTGATCAGTTTTTCTGTTTTAGCTATGTCTTCGTCATATGTAATAACACCGTCATTGTTGTCATCGCCGATATCTATGAATGTTCTGTCGTTAGTAATCAGTTTCATATACGGATTAATAACTTCTGTCTTAATCTCGTCGGACAATTCCATTTTCGGGAACTTGATGGATTTTACGAATCCCTGCTGAATGTATTCATTAATTTTTCTGTGAACCCATCTCAGATGTACAATGTCTTTCATTGCCTGTTCTGCTGTGTAAGGTATTAGCCTGTCGATTGTCAGTTTCTTAACACCGTCGATGATCACTTCCTTGTAGGTATCTTTCAGGTAAATGGTATCATTTTCAGCGTCAGGAAGAATCACAGTGTCTTTAACTTCCTTAACAACAGTCTGGAGTTTGGTATAAAGAGGGTTGTACTGCATAAGGGCGCTGTTCAGTTGAATGGTACCGAGCATAATGCTGTCGATCAGGAAATGCTTCTTGGCAGTACCGTCAAATGGATTCTTAACGTACATCATTGGATAATAGGATGTATCTTTTGATCCGTTTGAATATTCAATGGGAGTTTCAAAATACTGGTAATCGATGTCGCTGTCTTTGAATTTCGAGGCATAGTAAGGTCCCCAGGGGCGCCTGTAAGCAAAGGTATCAATGTTATTGATGGCAGGATATAAGAATATTCTTTCTTTCATTCCCTTTTTGGGGTTCATGATTGCTCTTGGTGTAGTGCCGTCTTCTTCGACTAACTGGTCAAGCGAAAAGAAATTGACACCGTTAGCGACTCTGAGAACAGAGATGCTCATATTGTCGAAAGTGCCGTCTTCATAGTATGCCGGGCCGACAATGAGTAATGAGTCGATGTAAGGCATGTTTTCGTCATCGGGATCTGTTCCAGCCCTGAATTCCTGTGATTTCAAGAATGCGCTCGGCATCTGGAATGATGCTATCTCTTTCCAGCCGTAGGGGCCTTTACCGGATGAATACTTGAGATTGGGGCTGATCTGGTCAACGTCGAAGGTGTCAAGCTTGGTGTTTCTTGCCCTGTATATCCTGTATCCCAGGAATCCCAAACCGCTTTCATATTTATCCGAAGACATTTCACTAAGACTGTCCCAGTGTATCTTTACTGCGTTGTTCAAGGGTAAGTAACTCATGATGAAACACTCGTCAGGGGGCGCCGGAGCTCGGAAGTTGTTGTCGTAAACCAACTGTGCGAATTTATCTTTGCGGACCAGTTCAGCCAGGTCTTCATAGCTGCCGTCTGCGTCAGCCTTGATTGCAGGGCTGGCAAGAATGATAGCATAAACGGTACGAACGGTGTCGCCGGGCAAAATGTTGAAGGGGCCGGTAGCCATCATAAACCTTTTGTCGCCGGGTCCGTTGTCGCCGTCTTTTGTTTTTGCAGAGATGAAGTCATATCTTTCTACATCCTCCTGGCGGTCGTCTGAAATAGGCCAGTTCCTGAAGGTTACAAGGCCAAGCTGTTCGCTGTTCTGGTATGCTCTTTTGTCCTTTCTGACAAAGTCAGCCTCATTTTTTTTGAAGAATATTGTATCGGGACAAACTTTGACTCCGTCAACAAGTTCCCAGTTGCTACATTGCCAGCAGTATTCGCCGTAAACACCATCGATAGTTGTCTGGATTAAGCCCTCACATTTTTTAACTGCCGGGCTTTCGAGGAAGTCGAAGCCAAGATAACCAAATCCCTTGCCTGCTTCTCCCACGTCGGTATTTGTCCATTGATAAGCGAGGTTAAGCGAATCTTCCCAGCGGTAATAATCTACACGGTCGTTACTGGCGCCGTTCCTTGAATTGGTTCTCAGCGCAATGTCAATGTCGAGTACCGGAGCGAGCCAGCAATTGTAAAGTGTGTCCTTGGACTTGTTCTGGATGTCATAGCGAAGGAAGATGAAGTCTTTGTAATCGCCAAAACCCCAGGAATAGATTGTGTTCTCGAACTGTAGCTTTAACGGATAGCCACGGTCTGCTCGTAAGCCCGCGCCTCCGTCATAGTTCTCTAGATCGGTATCTTTAAAAGTTGTAAAGATATCTTCCTGCGAGATGAAGGCAGGCCCCTTAGGGTAATTGATGTCGTCCCTGGCTTCGGTATTATAAATATAATAACCGAAATACCTGTTCGATTTCAGTGTATCGCTGATACTTGTGCTTGCGTCCCAGATGGGCCAGTTGGCTCCATCTGCTTCGTCATAAGGAACACCATCGCTTTTGCTGAAGTCTGTTGAGAAATAGACCCTGTAATCAAGGTATTTGTCCTTCATTTCTGTTAAGCCGTCATCAATCCTGCCTGGAACCATCCAGCTCTTTCCGTTGTTCGGATTGTAGGTAATCGAGCAGTATTTCCTTAAGCTGTCGCTTCCGTGATTTTTTTGGGCCGCAAACCATACGCCGCCGGCAAAGATATACTGGTTGCTTGATCCACGGGGCCAATAGCCGCCGCCGACTGACTGGGCAACGTTGTATCCGAAAATACCATAGTTCGTATTATAAAAATCAATATTCGATACTGTATTTCTCTGTAAGTCCCTTGTACTGTTATATGTCCTTTGTACCTCATCTTTTTTAGCTTTTTCGCTGATGTCGGAGTACAGATAGATCCCACTCCCGCTGAATATCATCACCAGTGCAAGAACTAGTATTTTATTTATTTTATTTAACATTTTAACCTCGTTATATTATTTACAATTAAAAGTCAACCTTGAAACCAAAGTAAACAGTCCTAGGCTGCTGGAAATTTCCTCGTGTTGCGATACGGTCCTCAAGCCATTTCTCATAGGATCTGAGTTTCTCGTCCTGTGAAACCATGCCATTACCGTCAAGGTCGGCGTCGTTGCTGTAAAGCCTGTCGCCATACCTGTTATACTGGATAGAGGATACGGTCTCGGCAATAAGGAAATCGGCCTGTTTGTAAAAAGGCTGGGCAGAGAAGTTACCGATACGGTAATCGAATGATGCTCCGTCGTCGATGGGATCGCCGGTCCTACCATAGAATCCAATGGCTTCGTTGAAGTTGAAGAGGTTATATACATCAAAGAAAATCTCTAATGATGTATTGCCCATACTTTCCCCGAAGATATCTGCCAGTAAGAAAGTCTTGGAGAACTTGAGGCTGAAGTTCCAAACCGAAGGCTGCCTTTCGGAGTAAGGTTCAGCTATGGCATAGCCGGAACCGTTAAGAGGAGTGTAAGGAGAACCGGAGGAGAAGCTGCCGGTCAGTGTCAGGTAAGACATTTCCAGTGGATAGAAATCCCCAATGGCAAACAGGCCGTGCCTGTCTGTCTGGTATGTAACACTTGCGTTAGCCCTGTGCCTGATGTCCTGAGGCAGCGGGTATTCGACCAGTGGTACAGTATATTTTTCGGTATATTCATCGATACTTCTGAGGTAGTTACTTGTTACGTTGGCCGAGGTTCCGGTGATATAGCCCAGGGTATAATCAAGCCTGAAGCTGAGAGGGTCGCCATTCCTGAGATCGCTGTCTTTCCTCAACTGGAATTCGACGCCTTTGGCATTGCCATAGTCGGCTACGGCATACTGTGAGAAAGCATCTGGTACAGCTTCGTAATACGCAATACCAAGCTGGTTATATATATCCCTGTAATATGCTGTAATATCAAGGCTGAACTGGTCGGTCAGGCGGTTGCTGTATGCAATCTGGTACTGGTTTGTCCTCTGAGCTTCCATGTTAGGCTCGCCAAGAAGTTCATTGCCTCTAAGAAGATACTTATTGAAATTGTCGTATAAGTACTGGATTTCGGGCATCTTGAAGCAAATACCATATGCTATCGAAAGGAAAGATGCCTCTGTAATGGGATAAGAAATATTGAGCCTGGGACTTACCTGAATCTTAGGTGAAACCTCGGCAAATAAATCTGTATTATGCTCTTCAATAGAAATGAACTTACCTGAGGAATTAGTATTTACTCTATATATTGACTGAGGGTCAAACATATCGAACCTGAGGCCGGGACTTATAATAATACCTTTATAAGTAATCTGGTCCTGAACATATGCTGATGCTCTGAAAGGGAAGTATCCTTTACTGGTAAAATCGTATGTTTCCTGGGCTGTTTCCTTGGATATTGTTTTAGCATAGAAATTGCCTCCCCATTCTTCGGTGTAAACATCGACGAAAGGATTGCCGTCCCAGGGATTGCTGTTGGAGTGCCTCCTGGCTTCGTAGAAGCGAAGTTCAAAACCTGTCCTGAGCGAATGGTTGAATTCATCTTTAGTTATATTCGGGATATCCAGGTTATAATTGCCGTCCACCTGCCAGTATGTTCCCTTACGGAACTGGAAACTAGAGTTAACATGTGCGTATGATGAACCGATAAAGCCGTATGGATTGTTTGCGGTATTCACGTCAACGTCGCCTTCAATGTAGCCGGTCAGGGGGTTGAGAAAGCCCTGGTCTATCAGGAAGTATTTATCTTTTGTCCTGCCAACTCTAGAAATTGGGGTATAGAAATCGATAATACCATCATTGCCGGGTACTAATGTACTGCCAAATATTGTCAAGTCATCGACCGGATACATCATTTCAAAGCCGGAAAAGAAATCAGGGTCGGAGGAGCTGACTCTTCTGGCCAATTCATCATCATTGGTATTCCTTGAGAGAGTAATTTCATAATAGCTTTTATCACTGAGTGTATGGTTCATACGTACCATTATATTGCTTGTGTTCTGGTTAACAACGGGCATTTTAGCAATATATTCGGGAATGCCGTTTGTTTTCAGCACTTCCATTTCTCCCTTGTCGTTGATTCTGTAATCGAGAATACCTTCATCGTCTGTGTACAAAGCGGCATAATTCATGTTTTCGAGGTTTGTCATGCCGAAAGTACCGCCGAGAATAAAGTTAATATTATCACTAAGAGCAAACTTTACACGCCCTGTAATGTTTTTAACCCATGTGTTGTCGTTTGGTAAATTTGACTTACTGCTGCCCCAAGGGTCGCGGATGTCATAGCCGCCGCTGTATTCACTGAAATTATAAGTACCGGAAAGATAGAAAGTAGATTTATTCAGGAAAGGCAGAGGGCCGCCGAAACCGGCCTGGATGTCGTGATTATTGCCGCCCTGCAGTTGATAACCTTCTCCGTAGTCAATTGCTTTAAGCCTTGAACCTTCGCTTTCGCGAACAAGCTTAATGCCGGCCTTCTGGCTGCCCCAAAGTGCGTCCAGATCATGGCTGTATGCAACATAACCTTCGTATCTTTCTGTACTACCGTTTTTTATTGTAGTATTGACAACGCCACCCAATACATCGCCGTATTCAGCAGAAAAACCGCCCTTGATTACCTGGACTCTTTCGGTAGCATACTGGCTAACCATCGGGTAAAGACCTCTGCCGACGAGGCCGAAGCCGCCGGTAAACTGGTTGCCTATATCGAGGCCGTCAAGCCTGATCTGTGTCTCGCTGGAGCGTGCGCCCCTGATGGACCAGCCGTTACCGGTTGAGAGAACACCGGAGCTTATGCCGACGACACCAAATACACCGCCGCCAGGAAGTTTATTGGCATCCTCCATATTTTCGTCTGCAATTGTTCCTTGTTGTTTCTGTTTGAAATTCTTTGCCACGACAATAGCAGTTTGTGTCTCGTAGTTGCTCATTTCAATGTCGCCGAGGTCGATGACAATGTCGGCAGTGACTTCAACATTCAGGTTCTTATCTGCAAGACCTAATCCGCTAACTTTTACATTATATGTCGCGGGATTGATCTTTACGATGTAGAACCTGCCGTCAGCGTCGGTGTTTGCACCAAGGCCGGTGCCGACAACTTGTACGACTATACCTACGAGTGGCTGTTTCTTATCATCCACTACTCTGCCTTTGAGTGTGCCGTAGATACCGGCGTACATCTGCAGAGGAGCAACGAGGAAGCCAATCAAAAGTAGTAATAAGATTTTACGCTTCATAATACACTCCAAATATTAAACCTTAATTATAAATCTATCCATAATACAATCATTCTTTGTATCATCCGTTTCTCATTACGGACACTAACTCTCATATATAATTATAAACTACTTTAATCATCAAAACATTCCAAAATTTACTTATTACCAAGATTTCAAATATATAAATAATTTCAATAAATCTTTTAAAACCTTATCTTATTTTTCCATAATTTTTCAACAAAGACAATTATTATTAATTTCTTTTCACCAATCTTAATCTTTTTGATTAATCTTCGGGTATTACATTAAGAGACCGTTGTACTTAGAACACAAACTGCAAACCATATATTATTGATAATGATTTCTGCAGTTCGTTTGTCTTTTCGGACCTCGAAAACTTAGACATAAACAAGCGCCCTTCTGAGCCACAGGTAAGGTAAAGGCCTGTGAACAGGTTGTATCGGGCATAGATCTTGCCGAAGCCAAGTGCACCGTCGCTCGAAGAGCCTAAACCGAGCCTGAAGTTCAGGTCAAGGCCATTTGTCCTGACAATGGACCTTTCGTAGAAGGCTGCTCCCCAGTATAATTGTTTGGAATAGTCAGAAACAAAAGGTTCCTTGATATATGAACTGCAGCCGAGAGTAGAGTTGAATCCCTCTGTATTTGCCTGTATCCGGCTGCTTTTGACTTTTGCGGTTTTAACGCTGCTTACAGCTGATTCCGTACCGACTGTTTCGCTGATTTGATATTCGGTATAGCCGAACTCGAAACCGATCCTGTCATTGTCTGTAATGGAATAGCCGAAGCTTTGGGATATGTGATTGATCACGGTTTTTCCTTTTTCGTCCTGGCCGTCTTTCAGCAGTTCCGTTCCCAGGAATGAGGACAGAGTAACATTCGGATCATATTTCAGTATGCTATTCATGAAAATGGGGCTGTTGCCAAGCGTTGGTATATTGTTAACAGGGTAATTGCCAATTGCCTGTTTCAAATTCATGCTTTGCTGGCCGTACAGGTTCATCTTGTCGAATCCGTTGCCGGCAGTTACTTCTCCGGGTTCGATAATTGTAATTGCATCAGTCCCGTGTGCAGGGTTTATGTTGGCAGGTACCTGAAGGGAGTTGACGCCGCCGTTTTCACTGTTGTCTTTCATTGCGTCATTGCTTGTACCGGCGGAGTTGTCGGCTACCAGATCAGTCTCATTGCCGGCATTTACGGCTGCTTGTCCTTTTGGCGAAAGAGACGCCGCAATCATCCTGCGTTCCTGTTTTGCCTGACGGACACGATGATTGACATTCCGGCCGACACCTTCTTCTTTTGGTACAATGTATGTATGAGTCATCATTTCTTCGTCAAGTCCGCTGACATAGCTGCTGAAAGTGCTGTTGATGGCATCATGGTTTCCGGTCAGGGTTAAATTGTCGCTGATACGGAAGATGCCGAAAAGCATTACTGCCACCATGGCAGCAGCAAAATATTTCCTGTATGATTTTGGCTTAATATAGACAGTGTCTGTTGATACCGGATATGTACTTAATATCTTCATCAAGATCTTCTCTTCCGTTTCCAGGATGAACTCCCCGGACGGCTCGATGGAGACGGCGTCTTCGCGCAAAGCAGAGCTGATGAACACTGCTTCGTCGAATTCTTCCTTCGCAAGCGGGTTGCTGGACAACTCGGAGCGAAGCATCCTGTCTTCTTCTTCGAGCAGTTCCCCATCGAGGTAATTCGATATTAATTCATCGAGATTCATTGATTTCCTTTACGAGTGGTTTTAATAATTTCTTAAGAATGAGTCTGGCCCTGTGAACCCTGACTTTGGCAAGTGATACATCAATGCCGAGTATTTCCGCAATCTCCTGGTATGAACATTCTTCATATTCCCTCAGCAAAATCACTTCCCTGAGCGGGACCGGAAGTTTGGCAATCGAAAGGCGGATATAATCTTTAACACCAATGTCGGTCTCTGACGATTTCAGCGATGTGTGCTCAAATTCGTCAAATACTTCAAATCCTTTTTTGTTCCTTATATAATTGAGGCAGGTGTTACGTGCTATGGCAAAAAGCCAGGAAGCGAAGTTCTCTCCCCTGAAGGTCATCCTGTTTTCAAAGACTTTGATGAATGTTTCCTGGAAAGCGTCTTGTGCCGGTGCTTCTTCGTCCAACATACGAAGGCAAAACCTGTAAACCTTCCTGCTATACTTAGCGTAAAGAATATGAAATGCTTCAGCGCTGCCCTTCTTCAGTTCTTCCGTTGCCGCCTGCAGTTCCACTTCATTATCAATATGTTCTTTATTTCCCAGCATCTTTACAGATTTTGCCTTACAATCTATTTTTCAATTCTTTCTTTGTACTAATGACACATCAATTATTCAGAAAGTTACAATTTTTTTTATTTCTATAAATTATTAATCTCTTTTTCATTATCAATTCATTATTTCTCATCACTTATTCCTTAATATATATATTCGGAATAAATTTATGTAATTTAAACAAATTATGTTTTTTTTCGTATAATAGTTTTATTGACAAGATGTTGAAGATTGAAAAGATTTTTGTTAAATTGCCAAAAAATGGGATTTGATGGTATTAATAAATAATGATATGGTTTTATGGCAACACTAGGAATAGAAAGTAACGGGCGACTCGAGAAGACAGCTGTGTACCTGAACGGAGACAGGGTACGCGGAGTGAAGGAGATTTTTCTGAACATGGACGAAGACGGTACTTTCGACGCTGTGATACAATACGAAGGCTACGACAAGAGTATTTACACAAAACAGTTGTTTTCGGAACCTTTACAGGATATTATCACGGCAGAACCGGCCTTTACAGAAGAGGAAGCACAATTCCTCAACCTTCTTGAGATTGAAAGCAACGGCGACATCGAAGAAACATTCGTTTACAAAAACGGTGAGATTCTTGACGGTGTCATTCACCTGCTGTTGCATATCAAATCAGGCCAGACCGAAAAGGGTGGGCTGAAATCGCTATTCTCATCAAAAAAACAGAATTCAAACCAGGCTGAGTTCAAAGCCCAGGTTACTTTCAGGAATGAAGACAACTCAACAGAAACGGAGGATATATTCTGATGAAAAATCCAAAATTATTTATTATCATAGCCTTGTCACTGGCATTACTTTTACCCGATATAGCCGAAGCATACAGAGGCGGTAGGGGCGGAAGTTTCGGAAGTCGCAGGAGCATGTCCTCGCGCTCATACTCCCGGCCGTCCTCTTCACGCCCTTCGTACTCATCCAGTCCTTCTTCCGGGGTGTCGAGAGCAAAATCGCCAAGTTTCGGGGGGTCCAGGACAACCCGTACGGATTATACAAATAGATACGGCGTACCGAGAAGGACTTCGACATACACTGGCACCAACGGCGCAGGCATGTCCCAGAACTACAGGGTCAACGACTACGGCGGCTACAGCAGCGGCCTGATGATGGGCTATATGCAAGGTTCCATCGCAAGCCACATGATGTGGCTTCCCTGGTACGGCGCTTTCTGGTACACACAACCACACTATTCCGACCCTGACGCCGACGGTATAATCGAAGTCTATCCACCGACTTTCAATTACACTAAATTGATTTTCATGATCATCATTGTAGGTTTAATAGGATATTTCGTTTACAGCCGCATAAGGAGAAGGAGATACGGCTACGGCGAAGACTCACGGTCATCATTCAGTTGAACCCTGGGAGTGCCGGGCCAACCGAATGAACAGACCATATAACCTTAGCGATGAATTAGAGAAACATTTCGGGCTGAAGAGTTTCCGTAACAGCCAGGAAGAAATAATTTCAAGCATCCTCGACAAGAGGAACACTGTTGTGGTAATGCCTACCGGAGGCGGCAAGTCGTTGTGCTACCAGCTGCCGGCGGTGCTGTCCGAAGGTACATGCCTCGTCATTTCACCACTAATTGCTTTGATGAAAGACCAGGTGGATGCTCTGGCAAGGCTGGACATCCGCTCCACTTTCATTAACAGTTCCATAACGCCTGATGAGATCAACATCAGGACCAACAACACCGTTAACGGCATGTACAAACTGGTTTACGTGGCTCCGGAAAGACTGTCCAGCAGGACTTTCATCGATGCCCTCAGGTACATGAACATCTCCTTCCTTGCCGTGGACGAAGCTCATTGCATCTCGGAATGGGGCCATGATTTCAGGCCCTCATACCTTAATATAAAAAATATTCTCGATATCAAGAAGGACTTGTGCATTACGGCACTGACAGCTACGGCTACACCCGACATCATCGAGGATATAATGAAACAGTTGGCTATGGCCAACCCCGCAAAATTCGTCAAGGGATTCGACAGGCCTAACCTACGGTATCTCACTGAAGAAGTAGAATATGACAAGCTTGGGCGGGTAAACAAGATCATCTCGGGAATCCGCAAAGGATCGACGATCATCTATTGCGGCACAAGAAACAAAGTTGAGACATACGTCGAGGCACTGAACAGGAAAGGCACCAAAGCGCTTGCATACCACGCCGGCCTTGATGCGCCTACGAGACGGCTTGTTCAGGACAGGTTCATCAACTCAGACGTAGCTGTCATCGTAGCAACCAACGCCTTCGGTATGGGTATCGACAAGCCGGACGTCAGGGCTGTCATCCATTGCGACCTGACTTCGACAATCGAATCTTACTACCAGGAAGCAGGCAGGGCCGGCAGGGACGGCCTGCCGTCGGCGTGCCACCTGCTTTACCACGAATCGGACAGTGAACTGCAGCATTTTTTCATCAATTGTACATACCCTGTGAAAGACGACATTGTAAAAGTTTACAACGCCGTCTATGACGCCTGCTCGGCAAAGATCGGCTCCAAGCCCGTCGAAGCGTTGTACATCGACGAAGCCCGGATTGCCACACTTTCCGATGTCAATCTCAGCACCGTTTCCTCCATCATCAAGCTGTTCGAGAAGAACAACATTCTCAGGAAAGTAGCACCTCGCGGCTCTGCTTCGGTCAGGTTCACCACATCGAGAGAACGTATCACCGAATTCTTCGACAACGCAACAGACTCGCACAGAACCGTTCTCGAGGCAATACTGAGGTCCGTCTCGTCCGAAGCATTCAGCAACTTCGCCGACTTCAGCCTCGATTCGCTGTTAAACAAGTTCAATATTACCCACCGTACCTTCAACGACGCTGTCAGAACTTTCGAATACCTCCGGCTGATCAGCTACAATGCCCCTAACAGCGGCAGCGGAATGCTGTTGCTCGATCACCGCAGGCCTTCCAACGCCATCCCTTTCGATTACCAGGGCCTGGAAAAACGAAAGGATCATTCCCTGAGCAAGCTCGATTCTGTCATAAGATACGCCGTTACAGACCTGTGCAAGAGGAATTACATATTATCATACTTCCGGGATAACGATTACACGGGTACCTGTGGTACCTGCTCCAGTTGCAACAGCGTCTCGGAGAACAGGAGCAAAAGTCTGAAGGGACCTTCCGCAGTCCAGGTTGACATCATCAACGGTGTTTATGTTCTCGACGGCAGGTTCGGCCTTGCAATCGTTACGGACTTCCTGAGAGGCATCGGCTCGGACAGAATCAGGAAATACAGGCTCGACGGAATTCCCGGATTTGGTATCTGCTCCAAAACCGGCAAACACATCTTCGACGAAGAACTCACCAAGGCTTTCCACAGCGGCTGGATTGCCCTGAGTCCCGACCTTTACCCTACGGTGCTGGTCAATGAACTGTACCTGAAATATGTCGATAAGAAATACGGCAGGTACAAGCCGGAAACAGTCTATGGAGACAGGGAAGCTGTCCCCGACGCAAAGCTCTATGAAGTTCTTTCGGCTCTGGCAGACGACCTTGCAGCAAAAGAAGGAGTAATCTCCTCGGCAATAATCGACAGAAGCAGTCTGAGAAGAATTGCCTCCCTGGAACCTTCGACAATTTCCGAACTGAAGCAGGCAGCATGGCTGAGCGACACGTTCATTGCAAAGTTCGGGAACACTTTCATTCACAGGATTGCAGATTACCGGTCACACAGGCAGAAATCGACAGCAGGCAGGGACCTGAAACTCAGCCCCAAACTCAAAAATGCGGCGGAACTCATCAACAGCGGCACAACAGTCAAAGACACGGCAGCAAGGCTGAAAACCGACCCCGGTACCCTTGTCAAAGAGCTTTCCGAAGCTATCGAAAACGGGCTGGTCCTGAAATTGGACAAGCAGGCAGACCCGGAGGCCGTTCTAAGGATTGAACGTTACCTCAAACAGAAACCGTCGGCAAAGTTGAAGGACATCGTTAGGGATATTGCACCGGGACTGGACTTTGCAACACTGAGGCTTGTCGTAACTTCCATAAGGAAAGACAGTTCCGCATAAAAAAAGGGCTTTGTAAGCCCTTTTTCTATTGTAAACAAATCCTGTTGCCCTTGTAGTTATTCTTCCTCTTGTGCTTCCCTGTCCTCAGGAATGTCGAAGTGCAGCCTGTCCAGAGAAATCTCTTTCATGGCAAGAAAAGTGGGTTTAGGCAAATTATCAAACTCCCTGCTGATTGCCAGCTGGTCGAAATTGGCGCCTTCCGTTTCGCTTGTGTCGATGACATCGGCAAGACGATTGGTGATTTCTGTTTTTATATAGTCATTTATCTGCCTGGAGCGCATGCCCATAGCAACAATTGCCTTGTAGATGGAACCCTTTTCAGATTCTCTCATTCGGACCACAACCGGGTTAACAATATAGCTGTCCAATTACACACTCCACAAATTTTCAAAAAATCATAGACTACAAAAATAACATAAATATTTCGAAAATTAAAATCTGATTTTAATTATTTTTTATTGCATTGTATTATATTTTATATATATTTGCACCTTTGCAATAAAAAATAAAGTACTAATAAATATTATGCAAATAGTTAATTATGCAAAAGCTTTACTATTCGATAAGTGAAGTAAGTAAGATAGTGGATGAGGAACAGTACATCCTCCGGTATTGGGAGAAAGAGTTCCAACTGCTGAAGCCGAAGAAGAACCGCGGCGGCAACAGGATATACTCTGAAAAGGACATTGCACTCATCAAGCTTATCAAACACTTGCTCAGGAACGAGAAATTGTCCCTGAAGGGAGCCCAGGAACAGATCGGCAAGGTCTATGAAAACGCTGCCGGCGACATGTTCCAGGAATACGCCGAAGCTGTCAGGCCTCCCGAACCGGAACGCGAAGACATGTTTACAGTCAAAGTTGCTAAGGACGACATCGTATTTAACAGGAAGGATATACTGGAGCTGTACGATTTATTGAAAGAAACCGTAGAAGAACTCAAATAAATTTCTTCCATGCAATTGTTTTTATACAATTTTTTCTCCCCTAAAGTATCTTTACTTAGGAAGTTGTTGTGGACAGTTTTTTGAAAAGGGAAAAAATAAGTAAATTGTAATGGCGCTTGTAGCAAAATTTGAAAATATTTGATAGTATAATAAAAGTTAAATTAAAAAAACTAAGGTTAGAAGTATGATTCGCTCTCTTTTGTCGATTTTTCTCACACTAACGATAACATGCGGCATTTTGCATTCTCAGGATTATAAATACACAATGAAAACTATTGGTAATCATGACGACGAAGTGCTCAGCGTGTTTGTAAACGGCAATGACAACATGGTGGCAACCTGCAGCCTCGACGAAACCATTAAGATATGGAGCCTGCCCGACGGTAACCTGCTCCATACCCTCATCGGCCATCTGGGCCAGGTCAACACCGTTTCTTTCTCCGGCAATGACAAATTACTGGCTTCGGGATCGAGCGACCAGACCGTCAGGATCTGGGACGTAGAAACCGGCAAACAGGTTTCCGTTCTCAAGGGGCACACAAACCAGGTAATGGGCGTTTATTTCAGCCAGGACGACAGCAGCAGCTTCCTCGCAAGCGCAAGCCTCGACAAAACGATCAAGCTGTGGGACGTCAGGTATGAAAGCGAAATTAAGACTCTTCGCGACCACTCGGAACCCGTCAACAACGTTGCTTACAGCTACGACGGCAAATACCTCGCTTCTTGCAGCGACGACAGTACCATCAAGATCTGGTCTTCCGACTACACTACAAGGGAACCGATCATGACCTTACTCGGCCACAAAGCACCCGTGCTTACCTGCCTCTTCAATTTCAGCAGTACAAGGCTCGCTTCTTCCGACGAAAACGGCAACATCTGCCTCTGGGAAATCCCCTCCGGTAAGCTCCTGAAGAAAATCAAAGCTCACAACGACATCGTACAGGACCTTTCATTCAAATACGACGACGAAAAGATAATCGTCAGCGGCAGCCTCGACGGCAAAGTCAAAATGTGGAACAGCGAAACCGGAGACAACCTCTACACTTTCGATGTCGGTGTGGACATCTGGTCCGTTGACCTCGTCAGCGACGCAAGCATCATCATTCTCGGATGCGCCGACGGTACTGTCCGCTTCCTTACAAAAGAATAATAATTGAAATCGGAGGAATAAATAATGTATATCAAGTTGATAAGAAAATTAATTGTAATAACAGTGGTAATCGGCACCATGATCTCCATGAGCGCCCAGGCTGCCAAAGGCGTTGTAACTCTTACAGGCAACGTTACTAACGCAGTTACAAAAGAACCTGTCTCAATGATCCTGAAGATTCTCGATTCGCAGGGCAAGATGGTAGCCGTTGGACGCAGCAACGCCGCCGACAAAGGCAAATTCTTCATCCCCGGCCTCCAACCAGGTGAGACCTATTATGTCGAAATCAAACAAAAAGACTATTTCCACGAGAAGTTTGAGATCAAGATCCCCAATACAGGCAAATACGCCGAACTCTCCAGGGACTTCATCGTCAAGCCACTCGTGAAAGGCATTCACATACCACTGGCAGTACCGCCCTTCGAACTTAACAAATCGAAACTCAGGTTCACTGTCGGCGAAATTCTCGACGATTACAAAAACTCGCTGATGAACAACCCGGCAGTCAATTTCCAGATCGTCTGCTATCCCGACAATGACAAAGACAAACCGGCCAATAAAAAAATTACCGAAGAAAGAGCCAAAGCATTGATGAACTTCTTTATTTCTGCCGGCATCGACCTTTCACGCATCAGCATCCAGGGCATGGATTCAACAGACCCGAACAATCCGCCGCCAAAGGAAAAACGTGCGAAAGGCAAAAGGTATATCGGCACCAGTTACATTGTTGTTACCGAATTCTAAAGAAAAGCCCTTGTAAAAGGGCTTTTTTATTTTTTATCAAATTGAATATATATTTTGTTTTTTATTGTGAATTAATACAATCTTTCTTATTTTGTTTTCTTGTAATAAATAAAATTGTAAAGAATTAATAAATTGTCTGGAATGAGATGGTTGAAGAATCTGACAGAATAATTGACATTAAAGGCTTGCACAAATATTACCATGGATTCCACATTCTCAAGGGAATAGATTTTACAGCCAAAGCAGGACAGTTGATCTCCATCATCGGACGTTCGGGCTGCGGTAAGACTACTTTTCTCCGCTGCCTTAACTGCCTCGAGATCATGGACGAAGGCAGGATCAGGATTGCCGGGGTTACTCTCAGCCGCAAGTCACCTGAAGCCGCCAAACAGGAAATGGCCTCGAAACAGCGCTCACTTAAGAAACTGGCGCTTCTTCCGTTCAAGGACAACAGCGTGAAAATCGATGACGAGGACTTCCTCCTCAAAGCACTTACCATCAGGAAACGCGTAGGTATGCTGTTCCAAAGCTTCAACCTCTTCCCTCACCTGACGGTTCTCGACAATGTAAAACTTGCTCCCAGGATTGTAAAACATGAAACCGACGAGCAGGCCACTCTGCGTGCTTACGGACTTCTCGAAAAAGTTGGAATGGAAGAATTTGCCGAGCGCTATCCCAACCAACTGTCAGGCGGCCAGGCACAGAGGGTGGCAATCGCCCGCTCCCTGGCAATGTCCCCCCAGGTGATGCTTTACGACGAACCTACTTCCGCACTCGACCCCGAACTGGTCGAGGAAGTACTTGGAGTCATGAAAAACCTTCACCGCGAAGGCATGACACAAGTCGTGGTCACTCACGCCATGAACTTCGCCAAGAACGCTTCCGACCTGGTAGTATATATGGAGGACGGCAGGATTGTCGAGGTTACTCCGCCTGAACAGCTGTTCTCCGAGCCAAAAGACGAGAGGACAAGGAACTATTTGAAACTATTTTTAGATTGAGCACCGGACAATGAGGTATAATACAGTTAAAATACTGGCCCTTTCACTAATGTTAATCTGCATTGCTGCCGGGTGCAACAAAAACGAGAAGGAAGAAGCCGTTCTAAAGTGGGCTGCTGACGTTGAAAGCGGTGCTCCGTACGTTTTCCAGAACCCTGACAATCCCAAAGAGCTGATTGGTTTCGAGGTTGAAATCATCGACGCCGTCACAAAGGAACTTGGGATGAAATCGGTACACGTCCAGCAACAATGGGACGGATTAATACCCGGACTCGGCAGGAATGACTATGACGTCGTTATTAACGGCATCGAGATTACACCGGACAGGCAGCAGGTTGTTAACTTCTCAAGGCCTTACTTTGCCACTTACCTGCAACTGGCTGTCAAAGCAGAAGAAAACAGTATTAACGATATTACCCAGTGTCGCGGCAAAGCTGTCGGGACACTTTCAGGCTGCTTCGCAGAAAGATATATGACCGACAGCGTCGGGGGCATCGACGTCAAGGGCTACGAAAGCGAAGCCAATGCCTACTTAGACATGAAGAACGGCAGGCTGGACGCCGTGTTCATCGACTATCCCGTGGCCAAGGTCTATGCCCAGCCCGACCCGGCCTTTAAATTTGTCGGCGGGCCAGTAGGTGTCATTCAGTACGGCATTGTTGTGAAAAAAGAAGATACGGAACTATTGAACAAAATCGACCAGGCGCTGTTGAAGCTGTGGAAATCTGGCGAGATAAAAAAGATACTGATAAAATGGGAATTGTGGGATACATTCCTGGAAAAGTATAATCCGTTTACCGAAGGCTCCGGCCCTGTTACATACGCAGACGGTAACGGCAATCATCCGAAAGTACTTAATTGAGTGAGAGGTAATGAGCTATTTTAAAAAAGCGTTTGTTAAATTTCTGATCATAATCGGCGGTGTCTTTGCATACGGCAATCTGCTGTGCGAGGACCTGCCCGAGCTTCGCTGGGCTGCCGACGCCGAGAGCGGTGCGCCCTACGTTTTCCAGAACCCGGAGAATCCCAGCGAATTGATAGGCTTCGAAGTTGAGATCATCGACGCCATCGCACGTGAACTGAAGATGAAGCCCGTGCATGTCCAGCAGCAATGGGACAATTTGATTCCCGGGCTTGAAAGAGGCGACTACGACGTTGTTATTAACGGCATCGAGATCACAGAAGACCGATTAGTAGTCGTTAACTTCTCCAGGCCATACTTTGTCACATACCTTCAGCTTGTCGTCAGGACAGAAAACCAGGACATCAAATCAATGACTGAGTGCAGGGGCAAAGCCGTCGGTACTCTCGCCGGTTCTTTTGCAGAGAAGTATATGAACGAGATGGTCGGCGGAATTAATGTCAAAGGCTACGAAAGCGAAGCCAATGCCTATCTCGACCTCAAGAACGGCAGGCTGGACGCAGTACTGATAGACTATCCCGTGGCAAAAGAATACGCACTGCCCGAACCGGCACTCAAGTTTGTCGGTTCACCCATCGGAATGATCGAATATGGACTTGTGATCAAGAAAAATGACGCTGCTCTGCTTAAGAAGATTAATAATGCCCTCAGTTTAATGCTGAAAAGCGGTGAATTGGAAAAAATTTATCGAAAATGGGAATTGCTCGATGACTTCCTGAAGAAATGGATTGACACAACGGTCAAAAAAGAGTTGGCTGGACAGGGTGGAAGTACAAGGCCCAAATCAATACTGAAACAGCCGAGAGACTTTAATTTTTATATGGGCTTAATGCCTGAACTCCTGGAAGGCGCCTGTTATACTATTGTTATCTCAATCCTTGCAATGTTACTTGCAGTAATACTAGGGCTGATTGTCTCACTTGTAAGGATATACGCCCCACCGCCTTTTTCACAAATGGCTCTTGGCTATGTCGAATTAATCCGGGGTACTCCCCTTTTGATACAGTTGTATTTCATCTTTTTCGTTTTCCCCAATCATTTTGGTATTACGTTTTCACCTTTTGTTGCCGGCGTCATCAGCCTTGGGCTGAACTACGCCGCATACGAAGCAGAAAATTACCGGGCTGGAATTTTTTCGGTACCAAAAGGACAGATGGAAGCTGCAATTGCTTTGGGTATGACAAGAGGACAGGCCTTGAGGCATATCATCGTCCCACAGGCCATAAGGCTGGTAATACCACCAATTACCAATGACTTCATCTCCCTTCTTAAAGACTCATCATTAGTGTCTGTGATTACGATGGTCGAACTTACCAAAGCTTCTCAGCTGATTACCAGCAGGACTTTCGATTACCTTGGCGTGTACCTGATTACCGCGGCAATTTACCTGTTGATAGGCCTGCCGTTCGTAAGGCTCTCAAAATGGGCTGAAGTCAAGTTCTCGCCTGAGAAGAAAAGAAGATAGAACTATCAGATATACTGAATAATAATCAAAAAGCCCGGTTCAACGGGCTTTTTTTTATGTTTTTATGTATTACATTTTATTATTCGGCATTTGACCTTGCAACGCAGGCGAATTGGGAATACCTCGAGTCGGAGAGCTGGAACAGGGACAGTGCATTGATCAGGTGGAAGACAGCTTTCATGTTGTTCTTCAGTCCTTCCAGCCTCAGCACTTCATAGCCTGTTTCTTCGAACATCCGGCGAATACTGACCTTTGTAAAAAACCTCAGGTGTGTGTAGTCGAGGATGCCCCCCTCCTTCTTGTACTTCCAATCCTTTTTCACAAGCATTTCCTTCAGGTTGCTGATGAACCTTACATTAGGTATAGAAGCCACAATATAGCCGCCATCGCGTAGCAGCCTGTGGCACAGGCCCAGGACTTCATCCGGGTAGGCAAAATGTTCGAGGACATCGTTGAAAACGATGCAGTCAAAATATCTTTCCGGCAATTGAGGGTAGCAGGAATTAAAATCGCCGGAGAGCACTTTGTCCAACTTTGAAGCAGCTTTTACAGCCTCTTCTTCTACAAGTTCAACTCCCCAGACTTCAGCGCCGGCTTTCATCTTCAGGAGGCTCCCGAAGCGGCCTTCGCCACAGCCAACCTCGAGGTATTTAGTACATCCTTCCGGTATATATGCGAGCATCTCCTCCCTGCTGTGGCTGTAATACTCCGGAGAACCCTTAGTCGATTCATTTGTGTCAGCGTTCAAACAATTCCAGTTACTTGATTGAAAAAAACATATATGAAAATAAGGAATAAACCGGGATTATCCAATCGGAAAGATAGACACTGAATGTTAAATTTGACGGCAATATCCACTTTCGTACACCGCTGTTTTCCTTTACCCTGAATATTTTTGTAACGAAATGGGATATCATGTGTCAATTGTATTTATAAAGATATGTTGTCGAATAAGTCTGGGTGTGAACATGAAAAAGCAATTATTATTATTAGGATTATGCTTTTCCCTGGCTACAAATACTAATGGAAACTGGGAGGTACTTTTAGACAATCCACAAAACTTACAATGTCAATTTATTGACTGTTCAGGCGACACGTTATTTTTAGGAAACTGGATTGTCGAGTATTCACGTATCGAGACCCATCATTCAGGCAGTTACCTGTATTCAACAGATGATGGTATAACCTGGTCAGAGTGTAAATACTTTTATGATCATCCCATTCAATACTTTTACAGATTGGGCAATCGTGTATTTCTTCACACATGGTCCGGGCTTTACAGGATGGATGATTGCTACATTCCCGTAGAGATTCCAGGTAACAATTATTATTTTAGGAAGATATTCTTTCATAATGATTATATATATATTTTTGAAAACAATAACAGGACTGTCATGATTTCCGAAGATTGGGGTATTACATGGCAGTCATTGCAAAAAAATATTCCTGATTCAAAATTTTACATTTTGAATCATTACGACGACCTGTTCTATATCAGTACTAAAGATCATATTTACACTTCCAATGACGGCTGCGATAGCTGGCAGGTATTAAATTTTCCATCCATTTCGGGAACTGTCACTGGAATGAAAAAATTCAATACAGATATATATTTTTATACTAATAATGGTTTGATAGTCAAATCGACAGATAATGGATTGTCATGGATGATCCTTAATGATTCCAATAGATTTAACAGGATTACTGACCTAATAATTGGAAAGAACTATTTAATTGTTCTAGAGGGACTACGGGGAATATCTCTGTCAACAGACTCAGGCAGCACATGGAATAATATCCTGAATAAATACCTGGCAATTAACTCAATTGGTATCAAATCCGGTTATATATATGCGGCTGGTCAACAAGGCCTATACAGGGCACCACTTACCGACTTTAATATTAACACTGTAGAAGACAATCAAACAAAGCAAAAAAGCGGGATTTACCCTAACCCGGTAACTTCACATATAACAATTTACCTTGATGACGAAGGCACGGATATTAAAGACATTAAGATATTTGATTGTACCGGGAGACCGGTTCGATCCGTTGCTGACTACAGTGTTTCAGGCAACACCGTCAGTCTGGATGTACCGGGACTTGAAGCAGGAGCATACTATCTGTCGTTATCGACAGCACGTGGAAGAACAATGTCTCAGTTTGTAAAAACAGCCGAGTAATCCCGGGAAACATTTCATTTGAAAATATCTGTTTTATATTAAGAAAAGGCGGAATAAACCGGGATTATGCAATTATTGTTTGAAATTACCAGCAACCGACCACCAGTCACCAGCAACCAGCCACTAACCACCAGCCACCGACCACTAACCACCAGTCACCAACCACCAGTCACCAGCCACCAGCAACTAACCACCGACCACCAGCAACCAGCCACCAGCAACCAGCCACTAACCACCAGCCACCGACCACCAGCAACTCTACTTATCCAATAAGGGGAAGTCCGCTCCAGTTCTGCTATTTCTTGACTTTATGAACTTGATGAACTTTACTCACTTGACGAACATAAGGAGTCCAACCACCCCCTGCCCCCTCCTTATCCAAGGAGGGGAAAGTCCGCTCCAACAGCACTTCTTCTTACTTTATGAACTTGACGAACTTGATGAACTTTACAAACTAATAATCCAGCAACTAACCACCAGTCACCAGCCACCAGCCACCAGCCACTAACCACCAGTCACCAGCCACCAGTCACCAGCCACTAACCACCAGCCACCAGCAACCAGCCACCAGCCACCAGCCACCAGCAACCAGCCACCGACCACCAGCAACTCTACTTATCCAATAAGGGGAAGTCCGCTCCA
>CAZWLN010000035.1:38629-46303 GCA_964634885.1 uncultured Hyphomicrobiales bacterium | reverse complement strand
TTCAGCATTCAGAATTCAGAATTCAGAATTCTTGACGAACTAATCACCCCATCCCAGCCTTCCCCAAGGGGAAGGGGAAATCTGGTCCGGGTAAGGAGCAGATTGTTTCTTTCTTTATCCGGCCCACGCCATAATTGTCGTGGCTATTGGGAGAGGAAAAAGCACCTGCGGGGGCTGTTCGTTTTTACTAACTTGATGTACTACAACTATTTCACCCCATCAGGGTTTCTTCCCTCTTGACAAACTTGACAAACTGAAGAAGTCCAACCACCCCCTGCCCCCTCCTTATCCAAGTAGTGGGAAACCGCTCCAGCACTGCTTTTTCTTACTTTATGAACTTGACAGTCCAACCACCCCCTGCCCCCTCCTTATCCAAGTAGGGGGAAACCGCTCCAGATCAGCACTTTCTTACATTCAGCATTCAGAATTCAGAATTCAGAATTCTTGACGAACTAATCACCCCATCCCGGCCTTCCCCGAGGGGAATTATTCCCGATGGGAAGGGGCAAGCGCAGCGTGCTCTTCAATCCGGCCCACGCCATAAATGACGTGGCTATTGGGAGAGGAAAAAGCCCCTGCGGGGGCTGTTCGTTTTTACTAACTTGATGTACTACAACTATTTCACCCCATCAGGGTTTCTTCCCTCTTGACAAACTTGACAAACTGAAGAAGTCCAACCACCCCCTGCCCCCTCCTTATCCAAGTAGTGGGAAACCGCTCCAGCACTGCTTTTCCTTACTTTATGAACTTGACGAACTTGATAAACTTGACCACCCCATCCCTGCCTTCCCCAAGGGGAAGGAGAAAGAACTGCATTCAACTTTTTTATTCAGCATTCAGAATTCAGAATTCAGAATTCTTGACGAACTTGATTAACTTTACAAACTTGATAAACTTCACAAACTCATTGCATCTTTAGGTATAAGGTATTATATTACATAATTATTACTGATTTTTTTTGGTGATTATATGAAAAAAGCGATAACCTTAATTGCATTGTTAAGCATTATAAACTCGGCAGCCTGTTCACGTGAAGGCAGCGGAGTCCCGAAATCCGCCACAGGGAAAACACAGGTTTCTGTCAACGATTCCGGAGTAGGCCTAAGACATCTCTGGACAGCCGACGGCGCTCTCAAAGTACCCGAATCTGTAATGTACGACGCCAAACGCGACAGGCTCTATGTTTCAAACATCGACGGTAAACCTACCGACAAAGACGGTAAGGGCTTCATCTCGATTGTCTCCCTCGAAGGAAAAGTCATTACTCCTGAGTGGGTTTCAGGTTTGAATGCACCCAAAGGCATGGCCATCAGCGGCAATTACCTGTATGTTACCGACATCGACAGGATTGTCCGGATCGACATAGAGAAAGCAGCCGTTGCTAACACCTATAATGTGGAGGGCGCTAAATTCCTGAATGATATTGCCATAGACGACCGTGGCCTTTTGTATGTTTCGGACATGAATGGGGATTGCATATACCTCTTAGACAAAGGTAAAGTCTCAAAATGGCTCGATGTCCCAGGCCCAAACGGCATGTTGTTCTCGGGCGGTACCCTGTATGTAGGCTGCGGCCCACTCTATGCAATAAACATCGGCGATAAAAGCAGGAAGGAGATTGCCAAAAACAAGGGAGGCATCGACGGCCTGAAGCAGTACAGCGACAGCGCCTTCATTGTCTCCGACTGGAGCGGCGCCACCAACCTGCTGTTTCTCGACGGGAAGGTAACGCAACTTCTAAACACAAGTGGCGACAACATCCAATCGGCAGACCTGGAATACATTACTGAGAAGAAACTCCTTCTGATACCGACATTCTTCGGCAACAGCGTAACGGCGTATAAGGTGGAATGAAAGTTAGTGTCTAGCTTGAATGATTCTTTTGTATGCATCAACTATTCTGGTGGAGTTTACTTTCCAGTCATATTTTTCTACTACAGTGTTCCTTGCATTCAGAGCTGTCTGATCTGCTAAGTCTTTGTTTTGATATATATAATGTATCTTTTCTGCAAGATCTTCTGGAGACTTTTCTTCACAGAAAAAGCCGTTTAAACCATCTTTTATCACAATACCCTGCTGGCCAATATTAGTAGCTATTATCGGTTTCTGCATTGCCATATATTCAAATAATTTAATGGGGCTATTGAAAAAGGCAGAACCATCAACACTATGTACACTAGGAGCAAGAAGTACATCACATGCAGAGAGATATTGAGGTACGGTATTGTAATTAACCAAACCTGTTATATATGAATAGTTTCCGACATTATTCTTTTTTATAATCTCCTCTATCATTGGCCTTAACAGACCATCTCCTACGAAAAGAAAAAATACCTCAGGTATTTTTTCTACAATGTATTTGATAGATTCTGCAATTACCTCCAAACCGTGCCATTGACCGAAAGTCCCTGCAAAACCACAAATAAATTTATTTTTAAGATTTAATGTTTGCCTGATTGTATTACCATCAACATCAGGTGAAAAGAAGTCCGGATCGACACCGTTGGGGTTCAAAATAATTTTTTGTCCATCTACTCCCAATTCTACTAGTTGATTCTTAACTACTTCTGATATAACAAAAATTGCATCAGCATTATGCCATTGGATTTCTTCAGCTACCTTAAGAAATTTTGCAAGATATAGTTTACCCCAGTTTTTCTTTACCCAGTACTCAACGCTGTCAACGTGCAGGAGAAATGGAATACCGGTCAACTTCTTAACCATTGAGCCGCCGTAGTGAAAGTCATGGTTATGTTGAAATAGAAAATCGATATTTTCTTTTTCGATGATATTTAATATATACTTAACAGATTTTCTATTATAAGGCAGACATAATACTTCCGGGAAGTTGCGGAAAAACTTTGAATAAGGAATGTAATATGTTTTTATCCTTTCGTCCAGGTCCAGCCTACCGCCGGAAGCGAACTGGCAATTATGGCCTAATTTAAGCAAACCACCAGTTAAACCTCGATAGAGTGTTGGAACACCGCCGTCAGTCAGAGATCCATAATACTCCGGACGCCAGAATAATGCATTTAATTTTTTTTCAATAATGTCCATTTTAAATAAGGAATTTTAATATAATAAATAATAATTGTTAACAATGATACAATAGCTTCGCAAAATAGTCTTGGTAACTCACATACGATCATTTTAATCAAAGAAAAATCGTTCTTATGACCCGATTCATCAATTACTGAACCTTTAAACTTTAAAGACAGAATAATATATATTTTCATAAATATTTGAAATCTTTGAAGCTCATTCTCTTTGCACCCAAAGTAAACTGCTTGATATTTCGATTTATTGATTAACCTTAGTATAGCTCTGGGACTAGATAATAATTTTTCATCAAATTTCACGATTTCAAAATCAGTATAATCAATATTATTTGATTCTAAAATCATCTTAGGGTTTCCATTTAATAATAATAATAAGTTTTTCATTAAATAACCGTTATTCACATTATAAAAAATATCAAAAATAATATTGTTTAATATAATAATTTCTAATAAATTCGTTTTTTGATAATATTATTTTATTCGATTTTCGGGAAAAGAAAATGAAAAAATTCATAATAATTTTATTTATAGCCTTCATCCAATCATTAAATGCACAAAGTACAGATGAATTTTTAATAGCATATTGGAGTTTTAATGATAGTACAGCAAAAGACAATAGTGGTAACAATCTTCATGGTACTATTCATAATGACGTAACTCCAACTCTTGGTGTGGACGGCAACAATGCTTTCCATTTCAGGGGAGAGCCTGGCGATGTATCAACAGGAGGACATATTATCATACCACCGATTGATTTTACGAAATACCCTGAATTTACTATATCATTGTGGGTAAATGAAGAAGATTTTTCCACCGATTGGGGTGAATCATACATCTGGTTTGGTGATTTTAATTTCGGCTATTTAGGAATTGATCATTGCTGGCCGTTACCCGATAAAATTAAATATGTTCATTTTGCTGTAGGCTCTGGGGTTTCAATAGATCCGAAACCAATAAATGTAACATATGATTTTCAGAATTACCGAAGCAGGTGGATTCAATACTGTTTAGTATATAAGAACAACATGATGTATGGATATATTGATGGAAAATTGGTTGGAGCAAAACAACAAGCTGTTTTAGTATATGATAACAATGCCGGCATCGCTCGACATTGGTGGAAATATTTAGGAGAAAACAGAACCTCCACCCGCTTCATCGGCTCAATAGACGAAGTAAAGATATACAGTAAGGCGTTGACAAAGAAAGAGATTGAGAAAGAATTCCTGATTGGTAAACACTTTGAAATTTGCAATGATGAAGATGTTACCCTTGCTGCTCCCAACGGTTACAAGTCTTATAAATGGTCAACGGGTGTAAACAACCAGAGCATCGTCGTTAACCAACCGGGCAGCTATACAGTAACTGTTGTCAATGACGACAACGACACCATTACTTCCCAGCCCTACACCGTCACCAGGAAACTGGGTACTGCAAAGGCGCCGGACAACCTCTCTTTTGAATACGATAAACTTGAAATTGAAAAGAAGTTCATTACCTTAAACAATCCTCTTAATGAAAAAATTGTTGTCGGTTCAGTAAAGTTCAAAGGAAGCGCCGGTAATGTCTTCGATATAAAATCTGCGGACTATCCCATAGAAATCGCTGCCGGCAGTTCTCACGATTTCGAATTTTACTTTGAACCTGTGAATTTGATGGAATATACAGATACAATAATCATCGGGTTGACCGAACCGTGTAAAACCAATTTCCCGGCAGAAGTAAAAGCTGTCCCCAATGCTTGCGACGAACTTGCTTTTGAATATAATGAATTTGACGCATCCTCAAACTTGGTTTTTGTCGAAAAAGCCGGCAGGAGAGACAATTACATCAGGTTGACCACGAACAAAGTAAACCAGCGGGGAGCAGTATGGTACGGTAAGCCCCTACCCGTTAAAAAAGGATTTACTACTGAATTTGGTTTCAGGATGAGCGAAGGCTCCAACGCCAACCCAGGTGATAATTCCGAACCCGGCGCCGACGGTATTGTCTTTGTACTCCAGAATGCCGCTTTCAATTCCATAGGCCTGTTCGGCGGCAATCTGGGTTATGCCGGTATTCCGAACAGCATTGCATTCGAAATCGACCTCTTCTCCAATGACAGGAACCAGATCGAGACTATGAACGACCCTAACGGCAACCATGCTGCCATCCAGTCTAACGGCAGCCAACCGAACTCTTCTGTACATGAGTCCCCCTGGGTCCTGGCTGTTGACAGTACCCTGTTTACTATTAAATCACACTATAAAGTGTATTACGCAAAAATCGAATATAATATTAAGCCCAACACACTGAATTTTTACATAGATTCAACTAAGGATTTTCGCAGGCCTGCAATTACACTCTCTTCCTTCGACCTGGGTAAGTATGTCAGCTTCGAACAGTCTGAATGGGCTATAGCAGGCTTTACTTCTGCAACGGGTACATCTACACAAAACCACGACCTGATGTACTGGAAGTTCTGCCCTGTCCGTACAGATGCCCTGTTCGTGGGTGTAGCCGAAGATAATAAGGACAATGCCGATATATTTGAAATTGTACAAAACAGCGGCTCTGTTCATTTCAAATTCGCTGCTGAATCATGTTTCCAACCCTCAGTATCGGTTTACAACCTGTTGGGAAGCTGTGTTTACCAGTCATACGGCGACGATTTTTCTGTTAACCTCCCTAATGGTTTGTATATTTACAATGTCAGGATTGGCAGGGAGAACTACACAGGCAAGATTTTGGTTTACTGAGTCTATCTTACCGGTAATCTCTAAGTCCTTTACGAATAGATGTAAGTTACCCGGACTATTTATTGCTACCGAAAGAAAATTACTGATGTTGACCCTTTTTCCTTTTGAATTGTGTTATATATATGTTTTTTTAACACAATTTTTAAAGGGATTAGTAATGAAAAAAATTAGTTACATTGTTGTTTTCTTTTTCTTATTACAGTTAACTGCGTTTCCTGCGAATAAGCCGCTTTCCGGAATATTACTCTTCAACACGAATAATCCGGATGTACGTTTGAGTTACACCTATGATGCGGGACTTAACAAACTGGAAGAGTACGTCGAGAGAAAAATTGACAGCTCCTGGACCAGATCAGGCAGGACTGTATATTACTATGACGATTCGGCCAGGCTCAGGCACTGGTCCATACAATGGTGGACGGGCAGCGTATGGCTGGAGATGAATAAATATGAAAGGAACTATGATGAGAACGGCAATCCGACAGAATATTCTTCATATATGTTTAATGCTGCAGACTCCACAATAATACCTTTGACGAGAATAACTTACGCCTATTCCGTTAAAGGTTTGATGACTCAGCAAATAGAAGAGAGATACAGCAGCAGTTCATTCATCAATTCAAAAAAGACGACATACCAATATAACGACAAAGACAGCCTTATTCAGTATATAATTGAAAAATGGGACAACAATTCATGGAGCAATTCAGCGAAAGTGGTGTACGATTACGACAGCCAGGGCAACCAGACTCGGATCAATACTTACGGTTGGAACGGCAGCATTTGGGATAATTCTATGAAAACCGAAATGCAGTATGATGCCAATAACAACATGACCTTAAAAACGATTGAATACTGGGAAGACGGAGCCTGGCTCAAATATGAAAAGAAAACATGGAGTTACAACGCACAAAACCTTGTTTCCCAGCTGAATTTTTTCAGGACATCAAACAACGATTGGTACGAGATCGGGAGAACTGCCTATGAGTACAGCGCAACGGGTAAAATGCTGTTGGAAAAAGGAATGAGCTTTGAGGACAACGTTTGGTACGACGGCAGTAAGGATTTCTACTCTTATGATGCCCAGGACATGTTACTTGAACAAACACGCACTACCTACGTTAAAGACAGCGGTTGGGCCAATAGCTACAAGTATTCATATACATACAGCGACGGCCTTATGTCCACTGCCGCCTATTACACCTGGTCGAACGGCGCCTGGACAGCCGGCAATACGAACCTGTATTATACCGATCACAGAAACAACCGCCTTTACAGGGAAGCCTGCAGACTTGTCTTTAAGTATTCGAATATTACAGACATTGAGGAGAGCCGCGAACCTGCAGCTCCTAATGAAATATTCCCTAATCCTGCCGGCGGCATGATTTACATTAACAATGTCAACCCCGGAACAGCTTACCGTATATACGACATTAACGGCAAACCTGTACTTACCGGCAGCTATTCCGGGCAAATCGACGTATCCCAATTGACACCGGGCGTCTATCTAATATTTTTCAGCGACAAATCCCAAATGTTTATTAAAATGTAAAAAGGCAGTAATCCTGATCTAAATCAAATATCTCTCAAAGCCGGATTCCACTTTATAGGTAGAGTCCGGCTTTTAGGCTATTCCCCTGTTTTTTATCAAAAGACGTGAAACCGAGTCTTCCGACACTCTTAATTCAGAATTCTTCTTTAAGCATTCTCGTTTCATCATTCTCCATTCTTTTCATACAAATTATCCAACCACCCCCTGCCCCGCCTTATCCAAGGCGGGGAAAGTCGCTCCAGCACTGTTTTTTCTTACTTTACAAACTTTATATACTTTACGAACTTGACAAACTTAACCACCCCATCCCAGCCTTCCCCAA
>CAZWLN010000035.1:0-38529 GCA_964634885.1 uncultured Hyphomicrobiales bacterium | reverse complement strand
GGGGAAGGTGAAAGAAGCAGCGTTGGTATTTCTTCTTCTAAATTTATAAACTTTATGAACTTTACGAACTTGACAAACTTAACCACCCCATCCCAGCCTTCCCCAAGGGGAAGGTGAAAGAAGCAGCGTTGGTATTTCTTCTTCTAAATTTATAAACTTTACGAACTTTATAAACTTGATGAACTAATTATCGAACCACCCCCTGCCCCGCCTTATCCAAGACCGGGAAAACAACTCAATTTATCATTCAGAATTCAGCATTGGCTACGCCGGTCTCGCTACGCTCGGCTCAGCATTTATAATTTAGAATTCAGAATTCAGCATTCATAATTTATAATTCAAAATTCAGCATTGGCTTCGCCGGTCTCGCTGCGCTCGGCTCAGAATTCAGCATTCGTAATTCGTAATTCAGCATTCTTTCTCCTTTTTCCGAAACTTTTTATTACTATTTTCGTAAAATATGGATTTAGTAAAAAAAATTTGGAGATTGATATATGAACAGAACGCTGTTGATACTTTTGCTGTCCATGCTGGCAATCAGCATCCCCACCCGCGCCGAAGAGAAAAAAACCGAGAAAGACCCTTTGGAAGAAACCTCATTCGCCGGTTTACAATGGCGTTCCATCGGCCCCGCCATTGCTTCAGGCAGGATCATCGATTTTGCCGTCGAACCGAACAATCCTTCTCACTTCTGGGTTGCCGTTGCCTGTGGCGGAGTCTGGAAAACAACGAACCACGGCCATACATTTACTTCGGTCTTCGACGGCCAGCGTTCTTTCTCCATCGGCTGCCTGGCAATGGACCCTACAAATCCATACGTTGTATGGGTAGGAACAGGTGAAAACAACAGCCAGCGAAGTGTTGCATACGGTGACGGAGTGTACAAAACCACCGACGGCGGCAAATCATGGAATTGCGTAGGTTTGAAACTCTCGGAGCATATAGGTAAAATTCTCATCGACCCACAGAATCCGGACATCGTCTATGTTGCAGCCCAGGGCCCACTCTGGGGACCCGGCGGAGACAGAGGACTGTACAAGACCACCGACGGTGGAAAGAATTGGGAGAAAATCTTAGATATCAGCGTCAACACCGGTGTCAGCGACATTGTAATTGATCCCCGCAACAGCGATGTGCTTTACTGTTCTTCATACCAGAGGCGCCGCCATGTCTGGACTCTTATTAACGGAGGCCCCGAATCTGCCGTTTACAAATCCGTCGACGGCGGCAAGACATGGAATAAGCTTACAAACGGCCTCCCAGGTGGCGATGTCGGAAGAATCGGCCTGGCAATCTCCCCCGTCGACCCTGATTACATATACGCCGTCATCGAAGCTGCAGAGTCAAACACCGGTTTCTACCGTTCAACGGACAGGGGGGCTTCCTGGGAGAAAAGAAGTTCATACGCTACTACCAGCGGACAGTATTACAATGAAGTGTTCTGCAATCCCCTGGAACGCGACGTAGTGTATTTAGTCGATACCTATGCACAGATTTCTACAGACGGCGGAGCTACCTTCAGGACTCTCGGCAACAAAAACCGGCATGTCGATGACCATGCCCTCTGGCTCGATCCCAACAATCCCGACTATATACTTATCGGCGGCGACGGTGGCGTCTATGAGAGCTACGACCGCGGCGCCAACTGGAGATACTTCGAGAACCTGCCGATTACCCAATTCTACAGGGTAGGACTCGACAACGCCGAGCCTTTTTACTATGTCTATGGCGGCACCCAGGACAACAACTCCTACGGCGGCCCCTCAAGAACAATTAAAAACAACGGCATTGCCAATGAAGACTGGTTCAAAGTCGTTGGCGGCGACGGCTTCCAGCCCCGCATCGACCCCGACGACCCGAACATCGTTTACGCCCAGCCACAGCACGGAGTCCTCTGCCGCTTCGACAGGAAAAGCGGAGAGCTCACATATATTCAGCCGCAGCCCGGTAAAGGAGAATTCTACCGCTGGAACTGGGACTCGCCGATGATCATCAGCCCCCACAAAGGCTCCAGGTTGTACTTCGCCGCTAATGTATTGTTCAAGAGCGACGACAGAGGCAATTCCTGGACCAGGATCAGCCCTGACCTAACGAGGCAGATTGACAGGAATACATTGCCTGTAATGGACAAGATATGGTATCCTGAAGCTGTTGCCAAAAATGCTTCCACCTCGCTTTACGGCAATATCGTATCGCTTGCGGAATCGCCCAAAAAGGCCGGCCTGCTCTATGTCGGAACCGACGACGGACTGATACAGGTATCTGAAGACGACGGCAGGACCTGGCGTAAGATCGAGTCGTTCCCGGGCGTGCCTGAGACAACATATGTTTCCGACATATTCCCGTCCCAGTTCGACGAGAACATTGTTTTTGCCACTTTCGACAATCACAAAAGAGCTGACTTCAAACCCTATGTATTAATGAGCACAGACAAAGGCCGCACCTGGACTTCCATCAGCTCGAACCTGCCCGAAAACGGCTATGTCCACTGCATTTACCAGGATCATGTCAAACCGGAACTACTCTTTGCCGGTACGGAATTTTCTTTCTATTTTTCTGTTGACGGCGGAAAGAAATGGCACAAACTCAACAACGGGCTGCCCCCAAACGCCATAATGGACATGGAAATACAGAAACGGGAAAATGACATTGTCGTGGCAACCTTCGGCAGAAGCTTCTATGTCCTGGACGATTATACTCCTTTGAGAGAGATTACCCCGGAGATGCTCGACAAAGAGTCGTTCATCTTCCCTGTGAAAGACGCCCTCATCTTCCAGCAGGACGACTCGCACAACCGCGACCACATGGGAATAACCTATTACAATGCCGAGAATCCTCCCTACGGTGCAGCAATTACTTACTACCTCAAAGAATCGATCAAAACAAAAAAGGAAATCAGGAAAGAAAAAGAAAAAGGGGGCAATGAAGACAAAGCAGGAAAAGACAACGATAAGAAGAAAGATAAAAAGTCAGGTAACATTGGAAACCAGGACTACGCCTATCCTACTCCCGAAGAACTGAAAGCCGAAGACGAAGAACAAAAGCCCTATCTTCTATTCACAATTACCGACAATGAGGGCAATATAATCAGGCGTATGACGGCGCCCGCAGTAAAAGGCATTGGACGCACCACCTGGGACCTCGCCTATCCTGCACCCTGGCCGGTTTCCGAAAGGACAGACCCGAACAAGTACGGCTCCCTGCCGACTTTTCCCGGCACTTACAAAGTGTCGATGGCAAAAGTTGTGAACGGGGTTGAGACAGCCCTTTGCGGCCCGGTATCATTCAGGACAAAAATGCTGAACAACAAGACGCTTCCGGCAAAAGACCCGTCCGGTGTTTTCGCTTTCCAGAAGAAAATCAACAATCTACAGAGGGCTTTAAGCAGCGCAAACAGCTATTACAGCGAGGCCTCGAAGCGGGCAACGCTGATTGAAAAGGCATTAGTTAATACACCTGCTTCAAGCACAACTTTAATCGAGCGGGTTAAGTCATTGAAAAAGAAGCTCGATGGCTTAGGTATAAAGCTCTACGGCGACAATTCACTTTCGAAGCGCAATGCAGGCCAGCCGCCTGCTATTAACGAGCGGTTAGACAACATCGTCTGGGGTTCGATGACATCTACGGATCTGCCCCAGACCTTCCTCGACCTGTACAAGCTGGTTTCCGCCGAGTTCAGGGCAGTTCTCGACGACTTGAAACAGATAGGCGAAAAAGACCTGAAAGACATCGAAAATGAAATGGAAAAACTCGGCAGTCCCTGGACTCCTGGCAGGTTCCCTGACTGGCAGCCTGAATAGCAATTGTAACAATTAAGGGCAGGGGCTTACCAGCGTGAGTCTCTGCCCACTGATTATTCCATATCCATTTTACCTCATCTTTAACTATATTTGCCATACTGGTTATTTGATATTCAATAATGAAATTAAAGATGAGAAAAGTAATTATTCTTCTGTTGACCATTCTGTTGCAATGTTTCTCTGTCAGACTCACTGCAACCGACTCTTATGCGCCCGTTTTTGCAGTTTTTCCCGAACAAAAGAACGGCATCGTTGACGCAAATACTGTTGGCAAAGCGTTGGCAGAAATCGAAATAGCATTCCCCGACTCAAAAATATATATCTTTATCAGGATTACCGACAGTTCCGGTGTTGCTCCTGTCGGTAAAAACACTTTCCAATCAAAGGATTTGCGTTATTATAAGGCTGACTCTGCCGATAATGAAGCGGCGTATTATGCAATTACTGCCTATCCTTCATTGCTGGCGCTGAATTTCAACGGCAATGAGATTGCAAGGTTCGAAGGAGAAGAATTGCAGGATTTTTCGGCTGACAATCTTAAAGAAAAGTTCCGAACAATGGCCATTGCATCTGCCCTACCCGTCAGCTATCCCATCGGTCAACCCAAGACAGGTTCAATTGTCCTCAAGAACGGCATCGTACATTATGTTGATTTGAAGAATTTCTCCATCGGCGAATTTGATATACGCACAGGCGACTCAATTACTACCATTGCTCCTGACAGGAAATTCAGGAAATTCGTATTAGACAATTCGCCCATCGAAGACATCAGTAATTTTAAATACGAAGAATTTCCTCCTGTAAACTTCAATTACGCATATCCCATACGCAAAGATGAATTGCTCTGCCTCTGCACCAACTGGGATTCATGCTCGGGTAACAGTTGCAAACTGGTCAAAAAGAAGTTTATATTAGTTACCCTGAAAAATAACAAGCCGGTTTCTGTGGATACGTTCATCGATAATAAATACAGCATTAAACAGCTTCATCAATTAAGTAACGGGGAGATGATCTGCGACCTGAACTTCGCCGACAGGGCAAAATTGAAAACAGATGTTTCCCTGTATGATTCAATCTTCCTTTACGCTAAGTTCCCGAACAACGACTTTGATAAAATTGATTATCTTCTTCCCTTGGGCTTATTGAGGAGATCATACAAAGACAAAGCCCTGAATATAAACTCGACAGGCCTGCTTGAATATAACCGGAAGCAGGGTCATTATATTTACCTCAATCCGTGGATGGGCGTCTTTGTAAAGTACCGGACGGAGAGGGACAGTCTGGAAAAAATAGCTCCACAGGGACTGCTAAGATCAATTTTCAACGACTGGAAGGCCTCGCCTCTCTGCCTTCCCGAATACTCCTCATACGAGTATATCCTCATGGACTGGTACTTCTCCGAAGATAAGTTCAACGTCCTGATTCAGCCCTGGAATAAAGACAGCTATTCGAATTTCTTCATTGTGGACACTTATAGTTCAAACGGCGATTTCCTTTACGAAACACGTTGGCAATACCAGGATCCGGACAGGATTCATCTTGTCTATCCCTTTTCAAATGCAACAGGCAATGGAGCATGGTTCCTGATCAACTCCGAAAAACGCAGATGGCAGTTAGTGAAATTGAATTAATCTATACTTACAGTATGAAACCCTCTACTCCGCTAAACTCAAGGGCATGGAATACTTTGAATATATCTCTGCATAGATATATTTTCCGGGCAATACTTCGAGAACTGAATTCCGGCCTACAAAAATCTTAAGCCCGGAAAGCGTTGTGTAGCCGTTCAGGTCTTCAACCGGAATTGTAAAAGAACCGTCGTCGTCGGTGAAGTAGTTCCCTGCTGCATATTTCTTGCCATTCATACCTTCAATGGTAATTCTGACCTGGTTCGCACCTGGTTCATGCTGTCCGTCCCAGTTTAATACCAGCGGCTTGCTCTTGTCGATCTTCTGTCCTAATGACGGACTGGTAATCGTAAAATATGACCCGGGAACGGGCAGTTTGAGTTCAAATCGGGAGATGATGCCTGATCCGCTTCCTTTACAGCTCAAATCACGTGCGGCAAAAGAAAGCCTGTCTTTCCAGTTGATTATGTAATTGCAGGACATCGCACTACCCTCGTCAAAAGGCTCCAAACATTCAAAATCCATCGTGTCTGAGTCGAGGGAAAGATAGCCAATCCAGCCTGAATTTATCCCTTCGCCGCAAAACATAGCGTATGACGACGAACCGGTCATGTGAGAAATATCTTCTTCATATTTGACTACATAATGGAAATCCTCGATTCCGATGTAACCTGTCATATTGCTGTCATTAAGGTATTCGGGCGACTTCAGCACAGGACGGGCCGACAGGGTGCATCCGGCAGTCCTGTCATTGTTGCCGGTTACGTTGTCGTCGTCGCAGGAAATCAAATAAAATGAAAAGATTATTAATCCAAGGCATAGTACATATTTACTCATTTCTCACCATATTATAATGTAATACATATTTTCATCAATTAAAAAAGACACATCAATTTGGAAAGTGTTGCACAATTATTTACAAAATGGAAAATATATTATATAATTCTTCTAAAATACACATTTCCTCACACTATTATAAATTCAAATGAAACCTTGAAATTATCTCGGCGTAGATGTACTTACCGTGCAGTACTTCCTGTAATGTGTTCCTGCCTACAATCAGAACTATATCGTATATGACAGTAAACGATTTTATATCGGCTGCCGGAATTGTAAAAGCACCGGTGTCTTTGGTAAAATAGAATTTCGAAATATGCTCATCTCCGCTTTTGCCTTCCAATTCAATCTTTACAGAATTCTTGCCGGCGTCGTCTGCCCGTTCCCATGTGATAGTCAACGGGCTTGTCATATTAATCTTCACCGGGAATTCAGGCGAGGTTATTTTATAGGTTGATGCCGGAGCCTGTAGTTTGATTTCAAACTTCGGGAATAGTGAATCACCGTTGCCATGCCAGGTAAATAACTGCTCCTGAAAAGGAAGGCTTTCGGTTGACCAATAATATTCCCCAATACCACCTGGTCCCGGATCGAAAATCGAGTAGAAATATTCCATTTCTTGATTGTCCAAATACACCTTACCTACTTCATGATAGTCCTCGTCATAAAAGAAGACGCCCCCGGATGAGACCCGGGCTTCTTGTGTTTTGCCGTCAATGTTAACAGATCGATAGTTGCACAGATCTAAATATCCGATAATATCATTTTCGTCGATATTCTTTGGAAATTTTAATTCATGCCATAAATACCGATTCTCGTTTTCGTTTGTGTTTATCGCATCATCTGAGCAGGATGGAAACAAAAATACTGCGCTGAGAATTAACAAAATACAGGAATATACTTTCATTCTCCAAACCTTCGTATTATGAAACAATACAATACTAACAAATATATAAACACCTGATCGATGAAAAAGTCTCAACTTTTTTTAATAATAAAAAAGGCTCTTCGCTATTTAGTATGGGTTAAAAGTATATATTATTACGAAAATGTGTATTAGTAGATAGAGGTGATCTGGCAATAATACAGGAATAAAGCGCTATTACACACCCCCAGACCACCTCTTGCCAGAGGGGGAGCGATGTGTCAGGTCTCAACCCCTCAATAAAGAGGGGTGGCTGCGGCAGCAGCCGGGGTGTGTCCATTGAGATTTGAAAAATATACATTTGATTATCTTCACTATTTACCCACTACAAATAGCGATGGTCAAAAAAAAATTGTAACCTTTTCACACTTTTCTACGTCTTAGAATAAAGAATTAGTTGTATAACTAAAAATTTAGTTGCATAATTAATAAATTAGTTTTAAATTTGAAATGTATGTTAAACACAATGTAATAAAAATATGGAACTGACAAAAGCAGAAGAACAGGTAATGCAGGCTCTCTGGAAAGTGAAAAAGGGATTCGTCAAGGACCTACTCCCCTGTTTTCCCGACCCAAAACCTGCGTACAACACCGTTTCGACAATCGTAAGGATTCTTGAGAAGAAAGGCTTCGTAAGCCACAGGGCTTACGGCAAAACACACGAGTACTACCCGGTAATTTCAAAGAAAGACTACACCAAAACATTCGTAAAAAACTTTACACAAGACTATTTCAAAGGCTCGTTTAAACAGATGGTTTCCTTCTTTGCCAAAGAAAAGGAAATCTCGCTTGCCGACATCGAAGCCATCAAAGAAATGATTATTAAAGAAAACAACGACAAAGGAGAATAGCCCTATGGAAACGTGGCTTATGTTTTCCCTGAAATCAATCATAGCAGGTTACGCGCTGTACCTGATCTATTACCTTGCCATGCGTAAAGACACATGGCACTTGGCCGCCAGGATCTATCTCTGCCTGGCAATGGCAGTTTCTCTGCTGATCCCGTTGATACCCCTGCCACAAGGTGAAGACTACATTGCAGCAGCAGTTGACTTCGGGTTCTCGATGGATGAACTCGTTGTTTTCCCCGTTGACGGCGTCATTGCTACAAACTTCGATTTCATTTCCATTCTATATTTCGCAGTTTGCGGGCTGTTCCTGCTGCGCTTCATCTACCGCGCAGGAGTTATCGCTTCCATTGCCCGCAAAGGCACAAGAGTTAAATTAAAAGGCTATTCGATTGTATATACAGACGGGGACCTCCCTTCATTCACCTTCCTTAACATGATATTCATCAACAGGGAAAAGTATTCGGTTAAAGACCTGGAGATCATTGTGGCTCACGAGAAAGTGCACGCTCTGAAGTTACACTCCTTCGACATCCTTCTTGTCGAACTGCTGCAGGCCTTTTTCTGGTTCAACCCCGTGCTGTTCCTGTTCCGCAGCGCTCTGGCGTCCGTTCACGAATACCAGGCCGACCGTGCAATACTCGACAGCGGTGTCGGATTGAGCGAATACGGAATGCTGATCATGAAGGAATCACTTAATACGCAGTCGGTAGCGTTTTCAATTAATTTCAATTCGTCAATAATCAGAAGGAGAATCTCGATGATGAAACAAATAGACTCATCAAAAGTCAATCTGTACAAACCCTTGTTAGGCCTGGTTGTGGTATTGGCCCTGGTCTTTGCTTTCAACCTGCCGGACAGCAACGGCAAGCCGCCGAAGAAAAGCGACAGCAATCAAGAATTCGTTAAGCTTGACAAAGCGCCGGAATGCGACGTTTCCGAGCTGTCTAAGAACATCGTCTATCCGGAAATTGCACGGAAAAACGGCATCTCATGCGTCATTCTTGTCAAGGCGTTCGTCTCTGAAACTGGTACGGTAACGAAGACAGAAACACTGCTTAAAGAGAAAGGCAGGACATCAAAGATCAGCAAAGGCAGTGTTTACGAGGAATTTGCAAAAGCGGCAGTCGAAGCGGTAAGTAAAACTAAGTTCATCCCAGGACAAAAAGACAATGTTAACGTCGAGGCTTGGGTTACAATACCCATTAATTTCAAACTGACAGAAAAGTAAAACGATAGATGGACTCCACTACCAAAGTGGAGTCCATCTGTTTATCCCGGATTGTGCATTAGACTCCCATAAATATGTTATATCCAACCACCCCTGACCCCTCCTTATCTAAGGAGGGGAAAATCGTTAATTTGCTATATATCAATTATTTATGAGATATTTATAACTCCTAACGCTTTATCTGGGTTTATACCATTAAACAGCTGTATTACAGCCTGAAAGTCAGGCCGCTGTAAAAGGTCCTGCCTGCGGTGGGCAGTCCCCACTGGGACAACCTGTATGTGTCGGTAATGTTATTCATCCTGACAAACACCTCTGCCAATGCGAAATCACTTATCTCAAAACTGTAACCGAGCCTGAAATTCAATTCTGCTGCGGCATCCAGAGTAAGGAATTCCCCACTGTTTTCAGGATCGGCATCATATTGCTGTCCTGTAAACACAAGTTCAAGTTGTGGTTTCAGCCCGAACTCCGAAGAATAGGCTGCGAGCAATCCAACGACTATCTCAGGTTTCTGCACCAGCTTTACATCCTCGCCTTTAGAATTTTCGGCATCCATGAACATAAATGTGCCCCAGCCTTCGACCAACAAATCCTCGATGGCAGTTAACGAAAAATTAGCATTGATACCCGAAATCGTAGCTTTACTGTAATTTACCCTTGTCTTACGTTTCAATGTATCGCCCTTAGCAGATATTTTTTCAATCAGGTCATCGTATAAATTATAAAAACATCCTGCTTTGAAGCTGAAACCGTCCAGCGCCATGATGAATGACAGGTCGTTGAGCAAACCTGTTTCAGGCTTCAGGTCCGGATTGGCGATGAATTTCTTCAGGGCTTCGTCGAACTGCTCGCGCATAGTGGGGAAACGTGTCCTGCGGCTTGTTCCGGCAGCAATCGCCATGTTTTCGTCGATGTTGTACTGCAGCTTAAGAAAACCGGCGAAATCGCTTTGGGAGTTGCCTTCCATTGCCGTGTACAACCCTGTCTTGGGTGTTTCATTATAATCGAAACCGGCGCCGGCGTTGATGTCCAGGCTGCTGAAAGAACCGTTGTACTCGAGGCCGGTACTGATGGTATTCTGGGTGTATTCCAGGACATCGCCGTCATCGACACTCTGTTCGTGCTTGGTATTAAAGCCGTTCAATACGAGGGCGAGCCTGTGTAAGTCCGACATGCGGTAAGCAAGGGCAAGCCTGGTACCGATTGTGTTGTCGTCGTCGTTCTGGAAAGAGCTGATTGTACTGTAATCGAACCCACTGTATGAATCAATCTGCTGTGAGAACTTGTCAAACCAGAAGGTACCTTTGAGTGTGAGGTCATCAGAGAACACCTGCTCACCGTTGAATGTCAGAATCATCCTGTCCCTTTCAGGGTAACGCCAGAACCTGGCACCGGTCCCCGCATAGGTTTCGGCAGCAACTCCCTTTTCCTGCGTTGTGTAGGAACAAGAAAGGCCCAGGGTTGTCCCGTCGAACTTGTACTCGCCCCTGACATAGGCGTTCAGTCTTTCCTGGTCGGTATTTGTCCTCAGCGCTGAATTGTTGTTCTGGTTGCCGAGGCTGTCGGGAGCGTCGCCGGACATGAGCATACCGTCCGTCTTCATCCAGGATATGTTAGCCACATAATTGAAATCGCCTACCCTGCCGTCGTGCAGAATCGAAAAATTCTTGCTGTTAGCGTCGCCTGCCTGCAGCTTAACAGCCAAACCGAAGCCGGGAGCGCTTCTTTCAACCGTAGAAATACTTACGGCTCCGCCAAGGACATTTGCTCCGTAGAAAATGGAGTTGGATGATTCATTGATGCGGATGCTGCCGGTGATGTCGGCAGGTACAAAGGTCAGGTCCAGCCTGTTGTCCCAGGGAACATTCATCTGCACGCCGTCAAAGAACAAACCGAGCTGTCTTTCGCCTGCTCCCCTGATGAAAAGCATGGACTCGCCGCGGGAGTTCGTGCGGACATTACCGCCGGGAATATACATCTGCAAATCCGACATCGACATTACGTCGGCGTTCTGGATTATATAATATGGAATCTTAACAGTCGAAGCCTTGTAAAGCTTGGACTCTTCGATTTTGCTGTCTTTAACCTCGATCTGACCCAGCCTGTAAACCCTGACGGAGTCTTTTACCTCCGGTGCGGCTGCCGTTACAATATTATATGATAGAAAGATACATATTACAAAGAATATTTTCTTCATTATTTTTTCCTCGAAATTTTAATACAATTCATTTGTTTTATGCCCACTGCCCTGGACTCTGCAATTCGAAACCGGCCATGCAGTGCATTGGATTCTAATACTCGATGAATCCAATATAGTAATGACATACATAATCTGTAATTTTCCGGCTTTTAAAAAAGCCGGCTTGAACACATAGCTTTTTGTCAGCCTGACACAGCCGACCGTTACCGCACAATCAGCGGCAAGCCTTCGGAGGTGGCGTCGGTATGTCGAGGTATATGTAATCGGGACTTATGGATGATATATTAAAGATTTCATAACCGCAATTAATATCAACACACTTTTTTTCGATGTCGGGACAATAATCGAAAGTGAACAGTTTTACCTGTTTTATTATTCTGGCTTTTAACCTGCCCAATTCGTCGCCGAAACTGTCTTTAATATATGACGTAAAGCTTTCGATCAGCTTTTCTTCAAGAGTATCATTTACCACATAGAACCGAACAGAGTCTGCACAGGATTCTTTCCTGACAATGTCGTACATTTTGCCGTTAAGACGGAATTCCCTTTCATGAATGAACACCAAACCGGAACAACCGCTGTCCAGGTCTTTGATTGAAACCTCTATCAGTTCGAGCTTGTCTGAAGGTACGTTGCCGAGGATGAAGCGTTTCATTTCCTTTTGGATTCTCTTCTGCGCCATGGTGAATCCCAAAACCGGCAAAGCCGTGTTAAGTACAATCACAGACATCAATATTATCGACACACACCTTTTCATAAATATAAAAATAAAGAAATTTTTAGTAAGTATGATACCAGCTCCTTTGTATTTACAAAAAAACCGTAAAAAGTTAAGATTTTTCAATTAACTGCAATTGATTGCGAAAATGTTAATTAAAATCCTTAAAATTTTCAACGAAGTAATTAATTTACAAGATGAGAATAGGTATAAAATGGAATAAATGAAAAGGATGAAAGTTACATCGATAAAAAATAAAATGGTGATGTATTTCGTGTCGGTCAGCCTTGTCTCGGTAGGTATCCTGGGCATATTGTCCTACCTCCAGACAAAAGACGCACTTGTTCAACGGACTTTCGACCAGCTTACGTCCGTAAAAGTAGTTAAAACGAGGCAGCTCGACAGGTTTTTCTCCGGGACTATCCTGAGCATCGAAAACCTTGCCGCTACTCTTAAAATGCTCATGGTCAACCAGACTGCCACTGACACCGTTCTTTCTGCTTACCTGCACTCCTTTATCGGTCAGAACAGCTACTGCAGCCGTTTATATATTAAATTGAACGGTTTAACCGAAGACAGTACCGTACTACAAATTGACGGCAAAGGCATTGAAACACTCACCCTGAGTTCTTTCAAAACCCGTGGATTCTTCATCAGGAACGGGACCGGGATATATGAAAAGGCCGACTCAAACAGCAAAGCAGGCTATATGATCTATAGCTCATTGTCGCTTTCTCCCGGTTCAGGCTCACTACCGTGCTTCATCGTTATCGAAATCGACCCTGCAACTGTCAATTCCATCATGCTGGAGTACAATCCCGCCGACGGAGTAGGCAAATCCGTGGAATCATACCTTACGGGAGGCGACGGCCTCTTAAGGACAAAATCGAGGTTCTTCGAAAATTCTGTAATGAGGACAAAGGTAAACTCCGAAGGACATAAGAATGCTTTCATGAAAAAATCGGGTGAATCCATATATAAAGATTACCGTAACATCGACATTCTCGGCTCGTACTCACCCTACTGCTATTCAGGATTGAACTGGGCCATCCTTGTCGAAATCGATGTGGATGAAGCGTATGCGCCCATTTATTCGATGCTCAACAACCTGATTTTCTATATGATCGGGATCTCCGCCGTCATCATCCTTTTCACCTATTCGCTCTCCAGGATAATTACAATTCCCGTTAAAAAACTGACGGAAGCGTCCATGGTCATCAGCAGCGGCCATTATCCGGAACCGGTAGCTATTACCAACGAAGATGAAATCGGTTTACTGACAGCTACTTTCAATGAAATGACGGAAAAATTGAAGAAGCAGGAAAAAGAGCTCGAGGACGAGAGACTAAGGAGGTCGTCCGCTTCCATCGACGCTTCCGACGAAGAAAGGAAAAGGCTTTCGAGAGAGCTCCATGACGGCCTTGGCCAGAGTTTCATCGCCATTAAGCTGAAGCTTGAGAATATTGACCCCGAACAACAGTACCTGGCTTTACATATAATAAGGAATGTCCGGAAAGACATTGACAGGACAATCGCCGAAATCAGGGATATTGCTAACGGCCTGACGCCTGCTGTACTTCTCGAATTCGGCATTGTCAACGCCCTGAGGAATCTTTGTGAAGAACTAAATGAAAATAGTAATATTGAAGTATCCTTTAAACAGGACTATCATGCAAAACTGAACAGCAGGGCAGAAACCTACCTGTTCAGGATTGCACAGGAAGCTTTGCAAAACATCGTCAAGCATTCAGGTGCAACAAAAGCTTTTGTCAGCCTGGTTTCCCAAAAGGACAAAATACTGTTGTCAATCAAAGATAACGGCAGAGGATTCGACACCGGTAACAGCGGAAGCGGCAACGGACTCTTCAATATTAAAGAAAGGACAAGGATATTGGGCGGCACACTCTCCATAGGGTCGGTTCCAAACGAAGGAACGGAAATAATTGTTACATTATCCGGCAAATCATATGAATAAAATTAAAATAGCATTGGTTGAAGACCATGTAATCGTCAGGGACGGAATCAAACTCATCCTCCAATCTGAAGACAACATAGAAATTGTCGGTGAAGCTTCGGATTATTCGGAACTAACGGAAATTCTTTCTGTGAAGAAGCCCGACATCTTAATAGTCGATATTTCTTTACCCGGCATCTCCGGAATTGAAATCACATCGAGGATTGCCGAAGACTATCCTGACATCAGGGTCATCATCCTATCGATGCACATCAAGGAAGACTTCATTTTCAATGCTATTAAAGCCGGCGCCCGAGGTTACATCCCGAAAAATACCTCTAAAAAAGAGTTGCTTGAGGCTGTACATCAGGTTTACGACGGCAATGAGTATTACTCCGAAGAAGTTTCCAATATGATCCTTAAAAGCTACATCCGGAAAATTAAAAATAATCCGGAGAATTCCGAAGACTATTCAAAGAAACTTACCCGCCGGGAAGAAGAATTGCTGAAACTGTTTGCCCGGGGCGAAAGCAACAGGGACATTGCAGGTAAACTGTTCATCAGTGTCAGGACTGTTGAGTCACACAAGAACCATATAATGAACAAACTCGAACTCAAATCGAATATCGACCTTTTAAAATTCGCAATCAAGAATAAAATAATTGATATTTAACTATAATCAACTTATTAATATTTAATATACTTACTGCAACTGTTTAAACTCTCCTGGCTTGATAAAATTCAAGAATATTTAGTATTGCCTAACAATCTCCGTGTTTTACTTAGGAAAAATTCAGAGAAACACAGGCAAAAGTTACTGTAAACCCCAATTGAAACAAATCCATGCAAAATATAGATTTGCAAATGGAAATTATGTTGTTTTACTATTTGTTTAAGGTATAATATGCCTGGTTTCGATACTGGTAATACCGGTTTTATGTTGTTGGCAACCAGTCTTGTGATGTTGATGACACCCGGTTTGGCTTTCTTCTATGGCGGCCTTGTTGGCCGAAAGAACGTTCTGGCAATCATGATACAGAGTTTTGTGTCAATGGGATGGACAACGGTACTGTGGTGGGCTGTCGGCTACTCTTTGTGTTTCAGCGGAGGTGAAGGCGGTTTCATCGGTAACCTCGACAAAGCTTTCCTCTGGGGAATATCCATCACTGACCCTGCCCCGATGAACAATTCCATTCCACTGATAGTGTTCATTGCATACCAGATGATGTTTGCCATCATCACCCCGGCACTCATCACCGGAGCATTTACGAACAGGGTCCGTTTTTCAGCCTATATGATATTCCTGACTGTATGGCTGCTATTCTGCTACTTCCCCTTTGTACACATGGTTTGGGGTGGAGGTATGCTTGCCCAGTGGGGAGTATTCGATTTCGCAGGCGGCATTGTGGTTCATGCAACGGCAGGATTCGCAGCGCTCGCAGCAGTCTTCTATGTCGGGAAACGAAATGTACAGGACAAAGGCCCTCACAGCATACCGCTCGTAGCTCTGGGAACAGGCCTTCTTTGGTTTGGATGGTATGGTTTCAATGCAGGCAGTGAATTTGCTGTCGATTCGGTTACGGCTAATGCTTTCCTTAATACCGACGTGGCTGCATCGGTTGCCGGTGTCACCTGGCTCATCATAGCATGGATATTCGAAAAGAAACCCAAGTTTGTCGGGCTTTTGACAGGTGCAGTTGCAGGCCTTGCCACAATCACACCTGCCGCTGGTTACGTAACAATTACAAGTGCGGTAATAATCGGTTTAATTGCGGGTATTGTATGCTATATCGCAGTATATATCAAAAACAGGATGGAATGGGACGATGCTCTCGATGTCTGGGGTGTCCACGGCGTCGGAGGCGTTCTTGGAACCATCTGTCTCGGCATTTTCGGTACCATCGCCGTTCAGATCAATCCCTCCATCAGCTGGCCTTCCGGACTCGTCGAAGGTAATGGCGCTTTCTTCATTAAACAGACTGTTGCTGCCTTAGGCGCTGCGGCTTATGGATTTATCTTCACATGGCTTGCTTTGTGGCTGATTAACAAAATTACTCCCGTAAGAATCACCCAGGAAGAGGAAACTCTCGGCCTGGACGAATCGCTTCACGGTGAAACAGCCTACGAGCAGCTTTAATTGTCAATTACTAACTTGTTGCCGGGTAGCAATTTCGATGAATCCGATCCATCCCTTCAATTGGAAAAGAGTATTGCTTCACTACCCTGCCTGTTTTGTAAAATACCATGATTTTATTACTGATATTGCAAACAGGTTTTCAAAGTCATCTGCCCGGCAACTGATTTTTACATTAACCAGGATACAATTATGACAAGAATAAAACTGCTTTTGCTTTCATACCTGTCTTTTCTTGCTGTCTGTTGCCCGGCTGCTCATGCCGGGGAAACAAAGCCTCTGGTAAACGTCTCTGCATATGTTGACGCATACTTTGCCAACGACGATGACCAATTGCAAACGTCTGCCGGCAATCCTTTCAACTACACAAGGCAACTGACATATATCAATTACAAAAAGAACCAGTTCGGACTTAACACAGCACAGGTTACTGCCGACCTGAGTTTCAACAATGTCAGGGGAACAGTTACCCTCCAGGCCGGAGACCTCGCCGGAACTGCATGGGAATTGCCGGGTGGCTCGCTCTACCCGATGATCCAACAGGCTTTTGCCGGTTACAACGTTTTTGACAAGGTCTGGATCGACGCCGGCTATTTCCTTACCCACATTGGCGGTGAAGCCCTGCTGCCGAAGGACAACTGGCTCTCCTCCCATTCTCTGGTTACCTATTACGAACCATTCTACCAGGCCGGCGTAAGGGCCTCCTATGAATCCGACAACCTGACTCTGCAGGTTCACATCCTTAACGCCAACGGAAGGATTGAAGACAACAACGACAACAAAACATTCGGCCTGTTTGCAAGCTGTAAACCACTGGACGAGCTGACTGTCTCCTATGCAAATGTCATCGGCAACGAAGACCCCGGCAGGCCCGAAGACGGCAGTGTACACATGCTTCATAATCTCGTCGCCCAGTATAATTTGAGTACGGCGCTGTCAATCAGGGCCCAGCTCGACATTGCTTCGAAGGATGTACCGAATGCGGATACGACACGGGAACCGGTTGCCGGCAGCTACCTCGGTCTATCGGCAGCAGTTCATTACGTATTGACAAGTGAACTGGGCGCAACAGCCAGGTTCGCAATGGTAAACAACGAGGACGGGGTCTATGCTCCGGTTTTGTCGGGCAATGCCGTCACACTGGGCTGCGAATATAAACCTGCGGATATTTTTTATATACGGCTCGAAGGTACCATGTTCCAACTCGATGATGATTACAGGATGTTTATCGATCGGGACGGCAAGGCAAGCAGTAAAAAGATGGAGATCGTGCTGAATTTCGGAGTAATAATTAAATAGCAAAATAATCACCTTGCTCAGATCGCAAGAAACCTGTATTCCGGTTCACGCAACCATATCAGGAATACAGGTTTTGTTTTTCTTAGTACTGCCGATGGGGCTACTCTCAGTCTTCCCTCAGAAGAGGAGCCTCTGTTGGAAATTACTGGTTTGAATCGATCTGTTTACTTTGTTGTCCTGTATTTGGAATATCTCATTTCCCTCTCATAGTCCGTTTCTTTGTGTATCCGGCCGTAGCCATTGCTTTCGGGATAGTCTCTTTCAACGGACAAAATGCTGCCGTTATACTGCATATTAATTACCTGGCTTTTCGAAAGTACAATCTCATCTTCGATAAAATAGTCGTTCGAAGCAAATTTATCAGCGGGGCTGCTATATTCTACAGCGCCTTTGTACAGGTAAACATCGTCTCCCTCAAACCGGACAACTTTCATAAAGTAATAGATGACTTGGCCTGTATTATTATCCTGGCAAAAATATACATCGCCTATTTCCGGCGTGCTGTAAACATCAGGATTCACATCTGTTCCACCGGAATTGTTCAGATGGATTACCTTCTTACTCATAACATTCGTATGCTTTTCATATTTGCTTACATAGTATATATTAAAAAATATGAATGCAAGAAAAAACAAGCTCAGGAACAATCCACTATAGTAAAAGACAGGCGTTTGCTGAATTGAAAGGTAACCCCGGCCTTCCGTGTTGGAACTCGTGGCTTCGATGTATGACCTGCATTTACTGCAATAAATCCTCAGGTATTTTTGACCGACAGGAAAAAAAGGAATGGATAAAATATGAAAATAATTACGAAAAATGTGGTATTGTATGGAATGGTCCCTGCAGAGCGAACACTCTTCATTGTGGACACCGGTCCTTTCGATGATCGATTCTTTAATACCCAGTATTACCGACATAATTCATTCCTGCTAAAATAATTCCTTCCGATACGATACCGGAAGCATCTACATGCTTCAATTATATTATTACTGTTTTTCAATTGATAATGTGGAATACAACGATTTTCTTTTCATTGACCACAGCATTTCTTATATTTTTTCCCGCTGCCGCAGGGACAGGGGTCATTCCGGCCGATTTTGGGTTCAACCTTAACAGGCTTCCTGACTCCCAAGTAATAATCATCATCGAACTCGATATCATCATAGTCTTCTTCTTCGGAGTCGGGTTCTTCGGCAATATCAAACATATTCCAATACTCTAGTCTTTCGACAGCATCTGTGAAGTAGCAGTACTCGCGTTTAATCTTCGACAAAGCCTCTCCCTTTTTCATTTGCAATGACTCTTTGTAATCTTCGTGGGGTATGATAAATTCATCAATCAAACCTTCGTCGTAATAAGACTCAATGATTGGAGATAATTCCACAGGTACAAGGAACACGGACTCACGGACTACGGCAGTGATAAAAAGAACGTCGTCGTTGTTCTTCCCGGTAAGCAGCAATTGCTTGTAATAATCTTTCAGATGCTCTTCAGTCAACACGCCGTCGTCCCAAAGTATCGTCAAAGCGCTAATTGCCATTATCCTAACCCAGATCAGGACACTTGTATCTTCAATCAGCCCTTTGATACTGTCAATGTCATTCCTGAACATCGTTGCCAACACTCCTTGAATTTCACTGGTAACTATGTCGTCAAGAAGATAGTCAACCTTTACGGGATCCTGCGTCAGCAGTTTGTATATTTCTTCATTAGCGCTGTATTCCTTGAAATGAGCCAGAATGAACAAGGCAAAGATATGGCTGTTGTATGTATTGCAGTCAATTTCATCGATGTACTCATTCAGTTCCCTGAGAATACGGATTAATTCAGGAACCAGTTCCTCCCTTTCCTCCATTGCTTTGATGACAAGTTCGCGGGAAATTCCGATACAAAAGCCGTCATTAAGCAATTCAACCAGTTCTTCTGCATAACTCATAATTCTGCTTCACAATGTTTAGTTGAAAAAACAACCCCATCTCTGAAATCAAAAGACAACATTCAGATTACAATAAGTAAACTGTCTCTACTTGCCGTTCTTTTCTTTCTTGTCCATGAACTCTTTGGCAGTTTTGCGCAGCTCTTCCAACCTCTTGTCCACGAGGTAATAGACAGAATTGCGGGTGTATTTGCCGTCACTGCCCATTGTACCCGCCGGTTTACCCATCAACAGTTCAATGCCGTCCTCGATGGCTTTCATTGTATAAATATGGAAGTTACCTTCTTTTACCGAGTCAATCAGATAGGTCGGAAGCATCAGGTCGTTCACGTTCTGTATAGGGATGATGACCCCCTGATCGCCGGTAAAGCCCCGTTCCCTGCATATCTCATAGAAGCCGATGATCTTCTCGTTTACACCGCCGATGGGTTGAATGTCGCCTTTCTGGTTAACAGAACCTGTAATTGCCAGGTTCTGCCTGATGGGGATACCGGTAATCGATGACAGGATAGTATATATCTCGGCAGCAGATGCGCTGTCGCCGTCCACACCGCCGTAATTCTGTTCGAAAGCAAGAGAGGCTGAGAAAGACATAGGCAGCTTGTGGGCAAACCTGTCCCTGAGGACAGAAGTAATGATCATCACGCCTTTGTTGTGAATCTTACCGCTCAGGTCGGCTTCACGTTCTATGTTTATTACTCCGGCATTGCCGGCTGTTACCGTTGCGGTGATCCTCGCCGGTTTCCCAAATGAATAGATACCGGTGTCGAGGACAGTAAGTCCGTTGATCTGCCCTACTCTTTCCCCGAAGGTATCAATCATGATCGTGCCTTCGAGAATTTCGGTACGTATCTTTTCGTCGAGGAGGTCGTTGCGGTGACGCCGCCATTCTACAGCTTTCTCAACGTCTTCCCTGTTAATGTATTTGCGGCGTGAACCCCTGTCGTAGAAGGCAGATTCCCTGATGATGTCTGCAACGTCGGAGAACTTGAGCGATATTCTCTTCTGTGAGCCTGCGTGTTCGACTGCCCATTCGATGATGGCTGCCACACCGTCGGGAGTACAATGAGGCAGGTTTTCCGCCTCGCACACTTTTGCAATATAGTGGGTATAATTCTTAATCATGTCCTCGGTTTTTTCAGTCTCGTAATCGAACTGTGCATTGACCTTGAAAATCTTCTTGAATCCCTTCTCATGGAGGTAGAGCAGCCTGTAGAGCGATTGTCCGCCAATGATAATGACCTTAACCTGTACCTCGATAGGTTCAGGTTTAAGGTGCAGTTGGGACAACTGGAATATGGCTTCATAGGGTTGTATTTCCAGCTTGTCGTAGAGCAGTACCCTTTTCAGTGCTGGCCAGACTCCCTGCTCGGAGAAAAGGTCGAGAGCATTGACAATCAGGTATCCCTGGTCGGCAGCCAGCAGCGAGCCGGCTTTGATCTTGGTAAAATCCGTTTTCCAGAAACCGCGGTTGTCGTATGTCCTCTCGATGGTACCGAAGAGGTTTGTATATGAAGGCGAAGTCTCGACGACGATGGGAGCATTTTCCGTATTCGAGTTGTCGAGAATGACGTTGACGAGAAAATCCTGAAGCTTGTCTTTTTCGTTATTGTTCTGCTGGGTGTCGATAATCTGGTTCAACGGGTTATTCGACGGCACAAAGATATTAAGGTTCTCGAGAACGAATTTCTTGACGTCTTCGATGTATTTATCCAATTTCTCATTCCTGAATATCTCCTTGATCTCATCGAAGGTACTATTGACCTGCATGGCAGCGGCATTCTTGTCGTTTTCGGCCAGGTCTTTCCTGAAGTTCTGCATCAGTTTCATGCCTTTGCGTGCAAGGTCGTATATCTCGTTGTGGAACTTCTTGTACAGCTCTTTCAATTCGTCGGCTTTTTCCCTTGTAACCTTTCCCTCGGTAACGAAATCGTCCAGCAATTCTACCTGTACAGGTTTGTCTTCGACGAGGGGAAACACTTCGGGCTGGGTTACGCCCTGTTCATTTTCAATCTGGCCGCGAATGAAACCATAAGGCTTAATCTTCTCATCGAAGGCCTGGAGTATCACTTTTTCCTTGTCCTGGTACTCTTCGACAATATTCCTGCGGGCTGTCTGGAATGTATCTTCCTCGAACAGCTTGGGAAGCTTGCGCCTCATGTATGTAACTGCATCCTCCATGGCTTTTGAGAACTGTTTGCCTTTACCCTGGGGCAGCTTAATGAGCGTCGGAGTGTCCGGATTGTCGAAATTCTTAACATAGCAGTAATCGTAGAGCTGGGGATGATAGGTTGTTACTTCTTCGAGAATTTTCTTGACAGTGGTGAACCTGCCGGTGCCGGACAAACCGGTAACGAAGATGTTATAGCCCTTGGCAAACAGCTCGGCACCCATCCTGATGGCTTCAATGGCTCGGGGCTGGCCGACGATGGCTTCGAGTGGCTTTATGTCTTTTGTCGTTTTGAACCTGAACTTCGATTCGGGACAGGTCCATCTCATCTGCTTAGGCGTTAATTCGTTCTTATTTTTTTTTACTTTTACTGCATCTTTTTTTACTGTTTTTGACATAAAATCCCTTCTTGCATTATCGAAAAAGACATAAAATTAAACTTATTAAAAATATAATGAATAAACAATTGAAAATTGTTGTTGTCCTGATAATAATGAAAAAAAATGGTTCTTCGCTGTTAAGTATTGTTTAAAAGAGTATCAATAATTACGATAATGGGTATTAGCAGCAATAGATAATTTGACAACAATACTGGAATAAAGCGCCATTACACACCCCCCCAACCCACTCTTGCCAGAGGGGGAGCGTTGTTTCAGGTTCAAATCCCTCTAACATGAGGAGTGACTGCGGCAGCAGCCGGGGTGTGTCTGTTAAAATTGAAAAATTCCTATTTGTTTTATCTTCGTTATATACCCATAGCAAATAGCGAAGAACCAAAAAAATCAAAGAAGTCATACAGCCCCAAAACATAAAAATCTATCTGCCAAAATAATTATATCCTAAATTTCAGGGATTTTCGTAAATTAGGGCATTGTATGCATCAATATGCACTAAAGGTTGATAATGATGAGGATGAAACTGATGACAAAGTTAAAATTAATCGTTTTTGTTGTGCTGATCTCAAATTTACAGGTAAGTTCCCTAATCGGCAGCGATAACCTCTTCAAGCGCGAGATATTTGCCCTGCACCCTCATATAGGCTATAACTTTAATTTTTTCAATACGAGTTTCAGCCAATTCGATCCCATCATCGAATGTGTATTATTCGAAAAAGGCTCCGGTTCCGGTTTGGCCGCAGGCCTGACGGTTGAATTGCCACTGATGAAGAATACACACCTGGGCATCGGCCTCACATACAGCGACAGGAGCGGCTCGTTGACGGCTAAAGACACTGCTTACGTGAGGGATCTGATCACTCCGCCCTATGATGTGATTACAACATTGATAGATAATACAGTAGAAGCAAAATTGAAATATATCGAGACACAGTTCGATGTCAGGACTGTGTTGATACCTTCGCTTTTCAGCGGGCCACTCAGGGGCTATGCCGGCCTGAAGATCGGCATTGCTTCGACAGGAACCGTGACACAGTACGAGAAGATAACATCACCGGCGGAAGCAGTGTTCATGATAGATTCGGCTTACACCAAAAGAAGGGATATTGCCGATGGTGAGATTAAGGACCTGAACAACCTGTTGTTCGGCGCATGTGCCGGGCTGGAGAATATGCTGTACATCGGCAACGGCAATTACTTTACCCAGGCCGTCAGCATCGACTATTATTTCAATGACATTGCAAAAGGCGTCGATTGGAAGACCTGGTCCGTCAGGCTGGACCTCGGGCTGAGATTCGGTTTCAGGAAGCCAAAGCCCGCACCTGCCCCGCCTCTGCCACCGGTAATGGCAGAACTGCCCGCGCCGCCGGAAAAAGACCCTCCGGTAAAGGTGGAAGCGCCGAAACCCGTTCTGGGTGTCGAGATTGCCAATCCACAGTTCAGGCTGCTGACCGGCAATGAACTACTTGCGACACTGCCGCTTGTCAACGCAGTCTTCTTCGACAAGGGTTCATCGACGATTCCTTCGAAGTATCATACCGGCTCTGCCGACATGCCCGAGTTCTTCCTCGGCGACGGCATCGAAGCCCACACTTGGGTAATGCCGCGGGTTGCCGCCATCATCAACAAGAATCCCGACGCCAGGATAATCGTACAGGGTGCTTCTTCAGGCACCTATGAAAAGGGTGGGACTGCCTTGGGCAGGAAAAGAGCCGAAGCTGTCAGGAAAGTACTAATCGCCAACGGTGTCGATCCGAAGAAGATTACCGTAAAAGCCTCATTTAAACCCAAGGTCGAATCCAACGATGCCTTCGAACTGGGCAACATCGAGAACCAGCGCGTTGACCTGTTTGTAGAGAACGCCCCTTTGCAGGAATATGTCGCTTTACAGAAATTCGCCGAATTGAGCGGGAAGTATGTAGTTAAGTCTTCTTTCCGCAATGTGAACCTCGATTCCGGTGACGTAACAATGACAACTACAATGCCCCCGACATCGCATAAGATTACAAAGAGCGGAGAAGCAACGACAATTACTATGGAAAGCAAGCGCATCGACCCGGGCCTTGAAGTCCTCAACCTCGGTGCTAAGGTCAATTACTTTGAAAACGGCAGCAATGCCGGCCTGTCCGTATCTGTAAAAGACATACCCAGGGAAATGATCGAACTTGAGCTGTCCAGGTTCCTTGCCTACATCAGGTTCGACTACAACAGCAGCGAACTGAGCGAAGACAACCGCGGGCTGTTGAAACAGATGTCCGACTTCCTCCCTGCCGGCTCGACGGTAATCATCTCTGGCAGCGCCGACGCTCTCGGCACAGAAGAGAGGAATACGGTACTGGCAAAGCAAAGGGCAGACAACACTGTAAACTTCATCAAGTCGGTTTCGGGCGAGAAATTTAAGATAGAATGGACGACCGAAAACGGCAAGTTCCAGGAAGAAACACCCGAAGGCCGCTTCCTTAACAGGAACATAAAAGTCAGGGTAAAGAAGTAAAAATTGAAAAATTTTGAAGAAATTGAAAAAAAAGTTTTGGATTTTAAAAAAAAGTCCTTAATTTTGTATGCTCTGATTGCGACGGGGCCTATAGCTCAGATGGGAGAGCGCTTGAATGGCATTCAAGAGGTCAGGAGTTCGATCCTCCTTAGGTCCACTGAATGAGAAGAGTTTGAAAACTGGTGTTGTAGCTCAATTTGGTTAGAGCACCTGCCTGTCACGCAGGAGGCTGCGAGTTCGAGTCTCGTCAACACCGCTCATGATTAGAGCAAGCCTTTACGAATCACAAGTTTGTAAAGGCTTTTTTCTTTTACAGGGCTTCAACTGCTTCTTTCAAACACAAAAGCCTCTTTACCTGATGAACTTTACAAACTTGATGAATTTTATAAACTAATTCCATACGAACGTTGCCCAAGTGATACTTTGCCTGTGATTGTTGTAAACAATACCTTATTGATAATCATTGGCCGTTTCTTCTATTTGTATGTAGCTGCATCATTACTCTGTTGACGTCCTATAGTAAATTGATTATTCAAAAGTATTAATATAAAACTTCATTGGGAACGGAAATACAAAAAAACTTTATTTGAATGAATTTATTTTGGTTAAACTGATAAATCTATATATTTTGAATTGTTTTTTGTATATTTGTTACGTATATGTGTTTTGTGCTATTTGTAAGATCAAAAAAAGGCAATAAAATGGATTATATCAGAAAACAGATTGACCAACGAATTGACTTTTTACAGACGATAGACGACAAAAACGCCCTGAAACAACACTTTCAAGCTAGGTTTGAATATGTGTTGGTTTACTTGTTGGCTTACCTTTGGAATAAGAATTTGGATAAATTAGATTATGAAGATAAGGAGTTTGTATTTCAGTCAGTTATCAAGCCTACAATCGGCAGTATAGTTGCCATTTGTCGGAAACTTGACACTGATAAAGAAATTTTCAAAAAGAATAAGTTAAGCCAAACGTTAGACAAATACCCATCTGTTAGAAATGAATTGCTTGGACACGGTTTTGTTTATGAAGATGCCCTTGAAAAATTGCTTTTTGCTTTACAAGAACTTTATGAATATGTTTTAGCAGCAGACTTACCAATTCTAAATGACAGAGTTGATTTGGTGTATGTGACTAATGTTGAAAATACAGCGTATAAAGGTATTTTGTACAAGAGTGACGGAACTAGTTATGCCCCATGGAGTTGTCCCAAAACTATAGGTGCATTTGAATTGGGGAGTTTATATGCAAGTATAAGGTTGAACAATTATTTCCGTTTATCCCCTTTCATTGAAATTACATCTTATGGGAATGAACTCTATTTTTTCAACAGTATTGATGAAAAACTTCTTGGAAAAGTAAAGTACAATCGCTTACTTTATACAGGCATTTTCTTTAAAGAGTGGGAGGAACTATGCGAATTAGACGTTACAAATGACGGTGTAAAAGTTAAAAGTCATAACGGCACAATCCGAAACATTTATGAAAACAATTACAGAAAGTATATTGACATTGACATCAAGAGAAAATTAAAAACATTTCTCATAAAGAATAATGCTTCAGTTTGTGCCACTGTTTGGGGACACGGGGGAGTCGGTAAAACCGCAACAATCCAAAGCCTTTGTGAAGATTTAGCCAACGATGAAAGAAAGGTTTTTGACTACATTGTTTTCTTGTCTGCAAAAGACAGACGTTACGACTACTACACAGGTAAAATAGAAGAAATTAACGACCGTATCGCAACACTCTCAGATTTGATAAAGGGAGTAAACAAAGTCCTCTTTAATATTGAAAGTGAAGACCCCAAACAAATTAATGAGATAAACGGTAAAAAGATGTTTTTGGTAATTGATGACTTTGAAACTTTCCCAAAAGAAGAAAAGGATAAAACTGAAAAATTTATCTCAGAGCTGAATACAAGTCATCACAAGGTTATTATTACGACAAGAGCAGCAAACATCAACATTGGGCAAGAGTTTCAAACAAACGAACTTACAGAGCAAGAAACAGTAAAGTTTTTATTAGAGGTCTTTAAAAACGAAGAACTTGGAAATGATGAAGTAATTAAGCGTCAAATAGAAATTCCTGAAATAAGCCAAAAAGTATTTGAGATTACAAGCGGGCGACCATTGTTTATTTTTCAATTTGCTATTGTGGTTGGGCAGCGTGGTTTGGAAGATGCGTTAAAATTCAATATTAAGGAAGGAGACACAGCAATCAGTTTCTTGTTTGGCAAAATTTACGAGTATTTATCACCCAAAGCAAAAGACTTGTTCGTTGTTCTTAGTCTTTTAGTAACCCAAGACGATCTAAGCAATGTAATTGAAAAAGCCAAATACATTTTAAACCTTGAACATGAAATTGACACTTTCAATTCAGCAGTTAACGAATTGGTTAAGTTGAAAATACTAAAGACAGACGCTGAACGCAAATTTTTTGAGATATACTCAAAAGAGATATTTCAGATTATGACTGACTACTTTGAAAGACGACCAAGTGTTTTCAAGCGTAGTTGTGTTAGTAGAAGAAATCAAGTAAACAGAGATAAAACCTTAGATGTTGAGCATTCTTTATTGCATACGGCTAATGCTAACCGTTTGGCTAAAAATGAAATTGAAGTAATAGAAAGTTACAAGCAAATTATTAACCGAGCAAGTAGTCCATTAGAAGTTAAACTTCCTGCGATTTTAAATTTAGCAGCGTACCTTGTTGATAGGGGCAAGAAAGAACTTGCCCTAAAATACTTGGACGATTATTATTATCATTTCAACAAGAACGCTGCAAAAGGTTCATCTGAAAAGCGTTATTACGCAATTTTTACAAAAATGTGGGCAACTTATTATTGGGCAAACGGAACAAGAGAACAAAAAGAAAAAGCTATTGCGAGATTGCTTGATTATGCATCATCAGGCTTCAACTTTTACGATGATATTGATTTGGAAATTTCAGGTATGCTTTTGCAGTATCGTTCAATCCTTGTGATTTCAGATTGGCAGGACCTAAAAGAAAAAAGGAAGTATAATGAAATTGCAGTTGGTGAGTTTAAGATAAACCGAGAAAAGCAAAAACAGCAATGTAAGGATATACATAACAAACATGGAAATATCCTTTTCAATGCCATTATACCCAAAAATCTTGAAGATATTTCATCAGGTGCAAGACAAAATGTTATAACGGGTTTGTATAGCTTTTTAGAAGTTCTTGTAAGACTTCAAAAAGTGGACTTAGCTCTAAATATTTGCGAATATATACGCTATCACGCACCTATGAATTTTAAGCCCCAGTTTATGAAAAAGGAACAATGGATTCGAAATATTCAGTTCCAAAATAAATATATAAAAAACACCTGGCAAACAAAATAACGAAATGAGACATCTGAATAATGGTAGATTTTCAATTCAAACACAAGAAAACCCGAAATTTTTAAATTTTTCTTAATAATATTTCATTTTTGCATTATATTTCTCAGAGAAACAAGAATATTCAATCAAATCCCTTTGCCTCATCTCCCAATATACGGGAGTCCCCCCTCGAATTTGCTTCAACTTGTCATTGCCTTGCTTACTTTTTCGACGTTCTAACGCTAATTCAGGTGCTATTATAATGGATTAAGCAATAGAATTGATAGCCATGAGTTTTTAACTCGTGGATAAAGAATCAGAGATAATGGGCTTTTGCCAATAATAATCGAGAACAAAGTCATTAATATGGAAAACCAGGTTGAGGATTATCGGAGAAAATAGTAAAAAGATGATGAAACACTTGAAAAGGTATGGTTAAAACCAACACTCTGCCATAACGGTCCACGAGCTGAAGCTCGTGGCTGTTTCAATGAAATTTCCAATATAATATCTGACCTGTTTTTACTTACAATCATCAACTTGCTGCTTCCGGCAATACTATCCCTAACAAAGAATCATTCTTTCGAACCCCCGGGTGTTAATTTTTTCCCCTTCATTACCGATACTATTATTTTTGAAATAATGTGGCATTTGCATTACACCGGCCTGTCGGGCGTCCGGCAGTCCGGAAAGAAAATTCTGCTAATAGCGTTAAAAATTTTATTGTTTGCTATTAAATAAGTATTTTCAATATTTGTATATTGGTAATGCAAGATTCTTTAGAATATGTAAAGAGGTGTGTATGAACAAAGCTGTTATTATGGCCGGTGGATTCGGAACGAGGCTCAGGCCCCTGACGATGACTATTCCCAAACCAATGGTTCCCGTGTTGAATACGCCAATGATGGAACACATCGTTGACCTTCTGAAAAAACACAGCATCAAAGAAATCGTCTCCGTGCTGTACTTCCATCCAGAAATCATTACCTCCTATTTCGAAGACGGCACCAACTTCGGCATCAACATGAAATATATGCTTGCAAGCGCTGACTACGGCACTGCCGGAGCAGTTAAGAACGCATACGAACTGTTGGGCAAAGACAGGTTCATCGTCATCAGCGGCGACGTCCTGACCGACTTCGACATCACGAAAGCCGTCGAATACCATATACAAAAGAAAGCCAAGGCTACCATCCTCCTCACACGCGTGTCCACTCCGCTCCAATACGGCATCGTCATGACCGACGAAGAAGGAGCCATTACACGTTTCCTCGAAAAGCCCTCCTGGGGACAGGTTTTCTCAGATACCATCAACACCGGCATATATATACTCGAACCTGAAGTCCTCGACCTGATTCCCTACCAGGAAGAATTTGACTTCAGTAAAGACCTCTTTCCCGAAATGCTGAGGCAGAAAATGCCCCTTTACGGCTATATTGCCGAAGGATACTGGCGGGACATCGGCAACCTCAACGAATACCAGTTGGGCGTCCTCGACTCTTTACAGGGTAAAGTAAACCTCAGTCTCAAGGGAGTGGAAAAAGACAGGCTGATCATTGGTACAAAAACGAAGATTGCCCCAACTGCAAAGATTACCGGGAAAGTAATCATCGGTAACGGCTCCGTCGTCGGCGATTACTCCGAGCTGCACAACTGTGTCCTCGGCGAAAACGTATCGATCGGCTCCGGTGTAAAACTTACCAATGTTACTCTCTGGGATAATGTGAAGATTGAAGACTTCGTCGAAGCTACCGACGATGTGATTTGCAACAATTGCCGCATCGGCAGGTCCGCCACCATCTCCGAAAACGTGTTCATCGCCGAGGGCTGCTCCATCGGCAGCAACTCGATGCTGATGCCCAATATTAAGCTGTGGCCCAACAAAATTGTCGAAGTCGGCGCTACGCTTTCCACATCACTTGTGCAGGAAGGCAAGCTCTTCAAAGAATTGTTCACAGACGCCCGTATATCCGGCATTTCCAATATCGACATCAACCCTGAATTCGGCGCAAAGCTGGGCGCCTCGATAGGCATGGCTTTCGGGTCCAATACCACGCTCATAGCCAGCCGCGACCCCGACAAAGTCTCGAGGATAATGAAAAGGACAGTTGCAGCCGGACTGGCTTCCGTGGGTGTCAATGTGGACGACCTCCAGGTCACCTCCATTCCCCAGACAAGGCAGGACCTGAGAATCGGCAAGTACGCAGGCGGTTTCCATGTCAGGAAATCACCACGCAATCCCTACGAAACAGAAGTCATCATCTTTAACAAAGAAGGCAGGGATATACCCATCTCCCGCACCAAGTCCGTAGAAAGATACTTCTTTGGTGAAGACATTAAAAGGGTTAATCACTCGGAGGTAGGCAACCTTAACTATCCCGAACGCGCCAATGAGATTTACGTTAACCGTTTCATACAGGCGCTTGACACTGAATTGATCAAAAAAAGGAAATTCAAGCTCCTGATGGACTATTCCTACGGCTTAGCCTCATCCATTTTCCCCTATGTCCTCGGTAAGCTGAACACCGAAGCCCTGTCGCTGCACGACTTTGTGGACGCTTCGCGCTACCAGCCGGGATTCATCCCAGGGGCTTCATACGAAGACGACGAAGTGGAAAAAATTATGCGTTCGCTGGGCTACGAACTCGGTTTCAGGATGGAACCCGGCGCAGAAAAGATTTCGCTCATCGACGAACGCGGAGTGTGGTACCCACCGATGCGCCTGCTGTCGATCATCACCAAACTCTTCTTAGAAACGAACCGGCACCGCGAACCCTATAAGATTGCCACGTCAATCGTTGCCACAAACGAGATTGAACAGATTGCCTCGGACTACAATGTCGAAGTAATCAGGATACAGGATTCACATTCTGCCATGATGGAATCGACAAGAGATGAGTCGATAATGTTTGTCGGCGGCATCTGGGGCGGCTACATCTTCAGTGAATTTCTTTTCGCTTCCGACGGCATGTTCACTGTCGGCAAGATACTTGAGATGCTCGCCGTAACAGGTTTGAAAATATCGGAGATAGATGAATCGCTGCCAAGGCGTTTCCAGCATACCGTCGATGTACAGGTACCCTGGGAATACAAAGGTACTGTCATGAGAAAAGCAATGGAACACTCCGACAGGATGAACAGGCAACTCGTCGAAGGCGTTAAAATGTTCATGGACAACGACGACAGCATTTTGCTGCTGCCGAACAAAGAAAAGGCTTCTTTCTATGTAATAGCTGAAAGTAACGACATCGAATCGGCAGTAACCCTGTCCAATAAATTCAGTTCACTGGTAACCCAGTGGAAAGACGAAGAATAGGCCGGCGTTGTTTAGCTCAATTTTTTCTGGTACATTTACACAGGCTGAAAAATGAAAATTGTCGATATATTGAGTATTAATTCCATCAGGCTTGGCCTTCAGGCTGAAAACAAGAAATATCTCCTGGAGAGGATGCTTGACCTTGCGATGGAATCCGGAAGGATTACTAACCGTGAGGAAGCGAAAAAAGAAGTCTTCGAGCGCGAAAAGATAATGTCCACCGGAATAGGCAAGGGCATTGCCCTGCCACACGCCAAGACCAATTCTGTAAGCGACAGCGTTGCATCACTTGCAGTACTCGGGACCCCGATAGACTATGACGCCATCGACGGAAAAGAGGTCAGCATCGTATTGCTGCTTCTGGGTAGGGAAAGCAATGTCGGCAGCCATTTGAGGCTGCTGAGCCGGATCTCAAGGCTGCTGAACGACGATGATTTCAGGCAGTCGGTACTCGATTGCTCAACACCGGAAGAATTGTTAAGCAGATTTGCAGCAGCAGAAGACAAGGATTAATTGACCGGTGTTTCGACCCTGACTTTTACTGTCCTGTTGTAAAACCTGCCTTCGGGCAGCTTGTTGTCGTGTAGTTGTACTTCTTTGCCAAGGCCGCGTTCAAAGGCATTGCTCGACAGTATTTCTTTCAGCTTACGTGCGCGTTTCTCAGACAGTTCCATGTTGTACTCCCCGTCGCCTATTTCATCGGTAAAACCGGTAATGTATATGGTTGACCTGTCGGTAAGGTTGCCTTTGATGAAATCGGCAATGCTCTCATTCTCCTTTGTCAGGTTCGAAGAGTTGTACTGGTAGAGAATGAGGCTGTAGTTGTCGATTTTTTTGTCTTCAAGATTATTAAGCCTCTTTGTCTCGATGTTCTGCACATCGAACTTTATATCTTCCTTCAAATTGGCAATCACATTCTCATTGTCTTTTGCTATGAACCGGTAATAGACGCTGCCTGAGCCGCGGGGCACCTTGTAACGGTCCTTGTCCAATTCCCACTCGATACACTGTGGCGGCTTGTCGTTGCCCGTCCTGCTGAACAACAGCTTTTCTCCCTGGAACACCTGCAGTTCCCATTCGTATTCCGTGGACCTTGTCCGCAGGTCGATGTAGAAACGCAGCTTACCGGGAACAGTAATCACAAGTGTGTCGTTGGAAATGAAAGGCCTTAGTATTTCAGGGTTCGAAGACTCGATCTCCACCCTCCTGTTCTCTTCCATCCCTTCAGGGTGATTGTTACGTGAAGGAGTGGCCGGCAGGTTGCGGGCTTCGGCTTTAACCCTTGCCGGTTCGATCTGCCATGTATTGATGAGATACTCTGCAACAGCTTTTGCCCTTCTGAACGACAGTTCTTTGTTATTCCTTTCCTGCCCGTTGTCTGAATTGCATCCCGTCACAGTAATCACGGCGTCCTTGTCTTCTTTCATCCTGTAACCGATGATATTAAGCACATGGTAATATGTCTCTAAGGTACTGCTGTTAACGAGATTGGCAGGCTCAAACTCTTCTGCTCTTTCTGCGTCCAGTAAAATATACCTCTGGGGAATCGAAGCAGAGTTATTGTCGAAGAATATATAATTGAGTAAGGGAGTCATGTTGAGAGACTGAAATTCCTCGACTTTGAACTTCGTCTCCCCCAGTTCGATGTTATTGCTAAGCCCGGCAACCCTTACATGAGCGCTGTGCCCGGCTGCAAACGGCAGGACGCCGCGCCCCCTGATGTCTTCGGTTGCAATGGCATAGAATTCGTTATTGTCGGCGACGACTTCTTCATTTGTCTCTGCAGCAGCGCTATCGACAACTTCCTCTTCTTCGAAAACATAGTTGTAAATCACCGAGAGTCCAACCCTTAGTGCATTAGCGCTCCAGTCCCTCCCTTTGACGACGTTTGTCAGGGCATAGCTGTAATACACTTCAGGCACCAGCGACAGGGAGAAGTCTTGATTCAGCGGCAGCGAATAGCTTACGCCTGTGGTAAAAAATGCATTGAAACTGGTAATTGACTGTATCTGTCCGCTTTTCTCATTGCGTGTGAATTTACCGGTGTTGTTGCCGTCTTCGTCGAGGAAAGTTACCAGGCCGTCGGGTTTTGTAATAACTTCCACCTGGCTGTAATCCCTTACAATTGTTACCCCACCCGTAATGCCGGCAGAAAGGTAAAGGTTCTTCAGCTTGAATGTCAGCAGATGTTCCAGCAGCCCCATGCCGAGGCTGATGTCCAGCCTGTGTTCGAATTCACCGTCAACACCGGCTCCGTTCAGGCTCACAATTATTTTTTCGACAGACTTGAATTTAGCGTCTAAAGTAATGTAGCCTAATTTTAGCTGGGAGAAAAGGAGATCGCTGAACTTATGAAAATAGAAAATTCCCAGCGAAAAGCCGCTGCCTGTCCCGTCGATGAACGCCGGGCAGCAGTTTGGCACCCCCGGCAGGCTCCCGAAGTCTGAGTTGTGATAATTCCGGTTATAGTGAAAATAACCCCCATATTTCGAATCGACGTTCACCTGTGAAAAAGCCGGGCTACTGCCGGTCAATGACAGGATTGCCAGCGCTGCCAGCATCGCCGGTAATAACTTTAAGCTCTTATATTTCAATTTATTCGACATTATTCTATTCAATTATTTTTATTAACTTGAAAATATTAACAAATATTGTGCTACTTTTTGAGTCTTGACATATTATAGTTGAAATGCTATGATTTTTTTTGAAATTATTGAAATTTTAGATAGCTTATGGAAATATTTTTTTACTAATTAAAGCAACGATAATGAAAAAGTATGCTTTACTGATATTTTTATTTGCGATAACAACCAATAACATATACTCCCAATACTGGGAAAAAGTAACCAATATCCCTGCCGGATTCAACAAAACACACTATCTCGACGTTTTTTTCCTCCCGGACGGCATTCACGGCTGGATCTGCGGCTTTAACGGCCATGTGCTGAGAACGACAGACGGAGGGAATAACTGGCTTGCTTCCATCGTTCCCGGTAGTTACCACCTGGAAAGCATCCACTTCCCTACTGCCACAACAGGATACACTTCAGGCGTCGAAGGCATCTGGAAATCGACGAATGGAGGCGCAGCCTGGACAGATATTACACCCGACCCTGCACTCCAATACTGGGGTTGCTATTTTGTTAACGAGAATACCGGGATGGTTGTCGGCGGAGGCTGCACAGTACCATACACACAGTACTTCTGCCGAACGACGAACGGAGGCGCTACCTGGTCCATGAGAACATACACCGTACCCTATTCCGGCATGACCGACCTGATACTCTATTCTGAAACAGGCCTGGGTTACGCCACCAGCAGCGGGTACATCTGGGAAACCGACAACGGCGGCCTCGACTGGGCCATATTCGAATCCACAGGAATGGATGTCTGGCAGGAAGAGATTAGCAACGTCGGGACTTCGTTCCTTGTTCCTTATGCCGGCACCAGTTGTTCCGGAGGCGAAGCCGCCGGCGGCATGCATTTCTACGACGGCAGCAGGTGGCGTACATACAGTACAGGAGTTGTAATGTACGGTGCTTTCATGATCGACGAGGAAACCGGCTGGGCTTGCGGAGACCGGAATGCCGTCTATTATACTGAAGACGCCGGAAGGACCTGGGAACTGAAGAATTGTGGCATACAGGGAGCCCATCTCGACGATGTCTGGTTCATCGACGCAAACAAAGGCTGGCTGGCCGGCACAAGCATATACAGAATGACACCGGAAAAGATAAGCGTTTCCGACACTGAACTGGATTTCGGCACCGTTTGTTTGCCGTTCTCCGACACGGCCAACATTACTGCTGTTAACCTGTCGTGCGAACCCAGCGGCGCTACGGTAGAACTATTGAACAACACCGACGAGGTATTTTCGATTGTCTCCCCTGTCAATTCCCCGTTTACCGTTGCTGAGTGCGATTCTTCCATTATTACTGTCAGGTACACCCCCAAAGAGGAGAAGGATTACACTGCCACCCTGAGAATTACAATCCGGGGTAATATTTTCATTGTAAACCTGAAGGGCTCCTCCTTCAGATTGTCTGCAACACCAAGCGATACCCTTGTCGATTTCGGCTCCGTCAAATGCGGCAGCAGCGCCCGCGACACTGTTTACTGGACAACGAACCGCCAGGGTGAGTCTATTAACCAGATAAAACTGGCGGAATCGAATAATAGTTTTAAATACATGTCTGCCTTTCCGGTTGATCTTGACCCGAAAGAGCCGACACTGTCGGTTTTTATTGCTTCTCCCATCGATACCGGATGGAACACGGCGCGCTATTCCTTCAGGCTGCTGCCCTGCAGCTTATGGATGGATATTGTCCTGAAAGTTTACGGCGTCTCACCAATTATTCAGTCGGACTCAGTTCGCAACTTCACACTTAATTGTACTAACAATATGCTCGACACCATCCCTGTTTCAAATACCGGCAACGCAGACCTTACCGTCTCCCTGGCATACCTGTCGGACGGTACTAAGGGCTTCAGGATTGTCGGGTGGCTGAGCAAAAGTACGGTTCCTTTCTATATCAAGCCGGGAGCTACTGACTACGCTATTGTGTCCTATACCCCAAAAACCAATGACCCTGTCGAAGTCTTCCTGATGATTAACAACGACGACAAGACAACAAAATACGGTGATAAAAACCCATATAAAATAAAGCTCCAGGGTGAAGTCCTTTCTGTCCGGCTGGACGGCGACACGCTTATCGACCTTGGCGACATATGCATCGATGACAGCCTGTCATATAAATACAGGCTGCGTAACCTTGGCAACATGATTTCGACAGTGTCTGCCGCAGAATATGACAATTCACTAATTACATTTGCCGAATCGGGTACCTTTACAATTAACACCAATGACTCTGCCGATGTGAATTTTTCGCTAATACCCACAACAGCCGGCGATTTCAGCAGTATCATTAAATTCTCCGACAAATCATGCGGCGATTCAATTGTTGTCAGGGTTAAAGGCAGAGGTGTTTTCTCCGACATGGAAACGACTCCCGACCTCATTACCGGAACCGTACAAACCCTTGTGGATACGGTACCTAAGCCTGTAATTGCCGAAAACAACGGCATGGTTCCTGTTACGATTACAGGATTTGCTTTCAATCCCGATCCCGTGAACTGGTATTATAAACTTAAGACCCCACTACCTATTACAATCGATCCGGGGAAAAAAGTACAGCTTGACTTCGAATTCGCTGCCCTGAGAGACACTACGATCGATACGCGCCTGTGCCTGACAACAAAGGCCCTGTGCCCCTTAGACAAGTGCATCGACATCCGCCTGCAAAGCCTCGGAAACCTGCTCGCCCTTGAACCTGAACCTGTTGACTTCGGCCTGCTCACATGCCCGGGAGATTATACAAAAGAAGTGATTGTAATTAACAAAAGTAAAAGCGCAGACACGATTACATCCATTACTTTGAGTACAGGCACACAGATGATGCTGGACGGCGCCTATCCTCTGCCCCATGTGCTCGGAGCCGGTGACACGATGCACTATACCGTTCACTTTTCAGCCTCGGCAGAAGGAACTTTTACGGATACTCTCGTCGTAACGTCGGTAAACTCAGGCAAAGTCAGGCTCTATACAGTCGTAATTTCTTCCGAACACCGCACACCACGAATTGAACTTTCCGGGTCGGTTCATGCTTTTTCGGCAATAGAACAATGCGACACTGCAAGGCAGAAGGTATTCACCTTCAGCAATAGAGGCCAGTACGGAGACACACTGATAGTTACAGCATTAAACAATATACCCGGCTTCCGCCCACAACCTGCGGACAGGCTGACGGTGCCTCCCGGAAGCAGCGCCGCATTCACGGTAACATGTACTCCCGAGGAGATGGCCATCGGAACTAACAGCGAACAGTATTCGTTTAAGAGCACCGTCTGCGACACTTCATTTACCATCGGTGTCAGTGCAGAGATATACAGGGAGCGGTTGACAATGGAGCCTGCCGCCCTGGATTTCGGCCAGGTCTGGGTAGGTGAAAACCAGGCAAGGACATTTACAATTAAGAACAACAGCGGCTATGATAAATGGGTGGACTCGATTGTCATTGACGACGCGAATTACAGCCACAACGCCCCAACGCCCTTCCTGCTCAGGGCAGGCGACGCCAGGGCCTTTGAAGTGAGATTCATATCTCCGGCGCAGGGTACGTACAACAGTACGGCTCAGGTCTTCGAGCGCAGCGTCTGCCTCGATTCTTCATTTGTGTCACTGCTTGCCGCTTCTCCCGAAGAAGTGTATTACACAACCCTCGAATTCGACGATCTTACTTCAAAATATAGTACGCCCATTACTTTCTACCTTCATTTCAGGCATGACGACAGGAACCTGTCCCATGACCTGACGAAATTGTCTGTCAGCGCCATCGACTATGACTTCAAATTCGACAATTTCCTTTTCGAGCCTCTCCACGTCTATGTGAGGAACAACGGCAATTACACCGAGATTAGCCCCGTCAAGGAGTTGGGCAGGCTGAGCGGCAGGCTCGGCCCTGAGTTCGCAGGTAGCCTTCTTGAAACCTCAGGCGACCTGATGAAGATAGACGGTATTGCCCTGGCGAGCGTACCTGTCAAAACACTGATGGAAATTGCGGACTTTACCCCCGTTACACCAAAGAGCATACTCTTGAACCGCAAAAACGGATCGCTTACCGTTACCGGCTTCTGCCGGGGCGATGTCCGATTCAGGCTGGTATCGCTTGCCGTCAACAGTATTGTACCCGCCTTCACGGCTGTTAACGACGACCTGGAACTGCTGGCAAGCCTCGAAAGGGACTGCAGTGTAACAGTAGGAATATACACCCTGACGGGCAACCTGGTACATGAGAAGGAACTGGCACTTAAAGCTGGTAAATCGGTCAACTCCATGGATTGTTCCAGCCTCAGCAATGGCGCCTATTTGGTCAATATCAGCGACGGCGGTCTCTTCAACAGGAATTATACTATCGTTGTGGTCAGTGGCCGGTGACCGGTGGCTGGTGGTTGGTGGCTGGTGGCTGGTGATCAGTGGCTGGTGGTTGGTGGCTGGTGGCTGGTGGCTGGTGATCAGTGGCTGGTGGCTGGTGATCAGTGGCTGGTTGCTGGTGATCAGTGGCTGGTTGCTGGTGATTAGTGGCTGGTTGCTGGTGGTCAGTGGCTGGTGGTCAGTGGCTGGTTGCTGGTGATTAGTGGCTGGTGGTCAGTGGCTGGTGGTCAGTGGCTGGTGGCTGGTGGCTGGTGGTCAGTGGCTGGTGGCTGGTGGTTAGTGGCTGGTGGTCAGTGGCTGGTG
>CAZWLN010000034.1:33141-46352 GCA_964634885.1 uncultured Hyphomicrobiales bacterium | reverse complement strand
GACGCAAGCCTTGCGTCTCTCCACATTCGTCATTCGTAATTCGTAATTCGTAATTGGCTGCGCCCGAAAGCTACTGCTCAACCGAGAATTTGTCGTAATCATCCTCAATCGGAATGGGGTATTCGCCCGTAAAGCAGGCTGTACAATAGCTGATGCCCGTGTCCTGAGGCACAGACTCGAGAAGTTTCTTCTTAGAAAGGTAATGCAGTGAGTCGCAGCCGATTGCTTTGCCGATTTCCTCTTCCGAGTCGTGATGGTTGGCAATCAGTTCTTCGCTGCTGGGAAAGTCCATGCCGTAGTAGCATGGATACTTGATAGGCGGGGATGTAATCCTCATGTGCAGCATCTTTGGGCCGGCCTCGCGTATCAGGTTCATCAGTGATTTGGATGTAGTGCCTCTGACAAGGGAATCGTCGATTACGACAATATTCCTGTTCTCGATGACGCCTTTTACGGGATTGAACTTCAGCTTCACTTTAAACTCACGGTTGTCCTGGCCCGGAGCGATGAATGTACGCCCGACATAGTGGCTCCTGATGAGTCCTATCTCGAAAACCGTAGGGCCGTTCATGTCGTTGTTGATCCTGGCAAAACCGAGAGTAGCGGTATTGCCGCTGTCAGGTACTGCAATTACTGTAACCTTCTCTCCTTCTTTACAATGGACAGGCGATTCGGAGGCAAGGTTCTTGCCGAGTTTCCTTCGTACCTTGTCCACATTGTGGCCGAAAATCTTACTGTCGGGCCTGGAGAAATATATATATTCAAAAATGCATTGCTTTGCTTCGGGAGTATTCTCGATGATTTTGTGCGATTCCATCTCCCCTGTCTCAATCGTCTTGCGGTTAATGACAACGATCTCGTTGTGGTTCACGGAACGGACATATTCGGCGCTCAGCATGTCGAATGCGCATGACTCGGAAGCCACGACGTACGAATACTCATCGCCGACCTTAATGCGGCCTATGTTCAGAGGCCTGACACCGTAGGGATCCCTTACGGCAATGAGCGAGTCTTCGGTAAGAATGACAAGTGAGAATGCACCTCTTGCCTGTCGGAGGGCGTCTTTAATCTGGTCAATCTTTTCCTTTTCCTTGCTGTGGGCAATCAGGTGAAGAAACAATTCCGTATCTGTGGTGGTCTGGAAAATGGCTCCCTGGTGGTGTAGCTTTTCATGGAGGTATTTGGTATTAGTCAGGTTACCGTTGTGGGCAATAGACAACATGCCGCTGTGATACCTCATCGAGAAAGGCTGTATGTTGGCCCTCGACGAAGAACCGGTGGTTGAATACCTGTTGTGGCCGATGGCGGCTTTGCCTTTCAGCACATTGGTCAGGACGGAAGGATCGGAGAAAACGTCCAGCACGAGGCCTTCACCCCTGTGGTATGCGTAACGCATTTTCTTTTTTTCTTCGTCGTAATAGTATGAAGTAATGCCTGCCGCTTCCTGTCCCCTGTGCTGGAGTGCGTGCAGGGCGTAATAGGTCATTACTGCTGCCTGGGGATGGTTGTAAATGCCGAAAACTCCACAATTCGATCTTGGCTTGTCCAGTCCGTCGTCTTCGTAATTTATGTTAAACATTTTCTTTCCCGCAAATTTTCAAATAAACAAAACTAAGAATTATTTCTTTAATAATTAGAGATGCAATCGAAGTGTGGAAAATTAAATTTCTTTCTCATAGAGCCTGTATTTCTTGTACAGCTTCCCGTTCAGGGTGTTTGTAGCGGCACGGTTCATCATCGTGTTGGACTCGACGATGAACGACGCTTCGCCGTTAACGAGCCCCATCGAGAATCCCCTCGTGGCAATCTCATGAAAAAGGACAGCGTCGAGTCCTGTTTTCCGGTACTCGGGCAGCAGTCCGAGTACAATGATCCTGACAAGGTTTACCCTGCTTTTCTTCGTGGTCATTTGCCACAAAGCGCCGAGCATACTACCTTTCCTGTTGTGTATGAGGCACTGGTTCTGGTCGGGCAGTCCAAGGGCGAAACCGACAGGAGCCCCTTTAACTTCAACAAAGAATACAAGTTTGTCGGAAGTTACCAATTTCAGGCTTTTTGCCAGGTGATTGAATTCATCGTCGGTCATTTTGACAAATCCCCAATTCTTCTCCCAGGCCTGATTGTATATATCTTTCATGATCTCGACATCTTTAGGGAACTGCTTCTTGTCCCTGAAACTAACATTCCTGATTTTGACGTCGTAGCGACGCATCACAACGTCGTACAGTCTCTGCATCTTCTCAGACATATAGTCTTTCTGGTTAAGGTGATAGGCAAACAGGTCCATCTCCTTGACAAAACCGTAGTTCTCGCATAATTGGTTGTAATAGGGCGGATTGTAGGGCATCATGAAAACCGGCGGTGTGTCGAACCCTTCGAAGAGAAGTCCGGCGTCGTCGTTAAGAGACGGGTTGGCAGGGCCTCTCATTGCCTTCAGCCCGTTTTCCCTGAGCCAGTCGGCAGCCTTGTCAAAAAGGGCATTGGCTACCCGCTGGTCGTCGATGCATTCAAAGAAACCGAAGAACCCCACATTGTCGTCGTATGTCTCCAGGTGATTGCCGTTGATGATGGAGGCAATCCTCCCGACAACCCTGCCGCCGGATCGGGCAAGGAACAGCTTCATGCGCGAATGGGCAAAGAAGGGATTCTTCTTTTCGTCCAGTACTTCGGCCCTCTCTCCGATGATTGGAGGTACGAAATTACGGTCTCCCCTGTAAAATTCGAATTGAGACTTGATAAACCTTAATAAATCTGCCTTTGTCGTTACTTCTACAATCTCAAAATCCATGTCATACCCTATATCAGTAATATTTTGTAAAATTACTTTTTCACAATCCGTGAAATTAATAATCCATTGTGAATAATCAAATGAATATTAATGTAGTTATAAAAAACGATAAAGTCCATTTTTGATAAATCAAATAAAACTAAGCAACTTTACAATTAAAAAAGAATTTCTCACTGAAAGAATACTCGAATATACTGTTAATCCCGTTTTTAATAATCTGCCATAATACTTCATGTAAGCTCGATAATTATATCCTTATATTCAGGATAGAGTTTCATCAGCGATTTGCCGTCGGCCTGCTCGAAGTCCTCGAAGTCAAAACCGGGCGCTACAGTACAGCCTATTAACGAGAAGGCGCCGCCTTCTGTCGGCCTCGCAGCGAACCAGGAGTTACGTGGAATGATTAATTGGGGGATTTCCTGGCGCATCAGGTTGTTACCGAGCCTTATTGTCTTCAGACTCCCTTTTTCTCCGATGATGAATACTTCCAGGGGACAACCGAGATAGAAATGCCATATCTCGTCGGTCTTGAGCCTGTGGAACTTCGAGGCCTGCCCGCTTTTCAGCATATAGTATATGCAGGTGGACCAGGAACGGGCAGAACCGTAGCGTTCGGGCAGGGCCTGTTTCCTGACGGTTTCGTTGCTTTTGTATGTCTCCGAATAATAGCCGCCTTCGGGATGGGGCTGTAAGCGGAATTTCCTGATGATGTGGTCAGCATCGACGATGGCGGAGAGGAACAGGTTGTCGCTGTAAATTTTTGCAATATACTTACCGAGGACGAACTGGTAGCCCTTCTCACAAACGACGTCCGATGTTTTCTTGAAAGACTCGGCAATTACATAGAACGGCTTCGTCGGGAAAGCGGCCTGTGCCAGCTTCAGTGTAGGGACACCGTTGACGACGCCCTCATTTTCGATGATACGATCGGCGCCAGTAATGATGCAGTCGCATTTCTCCACGGCAGCAGCCATCTCCCCGTCCGGGACCAATTCACAGGCAATGCCCCTTTCTTTGCAGCGCTCCTTAAGTTCCTGTCCATAGCTGACATTGTTCCAGGACGACTCCAGCGCCAGAACTTTCAGCCCCTCGACGCCGGCAGCGGCCTTTTCCAGAAGGTTCAAAACCGTGCTGCTGTAAGAACATGTCATTATCTTCCTGTGTTTCTTCGTAACGAATATATCTTTATATGCATTGTCCAAAGTATCCCTCGTCGAGTTAGCAGCCTGGTCCCTGACGATGTCGAAAGCCATTGCGCCATAGCCGTTGACAAGGTATTCCGTAATTGCGTCGATGACGTTCTGCAGCGCTGCCATCGATGGCTTGGCCTCCTTCAGCAGCTTCGAGAAGCTGAGAACCCTGTCGAGTTTCTGCTCCACGGCTTCGTCGTAAAACTCCCTGAACAGGCGGACAGCCTTGCCTGCAATCGTAACGCTGCCGCTCAGCAAGTCGTCCCTGATGGCTTCGGCTTTCTGCCTGTACCTGCCGTCAATCTCCAATTCTGTCTTGTCCTCTTTCATAATTATGATTATTTTGTAAAAAAAATAATAATTAATATATTACTTTATTTTATATAATAAAAGGATATGAATTGAATATCTATGCATTAATAATACTTTTAACGATGGCGGCGGGATTCATTCTCGACCTCGTAGCAGACACACTTAACCTTAAGAACCTCAAACCTGACGTGCCTGAAGAGTTCAGGGACGTATATAGCAGTGAGAACTACCGGCGCTCCCAGGAATACACAAGGACAAAGACAAAATTCTCTAATGTTGCAGCGCTTGTGAACCTTGTCCTGACAGTCGGCTTCTGGCAGGCCGGCGGTTTCAACTATGCCGACACCCTGGTAAGCGGCTGGACAGACAACGCCATCATACGAGGCATACTGTTCACCGCCATCCTGACTTTCCTGAGCAGTCTTGTTTCCCTTCCGTTCGACATCTATTCCACCTTTGTAACAGAAGAGAAATACGGCTTCAACAAAACCACACCGAAGGTATTTGTTGCAGACTACGCCAAATCCCTGGCGCTCTCCGTCATAATCGGCGTACCCTTAATAGCCCTTGTTCTCTACATATTCCAGTCGGCAGGCGACTATGCCTGGCTGATCGGATTCGGGGCGGTAACAGTCTTCTCTTTGTTCCTGCAACTGCTCTATCCAAGATTCATCATGCCTCTCTTCAACAAATTTGTCCCCCTGAAAAACGAAGAGCTACGGACAGCAATCAACGACTACGCCCGGTCGGTAAATTTCCCGCTTTCCAACATCTATGAGATGGACGGCTCACGTCGTTCTGCTAAGTCGAATGCATTCTTCACAGGTTTCGGCCGATTCAAAAAGATTGCCCTCTTCGATACACTCATCGAAAAGCATACGGTTAAGGAGCTCGTCGCAATACTGGCCCATGAGATCGGCCATTACAAAAAGAAGCACATCATGACCGGGACCATCTTCAGTGTCCTGCACAGCGGTGTTGTCTTCTGGCTTCTGTCCGTCTTCCTTTCCCACAAAGGGCTGTACGACGCTTTCTATATGGACAAACCTGAAGTCTATTCGGGAATGGTGTTCTTTGCCCTTCTTTACGGCCCTGTGGAGGTAATACTGGGACTGCTTCTGAACATCGTTTCGAGAAGCAACGAGCGCGCCGCCGACAAGTTCGCAGCGGAAACGACAGGAGACCCCGACAGCATGATTGCCGCGCTGAAAAAGCTTTCTGAGCACAATCTGTCCAACCTGACCCCCCACAAATTCTACGTTTTCGTCAACTACAGCCATCCTCCCCTGGCAGAAAGAATAGAAAATATCAGAAAGTTGAAACCCTGAAACAATTCTTACGTATATAAATCTTGAAAGGTAAGGTAATTCTGAAAATGGGTTTCATTTTTGCTAATAATCCGTTAAGTTTAGGATTGTTGCAGAAATGAACGGAAAATGATTGTGGTAACAGCAGCTTCAATATTTGTTTCGGTATTATTCCTCGTTGCAGGAACCCTGCTCCTATATCTGGGTGCAGAGGGACTCGTACGCGGCAGTTCGTCCCTTGCCGTCAGGATGAAGATAACCCCATTAGTAATTGGTTTAACGATTGTTGCTTTCGGCACCAGCAGCCCTGAACTCGTTGTCGGCATTACCGCTTCGATTAAAGGGAGAGGAGCCATTGCCGTCGGCACCGTCATCGGCGCCAACATATGTAATATCGCCCTGATACTGGGTTTGTCGGCCCTGATCAGGCCGGTCACGGTCAATTTGCGCTACCTGAGGCCTGACCTTGCCGTCTTGTTCCTGTCATCCGTGGCCTTAACGGCAATGTTCTATCCCTCCGGCACCATCAGTGTCATCGAGGGCGCCATCCTGGCTTTGGGCGTCATTGCTTACACCATATCCACAATTTATTTTGCCAGGCGAATGGGCTATACCTACACTGTAGAAAAGAAACCCGGAATTGTCGAAAAGATTACGACACGCAGCCGTTTCGATTTCCTGCTGATCGCCGTCGGAGTGGCAATCCTCGTACTGGGTGCCGACCTCTTCATAGAAGGGGCTATTGCCGTTGCTGCCAGGCTGGGCATCGACGATGCAAAACTGGGTTTGTCCATCGTAGCTCTCGGTACCAGCCTGCCTGAACTGGCTACCAGCCTTGTGGCCATCTATAAAAAGGAGTATGAGATCTCCGTCGGTAACCTGATTGGCTCCTGCATCTTCAATGTCCTGTGCATAACCGGATTCGCATCGATGATCAACCCGGTTTCAACAATGGGCATCGGTTTGGCCGATATACTCATTTTCATGATCCTTCCGCTCCTGTTCTATATGTTTATAATCAGGACACAACGGATTAACAGGGTAAAAGGTATAATACTGATTTCAATATATATATGTTATATGATTTATTTATATTTACAGATCTGACAGGGAACCAATGAAAGAAGACATTTTACTGAAAAGTGGCTGGATAAAAATTGAGAAAATCGAACTCGACACTCTCCGCAGAAAAATGAGAGAGGTTTACGAAGCTGAGGGCGGCAGCAAGAAGTTCAATTCTCACCTCCCCAATTACGAAGAATTGAGGATGATCATGAGGTCGAGACTACAGGAATTCCAGAAAGAGAACGGAATAAAAATAAAAATTCTCGGACAGGAGTATTACGACATCGTACCCGGCAACACTTTCTTCAGAGACCTGTTCTTCACCCGGAAAAACTATGACTTTTCCCAGTTCCTGGAATACAACATCGAGGTCTGTTACCTTTTTTCCTGGATGCAAACGCGCCTCGGGCACAGGATCAGCGAAAAGAAAGCAGCCCAGGAACTGACTGAGGCTACGAAAGTGGTTGACTGGAAATCGACCATTGTAAAAACAGAAATCACGAGCCCCTCCAATTACAAGATCATCATCTCTTCCACTGTCAACAATATGCTCGAAGCCGAGAAGATCAAAAACCATATACTCGAAAAATTCCGCTTCGAAGTGGAAACAGAAACACGTAACTCCCGCGCCTACAGGAAAGGCACACTGAAAGAACTGTACTCGAGCCTTGACAACAAGTCGGTAGTCTTCTCCGTCATCAGTAAAGATTTACTTCAGAATGAGAGCTGCCTCAAAGAACTCATCGAATTCTCGGAAACCAATACAGAAGACTATTACAGGCATACCTTCCACATCCTCCTCAAGGATATATACGAAGGAGATTACAACATCTTCGATTCGCTCGGACGCTCGGAAATACTGAAATACTGGCTCCTGCGCATCGAAAACCTCGAAGAAAACCACAAACTGCTGATCAAGGGTAACAAGGAATCGGAGTATTTCAACTCCCTGCGCAATGACCTGATTGAACTTAAGAAGATCATCGAAAGCCTTCACAAATTGATTGACCTCATCCGTGAGAACCCGCACGGAGTACTGTACGAAGTCCTCCTTACCAGGGTTGAAACACCCGAGGATATAATCAGGCTGCTGCCGGGCAGAAAAGTACAGCATAAGATCGACGCCATGCTTGAAACGACATATAAAAGAATTAAGATACCTTCGAACAACAACCCGGAAGAACCGGAGTTCCCGCCGGTACCGTTCTACAAGCCGCAGTTTCCGGCTTCAAATACCTACAGAATTGAAGTACCCGGGTTCAGTAACGTTTGGCTTAAAGACGAAAGTACCAATCCCACCGGCACCCATAAGGACAGGCTCGCATGGGAAGTGGTCATCAAATACAAATCCCTCATCGAAGGACTTAAATACAAGGAACAGGAACTGCCGCCCCAGATGTCGATGATATCTTCGGGCAGCGCTGCCATTGCCATCCAGCACCTTTTCAACCTGTTCAACATACCTGCCAAGCTCAAGGTACTCGTTGACCATCACCTCAACCCGAAGATAAAAGACGACATCGTAAAAATCGGCTGCGAACTCTATGAATGTGACCTCTCGGAAAAACTCCTTACTTCCGACAACATCAAGGAACTGACTGACAATCGCAGCGGCATCGACATTACCTACAGGGAGGTGCTCGACCCCGCCAGCGACAACTATTACGACTGGCTGAGCTACGAGATAATTCGGGAGAAGCCGGACTACTGCTTCATTCCTTTCGGTACCGGAGACCTGTTCATCAACGTATTGAACATCGTTAAAGCCGAGTATTTCAATTCATTCGTTTCCAAGCACGATCCACGTTTTTTGAGCGATATATCCATCCTTAAGCAATGCCATTTCCTCGGCGCCTCGTCAAACGACCCGAACACCAGGCTCGACAAGCTCTTTTCCTATTACCTGCCGTCGGTCAATGCCTTCAACAAATACATCAACGAGTTGAAGACTGAGTATCTCTGCGTAGGCAACAACACGAACTATTACTTCGTAGATGAGAAGTATGTCGGCGAAGCCATGGCAATTGCCGACTCCCAGGGTATCAAATACGAACCTTCGGGCATCGCCGGGCTGGCGCTACTGCTCCAGAAAAAGGACGAGATTCAGGCGGACGCAAAGATTCTGATAGTGAATACCGGTAAAACCAAAGACATAGATGAATTGATGGAATTTGAACAAAGAGTAAGAAATAATATCGAGGAATAATCGGTACCGGATTAGGTTTACAGCAACGATATCAGGTCCTGGAATGGATTACCCCAATGGAATTCGCAATCCCGGCTGTCGGTCAATCCAAAGAGCCGCCCTCTTTTACGCCGGCCTTACTCCCCAACCATTACGAAGGCGCCCCAATAGTAGGGCTGTGGGTATCTCGACTTTATTTCCAACTGTGCTTCGCGAAAAGCTTCACGTTTGGTTTTACCACTGAGCCATTTTGAATAGAAAGTGGTCATTAGCTGTTGGGTGGCGTTGTCGTCAACCTTCCACAGGCTCATCAGCACCGACTTAGCCCCCGCCTGTTGAAATGCCCGCCTCAAACCGAAAACACCCTCGCCGTTTTTGATCTCTCCCAGGCCGGTCTCACACGCCGAAAGCACCACCAGTTCGGTACGGTCCAGTTCGAGGTTCATGGCCTCGTAAGCAGTCAGCAGCCCGTTTTCTTCGCTGTTTGTCCTGTTGCTGTCCGTATTGAAGTAATTTTCTGCCCCTGTGAAAAACAAACCCGATCTCAGCAAGGGGTTTTCAACAAGTCTTTTCTCCTCAATACCCAGGAAATTGCCCCCTTTATTTTGAACGTCGCCCAGGAACATCCCGTGTGTGGCAATGTGAAGCACTCTCGGATTGTTTACCATTTTCACGGACGAAACAACAGCGTTGTTGCCCAGGTAGCTTTTTACAGCCCAGTTTCTTCCTTTGAGGTACTTTTCAATGATCCTGATTTCCTTTTCCGTACCCGGCAGGCTGGCCAGATACATACCCCTTTCCGGACCGGCCGTTTTGTCGGGCTTGTTTTCGTTTCTGATTCTCCTGCTCTCTTTGATCAATTTATCCTCTGAAAGGCCGAAATTGGGATTGCCAACCAGGACAGCGCTGTTGTAAACATTCGATTCCTCCTGCCTGGAATAGAAAGTAAACAGCAGGTCCTTGCTGCTGTTCAGAGTTTGTATTTCCTGTTTGTCGAGTAGATAGCCTCCGTCGGGCATTTCAAGAGTCAGGACATTCAGCTTATTATAGACTCCGTCCGGAGAAAAGTATAGTTTTTTATATTGTTTTGTTTTTTCGTAAATTTTTTCCCAGAAATTTTTAAAATTATCCTTATTGTTGACTTTAAGCTTTATTGAGTTCCTGTAAGCCTGGTAATACTGCGATTCGATTTTATTGCCGTTCTCCATGAGCACGATGTCCGGATTGTCCGGTGTCTGGTCGGACACGATGAGAGCGGCATAATAGATGGTGTCTGTCCATCTGCCTTTTTCATACAACCTGAACCTGACGATCTCGACGGCAGCTTCGTCAGGCTTGAGCACGGACTGCACTGTCTTCCAGTCCACGTTTTTCCTTTCGTAACTCTGTTTGTATTCTTCAGACTTGAGGCTTACTTTTTTCGAGAGTTTATTTGCCGTATTTTCAACTGAGTCAATATTGATCCTTCTTTTCTCCAGTTCGCTGCTTGTCATCGAATAGAATTTTACCAGCCTCTCTTTGATAGACATAAGTTCGTTATAATCGGCAGCTAATGAAGAGTCGGCGGAATTCATAATCCTCTTCCTGATTTTACTTGCCGAATTGTAGAGCAGAGCCTTTGTTGCCAGCTGATTGTCGTACATGAGGCATAATATGGCCGGATTGACGGCCATCCCTTTGATTGCATGAGAATTGAAGCGCTCGAAATTGTTTTTATAAATATTCCAGAAGTTTTCTTTTTCGCTTTCCGACAGAGTAGGAAAATAGTTGCTGACGATCTTGGAATACATTTTCATGGATTCGATATAAAGGGGTTCTGCCTGGCGGTAATTGCCGGAAGCATCCAGGAAAGCAGCCATTTCGCCGATGTTGTTTGCCAGGTCCGGATGGGGGGTTTTAAAGACTCGCCTTCTCATTGCCAAAGCTTCGGACAGGAGCTTTTCTGCTTTTGGGTAATCGCCGGTATTCCTGTAGAAACAAGCCATGTTCATAATGCTGCCGGCCAATTCGGGATGGTCGGCTTCAAAGAGGCCCCTGTACATCTCAAGGGCTTCGACGAGCAAAGGTTCCGCTTTACCGTATTCGTTAATGTCAACGTAGAAAGACGCCAGGTTACTAATGCTCATCGCTAACTGCGGATGGCCGGTTTTATATATCCTCCTGAACATCTCCATGGCTTCGGTCAAATAAAGCTCTGCCTGCCTGTAATCATGAATAAAATGATAGAAATTCGCAAGGTTATTGATACACAATGCCAGATCGGGATTGTCTGTTTTGTAGATATGCCTGTACATTGTCAGCGCTTCGATTAGGAGATGTTCTGCATTATGATAATCACCTGTAATATTATAAAAGGCAGCCAAATTATCTAAGCTCATTGCTAAGTCGGGGTGATCGCCCTTAAAAATGCGGCGGTACATAGCAAGAGCTTCGAGCAAAAGAGGCTCTGCCTTTTGATAATCTCCGGTAGCACGGTAAAGTAAAGCTACATTATTGATGATAGCGGCAAGGTCCGGATGGTCTGTTTGATAGAGACGACGGTACATTGCAAGAGCTTCGGAGTATAGAGGCTCAGCTTTCTGGTAGTCGCCGAGGCTTTTAAAGAAGGTAGCATGATTATTGATGATCGCAGCAAGGTCCGGATGGTCTGTTTGATAGAGACGACGGTACATTGCAAGAGCTTCGGAGAATAGAGGCTCGGCTTTCTGGTAATCGCCGGTTACCTGATAGAAACCTGCGATGTTATTAATACTCATCGCCAGGTCCGTGTTGTCGGTTTTGTACAGCCGACGGTACATCGCCAGAGCCTCCAGGTAAAGTGGCTCAGTTTTTACATAATCACCTGTAATATAATAGAAAGCAGCAAGGTTATTAATACAACTGGCCAGATCGGGATGGTCTTCTTTGTGTAAGCGCCTGTAGATTGCAAGAGCCTCGATGTGCAATGGTTCAGCAGCGGTATAATCACCGATGGCATCATAGAACATCGAGACATTATTGACAGTATTGGCAAGTTCGGGATGGTCTTTCGGATAAACAACCCTGCACAGATTCAGATGAAGGCAACCATAGGAAACGGCAGAGTCGGGCTGGCCCATGTAATAGAATATCTCAGGTATTGCTCCGAGTGCTTTTACATAGTTCGTATCCTGTTTCCCGAACTTCTTTTCTACCAGTTGTACGGCAAGCTTTGCCCATTTCAGGGCTGTGATACATTCCTGGTTCTCTTTGTAATAATCGGTGCTGTCAACTGCCGCCTGCCAGGTAATAGGTTCCGCTGAACCGGTATTATCATGGGCAAAGCAAAGGGAGAATGGATACAGAATGCTCAGTGTTGAAAAAACTATCTTCGAAAGGCGCTTGCTCATAATGAACCCTTTCAAAAGTATTATTATTCCTCATCACAATTTACCTGCAAAGTAATCGAATAAATCTTTGATTTGCAAGTAGTTTTTTCATCGAAAGGTAAATGCGTTCATTCCCTGGCCTTATCCGCTGCTTTATGCATCAATTCGACCAGAAAGGAATATTCGGCTTTCCCTATTTTCTTCTTTTTCAATAATTTATCAATATACTCCATGAACTTTTTTTCGTCAACCTCCAAATCATCCCGGGAAAAATTATTACTAACCCAAAAAACAAGGAACTTTTCAATACTCATATATTCTTCTCTGTTGCCCATGACATCCCTGATCATTACAGGTAAATTTGCTTTCATAATATACCCGATCTCATAATCCATTGCCTCTGACACACAACCGTCTGAGCACCTGCAAATTTCATTCATAAGCTTCAGGTATTTTTTGTCTTTTGTTCTAAGGTATTTCTGCCTCGTCAGTTCGAGGATTCCCAGGCCGCAACTGTCATCGAGCAACCATTCACCAGGGTCTTTTATTAGTCGATCATAGCTCTGCTCATAGTGAGCCAGATAATAGCAATTCTGCTTTTCCCTCTGTTCGATGTCGTAATTCCGGTCTGTTCCTGATACCTGGTTACCTGTGAAAAATGTTAAAAACAGTAAGAATAATAAAACCATGATACTCCCCAAATTAGTATATTATCCATTAAGATTATACGGATAGAACCGAAAAATATTCAAACAAGAATTAATTGAACTTGTACCTTACGTCAGGATATGACTTATAACTCTGTATAAACATGAATTTCAAGATAGTTTTACTGCTTAAGTTTCAGTATGTTGGCTTTTGATAATCCTGTAGCAGCAGAGATGGTTTCGATACTAATACTTAGTGAAAGCATTTGCAATGCAATGGTAATACATTCCAGTTCCTTGCCTTTTTGCTCGCCAATCATGATGCCTTCTTCTTTGCCGCGCATCGATGCCTTTTTAGTTGCATACGACA
>CAZWLN010000034.1:23822-33041 GCA_964634885.1 uncultured Hyphomicrobiales bacterium | reverse complement strand
CCTTGCCTTTTTGCTCGCCTCTTTCTTCACCAATCATGATGCCTTCTTCTTTGCCTCTTTGTTCACCGATCATGATGCCTTCTTCTTTGCCGCGCATCGATGCCTTTTTAGTTGCATACGACATACGGTCGGCTTCGTCCCGGACGGCTTTCTCGCGGTATTCAAGAATTGCCCGGACGTCTTCGTCGGATGTCGCTTTCTGCATCTTCTCTATTGCTTTCATTGCTTTAACTTGAGTAAATCCTCTTTGGACAATCCCGTTACAGCAGAGATAGTATCGATACTGATTTTGTGAGAAAGCATTTGCAATGCAATGGTAATACGTTCCAGTTCCTTGCCTTTTTGCTCGCCTCTTTCTTCACCAATCATGATGCCTTCTTCTTTGCCGATCATAATGCCTTCTTCTTTGCCGATCATAATGCCTTCTTCTTTGCCGATCATAATGCCTTCTTCTTTGCCAATCATGATGCCTTCTTCTTTGCCGCGCATCAATGCTTTTTTAGTTGCATACGACATACGGTCGGCTTCGTCCCGGACGGCTTTCTCGCGGTATTCAAGAATTGCCCGGACGTCTTCGTCGGATGTCGCTTTCTGCATCTTCTCTATTGCTTTCATTATCATTGCCTCCTTCTTGATTGGGTCCGGCATCTTCGCCGGATCGCCTATGAATGTTTCTCCGTTTACCAGTGCAAAAAGCCACTGGTTAATCGGATCCCCATACATTTTGTCGTCCTTGTACTTCGGCAACTCGATGAAGTGGTACTCCACCAGGTCCGCCAACTCCTTGTGACTCTTAACGTTTAACAATCTGTAAATATTGTGGATGGCCTTCTCTTTCTTCAGAAGAATGAAGTCAGTGAATACTATCGAAATGGTCTTGTTCAGCCTGTCGTAACCCTGGGCTTCGGCAAGCTGGCCTGTAAGCAGCTTCGAGTTGTAATAGATGATACGTTCGACGAAATGCTGTTCGCTCTGTACCTGCATCTCTATGTTGTACAGCCTGCCGTTGCCGTCCTTTGCTTTGATGTCTATGACGGTAGCTTTGTCCAAGACATATTCCTTCAGGTTCATCGGGTTGAGGTAAGTTATTTCCGTGATGCTCTCCTGTCCGCTGTCGAGGAAGATGGCGTTAAGCAGGTCGATGAGTATGTCCTGGGAGTTGTCTGTAGCGAAGACATATTTGAAGATAATGTCGTTGCGGAGGTTGTACTATGTTATGTCTATATTATTCATACGTTTCCCAATAAGCGACAAATAACAATACACGAATATAATAGACATTTGGGAAAGAAGCAAATACCTAAGAGATGAAAGGTGTTATGCTGAGTATGAAAAACAAGAAGAAATATCTCTCGAAAAGAAAGAGTTGGAATAATCATCTTTATCACATCAATCACAAAAATCACTGTTCAGACAGGAAAAACATATTAAGCCCCGGCGGGGCAACATGTTAATAGGCGCAAAGCTCGCTAAGAAAGAGTTGGAATAATCATCTTTATCACATCAATCACAAAAATCACTGTTCAGACAGGAGAAGCATATTAATAGCCCCGGCGAGGCGACACATGTTAATAGGCGTTAAGCCCGCTAAGAAAAGTTTTTAGAGATTTCAAGATAATCATATTAATCACAGAAATCACAAGAATCACGGTTCAGACAGCATCCATAATTCAGAATTCTAAAAGACTATCTCCAGCGCAGGCCCTTGTTAGCATTCTCACGCAGAGCGCGTATGTTCTCGGCAAGATCGCCTTTAAACAGGCCTGAGCCGGCAACAAGAATGTTCGCACCCGCACGGACGATCATTTCGACATTGTCGATTTTAACGCCGCCGTCAACTTCAATGTCGATATGGTCGAGGCTGTGTTTCGTAAGGAAATTCCTGAGTATCTGCGCCCTCCGCAGGAAGGAAGGAATAAACCTCTGGCCGCCGAAACCTGGGTTGACCGACATCAGCAGGACGTAATCACAATACTCTGCAGCGTCGTATGCATATTCCATGGGTGTAACCGGATTGAGTGCAATACCCGCCTTCATTCCCAGCTTTTTAATATTGCTGAGGACACGGTGCAGGTGAATTCTTCCTTCGACATGAACAGAAAGCGATGAAGCCCCGGCTTCGTAAAATTCTTCCACGAACCTGTCCGGATCGGTAATCATCAGGTGGCACGAAAGCGGCAGCCTTGTGATCGACGATATTGCCTTGACGATCATAGGACCGACAGTAATGTTCGGTACAAAGTTCCCGTCCATCACATCCACGTGTATCTGGTCTGCCCCGCCTTCTTCGCATTTCCTGATGTCTTCGGCAAGCCAGGCGAAATTAGCCGACAAAAGCGAAGGCGCTATTTTTATCTCTTCCATACTTTTTTTCTTTTTACAAATTCTTTATTTTCAAAATTATAATGAATAATCAACAAAAAAAAACTTTGGCGCCTTAAACCGGCACAATATTTTCATAAATATATCAATTATCGTGCTAATTTGCAGTGAGGCCCGGAAGCACCCTTACCATCTCAACAGCAGCTTTGTCTGCATCCCAAAGTGTCATTGCCTCAAAAGTAAAACCTTCTTCGATGAGCTTCATTACTATTCTCAGTCCGATGTAATAGCCTGCTCCGGGAGGAATACCCAGGCTGTTGTCCTCCATGCCGAGGTAAGCCCTTTTAACAGCTTCATCATTGCTGTAGATATTGGTTATTACATCACTCTTCAGCATTTCGAACTTGTTGACTATCTCATCGGTGCGGCTGCCTGTGAAGTTAAGATACTGGCTGTAAGTGTAGTTACCGGGATAGAAGACAATCTGTGCATAGGTAGCCATGCCTTCTGCCCAGATGGCACGGTAAAGGCTTCCCGACGGAGAAAAATTCTTCGAGAAGTGGTACAGGTGATAGAGTTCGTGAGCAATCGTGAAATCAAGCTGTGGTCCGTCAGGCCCGAAGTTTTCCAGGCCGACGGCAAACACTGTCTTCCCGTTCAGTTCGACAGCTTTACCGTTGAAACTGAACGATACGGTAAGATAGAAATCACATTGAGGATTAAAATCTGTAAATTTCTTTTTAAACAGGCTTCTGCCGTCAAGGATCTGCCGAACCGCTTTGCTGTGCATCGATTTCAGGCCGGTGAGCCTGTTCGGAACAATGTCGCTCCGGAAAGTACCGATAATTGAAGCCTTGTACTGCTCCATGTCATTCCCGGTTTTATTCCTGTAAATTACCTGCCTGAAGAAATCCTCGTATTTTGCCTCAAGCATCGAGTCCCACAGGGCATTTCTCTGCTCTTCACCCTGGCTGCCGCCTTTCTCTGCATAGCCGATGAAGTCCGGAACAATGTTGTAAAGCTTGTATCCGTCCCCCATGTCGGTTTGATTGCCGTTGTCCGGGCCGTTACCTGTTGAATTGCCACAGGCAAAGAGCAGAAGCAGGCTGTACAGGACGAGAGATGCTGCCTGCCTGCCGATTTTCAATATTAACATGTTTGGGCTCCTCTATTGACTGAGAAATGTATGATGATCCCGATGTGTATTCCTGAGGCAAGTAGCCTTGTACAACAATAGAAATTTTTCAGTATGGGAAAAAACACAAGGTAACGGCTATTCATTACTCACCTCAAATTAATTTTCATAACCAAATATAAGTATTTATAAATTAACTTATTAGCTTAATATTGAAATTAGCGGATTATCATATTAATTGAAATTAATGAAACAATATTTCAAATTTTACGTTAAATAGAGATTGATTTTTTGAAAAAAAGAAAGGTTTAAGAGTATGTATCTGATACGGAAATCGGCTTTAACGCTAAGCCTGATGGTCATGTTCACTGCGCTGGTTTACTCGCAGTCAAAACCGAATGTGTTGAGCATGAACGAAATAATGCCCATCAATCCTAAAATAAAGACTGGAAAATTAAGCAATGGAATCCAGTATTTCATCATGGAGAACAAGAAACCAGAGAAGAAAGCAGAGCTAAGGCTCCTCATCAAAACAGGCAGCACAAACGAAGACAAAGACCAGCTCGGACTTGCACATTTCATCGAACACATGAGCTTCAACGGCACAAAGAATTTCCCTAAAAACGAACTGATAGAATTCCTCCAGAAAACAGGCGTCCGCTTCGGGGCCGACCTGAACGCTTCTACAGGATTTGACAGGACAATGTATATATTACCAATCTCATTGGAAAATGAAGAGCTTTATGAGAAGAGCTTCCAGGTCCTCGAAGACTGGGCACACAACGACCTGCTGACCGGCGAAGACATCGACGGTGAACGCGGCATCATTATAGCAGAATGGAGACAGCGCATGAGTTTCCAGAAGAGGCTTCAGGATGCTCATTTAAAGAAGGTTTTAAAAGGCTCCGTCTTTACCGAACGCGATGTAATCGGTGATACGAACATCATTAAGAACTGTCCCCACGACGCCCTCAGGAGATATTACAAAGACTGGTACAGGCCTGACCTCATGGCTGTCGTTGTCGTCGGCGACATCGATGTCAACGACGTAGAGAAAAAAGTCAAAGAGCACTTCGGAAGAATCGAACCGGTTCAGAACCCGAGGAAATCTGCCGACCTCAGCATACCCTATGTAAAAGAGCCACAGGTGTCCATAGCCACCGACAAACAGATGCCGATGACAATGCTCCAGATATATTTCAAACATGACCAGGTAAGTAATTCAACATACAATGACTATCGTGAAAGCATTAAAAGAAGTCTCTATGATATTATGTTCGGACAAAGGCTCCAGGAACTCTCCAAGGACAAGAATGCACCTTTCTTACAGGCACAGGGCGGCTTCTCGGATTTCATCGGCAACATCAATGTTTACAGCCTTGCAGGCATCATGAAAGAAGACAACATCCTCGGCGGCTATGACGCATTGCTTACAGAGGCATACCGTGTTTACAAACATGGCTTCACCGCTTCCGAACTGGAACGCGCCAAAAAAGACTATGCCAGTAGTCTTGAAAAAGCATTCAACGAAAAGGACAAAACTGAAACCGGCGCTTTCATAAAGGAAATTGCTTCCTATTATTATGAGAATGTGTCTATGCCCGGCATCGATATTGAAAAAGCCTGCACAGACGCCTATCTTCCCACCATTACTCTGGACGAAGTCAACGCCCTGGCAAAGAAGTACCTGCGCAAAGAGAACACTGTAATTACAGTAAGCGCTCCTGAAAAGCTGGCAGACAAACTTCCCAAGGAAGAAATATTAATCAACATGCTGAATGAAGCTCCCAATAAAAAAATTGATGCATACCAGGACAACGCAGTTAGTAAGCCTTTGTTCAACAGGCCTGTCACTCCCGGCAAGATCACTAAGATAACGAAATCAGATGATATTGGTTCGACCACCATCGAACTCGACAACGGCGCAAAAGTAATCCTGAAACCCACGGATTTCAAAAACGACGAGATACTTTTCACAGCAGTTAGTAAAGGCGGCACCTCACTCGTTGACAACAAGAATTTTATCTCTGCCGACGCTGCTTCGGACATTGCAAACCTCAGCGGCCTGGCCGACTTTACGGACACTCAGCTCCAGAAGTTGCTTGCAGGTAAAAATGTTACTATAAGCACCAGCATCGATAACTATACAGAATCCGTCGGCGGATACTCTACTCCCCAGGACCTGGAAACATTGTTCCAACTGATCAATCTTAGTTTTACCGCTCCCCGCAAGGACGATGATGCTTTTGTTAACTTCATTGACAAACAAAAAGAAGAATTGAAGAACAAAAGCCTCAATCCCGAAAACACTATGAATGACACAATCGGTGTAACAATGAACAGCCATCACTTCAGGAGCCTGCCTCTTACAGAATCCATGCTTAGCCAAATCGACCCGAAATTCGCCTATGAATTTTACAAAGAAAAATTCGCCAATCCCGGTGACTTTACTTTCATTTTCGTCGGCAATTTTGACGTAGAAGCAATGAAGCCCCTCATTATTAACTATATTGGCAGCATTCCCTCAGCAGGAAAACCCGATAAGATCAAGGACCTTGGTATGAACATGCCAAAAGGCATGGTGTCAAATATCTTCCAAAAAGGCATTGAACCCAAAGCAAATGTAAGGATAATATTTAACGGAAAATTCGAATACAATGACAAAGAAGCATACCTGCTCAAATCACTTGTCGATGTACTAAGAATAAAAATCACAGAAGACCTTCGCGAAGAAAAAGGCGGCATCTACTCTCCCGGTGTTTACCAAACAATTGAAAGAACACCCGACAATGAGTATTCCATCCAGATTGCATTCACCTGTGCACCTGACGACGTCAACAAACTCGTTACTGCAGCCATTGCCCAGGCAGAAAAACTCAGGACCGAAATCAAAGAAGACGATGTAACCAAAGTTAAAGCTGCCGACAAGAACCAGATTGAAATCAGCCTTAAGAACAACGCCTATTGGCTCAGGTGGCTTGCCAGCACTTCACTCTACGGCGGCAATCTTTCTAACATCCTTAATAAAGAATCGCTCATCAATGAACTTAATTCAAAAGAATTGAAAGAAGCGGCAAACAAGTTCATCAATCCTAAGAATATGATAAAAGTAATTATGTATCCCGAAAACTACGAAATTGACGACTAAGACAAAAACGGGACAATATTAATCGCATTAGAGGCTGCCATCAAAGGGCAGCCTCTTTTTTTTAATGGGCGGATTAGGAATTATATCATCATTTCGCAGATTGTTAAAATTACCAGTAAGATTTTGTATTATTCTTAACTGAAAAATGATATTTTTGAATTATTAAGATTTGAAAAAAGGTGTTATTATCTTGAATGAGTGAGAAAAGCTTTTATGAACGAGAATATTAGAAAACTGCTCCCCTACGGGCTGGTATTGTTATCATTCGGTGTTTTCTGTTTATTAATGATTATTATTTTTGATGCCATCCTTATGCCGTCGCTAATCAAAGAGGAAGACACCATCAAAGTACCCGACGTAACAGGCAAGACATTGACCGAAGCAGAAGGAACACTGACAGAAAACGACCTGAAAGTCGCAAAAGTAATCGAGCAAAACAGCATCGATGTACCTGAAGGTACCGTCATCAGCCAGGACCCCAAACCCGGGATGGATGTCAAGGTGGGAAGGGCTGTTTACCTGACAGTAAGTAAAGGCCAGTCCAATTCTAATGTTCCCAATGTTACCGGCCTTTCTCAGCGGGAAGCCCGCATGAACCTGATGAATGCAGGTTTAACTGTCGGTAACATCACCTACACCAGCAGCGAACTCTATGGCCCCGACACTGTAATCAGCCAGAGCATACGCGGTAATACACCAGCGTCTTCGGGCCAGCCTGTCGATCTCATCGTCAGTAAAGGCTCCGAAACACAGGTCCAGGTCCCCAACATCCTCAACTCGGACTTCAACGAAGTACAGTCCATCCTCCAGGAATCCGGACTGGTTCTGGGTACAGTTGAGAAGAAGGACGGCGGCGGTACCTACCTGCCCAACACAGTCATCGGGCAGAAACCGCAGGCAGGCAAACTGGTTCCTGCTAATACACCGGTTAACATCGTTGTGACAAAATAACTTTAAACCTTTTTTCATTTTCGATGGTCTAATATTTAAACTTTGAATATTAGTAAGAATCGTGATGGAGTAAAAAATGAGAAAAGGAACAATAAACAGAATAAGACTGGCCACAGCGTTAACGATAGGCTTTTTGTACGCCGCTACAGCAGCAACCGCTGTTCAGCCCGAAGGCAGAGCTTTCATTAAAGAACTGAAAGACACAATACAATCATACACTGCAAAGAATATACAACCCCTTCTCTTGCAATGGAAATCAAAACTTGAGAATGCAATGACAAAAGAAGACCTTGCAATACTAATACAATTGCGGGCTAAAAAAGATGCCATCCTGAAGGAACAGGCAGAAGACATGAAACAAGCTTTCAATGAGACCAAAAGCAGCGAAGAAGCAGATGTTAAGGAATTAAGAAATAAGAGGAATGAAATCAGGAGTAATTCCAAAGAAGAACTAAAGGCCATATACAAAGAGACTGCTTCTCTTGCTGATAAATACAAGGAAACACTCGGAAAGATTGCCGATGAATCATCTGGTAAAAAGGAAGAATGGAGAAATGATGTCGAAAAAATCATCAAGGACTGGAAGGAACAACACAGCAGTGAACTCTCCGGTGCAAAACAGCATAAAAGGATGTACCAGGGAATCGAAGAAAAGACTCCCGGTTCGATGAAATTCCTTCCCGACAGGAACAAAGAAAATTCGGGAGTACATTTCATGCTCTGGGACGGCAAACTATCGCAGGACAGACAAAAGATTTCCATCCGACAGAGTTTCTCCTCCAGGAAAAGAGAATCATCTCAGGGTAGTCCGCTTTCCAACGCTCCCAATCCTTTCAGTGAGAAAACAACAATTAAATTTTCTCTCGATGAGGCCCAGGATGTTAACCTATCAATATTTGACAGCAACGGGAAAAAAGTTGCAGAACTCTTCGACGGCGAACTTGGTGAAGGAGAACACTCATTTGTCTTCAATGCAGCCAAATACAAGAGTCTTCCTGCCGGTACCTACACCTATACCATCACAACACAATCAGGTAAACAGACAGGTAATATGATTCTGGCAAAGTAGTCCTGATTTTATTACAGACCTTATATTGTTGACATGGAACCGGAAAAATCTTCCGGTTTCAATGTTTTCATAATTGTCTGAGCCAAAAGGAATAATCATTATCACGGATAATGCGTTAGGAGTTGTAAATATTACATATATAATTGATATATAACAATTTACAGTTTTTCCCTCCCTGGATAAGGAGGGGTCAGGGGTGGTTGGATATTCCGTGTTTTGGGTTATCTAATGCACAATCCGGGATTATTGAATTTCATCCTTGACGACATTAAAGCTAATGTCAGTAAAATGACCTGCGGATCAAGTGGCTTAATATCAATCAATAAGTAACAAATGCCCTGACATCAGGATCGGCAGCAGCTTTCTCCATTTTCTTTATTGCTTTCATTGTTTAAGCTTTTGGATGTCAGTCTTTGACAGGCCTGTCGCTTTCATAATTTCGTCAATACTCATTTTCATTGACAACAACTGAAGAGCAACCATTTCCTTGGCTCTCTTTTCGCCGAGTTCTAATCCTCTCTTTTCGCCGAGTTCTAATCCTCTCTTTTCGCCGAGTTCTAATCCTCTCTTTTCGCCGAGTAACATACCTCTCTT
>CAZWLN010000034.1:0-23722 GCA_964634885.1 uncultured Hyphomicrobiales bacterium | reverse complement strand
CTCTCTTTTCGCCGAGTTCTAATCCTCTCTTTTCGCCGAGTAACATACCTCTCTTTTCTCCTCTCTTTTCGCCTCTCTTCTCACCTCTTTTTTCACCGAGTAGTATTGCCTTTTTTGTTGCGTAGGCTAAACGGTTAGCTTCGTCCCTGACAGCCTTCTCACGGTATTCCATGATCGCCCTGACATCAGGATCGGCAGCAGCTTTCTCCATTTTCTTTATTGCTTTCATAATCATTGTCTCCTTTTTTATCCTATCCGGTATCCTGTCCGGATGGTTTATTAATGATTCCCCGTTAATCATGGCATAAAGCCACCGGTTTATCGGGTCTTCATAGTTCTTATCGTCCCTGTACTTTGGCAACTCGATGAAGTGGAACTCCACCATGTCATCCAATTCCTTACTGCTCTTAACGTTCAGTATCCTGTAAATATTGTGTATGGAATTCTCGCTCTTTAAGAGCACAAAATCTGTGAATATGATAGATATTGTTTTATTAAGTTTTTCATAGCCATGGGACTCTTCAAGCTGTCCGGAAAACATTTTTGTATTGTAAAATATTACCCTTGGTATGAAATCCTGTTCTTTTTTTACCTGCATCTCAATATTGTAGAGTCTTCCCTTCTCATCTTTCGCTTTAATATCAATGATTGTTGATTTATCTGTCAGGTATTCCTTCAGATTCAACGGATTCATATATACAATCTTTGATATAAGTTCTTGTCCGCTGTCTATGAAAATGGCGTTGAGCAGACTAATCAATATACCATGTGATTTTTCCGTTGCAAAAACATACTTAAATATGATATCATTGCGAAGATTGATTTTTAACAGATCGACGTTGTTCAGTTCCATGTATCCCCACTCACAGTCAATACTTAACTATTACCAAATATAGTAAGCATTTATGAAATTATCAAGTAAATAATTGTGGGAATAATCGAATGAGTGATTTACTGCCTGACGTTCCGGTATTTCTCTGCCAGCAAGGCATAGAATGTAAGCCACCGGCTGTACTCTCCCCGTTTGCCTACCTTCCAGGGTGCCTGGCTTGGAGTCCAATCGAGTTTAAGCCTGCCTTTTTCATCCTGCATACTGTGTAAAAGGGCCCACGCCCTGTCAAGGTGTGGATCGTTCCCATAGCCCATCTTACTCAATGAGTACAATATCTCCCAGAGATTGGTGCGCCATATTACAGGAAATGAATTGGAAAGTATATCCTTGTTAACATAGCGGCTCCTGTCTTTCATCGTGAATATGCCTTCCCTGTCCATGAAATAGCCTACGAGCGAAAGGCATCTCGGATGATCCCAATACTCCGGCAGTTCTGAAAAAGCCATCAACACCTTGGCTGCGCCTCTGATGCAACTTTTTTTCCTGCGGCTGCGCTTTTCATGCATATCACAAAGATAGCCGTGGTCCCGCCGATCGGTGTCAAGCATAAGTTTAATCGTCTTTTGCAGTCTGGAGTCGCCCTTGTAACCCAGCTTAAGGAATGTCCTGACATTGTAACCATAGAGGCAGGACAAGTGGCTCCACCAGTCTCCGTCGTCACTTTGCAGGTTAAGATAGCGATCTGCTGCTTTTGCTACCGAAAGATTCTCCTTTGTCATCCCCAGCTCGGAAAGATAGGACAGACAAAAGTGGGTTGTAGCGAAGCTGCCGTAAACTACACCGTCTCCGTAATACTCCTTTGTTCCCGGTTTAAGCTGCAGCCAGTACCCGTCAGGTTCCATTTTAGACATAATTGCCTTTACTGCAGGCGAATCAGCTATATGATTTTTAACTTCAATTACCCTGCGGTCACTTTCGGGATAGTCGAGCAACTCCGTTAAAACCCTGTATCTTAAAGAAGGGTACTCTTCTGACGAAAGCCACCCGATCACACTGCTATCTATCTCCAAAAGGCTTGTCTCCTGCATCGTTCTGCTGATGATTGCGGACGGAGATGCCGACACCGATCGATATTCTACGGGAGTATTCGGTACGGCCTACAACGTTCCTGTCGTCGATTACCATCACTGTTGAACCGCCGCCGTCAAGGTTGACTGCCGACCAGGAACCCAGTTCCTTCATGATATATGTCATATAGTCAAGGTTTGACGCCGGAACTGAAACAAGGTACACGGTCTTCTTGTCTTCGGAGACTCCGAGAGCAGTCCTCGGTACAAAACCGTAGAAGAAGCGGTTTGACCTGGCATATCTTCCTCTCCTGCCCTTCTTACCTCTTTTCCTGCCTTTCTTACCTTTCTTTTTGCCTTTTGTTGACTTCTTGCCTTTCTTCTTCTTTTTCTTACCCTTCTTTGAGCGCTTGTAATAGTGTCCTCCGGATATCTTTGCCTGTACGCCGTTGTTTACGAGTCGCGGCATTCCCGCAACACCGTCTCCGAAAACTGTGTTGCACATCAGGTCAGTGTTGAAACGTACAGTAACGGTGTCGCCCTGGTGCAGTTTCAAGCCTGCGCCGGTACCGGGTGTAAGTACAAAGCCGTCAACGGGCATGGCAACGACACCGGAATCGACAGCAGTAACAATACATGGAATATCCTTGTTGATGGCAGGCTTAGCAAGTTGTTTCAGTACATATTTCACAGAATGGAGTTCAAGATAAGAATTCCGTTCCAGTTTGTGAAGTTCGCTCTGGAATTCGAGAGTGTCGATTGGCTCATCTTCGTCGTCGTCATCGACAGAGAACTCAGCAAAGGTTGTGTCGGTCAGCTCACGGTCAATCCTGTTCTCTTCGGCAATCTCAGCCATCACTTCTTCCGCCGGCCTGTTGATGAAATACGGTATCTTATTTCCCCCGAAGTGGTTGTAAAGGACGACACCTTCATCGTCGGTACGCCTGTTTACATGCTCGACCTCATACTTGTTCCTGCCCGAAGTAATTGTGGCTTTTGTCTTGAAATTATCGATGTACAACTGCCCTTTGGTGTCAAACAGGCCGGTGTACCACTTGTTGTCCAGTTCTACAACGTCCCCGTCGATGACCGTCGTACCGATGGGGTAATTATAATAGGCCATCCAGTAACTGCCGTTGACGGCGCCTTTGACTTCATAATTGCCTGCTTTTTGATTGTGTCCCCTGATGATGTCGTGCAGCCGTGCAAGCCCGGTGGAATTGCCGTTGGCTTTGAGTATCTCAAGTTTATTATCGGGGTTGGAAAGGTCGCCTTCAAGGACATGGGCTGTAATTGGCGGATACTTTGAACTGCCGATACGTACTTTTTTGTAATAGACACCGGGCGAAAGAGTGTCAACCTTTAGAATCTCAAATACAGGTGTACGAACAATGGGCTTCGATTTCCCGTGTCTTTTCGATTTACCCTTTTTCTTGCTGTTCTTTGACTTACTGCTTTTTGACGATTTTGAACCGGCCTTGGGCTTTGTCTTGGATTTTGACTTTACTCCGGCCTTCGATTTGGTTTTGTTTGTGTTCTTTGCTTTGGCCGGGGCTGCATATACTGTTGAAATGAAATAATCTATATATGGGAGCGGATTGATCAACGAAAACATTAATACAAAAATCAGAACTTTTTTAAACCTCATTATGCCGTTACCTTCCTCAAATTTCCTTTTTATTCAATCAATTACCTAAATAATAAGGAAACGGTTAAAAATGAAAATTATTATTTATTTTCCAGGAAAGCCTGCGCTATCGTCTTGATATTAATGAGCTTATCTGCACTCTTGCTCAATAATATCAATCATGTAATCGAAGCCGTATTTCCAGGCAATCGCTTTTGCTTTTTGCAGCTCTATCTCAGATGCATCGTGTTTGTTCTCAGCTTTGAAATATCTTGCATTAACGATGAAGAAACACAGTTCGAAGAAGTTGCGGTTTAAAATGAAACCGGGCCTGGCAAGCCTATTGAGTACTATCCTGGCTTCTGTTCGTTTGCCGGCCTTAATTAGTGCGTCTGCATAGAGCAGTTCTGAAAAGAACGAGTAACTTTCGGGTATGGCGGTACTTTTACGGGAGTGGGAAATACCCGTATTCCTGCATATTTCAATAGTCCTTTCCCACTCGCCGATATTGTTCATGACGGCAAAATAGGCTGATAAGATACTCTGCAGTTCGTTGAAGTCTTCATTGTATATCAACTTTTCGCAATTAATCAGGCGTTTTTTAACGGCAGGATTGACTGACTTACGGCTGAATGCATCATCGAATGACAGGAATATCTGCATCAGGAGATTCTTAAAAAGCGATTTGGAATTATTTGAATTGAAACCTGCTATTTTCTTTGCAATAGATTGGGAGTCCTGGAAATTTTTCATCATCAGGCTTCGTAAAAGCAGCCTGGTATGTGCAAATAGCTTTGAGTCAACATCCTCCGAGTAATCCAGGTATATTTCGAGGAACAGCCCGTAATTAACCTGCAAATAATCGAGATCGACAAATGTTTCAAAATACATTTTCCTCCAGTTACTGTCATTGGCAAACCTGGGCACAAGGAAACCCGACGCCCTTGTGTTAAACCTCATTATGGTACCAATGTATTCAATAACGGGATAGAATATGCTCCAATAGTCCTCGGGGCTTAACCCCGGCCTGATTGAATTGAAAAAAGAAGGCAGCCCGTCGATGAAATCATACTTTGCATTGAAGACTGCAAGCTTTACAAACCAGAGGATTAATTGCGCCCTGATACTGTTCTCGGGGAAATTGTCAAATATTCGCTTAAGGCTGTCATTGTCGAAATGAAAACCCTTTTTGACTTTGTTCAGGATGGTCAGGTACTCGTATATATAATCTTCAGAGAAACTAACATACATGGTAAAAGAACCGTACTTGTTAAAATTCATCCTCTCTTTTATTATCCCTACAGACAAAAGAGAATCATAGGCTTTGTGTATGTCTTTTCCTTCAAAGGAAGCCAACAGCCTGTTTTTCATTATCGAACGGCTCTTTTTCTGCTGAAATATCAATCCGGCAAGATTTTCGAGGATCAACTGCTTCTCCTCGGACAGATTGTCATAGAAAATATATTCCTCTAAGTAACGGCTGATGAGTATTACCTCGTTGCCCGGCACCTTCTTTTCATTGACTACAATGGAAAGAAAGATATACAGGAATTCGGGTTTTACAAGGTATTTTTCGAAATGGCGCGATATTACCGCATTGTTAAGCTCGACAAGCAGATTGAGCGGCAATTTCCTGCAATACAAAGAGATAAATTCATCTATCTCAGAATTGTCAAGCAGGGGAACATTTGTAAAATCATCGTTGTAAGACACGAACGGTGTCTCGTACCACTGGTCCAGAAGGTTGTCGAAAGGTTTGTGGAACTGCAGGAATTTGTTCCAGGAATCGTTCCTGATGGACAATACCATTTTGAACCAACTGCTCTCTTCATTGGTGGCAACGAAATTGATTATCAGGTTGAATATCTCCGACAGGTTGATGCCTTTACTGATAATATCATCTATGGAATCGAAAATCAGGATTATCCTTCCGTGCTTTTCCCCCGGGTTGTTCTTATAGTATTCCCTTATGTTCCGGCGTTCGACACCGAATTGGGCTGCAAGCCAGTGCAGTATGTCAAAATTACTGTTGATCAGGACGTTGAGCAGTGAAGCGTCGATGAACCAGCAAATGTCATCGGGATAGAGGCAGTCCTCATTATGCCAGAACTGCTCCACTACCCTGGCAAGCATCGTGGTCTTGCCGCTGCCGCTGGGAGCGATCACCGCACATGCAGTTTTGTCGGACCCAAGGAACCCTGTCAACCTCTCTGAAAAAGCCTGTCCGGGAGTAACACAGCGGTAATAATTGCCGAACTTCCTGTCAAGCGCTTTGATGCTGTAATCCGTAACCTTATGCGCCTCTTTCTTGAGTTCACTCCAGTCGAAGACTTCCGGTGCGCTCTCAACGGCGGTTCTTGTGCTGATCAGCCTCGACCCTGTCGTAGTTTTTTTCATTGCCGTAAACTGCTGCCATGAATGATAGCCGCAGTAAACCGAAAGTGTGTCGAGAGTGTAGTGCGAGGGGAAACTCTCGGAAACGTCGAACCCGTAAAGCCGGCGTAAAGTGCTGACGCTGATGGCTGTACCGGTGGTTTCTTTGATGTCGTTGGAAAGAAGTTCACAATCGCGGTGCGTCAGTATTTGCCTTTTAAACCTGATTTCTATCTCGGACCGGAGTTCCTTAATCTCTTTGTCGCCATACTTGAATTTCTCTTTCAACTGACCACCTTTTTCAGAGCAAAAGCCGCCTTCAAAAATTTGGAGGAACTTGGAACTTTATTAATATTTTCAATTATAGTATTTTGCAAACAAATACTTTATGTTGGTTTATACTATTAATTTACCTAATTACATGATTATGTAATATTCAAACTTAAAGATTTTAGCTTTTGAAAAAAAGTTATTTTGTAATGGAGTTGATAATGAGATTCATTAATGAGCTTTCGGGCGAACAAATTGAGATACTGAAAATTGTTACTCAATACGGCAGTTCCCAAAGAACAAGACAGAGAGCCCATGCGATTATTCTGAGCCACAAGGGCTATCCGATAGATACCATCGCAGATATCTTCGAGGTAACCAAAGGTACCATCAGCCGCTGGTTCGAAGTCTGGAACGAAAAAGGGCCGCAGGGACTCTTCGACCAGCCCAGGTCCGGAAGGCCTAAAGCAGGGAAAATCATCCTTAGCAAAAAGACATTCTCAGTGTAATGATTTGTTCATTCGTTCAATGATTCATAGAACAGGTATTAGCATCAATACCGGCAGTTCCTCATGAGTTTACTTTTCACAGATACTGTGCTCCTGTAAAATACCATCGTTAACGGCTTTCAAATAAAAAGTGAAATATTTGAAAAATTCCGGCGTCAAATTGTCTATAGTAATTTGGTAATATTGGAGGTTTAATTTGAAGACAGTAAAGTTTTTTGGCATGATGATGTTCGTCCTGGCCTTGTCCTACTCAGCTCTTAGCGCATGTGATATAAACCTGAACGTGGTAGGCGATAAAAAAGCGAAATACGCAGTTGGCGACGAACTGGTCGTCAAAGTTGAAGTTGTCCTTACTCACAGGAACTGCCACGTTGACATCGACGAAACAAAATTCAAGACAACAGGTTTCAAGGTTGTCGGGCAGACCAAGTGGACGGAAAAGTCTTCCGGCGTTTGGGAACGTAAACTGAAAGTCCAGGTAACCGCTCCCGTGAACGGCAAATCGACGATCAACGTTGAAAGGACTTGCAACAAAGAAGGCGGATACGGCTCGCTGAGCGTTTCGGCAGGATAATCTCCGCCATTGATAAATATATAATCTTATCGGGAAGGGGCAGTTAATCGGACTGCCCTTTTTTTTGATTATACCCGTAACAAAAAAATGGCTCACATTAGTATTATATGGATAAGGTAAAAATAAAAAGTGAATTTAGTAGCTACGAGATTCAGCTCTTGTACCGGTTTCTCAAAAGACCGGTTAAACCATAGTCCCTTATGATGTTATCATCGATTATTGGTTCATAAGATGGACTCCACCTTTCTTTGTTTGGAGGCGGACTCCGTCTTCTCATCCCCCTTTCTTATCTTAGAGGTGGAGTCCATCTACTCTTACCCACTCCACACTCTTTTAACCGGCCACTGACCACCAACCACTGCCTACCAGCCGCCAACCACCAGCCACTGACCACCAGCCACCAATCCTCTTACCTGACTCCGGACTTCTAACTTCTTGAGACGCAAGGCCTTGCGTCTCTACTTCTCTCACCTGACTATAGTATGCCTTATTTCCATGAAATCTTTTCATGGATACTAACTTCTAATGTTTTTCTTTCAATATCTTTACCATCTTTGCTTCTTAAGATGGACTCCACCTTTCTTTGTTTGGAGGCGGACTCCGTCTTCTCATCCCCCTTTCTTATCTTAGAGGTGGAGTCCATCTACTCTTACCCACTCCACACTCTTTTAACCGGCCACTGACCACCAACCACTGCCTACCAGCCGCCAACCACCAGCCACTGACCACCAGCCACCAATCCTCTTACCTGACTCCGGACTTCTAACTTCTTGAGACGCAAGGCCTTGCGTCTCTACTTCTCTCACCTGACTATAGTATGCCTTATTTCCATGAAATCTTTTCATAGATACTAACTTATAATTGGATCCATTGTTTTAAATGTTCGAAGCTTTGTTTATAATGGGTCAGATGAAAATTTTTAAAAAAATTTTAAAAAAAATGTAACATTTTTCGTTTCATGTGTCTATACTATTAAGTATAATTGACAAAAGACAAAATGGAGAACATTTCGATACATAGCGATGCTGAACTGGTCGCACGAATAGCCGACTCTAAGAAAGAGCCTGAAAGGGCTTTTGCGGAAATTTACGACAGGTACTCCAAAAAAGTATATGCTTACATCATCAAAATCGTAAACAACAAAGAACAGGCAGAAGACATTTTCCAGGAAACATTTGTGAGGTTTTACCAGAACATACAGTACAACTACAAAGGCGGAAGCGTCATCGGTTTCATCATCACAATCGCCCGCAACCTCTGCCTCAATTACAAAAGAGACAAGAAAATCAACGTGCCTTTCGAAGAAGCAATTGTTAACTTCTCCTCTATGCCTGCCGACGACAGCGACAATGAACACAAGGAACTGGTTACGGCCGCTTTGGAACTGCTCGATGTGGAATACCGCGAACCGTTGGTTCTTCGCGTTTACGAAGGCATGCGCTATGAAGAAATTGCCGAGATCACCGGTACGACCGTTGGCAACGCAAGGCTTAAGGTTCACAGGGCTAAGGATAAACTAAGAGCCATCCTTACCCCATATTTAAACGAATTTATAGGATAACATTAATATATATATTGGAAAACAATAATGCATAGCAATGAGATGATAAACGAATTTCTGGACGGAGCGATGATACCTGCCGATGAAGACAACTTCCTGGCAATGCTGTCATCGAGCGAAGAACTGAAATCCGAATTTAAAAAGGCGCTGTTCATCGATACTACCCTGAAAGAAGATGCAGCTATGATCGGGCCTTCGACAAGCGCCACCCTGAAAGTGTTCTCCGCCCTGGGCATCTCCCAGTCGGCTTTGGTACCTAAGCCTTCTGTAACCGTCAGGGCCACCAGGTTTGTTTCACGCTATTTCCGGAAATTTGCACCGGCGATGGTTGCCGCAATCATCGGCTCCGTCATTACCATACTGACGATAGGCAATCAAAATGACGGACAGACAACCGGAAGAACCACCGGCACAACCGGCGGCAGCACCACGACAACAGCTTCACAATCGACTGCTGCCTTCCCGCTGATGAGCAGCTATGCTTTTGAAAACGGGCAGCCGGAAAGCAACACAACAGCTGCCCCCCACGCTGACAATCAAGTACAGCACGTCCGCAGATCCCATGCTGTTGTCCCTGAGAATACAACAACGTCCGGCCTGGCTCAGACCACTGCCGATCCTTCTGCAAACAATACTATTAACTCAATTAACACAGTCAGTTCTTCTCAAATTATTAATTCGTCCTCCGGCAATGACGCATTTGTTCCTGCAAGGCGCACCCTGACAGACAACCATTCGACAGCGCCCATAAATTTGCCTGTATTCGAAATGTCTCCCGCAGGGCAGAAGCTGGGACTGACAGTTGCCCTCTCAGGCTACGAAAGCACCACCATCGTCAAAGATGTTAAGAAAAGTGAATCATACAGCCCACTGTTTTCCAGGAACGGCGTCGAACTTACTTACAAGTTCAGCGATGATTTCAGTGCAGGAATCGACGTAAGGCAGGAATTCTTTTTCCAGGACTTCAAGGGACACGAATCAGGGAAGCTTTACCAGTATTACCAGCACCCGAATATATTATCGGGAAGCATCACGACAAAATTTTCTCTCGTTAAGATTTCTGACAACGCAGGAATAATCGCAAAAGCAGCCGTCGGCGGCTCCAAACCCGGCATCGTTTTCCGTGCCATGCTTGGTTTGGACTACGATCCCGTTGAAGATTTCGGTTTCACTGTCGGCATTGAAAGCAGTAACCTGATGTACTGGCATGAAGCCTGCTACGTTACACCCAAGATAGGGTTGGGATACAGTCTAAAATTTAATTTGTAATTCTTCGTTGTATTTTGTATATTTAAAAACAATTGATAAACAGGAAAAGTTATGAAAAGAACTCTATACATATTAACCTTTGCACTATCAGCGGCAATACTGGTATCATGTGTGGATTCTTTGGGTGTTGACCCTGAATATATCAAAATTCCGATTCCCGATAATGTAACCCTCGGTAAGTATGTCATTAACGGGCCTCAGGTAAGTTTCTCCGAAACAAGCCATGACGGCGCGCCTGAAAATAAATTCACCCATAAGCTAAGTAATTATACATTCGATGCAGGTTCGTACAAGGTGGACACTTCCGGCAATACCCCTATCATATGGATTGAAATGGATGTTTCGTACAATCTGGATTCTACCATCTACTCCAATTCCCACACAAGGGTACACGATTTCTATCTTAAACTCGACTCTGCCGTCTATGGCCAGAAATACATCCTGAACGGCTCTGAAGGAAGTTCAAACTGGTTTACTATTACCATCATCAATGACATCACCGGAAAGACCACTACTTTCAATGGCAATGAGATCGAAGCAGAAATGATCTTCCTCGAGTACAACATTGAAAAACGCACGATCAAATGCCAGCTGACCGTTGAATTCCCCGATAAAGACAATCTCACTGTTGTACGCTTCAGCGGCATTTTTACTTTCAGCCTCAACTACATTGTTGACGAAAAGCAACTTTCTTTTGACCCCGATAAAGTATAAAAACACCTTAACACAAAGTAAAAGTTACCTGTACATCGACCATACCGTATGATGGTGTATTACTCATATTCATTCTGTTCAGCAGCGCCGCTGTCACCCCATCCTGTCATCTGCCGTTTCCTGATTGAAGGAAGCTGCCGAAAGGAAGAAATTATGCTCTTCGCTATTTAGTATGGGTTTTAAAGTTTTCCATCATTACGATAATGGCTATTAGTAACAAGGAGTGATCTTACAATAATACAGTAATAAAGCGCCATTACACACCCCCCGACCCCCTCTTGCCAGAGGGGGAGCGTCATGTCAGGTCTTACCCCTCTAAAAAGATGGGTGGCTGCGGCAGCAGCCGGGGTGTGTCCATTGAGATTTGAAAAATGAATATTTTCTTTCTTCATTATTTACCCACTACGAATAGAGAAGAACCAGAAATTATTATTTCCATTTTGCATTCTCTATTACAATCGAAGAATCTGGTACAGATTTTGTATAATAGAAAAGCGATAAACTCATAAGAAAAACACTGAAGAAAACAGAACCGGTATTAATACCGGTTTTTTTTTTGAAAATTTCAGGCCTTCCGATTTCAATAAATCCTCAGGTATTCTTATATTTACTTTTTGTATTTCATAGAAATAACTTTTTATTTGAGAAAATGAGTAATGATAAGCAAACGCCTCTGATGAGGCAGTACACACAGATAAAAGCCAAGTACCCGGACACAGTACTGTTTTTCCGAATGGGTGACTTTTTCGAGACATTCAATGAAGACGCCGAAATTACTGCCCAGGTATGCAACATAGCTCTTACAAAGCGCAACAACGGCGCCGCCGGAGACATGCCGCTTGCAGGATTTCCCCATCACCAGCTCGACGCTTACCTGCCGAAACTGGTTCGGGCCGGTTACAGGGTAGCAGTATGCGAACAACTCGAGGACCCGAAATTTGCCAAGGGCATCGTCAAACGCGACGTCATCGAAGTCGTCACTCCTGGCGCCGCCCTCTATGAGAAACTCCTGGAAAACAAAAAGAACAATTACATTGCTTCTGTCTATGTTGCTCCTTCGGTGAAAGACAGGCTGAAAGCCGGATTGGCCTTCGCAGACATTTCTACGGGTGAGTTCTTCACCTCTGAAGTGGACTTCAGGGAAATGCTCCAGGTGCTGGAAACCCTTAATCCGTCGGAGATATTGATCAGCAAAGAGCAGAAACATGAGCTGCTGCCTGAGGTCGGGAAGCTATCCTACCAGGTGGCTGTTACGAAGCTGGAACCCTGGATATTTGACATAGAATTCGGCAAAGAAGCCGTCCTGGGCCATTTCAAAACCAAGTCCCTCAAGGGCTTCGGCATCGAGGATTACACACTGGGACTGGCAGCGGCCGGCGCCATCCTCAATTACATCAACGAGACTCAAAAGACACAGCTTTCGCATATCAAGAATATCTACGCCTACAACAGCTCGGACTTCATGTTCCTCGATTACGCCACAAGGCGCAACCTCGAGATCACATTCTCTAACAATGAAAATACGAAGGAAGGAAGCTTAATCGCCATCCTCGATAAGACCTGTACCCCCATGGGCGGCAGGCTCCTGAAGAAGTGGATTGCTCAGCCCCTGACGAACACCGGAAGGATACGCAGCAGGCTCGAAGCTGTCAGGGTTCTGAAGGACGGAACCGACGGCAGGGCCAGCCTCCGCAACCTGCTCAATAACTTCGGGGACCTGGAAAGGATCATCCAGAAAATCTGCACCGGCAGGGCCAATCCGCGGGACGTCGTCTATCTGCAATCGAGCCTCGCACTGATTCCGTCCATCATTACATGCATCGGGGAATTCTCGCTCCCCTCCCTCAACACCATTGCCGGGAAGCTTAACCCGCTTCCAGAACTGATTGCCTACATCGGAAGCGCCATTCTCGAAGACCCTTCAACTTCCGTAGGCTCGGGCAATGTCTTCCGCAGAGGCTTCAACAGCGAACTCGACGAATATCTCGAAGCAAAACACTCCGGTAAAAAGCTGCTCGAACAGATGCAGGAAACCGAAAGAGCCGTAACAGGCATCAGTTCCCTGAAAATCAGCTACAACAACGTCTTTGGCTATTACATCGAAGTTACTAACACTCACAAGAGCAAAGTACCCGACAATTACATGCGCAAACAGACTCTCAGCAATGCCGAACGCTACACTACACCGGAACTGAAGGAATTTGAAACAAAGATACTCAACGCCGAAGAAAAGATTGCCGGGCTGGAACAGGAACTGTTTAACACAGTAAGGCTCAGGATCAGCGACTACACCGAAGCAATACAGGAAAACGCCTTTCTCGTCGCTTCAGTCGATTGCCTCCAGAGTTACGCCGAAGCTTCTGCCCTCTACAATTACACAGAACCCACAATCGACGACTCCGGTGCAATAGAAATAATCGACGGCAGGCACCCTGTCGTTGAAAGGCTTCTGCCTATTGGCCGGAAATACACGCCTAACTCTACGAAACTCAGCCCCGACAGCGAACAGATACATATCATTACCGGCCCCAACATGTCGGGCAAATCGTGTTACCTCAGGCAGACAGCGCTGATAATACTCATGGGGCAGATCGGCTGCTTCGTACCCGCCCATTCGGCCCATTTCGGGCTCATCGACAGGATTTTCACCAGGGTAGGGGCACAGGACAACATCACTGCCGGCGAAAGCACCTTCCTTGTCGAAATGCAGGAAACAGCAAACATCCTGAACAATGCAACATCGAAAAGCCTGATACTCCTGGACGAAGTCGGAAGGGGCACTGCCACCTTCGACGGAATATCCATTGCCTGGTCCATCACCGAACACATTCACAACAACATCGGCGCCAAAACACTGTTCGCAACACATTACCACGAACTGAACGACCTGGCAGCCCGCTATGACCACATTGCCAACTACCAGATAGAAGTGGTTGAGACCGGCAACACCATCATCTTTACACACAACGTCAAACCCGGAGGTGCGGACCACTCCTTCGGCATCCACGTGGCCCAGATGGCCGGCCTGCCCGAAGAAGTTACCAACCGCGCCAACCTGATAATGAAATCTTTCGAAGGCGACAACGGCGAAGTTAACCTAATGGCTGCCAAGACACCGGACGTCAGCGTCATCGAAACAAAAAAGTCCAACAGGATCAACGAGCAGCTCTCGATATTCGAACTGAGGGACGACAAGATTAGGGAGAAACTCAAGGATATAGAAATAAATAACATCACACCGGTCAGCGCTCTGCAGATACTTTCCGAGTTGGTAAAAGAGGTTAAGGCAGACAAGAAAAGAAAGAAATCATAGGCCGGCAATCCTGAAGCCTGTTTTTACACCGTCGGCAGCAGAACTGACAATGCCGCCGGCATAGCCGCTGCCTTCGCCGATGCTGTAGATATTGCCGAAGCCGCTGCACCTGCCGTTTTCGTCTCTCTCCGTACGCACCGGCGATGAGGTTTTCGTTTCTATGCCGATTATGTTCCCTTCGTCGAAGCCCTTCATTTTCTTCACAAAGTAAGCCAGGCCCTCCCTGAGGGAATTGACAACTGCCGGTGGGAGCATATCCATATAATCGCTGGCAATCAGCCCAAAGGGATAGGATGACTCAACGGGCGCCGACGGAGGCATCTTCCGCAGGAAGTCCCCAATAGTGTTGTATGGTGCATCATAGCCTTGTCCCGGCTTGTAAGCTCCTGCTTCGAGTTTCTCCATCCAGTCGAGAGCTTCCGCCGGAGTAGCGTCTCTTTTCAGGTGCGACGGAATGTCGAAACCTGCCACAATTCCCGAGTTGGCCCAGAAGCCGTCCCTGGAATAATCCGAAACACCGTTGACGATATTATATCCTGCGGCAGGTGTCGCCGGGACAATTTTCCCGCCCGGGCACATACAGAAAGAATAGACCGGCAGGAAATTGTTTTCCTTCCACGCCAGCTTGTAGTCGGCAGCCTTGACACCTTTCAGGAACGGCTGCCCCCACTGGCTCAGATTGATGATCTCCTGGGGGTGCTCCACCCTGAAACCAACGGCAAAAGGCTTGTTTGTGAAACGTATTCCGGCTTTCATCATCAGACGGTACGTGTCATATGCCGAATGGCCAACGGCCAGCACAAGGTAGTCACATTCATATTCACCTTTGTCTGTCGTTACTGACTTAGCCCTGTCTCCTTCGATATTTATGGCTGTTAAGCGTTCCCTGAAACGGATGGCCGCACCAAGCCCTTCCAGTTTTTTTCTCAAATTGCGGACGACTACACGCAGATTGTCGCTACCGATGTGGGGCTTCGCTAAGTAGAGTATTTCTTCCGGAGCGCCGTTTTCAACATAAGTTTTGAAAATGAATTTCTTCTCAAGAGAAATGGTCTTTGTCCTGGACGTCAGTTTCCCGTCAGAAAAAGTACCGGCCCCGCCTTCGCCATAGGCGTAATTCGAAAAGGTGCTGAATTCTCCGGTCGATTCGAAGCGTTCAATCTCCGCACGACGCTCTTCCACCTCTGAGCCTCTCTCAAGAACTGTAACGCGGAAACCCGACAAAGCCAGTACCCAGGCAGCAAAGAAACCGGCAGGCCCGCTGCCTGCAACGACTACTTTGGCGTCTCTTTTCCTGTATTCGGGTTTCAACTCAAGCCTGTTCTCCATCGGGACAGCCTTAAGTTCTTTCGAAAAGACCGACAGCTTCAACAGCCAGTGGATATCCTTTTTGTCCCTGGCGTCGAGGCTCTTACGTTCAATTTCGTAATGGAATTTATTTATCCTGAACTTTTTCCTGACCATGTTCTCAATGGCATCTTCCCTGTATCCGGGCCTCAGCTTGATCTCGAGTTCCTTATGGCCAATCCTGTGCATCTTCCCTATTTCTCAGGTTCACCGACCGGAAAGAGGTACAGCGGTTCCTCGTTGATGGGCATATTTACAAGTTTCTTCACTTCGACAGGCAGGAAGGACCCCACGGCACAGGTGCCAAGACCGAGTGCAGCAGCCTGTAGATAGATGTTCTGTCCTGCGTGCCCGGCTTCCATGTTTGTGTACATTACGCCGCGGTCAGTGTATTTTTTTTCAGAACGCTCATAGACACCGGCAAGGATGATGGTGGCAGGAGCCTTTTCGACAAACAACTGAGCCAGGGCGGCGTCTGCCAGTTCATACCTGAGATCGCCGTCGCGTACCAGTACCAGTTCATGTGTCAGGGGTTTATATTTATAAATGCCTGCTTCCAGGCCTGTCACCTCTCCGGCAACGAGGTACACTTCAAGTCCGTACATAGTGCCGGCAGAAGGCGTGGTCCTGAAAAAGCCGTCTTTCGTAATACCCTGGGCTGCCCACAGTAACTGCGACACTTCCTCGAGCTTGAGAGGCCTCTTCTTGTATTGCCTCTTTGAACGGCGGTTCTGCAGCGCTTCCTCTACCGTCATCTCCCCTTTCATCCTGGGGGCAGGCAGCTTAACAGGTTTCTTGTCCTGGGCAAATGAATCAATGGCTGTAAACATCAGCAGGGCAATCAAATATACCAGCATCCTCTTTATCATTTGATTTTCCGACTTATAAAAGTACATAATCAATTGCTACAATTTAATTAATAATGTATTCATTTTCAATTAATTTTAATTTTTTCATTTAAAATTTACCTAAATTTATATAATTATTATTTTTTAATTTAAATTTTTTTTACAAAAACTTTCAGGTTGATTATGGCTGGTTTTACCAGGAAATTTTTACTGCCGGTTTTGACGCTGCTATTAACAGTAATAATATCCGCCGCTTGCGGGTTGCTGTATTATGTTCTTACAGCCGGACTGACACTCGACGATTTACGGGGATTGACGGATTACCTGTTCCTGGCGTCTTCCGTCCCGGGGATGATTGCAGCCATTCTGTCGATACCGCTGCTTTCTGTGTCGATATTGAAAGCCGGCCCCGGTTCGATGGGCATCGTCAAGCCTTCCGTTAAAGGCCTGGGGGTATTTGCCCTTACAGGTTTTGCACTCCCTGTGACCGGCTATGTCGCTGTACTCATAAGCGGCTCCTATAGCAGCATCACAGTGGGCACAGACATTAGCATTTTAATCGATGGGATTCTGTATTACCTTTTGATTGCGATGTACGAAGAGCTTCTGATCAGGGGATTCATACAAAGCAGGCTTAAGGCAATGTTCAACGCCAATGCAGCAATCATTGTAAGTTCCCTGCTGTTCCTTTCACTGCACATATTCAATCCGAACCTGAGCACGCTGTTGCTTATTAATATCTTCCTTGCCGGCATCCTGTTCGGCGCTGTTTTCGAATATACCGGAAGCATCTGGAACTGTGCTGCTTTCCATCTAATGTGGAATTTTACGACCGGTACACTGCTGGGATTCAACGTCAGCGGCCTCGAAACGGAATCGATAATCGTAACCTGGTTTTCCGGCAGTGAATTGATTACGGGCGGCGCTTCCGGTTTCGAAGGTTCACTCGTTTGTACTGTATTACTGGCAATATTCATTTATTTATTATATATCAAATACGGAAAAAAGAATAAACAACAATAATCGTTATATTGGAAATAATTATAATAAAACAAGGGAATTATAAATGCAGGTATTGGGAGAAACAAAGAACTTTCTGGCAATTGAAGAACAGTATTCGAATTTCAGGGACTCGGCAATAGTAATAATGCCCGTTCCCTACGAACACACAACCAGTTACGGCGGCGGCACATCCAAGGGGCCTGAGGGCATCCTGAATGCCAGCGCCTATGTTGAATTCTATGACGACGAATTCGACAGGGAGCTGTGCTTCGAGAAAGGCATTGCGACACTCAAACCGCTGAACCTGAAGGACAAAGTTGACGGAGAAGCCTTAGACATAATAAAAAAACAGGCTGAGAAACTTCTGGACAGCGGTAAATTCCTTGTTACCCTCGGCGGCGAGCATACCATCTCCACAGCCCCCATCGAAGCCCACTTTGCCAGGTATCCGGACATGAGCGTCCTGCATTTCGACGCCCATTCCGACCTAAGGGAGTCATACATGGACAATCCCTATTCACACGCCAGCTTCATGAAACGCGTCTGCGACTTTTTCCCTCCCGACAGGGTGACACAGGTCGGCATCCGCGCCCAGTGTGCAGAGGAATCTAAGTATATCAGGGTAAATAAGGTCAACACATTCTACGCCTCGGCCATACGCCGGGGAATGCACGGCGGCAACTGGCAGAAAAAGGTAGCCGACACTCTCGGCAAACAGGTCTATGTTACTTTCGACGTGGACCATTTCGATCCGGCGATAATGCCTTCCACGGGTACACCCGAACCTGACGGATTTCTTTACAGCGAGACCCTGGACATCTTCCGCGAACTCATCAGGCAGGGCAAGCAAATCATCGGTTTCGACATCGTGGAACTCGCCCCGGTCAAAGGCTTCCACCACCCGGACATTACAGCCGCCAGGCTGCTCTATAAATTACTTAATTTCGCATTTTACAAACAATAATCATAAATATAAGAAGCGGAATCTCATGGACTTAAAAGACAGAATCGAAGCAATATACACAGGCAGCCTTACACCGGACACACGAATAATCGAAGAGGTTGCCCACGAGCTTATCACTAAACTCAACAAAGGTGAAATACGTGCGGCAGTACAGGACAAAGAAGGAAACTGGGACGTTAACATCTGGATTAAAAAGGGCATTATGCTCCTCTTCAAACACGGCATAATGGTCGAATTGGAGATGGGCACAGGCTTCAGGTTCTTCGACAAGAACACACTTCCCCTGCACCCCTTCACTCTCCAGGATAATGTCAGGATCGTTCCCGGCGGCTCTTCTGTACGTACAGGCTGCTACCTTGCCGACAGTGTCATCTGTATGCCCCCGATGTACATCAACATCGGCGCCTATGTCGATGAAGGTACCATGATCGATTCACACGCCCTCGTCGGTACCTGTGCACAGATCGGCAAGAGGGTCCATCTCAGCGCGGCATCGCAGATCGGCGGAGTACTCGAGCCTCCCGGCGCCAGGCCGGTCATCGTCGAGGACGACGTCATGATCGGCGGCAACTGTGGAGTCTATGAAGGTACGCTAATCAGGAAAAGGGCCGTACTGGGTTCGGGGGTAATCCTTACTTCTTCCACCCGTGTTTACGACCTTGTCAATGAGAAGATAATCAAATCCTCTCCCGGCATTCCCCTGGAGATACCGGAAGCGGCTGTCGTCGTTCCCGGTGTCAGGGCCCTGAACACTCCCTTCGCGCTCGAACACGGCCTGTCGATTGCCAGCCCGCTGATAATCAAGTACCGCGACGCCCAGACCGACGCCAAAACTTCCCTTGAAGACAATTTACGTTAATTAATCCGGAATAATCATGACAAATTCGAACCTTAGCTCAAAGCTGAAATGGAACAAAGCCATTCCGGTAATTGCTAATATCATTTCTGCACTGCTATTCTTCACGGCATACTACTTCCAGCCTGTGGTCTGGTTCCTGGTAGCCGCCGTAGTCAACATCATCGTTGCCGTACTGATTGTAATACTTTTCAACAAATTCGAAAAAAAGTTCTCAAAGCTAATTAACAATTCAGATAATAATCAGGCATAACTATGAACGATGAACGGATTCTGCCAAAGCTGCGCGACGACCTGACCTACAGGGAATTTGCAGAAAACGGTGAGAAGTTTATTATTCTCTACGATCCTGCCGGGTACGCAAGACAGCCCGTAGCCATTCCCGTCTCGATTCTGCCGCTGCTCGACCTCATCGACGGACAGAAAACGCTTGCCGACTTCAGGACTACAATCGCCGGAATCCTGGGTGACGACTTTGAACCGGTAATCGAACCGTTCGTCAACCTCATCGAATTCATGGACTATTCCGGCTTCCTCGAAAGCGAGAATTTCCACGCCATCAAAGAGGACATCGACATGTACCTGTCAGCGCCTGTAAGGATGCCTGTCTGCACAGACAATTCCTATCCTTCCGACCCTGAAGAACTCTCGGAATACCTCGACGGGCTTTTCTCAGCCGTTGTGCCCGGCGATGTCGCTCCCGGAGCCGCCTCCATTGTCGTGCCTCACATCGATTTTCGCCTGGAAGAAATAGCACACCGCTGCTATGCCTCGGGTTACCACGCTCTGAGAGACACGGACGCCGACCTGTTCGTCATCTTCGGCACCTCGCACTACGGCAACTCAGGCCTTTTCATGCTTTCATACAAGGATTACGAGACACCACTGGGCCTTGCAAAAAATGACACCGAAGTACTGGACGCCGTCAGGGAGAGCCTTTCGTTCGAACTACCCATCGACGACCTGGCACACAGGTACGAACATTCCATCGAATTCCAGGTGGTCCTGCTTCAGCATTACTTCAAAGACAGGGATTTCAGGATTCTGCCGATTCTGACAGGCTCATTCCACAATTTCATATATTCCGGCCAGACACCCGGCCAGGACGACAGGTTCAACGAGTTCCTCGTAAAACTCGATGGCGCCATAAGTTCAAAAGGCAGGAAAGCCGCGTATATCGCCAGTGCTGACATGGCTCACATAGGCAGGAAGTTCAACGACGAATTCGACGCCGAAGGCGAACTGCCGCGGCTGAGGGAACAGGACAGGGCACTAATCGGCAGCCTCGAACGCTGCGACGCAGACAGCTTCTTCCGCTCGGTGGCGGATGTAAACGACAGCAATAAAATATGCGGCCTGTCCCCCATCTATTCCCTGCTGAAAATAAACAAACCGACGGTCGGACGCTTCCTCAATTATGAACAGTGGAACGAGATTGAAACCAGGTCTGCTGTTTCTTTTGCCAGCATGGCGTTTTACAGGGAGTAAGCCAGGCTGAATTTACATGAATGTAAGGTTCAAACCCAGGCTTGAACGAAATCCTTTGTAATCGTCAAAAAGCTTTACAGGTAGATGGTAACCTGCCTGCAATTCAATTTGAAAAGCAGGCGTCGAGAAAAGCCACACACCGATTAAGGGAGTAAACACCACGCTGGACTTGGCCTTATGAGATAAACCGCTGAACTCCAACCCATAGAATGGTATCAGGAACTTCCTTCTCGCGTTCCTTTCAAAAGATGAGGTAAGGCCGAAACCATAGATGAATACCGTACCGGAATCCTTTTTTTCAGGCATCAGGACGTCCAGTTTAAAATAGAAATTTCCATGGCTTCCCCCCTGTTTTTCATTGCAGTGTATCCAGGAATAGAACAGGTAATTGACTGATATGCCCCTGTAAACACCTAATTCTTTCCTGTTATCGGGCATATACGCCATTGCGGCAAGACCCGGCATAAATGCAGACTCCCATTGGTCGATGATACTTATCCGGTAAACCATCGTATCTGAAAAACCATTATAGGTAACAATGAATTTTATTGAGTACAGCCCGCTGTCGCTGCTATTCGGCTGCCACCTGAAAATCCGGTATTTTTCATCGAAAGTAGCATTTGAAGGCATATCCAATATTTGCCATTTGAAATCTGAGGGGTGTTTACCATACAATAGATCGTATTTCGGTTGAAACTTGATATGCATCGATACTTTACTCATATCGCTTTTCTCGTATTTCACATCTTCGTAAACCGAAACCCATTCGAATATTACTCCGGGATAAGGATATTCGTATTGCTTTGCACAACATACATTGGTCAGATAAATTAACAGAGCCAACAGAATGATTTTTGATCTCATAAACAACACCCTACTAATATTTAATAAAAAAGAAGCCCGTTTTGAATACTACTACAGGTCAACCCTCTTTTGTACCAGAAAGTAACGATAGAATCCGGCAGTTATTTTCTTCAATATGAAAAGAAGACGGCAATTGCCACTGATCTGATGGAAGCTTAATCAGTTTATCGGGTAAATACAGACAAATAAGAATTAAAATCCGTTACCGGTCCTGGCAATCGCCAGTACACTTTCAACAGCTTCAATATATGTGCTGATGTCTTCGTTGTTGGTATAATTGTGGAATTCACGTTTGATGCAGTTGATCCTGTCGGGGTCGATCAGGATGGCACTCTTCAGGAAAGTGACGGCCTGTTCTTTCCTGTCGATCTTGGCAAACAGCTTAGCCATGCAGTAATAGCCTTCGGACCAGCCCGGAGCAATCTCAATCACCTTTTGGAAAGCCGATTCGGCTTCTTTGTGTTGGCAGAGTTCGAGTAGTGTACATCCGTAATCATGCCAGCAGTCGATGTTTGAAGGATCGAGTTCAAGCACTTTGCGGTAGCAGTCGATGGCCATATTGGTCTGGTCAATGTTATAATAGAGGTCGCCGGCTGCGTACCATATCTCAGGGTCGTCGGGATTGAGGTTCAGAGCCATGTTGTAGTCTTCGAGAGCTTTCTCGAAATTCTCCATGGCGTCGTAGCAAACGCCCCTTCCGAAATAGGAAGGATGGTGCCAGGGATCGGCTTCGACGGCTTTTGTAAAATACCTGATGGAATTCTGGTAGTCGCCGCAGTCACCGAATACACTCGCCAGGTTATGCAATGTCTCGACGTCGGACGGCTGCAGGGCCAGTGCTTCGTTGTATGCTTCTATTGCTTTTGTCATCCTGCTCATCGAAGCGAAGGTATTGCCCAGGTTGTGCCAGGCGACGAAGAAATCGGGCTTAATCGCCAGGGCCATTTCGAAACAGTGAACAGCTTTGTCGTAGTCCTTTTCCTGGTTCCGGATGATGCCCAGGTTGTACCAGAGGTAATAGTCGTAAGGGTCTTCGTCGATGGCAGATTCATAGTAGAAGACAGCGTTGTCGAAGTCTTTCAGCGTATGGTAACAGTATGCCAGTTCGTGGCAGGCTTCAATATTATAGAAAGCTGAATTCGAAAGGTACAGTAGAATTTCGACAGCTTCTTCCGTCTTCATCGTGCTTTCGAGTATAATGGCCTTCTGGAAAAGCGCGTCCTCATCGTCGGGATTGATGGACAGGGCTTTGTCGAGCAGTTCCATGGCCTCGTCGGTCATGCCTCTTTTACTCAGCGCCAGAGATTTATTGATGAGCGCTTCGGTATTGAAGGGATTGAAGGAAAGCGCTTTGTCGAGTGCAGCCAGAGCTTCGGCGTTCCTGTTTAGATTGATCAGGGAGATACCTTTCTTCAGCCAGCCGTCTTCAGACTGGGGCAGCATCTCGAGCCATGCGTTGCACAGATCGAGAGCATCTTCAAAACGTTCCGAATCGAGGCAGTAGTTCACCATGCCGTCAACTATGTCAATGTACAGGCTTCCTTCCCTGTAGCTCCTGCCTTTTTTGTAATCCTGCCTGAAGCGGCTTATTCTTTCTTCCATATCATCGTAGCGATTGGTATCGAAGATGTCATCGTCGTATCCTGTTGTACTCATATTTAGAAACTTGTAATAAAAATTACCCTATAAACGCTTCCCATAATTTGTTATGTTTTAGTAATATACCGAACAAATTATCAGATTATTGTTAATAAATTTATCAATCTTTTCAAAATCATCAGCCCAATAGTGAAAAGGGGCTTATGAAAACTCATAAACCCCTTGTAATCAAATACCATACCGAATTTCGGAAAGCGTTAACTCATTGGTTTATTTATGGGCATTGTAATCTGGACAACGTTGCCGTCATCATGGCCGAAGGTTTCAAGTGTCATCGTTCCGTTCATCAGCCTGAACCTGGAAGCGGCCTTGGCAAAACGGAGCAGTACGTCGTTACTGTCGTATTTCAACGCTTCGATGAGATTGTATTTATTAGCTTTGTATATCTCTATCATGTCTGAAACGAGGCTGTTTGCGTTCGTAACGATCTGTATCTCGGTAGCTCCTTCGTGAACGTTCTCCTGGGCTGTTACCTGGATGTCGGCATTGTCAATGCTTTCGGAAAGGGCGGCGCAAACCTCGATGAACGCCTGTACCAGCAGCTTGTTGTCACCAACGACAGTGGCATTTTTACCCTCTTCGTTC
>CAZWLN010000033.1:2903-47413 GCA_964634885.1 uncultured Hyphomicrobiales bacterium | reverse complement strand
CGCCGCTCTCGAAGGAGTGCGACACCTGCACTCCCTTGTAAACCGCGAGCTGCTCTCCGGCGGCCCCCAGCAGGTAGTAAGTCCACCCGTGCTGGTTGTAGTCGTCTCCGCAGGCACTGTCGCCCTGCGGCGAGTAGTAGAGCCGCTTCTGCTCCCTGCCGCCCAGCGCCGAGTAACGGTAGTACCAGTCGTACTTGTTTATCTCGTTGCGCGTCATGGTTGCGCCGTTACATGAATAGTTCGGCGTATTATTAATGATTTTAGTGTAATGCTTCAGACTGCCGCCGGAGGTGTAATCGAACTTTTCGATCATTTCCGAATTACTTGTTTTGGTAACGGCGCCGACGCTGTTGTACAAGTAGCTCCTGTAGTCGCCTCCCTGATAAACCTCAGAAAGCCTGTTCTTGGCGCCCTCGGTACTCTCATAGTGATAAATGGTATTAATATTAAGATTTTTGGTTTCCGTCAGCCTGTTACCCAAACGATCATAAGTATATTGTACCGAATCTGTGCCGTCGCTCCATTTCTGCAGCCTGTACAGGCCGTCGTAAGCGTAATTCTGTACCATCTCGTCCCTGCCTGTGTGCTGCGATTTCTGCTTTTCGATGTTTCCTCCCTCGTCGCGTTCGAAGACCTGGCGGAACAACACCTGGTTGTAGTCGTTCTTTGCCATCATCGAATCTACCCAGCCGCGGGGATTGTAAACGAAAGACTGCGTCGTGAAGGCAGGCTGGAAGCGTATTGTTTCAACGCTGCCGCGCCTGTCGTAGCGATAGACGATGTCCGCTGTTACGGGTTTTCCAGGGCATACCGGTACACCCATTGAGCTGACGCCAAGGCCTGTGCCGGGAGCCGTAAGTTTTGTCCAGATAGAATCGACCCTGCCGTTGTCGTCGTAGCTGTACCAGTTGACGTACTGCCTTTCGGGATCGACGACGCGGGAGCAGATGACCTGTCCGTGCGAGTCGTAAGTGTAGTAAACGGCGTCGTAGCCGAGGTTCTCAGTGTAGCGCAGGAGGGCTTCCACTCGTCCTCGAGGGTCATAGCTCGTAACGACATAGTGGAACGGTTCGTTGCCGTCGTCGCGGTAAGCGACGGCTGCTTTCCTGCCCCGCAGGTTGCGCGGTGTTTGCGCTTCGCCATCGTCCCAGGGATGGACAGGCACGAGGCTGTTCCATTGGGACAGGGCAGGGAAGGCGCCCCAGACCGGGCCGGTGCATTGGGGCAGCGCGTCGTAACTACAGGCTGTCTTAATGAAGTTTGTGTAATACTTCATGTTTTCGAAGTTGTTGTACGGAGCCGCTACTGTTTCCGAATAGTCGTAGTAATCGGCAGGGTGCATGAGGTAAGGGCCAGGGTCGAGAATGTCCAGGGTGTCGCTGATGAAGGGGAGGCTTGTCTTTTCGACAAGGCCCTGTGAAGCCCAGAACACCGGTTGAGGGATAAACGAACCCTGATCCCAGATTGTACGGTTAACGGTAGGGTAGTCTGTCCCGGCATTGTAACCTTCGAAATTAAGGACGTTAGGATCGAGTGTGTCCGTCAGCCATTTTGCGCTTGTCCTCATATCGAGGCCTGTCGGGTCTATGTTTGCTTCGCCTGAGAGCACAACCCTTCCCAGGTCGTCGTATTCTATGAATGAAACGGAGTTCTTGTTTTTCTGCTCTTTATTCTGTGAGAATCTCACCTGTCCGAGGTTGTTGTAGCCGTAAGCGACGGTGTCGATGTCTTTGTTGGTTTTGTAGCGCAGCCTGTTGAAAATGTCGTAAACATAGGTTGACACTTCACCGTTGTCGTGGGTTGTCTTAACTAAGTTACCGCTGAGGTCGTATTCGAAAGAGGTTGTAATCTTTAATGTATCGTAATCTATGAACTTTTTTACCAACTGGCCCAAACCGTTGTAGAACTCCAGGTTGGTTTTTCCCAGTTCGTCAGTCGATGTATAAACCTCATAGTGCCCGTACATCGAATCGGGATCGACTTTATATAGTGGGTAGAATTCGGATTTCCATACGTCTAATGTGTCTTTCACGGGAGCGATTTGTATATGGTTGCCGAATTGTTTGTACGTATTGTCGGCATTTATTGCTTTCTTTACTTTTCCATGGTCATATTCGGTTTGTGTAACAAAACCGAGTTGGTCGGTAACGAAAGTGACAAGGGAACCACCCGACAGGGTGTATGTTACAGCATCTGTACGAATTGGACTTGCAGGCGATCCTATTAAAAGTTCGCTTTTCAGCAGCCTGTTTTCGGCGCCGTAATAGCTTTTTCCCGAAGTGTACCTACCGTACTTTTCAGCGTATGTCGGCTGCCAACCAGTACTTGAAGTGTGGCCTATGTCGTCGATTTTTGTGGTTGTCGTAACAGTCCTTGCAATGTCGTCATATAGGTAAGATATTGTGAAATCTTCGTGAATGTCGCAGCATAGCTTGTTAACTTTTATGACGGGTTTCTGGTCTTCGGAATTTGTTATTATTTTCAAGTTACCGTCAAGTGAGGAAGTCCTTACTCTGAAAGATAGTTTCTCTCCGTCGTTCATTGCCCTCATATCGTCGAGAATGGGAGTGAGGTCAACGGTTAGTTCCGGTGTTGATGTCGGCGGATCTGCCGCTGTCGCATTGTCCAAATGCTGAAGGGCCGGGCAACCGATTACATAATCCTCATCTATTCCGAACTTGTCTGTGCTGACGTTTACAGTCATACATTCGTTAACATAATCACCTGCATAAGTAAACTTCAATTGTGCGCTGTCGGCGGCAGTGCAACTGTGCAGTGCGTCGTTACTCCTGGCAACATACACCATCCATACTGAATAATTTTCTGTATTTTGATAGCGTATCGTCGTGTCGCCACCGATTGTTTCTTCCCACATTCCGAATAATGATCCATAACAGGGTCCTACCATTGCCTGATCCGGCGGTTCGACATAGCTAGAATCATAGTGGGTGTCTAAAGTATGTTTTACATTGCTTATTAAACCGGCACCGACAATCTTTTGTCGAATCACCTCGTCGGACACACCAAATTCAAGTATATGCTTTGTCGTAGTAATTTCCCCTTCCGGCCTGTCGCATAAGGGGAAATCGAAAGGCAACCAGGTGTATAGCGCCCTTCCGTTTTTGTCATACTCATTCTTGGCATACCAGCCGTTGGCGTCCACGGCGCCTGAAGTCTGTCCGTAATAAGTTTTCTCGGAATATGTCCGCAGCGTATCGAGATAATATGTATTACTTGCAGGGTTCCACTTCCTGATATACTCTTCGAGGGCAACAGGCGTTTCGAATTCATACATCTCGTTGTAAAGCGTTATGTCGTCCGTAAGGTCTGTATCGTATAGCTTCTTACCTGTAGGATAGGCTCCATCCAAAGCTGCAACGTCAGAGTAACGGTAGTACATTCTTTTCCTGGCGCCTATGCTGTTTTTCGAGGCAGTCATAAGATTTTGTTTCCTGCCTCCTGTATATTCGTATGTAGCGTTAAGCAGTGTTTTTTCACCATATTTGGAAATTACCGAGTCGGCCAGCAATACACCTCGTCTGTAACGTGTATTTAATACATCAAAAGAGGAATTGTAGTAATATGATTTACCGGACAGTATTGTGTCGTTTGCGTCTTTTACTACCTCTCTCTTTGGAAGGTACAGAAGCGGACACAGGTTCCAATCGTTGAATTGCTTACTTTCAAATTCTATGATTGTTTTAAGTTCATCGTTGTATTTTCGGGCATAATCAGTTGCTGCAAAGGATGATACTTTATCAAAAAGCGTATCAATCCTCTGATTACCCACAGTTGTCAATTCAAAATGTTTGTACTCAGTCTCTCTTTTAAGTAATGTTTCACCGGTAACTGGGTTCTGCATCCTCTGGGTAGCTTTCGAGATTACTTCTGCAAACTGGTTATTTAACTCTGTGTTTCCGCCGAAATTGTTGATTGTAGTAAATTCATAGTTGTTATGAATTTTACTTTTTACAATCACATCTTTATAATTATAGATTTTAGTTACAGTTGAATCAGGCAGCCAGTAATATGAAGAATTGCCTCCGAGGTTACAGTGTTGAGTATAGGATAACTCTTCTATTACAATTCTGTCAGGATAATAAGTCTTGGTTAAAACAGGCAGTAAAAATTCCTGCGTTTGAGAAAGATATGGCTCATCTGCATTGGAACGAAAAGGATTTAAGACAAATATATCAAATTTATAGTCTGTCGTATCAATCTGATTTAATATTTCATCTTTTAAATACACATTTGTGATTCTTGGAGAGTCAGTATGCTGGTGTATTTCGTATAAGATTGTCTGGAGATGACTCCCTTTAGAATTGTTTATATATTCATACTTTTTAACATCTGATACCATAGACAATAAAGCGCCATTGAGAGTATAGTCATTATTAATTAAAGAGTTTTTGTCTGTAAAATTTACAGACGTGCCAGGTGAATATGTAATATCGTATGCTTTTGTCGGTTCAGTTATACTCTTCATTCTGGGTTTGAAAACACTAAAATTTATGAAAGGTTTTTGTAAACCACCATAACCATATTTGTTAGCACCATTTGTTCCGAATTCATCGTATTCAAATTTTGTTTTTCGGTATTGTGGATCGGCTATCTCAGAAATTATGTAATCAACCCAGCCTGAATCAAAAACACTCCTTTTATAAAAAGAGCGTATTTCTTCATCTTTATTATCAAAAGAAATTATATTCCGTCTAAAAGTATAGCCATATTTTTCAATTTGCCATTGGTCTTTCAAAGAACAACTGATTGTTCTGTCGAGAGCTTCGATTTTCATATCGCTAGTACCAAGGGTTATCTTATGGTTCGCGAATTCAGTAATAAAAGCCCTTCCTCGCGTTATATTAACCTTGTCGCTTTCAAAGTTGTGCCACTCTCTTTTGAATGTTGCAATATTTCTAAGGTCACTGTTAATTTCTTCAAGGTAGAATATTGTCGGAGTAACACTGCCCGGGACAACGAATTCACTGGTTACAGGAAATTCTTTATGAGCTGATGTATCATATTCATATAAAACTCTTGATAAGACCATTTTATGTGCCCTTACGCCGTATGGGACGGTTACTTCCCTGAATACATACTCCAATCCGTCTCCTTTGTAGTACTTCAACTTTCTTGGTTTATATGAATTCCTGTTAGCAACGCTATTATATTCTACTTTAATATAATCCGGCCAATATGTAACTGTATCGAATTCTACCTTCGCAAATCCTTCAGGATTTGAAGTATTTTCATAATATAAACCGGTGTAAAGGGATTCATCGTTCTCACTTTCAGCATTTTTTCTTTGAACAGGGTTTCTTAGCTCGAGAATACCGCCATCCGAACGCAATATCCTGATTATATCCTGATCGTCGTCACGGTTAATTCGATACATTCGATTGCAATAGTCATATCCTTCAATAAGTGGAATGGCTGCATCCAATTCATCCGGGTCAAATGGATAATCCTGTTTATATTCATCGAATGGAGAATCCATTCCCAATTCGCCATTAGGGATATTTGGATACTTGACTTTTTGGCTCATAAAGCACGATTTGTAAGTAAGCACATTAACAGCAAAACCGTTGACACCGATAAGCCATGTTGGGTGGGTATAATGAAATTTACTCCACCCATCAGCACTGTCTTTGTCTGCGAAATAACCACCCAAAACTGAATATGATGTATTGCTTGTATAAACCAGGTCAACTTTCAGGTTAAAACCATCAATTGTGTTGTTCGAAATAGGGTAATTATAGTTTAAGTTTCCGTTTACGGGCGAGACATCGAGAGTGCCGTCAACGTCGGCGCTGAACTGTGCAAAGCCTGAGTAAGCCGTCAGTAAAGCAATAAGGGCGATTGTAATAATATTTCTTGTTTTCATTGTCCTGCTCCTGCCCTTAGTGTATTACAATAATTGGAAATGTGCCCAACAGCTTAGTTCCGGTTGTGATGCGTATGTAATACACTCCTGAAGCGTATTTCTGTAAGTCGATGATATTGGAAACGGTGTTTGTTTTTTCAACCTGTATCTTGAACTCATCGAGTTGTACACCAGTTGAATTGATAATCTGGAAAATGTAGTCTCCCGGTTTAATATTATTCAGTTCCAGGTTTGTATAATAGACGGCAGGGTTGGGATAAAGCCTGATATGAACGTCTGGTGCTTCTTCGACGATATTTTTGTGAGGTATCTCAGGCATATCGAAACTTTTATTCAGCTTGTATGTTGTTGTGTATGAAAAATCCGTGATTTGGGGGTTGACGAAGTTAACTCCCATTGTAAGGCTCATGCCTACATAAGGTGTCGTAAGGTAATCGTTGATCAAAGTAATATCTATGCAGCTTAAAGTATCCAGTCCACTCTGGCCGAACAATATCACTGCTTTTGCCGTATCCTTTAATGTTGTGTCTTGAGGAGTTTTACCCCACATAAAGAAAATGAGGTCATTAAGAGAATCTGCATTGAAATTCTTGACGCTGCATTTTACCTGAAAAGCTTCCCATTCCGGATAAATCAAATTAGAGTATGGCACTTTGAGTGAATCCGGGATACCGGTATTACTTTCGTCGTGGCCCCAGACAATGAACCTTGGAGTGAATCTCCTGTTATAGTTTGCAACACCGATTATAGTGTCTTTGACGGCATCGTTGTTAATATGCCCGATGAACATGATCACGCTATATTTCATAGTCGAGTCATATTGTTGGGATTGTAACGAACTACTGTTGGCAAGGATTATTAAAACCGGTATCAATCCGTATTTTAATACTATTGTTAAGAGGTAATTTCTCATAATTTTCCTGAGTATTTATTGGAAAAATAATTTCCGTTTTTTTAAAAATCAATATTCAAGTCAGATTATTTTAAGAAAATCAATTATAAAAAACAAATTAATTATTGTTAATGTTTAAATATTTATTTGAATGATATTTGATTCAATAATATATGGTAGTTAACAAAAAGGCCACCCCCGAAAGGGCAGCCCTTGTTGCAGTCAGAATTTGAGACCGACGCTATTTCTTCACTCTTTTTTGTCTTTCCAGTATTCCGTAATCTTCCAAGAGTATTTTCACCGGACGCCGTTTGTCATTAAGAGACTTCAGCTCTCGTTCCTTTTCTTTGATTTGGTTAGTCAAATCTTCGTATTCTTTAAGAGCCATTTCCTGCAAATCCATCTCTGCCTCCAATATAGTTATACATAACTCAAACTTATTAAATATGGTGGTGGTGCGCAATGTAACAGTTTCTATACAGTCCGTTTATTTCCATTAAGTCTTTAAAGTCATTATACGCCGAAAATAGAGGCTGAAGACCTTTTTCTTTACACTCCCCCATACAACTCGTTAGAGTGCATGGCCGGGAGTATTTATCATCTGTCGATAACAAACTATTAAAAGCCTCGTTACGCTCAAGGAAGTTTGTTGTTAGCCGTTAGTGGGGGTATTCGCTTAACTCGTCAAACAACTTTTAAAAAAAATTGGCTGACGAGTGGTTAAGCTAATCTAACATACTATAAAGTCTCTTGTATTATAACGGGGCAAGACACTTAACACCCCTTGCAGATGAATTGTAAAAACCACGACCGGTTTATGATCGTGGTTATGACTATTTCATTATAAAATTGATTTTCATAAGATTGGAGCTGATTAAAGGGCTTGAACCCATATTTGCCGCTTACAAGGCGGCTGTTTTACCAGTTAAACTAAATCAGCGAATTTAATCCATTTCCAGGGTATAAGGCTGACCTATCTATAGTTGCCTTCAGGTCATAAAGCGGGATAGCTAAACCGGGTTTTCGTGGTAACCCTTGCAACACATCCGCTCACCTTATACCCTTTGCGATAGGCGCTGGAATTGAACCAACTTTGATTTTATCAGTGGTTTTGGAGACCACCCCCTGACCGTTAGGGAATGCCTATCAGATAATAAAAAAACAGGAAAGAGATTAATTGCTGATTGCCACGCCTTTGCGAGTTATGACATAGCAATCAACCTCATTCCTGATTTCTCCGCAAAGGCTATTCAGTTTTGGACAGAGTATAGGATTCGAACCTATGAACACCAGCTTTGAAAGCCGTTTGCTTTACCGCTAAGCTAACTCCATCACATTTTTAGAGAGAGCCGCAATCCGAAGATTGCTCGACCTTTGACCCTCCCAATACCATTATAGCAAAATTCCATAATTGGAAGAAGTGTGATTCTATTGGTGTTTTATATGCTTTGACAATAATGATAGAAGTTATCCACAGCTTTAGACACCCAAAAAAATTTATGCTATAATGTAAGCATGAAGTATAAAGCCAAGCTGTGGAAAATATTTAGTTTATACATTAGACTTCGTGATAGCGATGTCAATGGTTATTGCCGGTGCATAAGCTGCGAAGCTGTGAAACACTTCAAGGACTGCGACGCCGGACATTTCGTTCCAAAGAATAAAGGTAACGCTATTTATTTTGACGAGAACGATGTCAACTCACAATGCCAGTATTGTAATAGATATTTGCACGGCAATCTTTATCTTTACGGGAAAGCCCTGGAAGATAAAATCGGGAAAAAAGCAGTGAATGAATTGTTTAGAAAGTCAAAGTCAATAAAAAAGTATTCTGATAAGGAATATTTAGACTTAATAGACTATTACGAAAATGAGGTAAAGAAGTTGAAACAAAGGAAAAATGTAGAATAGCACAGTATTTATATTGCACCTGTAATTGTTTTTATAAAAATATTTATAGGTGTTACAATGTTATTTGAAGCTATAGTCGCCGGAGCGCTCTTGAATTCAGCAAGTTCTAAGAAGAGCAGCTCAAAACATTCCAACAACAGTAATCATAATTCAAAAAATTATGGTGGACAAACAACAGCCGATTATATGAAGGAGCTGGACAGACAGATCAAACAGAAAAAAGATATGGAAAAGGCTAATAGAAGTTGTTGGTAGAAGAAAGGCCGCCCCACTGGGGCGGCTTTTTTAATAAAGGCGTTGTCCGGAAAGTTTAGCCAGTTCTTTGAAGAAAACTTCTTCATTAAAAAGGATTTTTCCTTCAAGTTTTAAGTAACCAGGGATTCTCTTTTGGTGCTTATACACCCATTTTTCAGAAACTCCCAGGACGGAAGAAACCCTTTTAGCGTCAATGAAGCGGATTTTAGGTAACTCGGACATAAAAACTCCTACTGGATTTGCCCGCACCTTAAATCCTATTTTTAAAAAATCTAAGAACCAATCCTCCTCTCTTTTGACATTTGAGCTTTCGCTCCGCCTTCCATTCGTGCTATAATATAAACAAAAAAATGTTCTTTTCAAAATAATTCGGAGGCTACAATGGCACAATACAGCAGAAAACTTGCAAAGGGTATCAGGTGGTATTTTAAATTTGATTATCAGGGTAAGACCCACTTTTCAAAAGCCTGTTATCTCACTAAGCAGGAAGCAAAGAAAGCCGAAGCTATTGAGTATAAATTGGTAACAGAGTTAAAACCAACAACAAGCAATGATATATTGGTCAAGCTTGCTGTGCAAGAAAGGATTTCATATTTGAAAGTGAAGTCCTCTACTAAATACTATATTGACAGCAAGAGATATTTGGATAAGTTTTTAGGTAGATTTGATAATAAGAATTTGTCGGGCATTAGTAAAAAAGACATATCAGATTTTATAATGTCTTTAGCCGATGAATTTTATGTCAAAGGGAAAAAGAATTTTTCAGTCAATGCGGCTATAAGGTGTTATAAGGCATTATATAATTATGTTATTGATCAGCACGAGCTTGACATTAAAAATCCGTTTATCAAAATGAAATTGTTTTCAATCGAAAAGCGTATTAAGTATATACCGCCGGACGATGAGATTAATTCACTACTTGAAATATGTGATGTCGGTCAAAAAATGCTGGTTGAATTTGTCAGAGATACCGGCGCGAGAATAGGGGAAGCATTAAGGTTTACTTATCCAGATATTTTTGATGATTATATTGTTCTTTATACTCACAAATCAAGGAATTCAAATTTAATTCCAAGAAAAGTCCCTAAGCCAGACTGTATAAAAAATGTGAACAGTAAAGCAAAATCAAATTTTGTTTTCTGCCGGTGGTCTAATACTCCTGACTTTTTAGATGAAAAAGTCGTTAAGTTAGGTTTCCGCAGGTGGTCTTGGCATAATTTAAGACATCGTTATGCAAGTATGCTTTCAAAATCAGGTAAGCCTATCTTTGAGATAATGAGTCTTTTGGGTCATTCAAACTTATCTACAACCCAAAACTATTTGCAACTTTTATAAAATCGTATCCAATCCGTAGCCATAAAAACAAAAAAGGCGCTTACAAATTTCTGTAAGTGCCTTATTTTGTTAGGTGCTGTCCCGTCAGGGGTCGAACCTGAACTCTTCTGATCCAGAGTCAGACGTGTTGCCAGTTACACCACGGGACAATATTTTCCTATTTCAAACGCCTTTTTCAAGGCTGCCGTGGACCCGATGAGGTTCGAACTCACGGCCTCTAGAGTGCGATTCTAGCGCTCTCCCAGTCTGAGCTACGGGCCCATTAGGGAATTCAAAATTACGGAACTTCTGCCAAACTGTCAAATGATTTTTTATTCATAATTGCGCCGATTCCCGGAAGTGGAATAAAATAAAGCGTTTCCAAATGTAAAAAAAATGTTTTGGCCATTATTTTCTTTGCAGCAATTTCATTCTTCTCTGCTTTCCCAAGACAGGAGACTCGCATAACTCCATGAGAATAAAGCAGGACGCGCCGTAAAAGCCCCGCAATCATTTGCTGTGGCGGATTTTGTAGTCCAGATCGTCAAGCTGCTTCACTAATGTCCGCATGTACACAGGCGCTTCGAGAGTGTCGGGGTCGATCAGCCAGTATTTCAATTGTCCGTTAACCCTGACCTGGAGTAGCAACCCACCCTGGTCATGGGCGTCAGGTTCGCCGATTAACGCTGAAGGGCTTTCCAATACCGCCTGAGGGATTGAATCGAGCAGCGCCCTGATGTCTGCGATGTGATCGCCCTTAGTCCTGTAAAACTTGCCTTCATAGGGCATGATGTTCATGGAAGGATAGCGGTCGAGGCTGTCTTCGTAAAGGACGCCGTCCTCTAATTTGAATATTTCCACACAGGCCTCGCCGAAGCACTCGCCGTAGTAGCTGCCGAAGACAATGTATTCATCTCCGGGACTCACCGGGCCATCATCCCGGCAACCGCTAAGTGAAACGGTTAACAGAAAGACTACAATTGCAGCCGGTGTAATTAACTTTTTCATAATGGTTTTTTCTTTCTGTAACATATACTTTAGAACTCCCGGCACAGATATTGGTAATCAGTTCAGGAAGCGGCTCTTAATCTGGTGATTAACTCAGACAATTGCACAATGTAGTCCCTGAGGTAGTCCGGAACATTGCCCGGATTGGTATCAATCAGCCAGTACTTATAATGCCCGCCGATATAAAGCTGAAGGAGGATGCCTCCCTGGTCACGGTAGTCCGGCCCGCCGATTGTGCCTGAAGCGCTTTCCTGCATCGCCCGTGGCATTGAGTTGATCAATTGCTTCATCTCAGCCACTAAGCTTTGGTCAATTTGATGATAGTTCCCGGCGTAGGGCATATTCACAAACTCAGGATAGATGTCCAGGCTGTCTTCGTACAGAATATCGTTTTCGAGTTTAAACATTGCAATGCAGTTTTCGCCCCGGCACATACCATAATAGCTGCCTAAGACGACGTTGTCAACGGTTTCCAACTTCCTGCCGTCCGATGAAACAGGGCTGTTTTTAATGCATCCCGCGAATGAAGCAATCATAATAGTTAATACCATTAACGTAAAGATTCTAATACTTTTCATTCCATCACCATTTGTTTGAACAATTTTCATAAGAATAAACACATCAATAATGTAAAAGTTGCAAAAAATTTTGAGTTCCTCATTTATCTTTATGGGTAGAATTATATTAGTAATTACTGAGGAAAAGGGTCTTAATCATTGAATTGATTTGTTGCGACGCAAGGCCTTGCGTACTCACTGATGCGGCTTTCCACTGATTTGGATGATGAAATATGGCACACGGTGTTTTTCGACCCCACCTAAATCCTCCCCAAGGGGAGGACTTGAAGAGCCACGCTGCTTCTTGCCCCTTCCCTCTTGGGAATAATTCCCCTTGGGGAAAGCTGGGATGGGGTCATTAGTTCGTCAAGTTTTTAAAGTTTATAAAGTTTATCAAGTTCATCAAGTTTGTAAAGTTCATCAAGTTTATAAAGTCAAGAGAAGCAGGCCCACCCCACCTAAATCCTCCCCAAGGGGAGGACTTGAAGAGCCACGCTGCTTCTTGCCCCTTCCCTCTTGGGAATAATTCCCCTTGGGGAAAGCTGGGATGGGGTCATTAGTTCGTCAAGTTTTTAAAGTTTATAAAGTTTATCAAGTTCATCAAGTTTGTAAAGTTCATCAAGTTTATAAAGTCAAGAGAAGCAGGCCCACCCCACCTAAATCCTCCCCAAGGGGAGGACTTGAAGAGCCACGCTGCTTCTACCTCCTTCCCCTTGGGAATAATTCCCCTTGGGGAAGGCTGGGATGGGGTGGCTTCAATGTATGAGTATTTATATTTCAATCACTACTTACCCACTACATATAGCGAAGAACCAAAAATATTTTAGTAATTTTAGCAAATGAAGTAACGTTTAATGGTATGGATAATATTTATATATGTTTAGAAATAAATCATTGGTTTCCACTTTTGTTCCGGCAGGGCAGGAATTTTACGATGGTTTCCTCCGGGGCCTGTTGGATGCGGACAAGCCATCTGCATACCTTTTGTCGTTAAAAGCCGGCGGCCTGCTCGTTCATCTGCCTGAACTGGAGGCTGTTGTCGGTGTGCCACAGAATCCGGACTTCCACCCCGAAGGCGACGTATGGACTCATACCCTGCTTGTTACGGAAGAAGCGGCGGGACTGATCAAAAGGTATGGAATCGAAGGACGGCGGAAACAGACCATCCTGCTTGCTGCTTTGTGCCATGACTTCGGCAAAGCAGTCAAAACGACGAAGTTTTTCGGAAGGATAATTTCATACGGCCATGAGAAAGCCGGAGCTGCACCGGCAGGCAGCTTCCTTGGGCGCCTGCCTTTAGACAGCGCCACCGTCGAAGTGATTGTCCGCCTTGTCGAAAATCATCATGTTCCGTTCAGCTTTTACCGTTCGGTTGTAAACCGGAAGGAACATGTGAGCCGCAAAGCTTTTGCCCGGTGCTTTGAGAGGCTTAAGCCCGCTACCCTTGCCGATCTTCTGGTCGTCGCAGAAGCAGATTACTGCGGACGGGCAATCGATTACGAATACAGCGGTACTGCCGGCAACCCGATAAAACGTTACCCGCCCGGAGAGTGGTTCATCCGAAAAATCAATGAATATGGGTTGGATGAGCACCTTGAAGGCGTTTTCCGGATGGGGTGAATGTATTATGAATAGCACTGACAATGCTGTATAAAAATATTTTTAATAAATATTAATAAATATATGCCGAATAGAGAACTAAATGTTATATTTATAAAAAAGTTTATGTAATATTATTAAAGAGATGATATGATCAAACACATCGTCCTGATGAAACTCCATGACGAAGCCGGCGGACGGTCCAAAGACGAGAATCTCGCCATTCTCCGCAGCGCTTTGATGGAACTGCCGGACAAGATCGACATCATACTCGACTATGAAGTCGGCCTTAACGTTACAGTGTCGCCCCACGCCTATGACCTGGTTCTGTATTCAACGTTCCTTTCTGCCGACGAACTCGATGAATACAGGAACCATCCCGAACATCAAAAGGTTTTTGAACTGATCAGCTTAGTGGTCAGGGACAAAGCCTTTGTAGATTACGAATACTCAGAACTGTAAATATCCCGGATCCGGCAGGAACCCTTTAACCGTGCGGCCCTGGCCTGCATATAAATACTTAGCCTGCCCGGACGAGCTTTTTTTCTACGATGAACCTGCTTGGAAGCAACTGATTTGATTGCATGAAGAATGCAGAGTGAATACAGGTATTGAAAAAACAAAGTGATTATTGAATACAGGCCGTAAGGCTTCGATATGTTGTTTTTTAAGTGTTTTTGTTTCACTAATCAGGGAATGTTTATGATTAAGCATGTTGTCCTTCTGAAAATGCACGACACTGCAAGCACTTCTCCCAACGGGCTTGCCGACCAAATCAGTCAAATGATTGATGACGTTTGGTTTGATGCGAATATCCGAGGTGCCGAGATTATTCGCGATTTCCAACACCAGGGCTTGGTTTGGGATTTGGCGCTATTCCTGACTTTTCTCAATGAAGAAGACCGGAATATATATTTATCCCATCCGGCTCATCTTGGTTTTTCACCTGTTTTGAACTCAGAGGTCAATGAAAAGTACATTTATCATTATGAATTTTTTGAATGTTTCTACCAAAACATTCATTTCGACCATTCCCATCATCATCACCATTTTCAAAAGCATACGGAAATGAGTGAAAAAAAACCTGCCAGGCCCGGACGGAAGAAAAAAGTTACCAAATAAACAGACTGTTGCCTTTACGTCCGGTAATCAGCGAGCGCTGCCGGCAACATAAGCAGATCGGAGCGTTTTGAAAATAATTATATTATGTGTCAATAATTAAGAGATATTTATGATAAAGCATGTAGTCCTTTTGAAATTGCACGATCCGGTAGGCACAACAGTAGTTAATATGCCTCCGAATAAAGAAATTGTATCCCAGCAGATTAATTCAATGGCTCAGAGTATTCCTGAAATCCAGGGCATCGAGGTTTGTTTCGATGTCCCATACATGGACCGGATGTGGGACATAGGCCTATACCTGACTTTTAACAATGAAGACGACAGGATTGGATATTTTTTAAATCAGCAGCACATTGGAATTACATCCTATCTGAACTCGAACGTAAAAGAAAAGTTCATGTACCATTACCATTTTATATATTGCAGATACATAAAAACTCATTTCCATCTTCCTTTGACACAAATGAAGGGGAAAAAACTTCCTGCCAAACCGGTAAGGAAGAAGAAATGAGGGGTATAAAGATACTCTGTCCTCCTTGGGACGCAATTCCCCCCTGGTTGCTCAGAGTATTACGCAGCGGTTACTATTGGCAACTGTTACTGACAGTCGCCGTTGATATTACTTACGGCGAAGTTCATGCTAATAAATAGCAGGTTCGCGTCGAAAACTGAAGTAAAGATTGTGTTTTTATAGTAAAGGATTTATGTTTCACTAATGGTGAGATGCTATGATCAAGCACGTAGTCCTGTTGAAACTGCACGACACTGCGGGCGGAAGGCCTAAAGCCGAGAATATGAAGTTGTTGAGCGAAATGCTTTTGGCCCTGCCAGCGACAATTTCCCAGATACACAGACTGGAAGTCGGTTTCTACAACTCCGGTACGGGCAATTCCTGGGACATGGGGCTGTTTACGGAATTCCTTTCGCAAGCGGACCTTAACATTTACATCGATCACCCCGATCACCTGAATGTCGGAAACTTCATTAACATTGTAGTACAGGAAAAGGTTGCGGTTGATTTCGTACTACAGGGTAAGAAGTACGAGAAGAAGAAGGAAGCCCATGGTTACGGGTTAATGGAATAGCCGGAAAAATTTTTGAATAATCTGAATTTAAACCGTAAATTGGTTTAAACGGATTGTTCATTTTTCCGGAGGTCTTATGTACAGGTTGATTGGAAGTGTCTTTTGGATGCTGTCTGCTTTGTTTCTCTATGTCGCCACATCAGCTGGACCCGGGAAAGAAACGGGTGAAGTGCTGCCTCTTAAAGACGGAAACTGGTGGAAGTACAGGATTACCCTTGAGGATAGTACAAATTACTGCTGTTTTTTGAATGTAAAAGATGGTAAGAAGGAAGACAGCGGCAACTGGTTTTCACTATTTTTTATCACTGTAAATGATGAACAAGATACTAAAAGATATTATCCATTGGATCCCGAAGAACCACAGTTGATTGGCGAAGTTGCCAATCAAACAGGCGGATTGTATATTCAGAATACTCAAATAATAACAAATAAAACATTCAATATATTCAAATATCCGACTTTCCCTGGTGATACGAACGCTGTAGCAATCAACAAAACAGGCGGATACGGGGGCGGGAATTGTATTATTACATTGAAAGTCGATGAAAAAGTCGTTTGTAACAACAAAACTTTTAATTGTATTGTTTACGATATTCAGGTAAGCCAGAATTTCAGGATATATGTTTGCCCTCGTGTCGGAATAGTGAAGCTAACAGGTTATTACAGATCGGGTTCCAAAAATAAGAATAATGAAAACAATCCTGATTTTCTTGTCGAGCTTATCGATTATAAAATAGATTAGTTTTATAATTCATTTTTTGAGGATATTTCCGGAGGTCATATGTTCAGGTTCAAAGCATTAGTTTTTGCAGCCATGATGGTTGTCCTGTTCTGCAGCGCCGCTTCTGTCGAACCACAGCAGAAGTCCGGCGCGATTATGCCGCTGTCGGTTGGGAATTACTGGAAATACATTCAGACGAAGTATATCGACGACAGGGTTGAAAGTGTCGATACCCTTACTTACATTGTCGAGAAAGACACTACTATCGGCAGCGATAAATGGTCGATTGTTAAGATTACCGAAGGCAGCCACAAAACCTTTAGAGTACCGTTTAAAGTTGACCGGGAGGGATTGTGGGTTGTTTTAACCGTTCCCGGCTTAAAAGAAGAGCCTGTGCTGATGCTCAAATACCCTACCACTGTCGGAGACTCCTGGCTTTCGGGCTACAAAACGAAGAATGATACGACCCGTACCGTCGGTATGAATGTCAGGGAGACAACTCCTTTTGGTGAGTTCGAGTGCATCGAATACCACTCAAACGACAACAACACTCTTTACGTAAAGCCGGGAATCGGCATCGTCAAAACAAAAAGGGTGTACAGCCAGTATTCCATGAAAATCGTGGAACTGATTGATTATAAGATTAAAAGCTGATAGATAAATAAGATAGTATTATATACTGTGAATGGCGGTCGTATGCGAAAATACCTGACGTCGGCTCTGCTGCTGCTGTTTTTAGCAATATTCTGTACAGGCGGACCAGCCGGAACAGACGAACAACAGAAAGAGATCATGCCGCTTTCGGTTGGTAACTGGTGGAAATACCAGATCAGATTGTATTCGGACGATAAAGTGGTTAAATACGACACAGTAGTAATCAGTGTTGAAGAAGAGTTATACTTGGACAATCAAAAGTGGTATGAGTTGAAATCAATTCAAAATAGAGAAACTAATATCGTGAATTTTTGCAATAAAGATGATGGACTGTGGAGCAGAAAATCAGTTTTGAAAAAAGAAACGGGTAAAACTTTTCTTGCATTCAGGTATCCGACAAAAACCGGAGATTGTTGGATAGGCGATAAGAAGGATACGGTCCGGACAAAGAATTTATCCGTGATAATTAGAATTGCCTTGGGACAATTCGACTGTATAGAATATGAATTTGAAGAAGGAGTATTTCTTGTATGCCCCGGCACTGGGTTAATTAAAGTGATGGTTGATCTGAGTAGTTCATCGAAAGTAGAAGTGGAGCTGATTGACTATCAAATCGATTAGAAAACCGGCTCTAATTGTAAATATTCCAAAGAATTAGGAAGTTCCTGAATAATAATATTTTCCAATATTAAAATTTTTTTCTTAACTTTGGGGCGCCGTTAGAGGTGCTTCGCAAAAAAAGCGAGGCTGAGAGAATTACTCTAAGAACCTGATCCGGATAATACCGGCGTAGGGAAACGGTGTTGAAAAACATCAGCAACAATAGTTAATCTCAGTCCCGGTTTTTAAGCAGGCAACCCCAACGAAAAGTTATTTTTAAGTAATTTTTTTGGGAGTTATGCTATGTTTAAAAGCATTTTCATTACAGTTTTCGTTATTTCTTCACTGGCGCTGCCTGCGCAAAAGCTGCCGGACAAGGGTATCCCGGCCGACAGCGCTAAAAACTACGAGATACCCAGCATTACCGTTACCACCACGAGAGCCTTCGAAGGGAAAACACCCGTACCGTTTGCCGAGATTAAAAGATCGTCCCTCGAAAACCTCTATACCCTCAGGGACCTGCCCGACCTGCTCAGCGAGCTGCCCTCCATGTTCTCCTATTCCCAGAACGGGAACGGCGTCGGCTACACCAACCTCACAATGAGAGGCTTTGACCAGCGACGCATTGCCGTGCTCATCAACGGCATCCCACAGAATGACCCTGAAGACCACCAGGTTTACTGGATAGACTTTCCCGACATAGCTTCAAACCTTGACAACATTCAGGTGCAGCGCGGCGCCGGCATCATCAATTACGGCTCTGCTGCCATCGGCGGAAGCATCAACATGACGACTACCAACTACATAAACAAAAAGGGAGTAACACTGTTTTCCGGCGTCGGCTTCCAGGAATACGGCTCCTCGGGTGAAACCAAATACCAGCCAACCATGAACAAGCTGTCGATGGAACTGTCGTCAGGCATGATCGATAATAAGTATGCAGTTTACGCCAGGCTGTCGTCCGTCAATTCCGACGGCTACCGTGACCGGTCCTATGCCAGGCTGACGAGCTATTTTCTCAGCGCCGTACGTTTCGACGACAACTTTACTACCCAGGTCAATATATTTGGCGGGCCTGTTGCCGACGGCCTCGCTTACACCGGCCTGCCCAAGAGCTATATTAATGACCTTAAGCTCAGGCGCCTAAATCCGTCTTACTGGGGCTATAATGCAACGGGCGACACCGTAGCCTGGTACTCCGAACGCCGCAAGGAAGAAGTGGAGGAATTCTCGCAGCCTCACTACGAACTGCTTAATGACTGGTATATCAGTGACAACCTGAACTTGATGTCCTCCTTGTTCTATTACGAAGGCTACGGCTATTACGATTACGACGGGAGCTGGGCCGACACGACAATGTTGTGCCTCACGTCCGGCAACGGATACCATCCCACCGACAATCCCCGCAACAGCGTCATCAGGGCCAATGTACACAACAGGCACGGCGGATGGATTCCCCGGCTTGTGTGGAAGCACGGAGAAAATGAGCTGACTGCCGGCGTCGAGATCAGGTTCCACCGCTCTGAGCACTACGGAACGATTAACTACGCAGAGAACCTCCCGGCAGGCTACGATCCCGATTTCAGATTCTATGACTATCGGGGCGTCAGGGACATCTTTTCCATTTTTGCGCGCGAGAAGATGGCCTTGGGCGAAAAACTCAATCTTTCACTCGAAGCCCAGGTTGTAAGGCACAACTATGCAATTGCCGGCGAGAAAGCAGGAAAAAGCTATGTTACCTTCACAGACATCGACGGTAACACGGTAGGAGGAAAAGATGAGAGGCTGTTCGACATCGGCTATACTTTCTTCAATCCCCGCCTCGGAGCCATATATACAATCGATGAATCGGCAAGCTTATACGGATTTGCAGCCTACACCAGCCGTGAACCCCGTATGCGTAACCTTTACGCCGCCGATGATTACTACTTCGGGGCACAGCCTTTGTTCGAAGGTGTCGTCGATACATCCGACGGCAGTTACAGATTCGATTTCACCAAGCCACTGATCAAACCCGAAAGGATGCTCAATATCGAATTCGGAGGCAGTTACAGGTCAGAAGACTATTCCGTCAACGCCAATTTCTACTGGATGGAATACACCGACGAAATGGTAAAAAGCGGCAAGGTTGACATCTTCGGCAATCCAATCGACGGTAACGCAGACCGTTCGCGCCATCTGGGGATCGAACTAAGCGGCTCAGCGGTTCTGATGGCCGGCAGCAGCGGTAAACTTAACCTTTCGGCTAACGCAACCTATTCATCAAACAAGATTGTGGATTACGACTTCGTTACGGACGCCGGAAAAACGGTCTCACTCGAAGGCAACACCATTGCCGGATTTCCTGGTTTCATGGCAAACCTGAGGCTCAGCTACCAGTACGAAGGCCTTTTTGTGTCGCTTCTCGGCAGGTATGTCGGCGAATCGCGCAGCGACAGCTTCGACGACATGATCAAAACCAACCCGGACATCATCGAACACTTGTCCATGGACAGTTACTACAACGACAATATTCTGGACGCATATACTGTTGTTAACCTGGACCTTTCATATACGCTGAAGGACTTCCTGTCGCTTCAGAGCCTCAGGCTGCAGGCCCAGGTAGCCAACCTGTTCAATGAGCTGTACGCCGCAGGCGCCGAAGGCAAGGATTTCTTCCCGGCTGCCGAGCGCAGCTTCTTCTTTGGAATTGAGATGAATTTGTAAGTCTGAAAAATTAACCTTCCGCAGGTTTGGATACTGCGGAAGGTTAATGCAATTCACTATTTACCTGTCTGACGATTGGCAGTTCTTTTCAAGCTCTTCATCAACTCCTATGTATCCCAGTTCTTTTAATTTTTTGTAGTCTTCACATGCGCCGGTCCTGTCGCCCGATTCTAATTTTGCATGAGCTCTTAAAAGATAACCTGACAACATCCCGGGAGCTTTTTGCAGCACATAATCGAGGGTCTTAACGGCATTTTTATAATCTTTTAAGATTGACATTACTTCAGCTTTGGATGCTAAACCTGCAATTGAACAATAACCGAGCATGAAAGCTTTTTCCATGTCTTTTACTGCACCGGCAGAGTCTTTTAACTGAGCTTTAGCAAGGGCGCTGACGTAATAGGCTGGAAAATTTGCGGTATCGAGTTTCATTGCTTTTGCAGCATATTTCTTTGCGCCCTTGAAATCATCGAATGAATAGCAATAATCAGCCTGGTGAATTAAACGGTTATACTTTCCGGTATCTTTCTTAATTGCATCCTTGAAATCCTTCTTTGCGCCCAAGCTGTCTTTTTTGGATAATTTTAAATTACCTCTTTCAAAGATTAATTCTGCATCTCCCGGTTTCAAGGATAATTGCTTATTAATATAAAATAGTGCGCTGTCATCATCACCAAATTTTCTCTTGTGATCCTGAAGAGTCCGATAATACGTGTTTGTATCTTTGCTCTTTGCAAGGTATAAGTTATAGTCCCTGAGAGCGCCGTTGTAATTGCCGAGTAAATATTTTTGAAACCCCCTGTATTTATATGGATTGCAATCATCAGGCACCTTAGACAGATATATATCCAAATCAGCAATCGAGCCTTTGTAATCGTACATACCCATTCTTAGAAGGGCCTTATAATTATGGCACTTGTAATCTTTCGGTTTCAGTTTAAGAACCTTATCATAATCTTCCAATGCTCCTATAGTATCACCGAGTTGAATTTTAATTTCAGCCCTGGTTTTGTAATTATGATATTGATATGGTTTTTGTTCAATTACTTTGTTCAAATCTGTAAAAGAACCTCTGTAATCTTTTTGAAATATTTTAGTAATTGCCCTCAGTTCAAGTAGTTCGCTGTTGAGTGAGTCTTTAGAGAGAAGGTAATCATAGTCTGCAATCGATTTTTTATAGTCCTTCATGACATAATAAACATACGCTCTTAAGCCAATCACATCTTTGTCATCCGGCTTCATTTTCAGCACTTTTTTAATATCTGCCAAAGCGCCTTTCGAGTCGTGAATCATATTTTTTATTCTTACCCTGAATTTGTATATCTCCACGTTTCCGGGATTGGCCTTGATTTCTTTGCTAAGAAAGTCGATTGCTCCAACGGTATCGCCTTTAAAAACTAATTCTTTTGCTTTTATAAAGTAATCCTGGGAGAAAGCCTCAAAACAGTACAGGAAAAAAAGCGCTGCAATCAGGAAAATCCGTTTACAATTGAAAGGAATCATAGTTCACATCCCAATTCTGACAGAGAAAATGTATTACTAATATTATAATATTACGAAATATTTTCTTTGAAACAAAGGATTGTGTTCCATTCGGGATAATTTTTCCGGGTAAAGCGAAAAAAAGGGGTTCGGCGTGAAGCCAAACCCCTTCGATTTCGAAATCATTGCGCCGGATTAATGGGTGGCAAATTCTTTTTCCTTCAGCTTATTGAGCAGCTCGGGAACATCGTTGGGTTTGAGTTTGCTGTAAACCTGGTCGTTGATTGTAACAACGGGGGCCAGTGCGCAAACGCCGATGCACCTTGTTCCCTCGATTGAGAACAGGCCGTCGGAGGTTGTTTCTCCCATGTCGATGCCGAGTTCGGTTTTGAAAGCGTCGAGAACGCTTTCGGCGCCTTTAACGAAGCAGGCAGTACCGAGGCAGCAGGAAATTGCATACTTGCCGCGGGGTTTCAACCTGAAGAAATGATAGAAAGTAGCGACGCCGCTTACTGTAGATGTTGGAACCTGAAGCCTGTGGGCTACTTCATACATATGTTCTTCCGAAAGGAAACCGTAAACTTCCTGTACTTTGTGCAAAACGGCAATCAGGTAGCTTTCGGGATTTTCTCTTTTGAGGCATACGTTGATAAATTCGACTGTTTCCTCATTAAGAGACGGTTTGTGTTCTGTTTGCATCATCATTTTATACCTCTGGGATAACGTTCTACATAATGAGTATGAAGCAGTTTGTGTGCTTTGTGGCTGCCGGGGCTTTCCAGGAATTCTTCATATAACTTCTGGATTGCCGGGTTCTCATGCGACTTACGCAGGGGCTTGTTCTTGTCGATGTCGTACAGCGCTTTCTGCCTGAGTTTTGTTACTTCGGGATCGAGCGGGTAAGCGAATTTCTCGACGTGGCTCAGTGGCTGTCCGCCGCCGGCAACGCAGCCGCCGGGACATGCCATGATCTCGATGAGGTGGTACTGTTTTTCACCGCTTTTAACCTTCTCGAGGATTGTCTTGGCGTTGTTGAGTCCGTTGGACACAGCAATGTTGACAGTCATGCCGGCAATCTCGAGGGAGGCTTCTTTTAAGCCCGGTACCTGCCTGATGTCGGTATAGTCCATGTTGCCGATCTTCTTGCCGGTCAGTATCTCTGCCGTTGTACGCAAAGCCGCTTCCATTACACCGCCGGTAGAGCCGAAGATGTCGGCAGCGCCCGTGGAGTAACCCATCGGTGCGTCGAATTCATCGTGGGGAAGGTTGATGAAGTCGATGCCGTAGGCCTTGATCATCCAGATCAGTTCCCTTGTTGTGATTACAGCGTCTGTGTAGGGGAATCCCATGTCGTTGTAATGGTCGGAGCGTTTAGCTTCATATTTCTTTGCTACGCAGGGCATTACTGCTACGACATAGATGTCGGCAGGGTTGATGGATTTCTTCTCTGCGTAATAGGTCTTGATGAGAGTCGAAAGCATCTGCATCGGCGACTTACAGGTGGAGATGTTTTCGATCATGTCGGGATAGAAGTGTTCCATGAACTTGATCCATCCGGGAGAGCAGGAAGTAAGCAACGGAAGGTTCTTGTTTTCCTTCACCCTTTCGATGAATTCATGTGCTTCTTCGACGATTGTCAAGTCGGCAGCGAAGTTAGTGTCGAAAACGGCGTCGAAACCGAGGCGCCTGAGGGCCGTAACGGTTTTGCCTGTGCAGTCGGTACCTGCGGGAAGGTCGAAACCTTCGCCTATGGCAGCCCTGATTGCAGGGGCAGTCTGAACGACGACGTGTTTTCTCGGGTTGTTGAGAGCTTTCCATATCTCTTCAGTGTTGTTCTGTTCGAGGAAAGCAGCCGTGGGGCATACGTTGATGCACTGTCCGCATTTTACGCATACGGAGTCGTCCATGTCCGCGCCGAAAGCCGGAGTAACGACTGTGTTGACGCCGCGGTACATCTGGCTGAGGTTGTGAACGCCCTGTATCTGAGAGCAGACGCGGATACACCTGCCGCAAAGGATACATTTTTCGGCGTTCCTGATGACGGATACCGATGAATTCTCGATGGGGAACAATTTACGGTTACCTTCGTAGTGTCTTTCACGTACACCGAGTTTGTAGGCAAGGTTCTGCAATTCGCAGTTACCGTCGCGTTCGCAAGTTAAACATTCTTTCGGATGGTTGTCTAATAGGAGTTCGACGAGGTCCCTGCGAACCTGCCTGATCTCCGGTGAATTGGTTCTGACAATCATTCCTTCGCTCAGTTTAGTGGCGCAGGCAGGCAGGTAATTGGCAGCGCCTTCGACTTCGACAACGCATATACGGCAAGCGCCTTCAGTCGAAAGGAAGGGATGATAGCAAAGGCGCGGGACATGAATCCCAATGCTGTCTGCGGCTTGCATAATGGTAGAGCCTTCGGCAACGGAGACTGACATACCATCAATTGTTGCATTAATATATTTCATTATTCATTTCCTTTTCTTAGCTGACACATTTATATTTTTTCAATAGCGTTAAACTTACAGTTATGGTAGCATTCGCCGCATTTAATACAGTAATCCTGTACGATGGAGTGAGCCTTCTTCCTTTCACCGTGGATGCAGAGCACAGGACATCTCCTGGCGCACAAGGTACAGCCGGTACATTTGTCGGGCTGAATCCTGTAGGTGATAAGTTTTGTACATTTCTGCGTAGGGCATCTCTTCTCGAGGATATGTATTTCTAATTCTTCCCTGAAATGTTCAATCATACTAAGAACAGGGTTTGGAGCTGACTGGCCTAAGCCGCAAAGTGATGTTCTCTTGATCATCCTGCCGAGGCGATCAAGCTTGTCAATATCTTCCATCTCGCCGTGTCCTTCGGTGATGCGCCTGAGTATTTCGAGCATACGGAGCGTACCTTCGCGGCAGGGTAAACATTTGCCGCAGGATTCGTCGTGAGTAAATTCGAGGAAGAACTTAGCTGTGTTCACCATGCAGTCAGCGTCATCGAGAACGATCATGCCGCCGGAGCCCATGATGGAGCCGATGGCTTTAAGTGACTCGAAGTCAACTGTTGTGTCGATAAGTTTTGAGGGGATGAAACCGCCTGAAGGCCCGCCGGTCTGTACAGCTTTAAGCTGTTTGCCGCCCGGTACGCCGCCGCCGATGTTGTAGATGACGTCGCGGAGTGTCGTGCCCATCGGTACTTCGACGAGGCCGGTGTTTGTAACTTTGCCGGCGAGGGCGAAGACCTTGGTACCTTTGCTTTTCTCGGTACCGATGCTGCTGAACCAGGTTGAGCCGTAAAGGAAGATAACCGGTATGTTGGCCCATGTTTCAACGTTGTTGATACATGTGGGGCGGTCCCACAAGCCGCTGATTGACGGGAACGGAGGCCTCATTCTGGGCTGGCCTCTTTTACCTTCGATGGAGTGTATGAGGGCTGTTTCTTCGCCGCATACGAAAGCGCCGGCGCCGAGCCTGATTTCCAGGTCGAAGTCGAAACCGGAACCGAGGATGTTTTTACCAAGGAGGTTTTGTTCACGTGCAGTTTTGATTGCCAGGTCGATCCTCTTGATTGCCAACGGGTATTCAGCCCTGATGTACAGGTAGCCTTTGGTAGCTCCCATGGCGAAACCGCCGATGGTCATGCCTTCTATGACGCTGAAGGGGTCGCCTTCGAGTGCGCTTCTGTCCATGAAAGCGCCTGGGTCGCCTTCGTCGGCGTTGCAAATCACATATTTAATTCCGTCAGGAGAGGTTGCTTCCCTGGCGCTCTTCCACTTCATGCCGGTGGGGAAACCGCCGCCGCCTCTGCCTCTCAGGCCTGACTTCAGCACTTCCCTGACGACGAAGTCGCCGTCGTTTTTCGAGAGGATGTCTGCAAGGGCTTTGTAACCGTCTGCGTGCAGGTAGTCTGCAAGGCTTTCCGGGTCGATGATGCCGCAGTTCCTCAGTGTAATTCTTGTTTGCTTGTTAAAGAATGATATATCGCCGTAAACCCTGAAGAATTCTTCAGTCAGGTGCTCTGTGTGAACGATATGTTTTCCGATTACTTCGTTTTTAACGAACTGGCTTTCGATGACTTCGTCCATCTCCTGTTCGGTTTTAACTCTGTAAATCACGTTTTCGGGGAAAACCATGAAAACGGCAAACTGGCCGTTTTCTGTAAGGGGGCTGAGAGCGTAGCCGCCGCTGGACTGAATTTTCAGTGATTCCTCCGAAATGCCTTTCGCCCTGATCTTCTCTTTGAAAAGGTTTACCCAGGAGACTGCTTCTTTTGTGGCAGTCGGTTCCGAAGCAAAACTTACTACGTGAGAGTACAGGTTTTCGGTCGTCTTATCCAACATCTGTGTTGTAATAGGCTTGCCGCCCAGAACATGTTCCTGGAAAATCTTGGAAACGATCTCCGGGGTAACCTGCTGATACTTAACCGATCTCTCATGGGGTACGAATACACCAACGATTGGTTCCTGAGAGCAGCGTCCGGTACACCCTGTCTGCTTTATTACAATGTCATTTCTCCCTGAAGCCTTGATCAATTTCTCGAACTCATCCCTTACACCGTCTGAGCCAGCTGCTTTTTCGCAGGTGGCTGAACCGACCTGGATGATGGTCTGGTTGTGGCTGACAGCATCATAGGAGGCTGGATTGATCTTTTGCTTCAACTTGCTAAAGTTATCAAGTACTTCACCCATAAACCTCTTTCCTTGCCGAAATATTTCGGCTATTTTTAAAAATACCAAAAATCCGATTTCAAAATTATGAACTATATCGGCAGAAAAAAAATAAATTTAACATGATAAACCCTAAGGAATAATAAAATTATGCGTATTAGTTAACACTAAATTGTGAATATTTGAACGCCATTCTGATAAAAATTTATCGGATAGTATCGTCTGGTATTGACTTTTCACGGATTTTGGTTTATTGCAAAAAATTCATAATTCGGTGTCTTTTTATGCAAAAAAAAAATTATACCGATAAATATTTATCAATAAAAATTTATCAATTAGCGTGGTTTTGCTGAAAAACCGAATATTTTGGGGGGGGACAGGCAATATAATTAAAAAGGGGGGCATTGCTGTCCCCCTTTTGTCTAATGTGGCGTTGATTGGCTAAGTTATTTATTATTCTGAACTGTCCACTACAACCAAAATCCAAAGTTCAACTTAATAAAGAAACACCACTTGAGACAGACACTCCAATTCTTCCTTCCGTCCGTTCTTTTTCCTGTCTGCCATTACGAATTGAAGTACTTGTTTCGAAACCGTACATCTGAGGCGGCCTGATATGCCGTCCGCTTATCTTCAGGCTATGTCCGGCCGAAGATGGAGTTGGGTTAACATAAGGCTCGTCAAACCGCGAACGGTAAACAAGCGCGAACAATGCCGGTTTCAAATCTATTATATTCATCTGTCCGTTCAGTGAGGTATGCGATAGTTGTGACAGGGTGAGGTCAGCGGGCTTTTCCAGCCGGGACTGATTGGCCGGTACGGCATTAATGGTACATATGAGAATATATACAACGGCAGCAGACAGTATTTCAGAAATACATTTAACCATGCAATCAGTTCAATTTCACAAAATTTCAATAATCAAAACTACCATAACATAACTTTAATTTACCATATATCAAACAGCTTTATGTAAAATATTCTACCAAATATTTGTAATAAAAAATGCTACAAATTCTTAATAAATTCAAAACTTTCAACAGTTTATTCACGACTGCCGGAAAAAAGTAATATGAGTCCGGTTCAATAAGGATTGCACTGACTCTGTAATGTGGAATACGGCAAAAGTACGGCCGGGATTAAACATTTTTCTATTCTGCCGATAATAGTATTATGAGTTTTTTGAACTATGCGAAATGGTTATGGGAACGGAAAGTTTTAAGAAGTATGAAGCCTTTGTCGCCGGCTGCTTCCTTGCGAGTAACATCGACGGGGACTGTAGCGCCGAAGAGCATAAGCTGATCTATGACAAAGTAATGCTCAACGGGGAAAGGCTGGTCATCAAAGTTGACCATACGGATTTTTTCCGTAAATGGAACTACTTTTTGGAAAAAGGTGGACTGGAAAGGATCGAGAATGAAATTGTGAAGTCTTTGAAGAGATGCCCCGAAGACTTTACGAAGAAAGTAATTGCTTACATGGAGAATATTACGTACGCTTCAAAGAATGATACGGGCGTCTGGCAGGATCCTACGGAAAAGGCGCTGATTGCCAGGCTTATAGAGAAATTCAGTTTTGACCGGAATGAAATCAAGAAGTTAAGGCTCGAATTCTGTTAGTGATGATGATTACCTGATATAGCGTATTTCTGTCAATCCGTAGTAATAGGTAGTCTCGGGCGAAGCGGGGTCAACAGCCTGCCTGCAGTCCCTTAAGACTATCTCTGCAGGTTTGCCGGGATGGTTCCTGTTAAGCCAGGCCCGGACTTCCCCTGCCGTTTCGGGGTCTTCGGCAGTGGAACCGGTGACGGGAACAAAGGCGATGATTGAGTTAAAGGTCCCGTTGTAAATGTTTCCGGCAGGTTCTTTCCCGCTGCCGGGATCGATGAATTCCCTGTAAAGGACAGGTTCTGACGAACACTTACCCGGGTTGCCGAGGTTGAACCTGGTGGTGTGGTACGCATCGGTAACGCTTTCCCACAGCTTCAGTGAGTAGGAGACGCCCGATTGCAGCTTTGTTGCCGGTACGGCAATCGCATCGAGTTGGAAACGAACGGCAGCGGTGTCTGAGCCGGCTTTTTTCGAGTGAAGGAGATTGTGCCCGTTGTTCAGGAACTGTATCTCCCAGTTCTTAATCATCAGCCCCGGTTTCAATTTAAGCCTGAATTCGGCGGCGGACTCACTCAGGATATAGCCTTCAGCGCTGACTGTTTCTTTGAAGGCGCCTATACTCTGAGGTACAATTTCTACGCGGTACTGATTGGCGCTGGACGAGCCGCTTCCGGCTGAAAGGTCTGCTTCGACGGTAAGTCTTTTTTTGTCGATTCCGTATTTACTGATAAGGTATTTTCTGACAGCTTTTGCCCTTTTTCCCGCCTTTTTAATGTTTTCCCTGTCCAGGCCTGTCAACGTAACCGAAAGTCCGGCATCTTGTTTCATTGCCTTGCCGATGATGTCGAGAATATCGAAGTACGGGCTGAAAAACAGGCATTCCTGGGCTGAAAGCCTCTTCCCGGTGTACCTGGAAGGAATGGAAGTCTCGTCTTCACTGAAATAGACGGTACTCAGAAGCGGAAGCTTTGTGATTGTCCTGATATATCCCAGTTTCGATTCCTGTGGGAGTACCCTGCCCCGGTAATCGTAGAGGCTGGTAACGAGCTGCACATCGTCGAAAACAGGGTCGTAAGAATCGACGGTATCGACTTTTTCAATGGTATCAGACACAATCTTTGTGTCCGTTACCTTCGAGGTGTCGTACTTGAAAGCCGGGAGGCTGTCTTTTTGTACAGTCAGCCTGAGTGTATCGGGCGGTATTTTTATTGCCGCCGCACTGTCGGTTTTTACTATGGCCAGTGAGTCGGGTACAAGGGTGTCCCGTACCGGGAACGAATCTGCAATTACTTCGGGAACCGGCGTCAGGTCATATCTGAGGCCCAGGGCAATCCTGTAAGAGGCGGCATCCCATTTCATATCGGTATTAATTTTAGATATATTCAATCCAAAACTGAACGAGGGTACAAGCCTCAGGGTGTTGTCCCTGTTCAGGGGCAATTCGTAAGAGAGAGTCAGGTTAGTGCCGAAGAAGACATCATTGCCGGAGGGGAACACACCGGAAGTGTCGTTGCGTGTCCTTTTCCCGGTGTCGTGGCCTTCCTTGTCGATGAATGTGCCTGCATTCTCCGGCCTGGTAATTGTTTCTTTCTGGGAGTAACGCCGGTTGAACATCAGGGAAGCATAGGGGCCAATCCCTACACTGAATCCGTCGAAAAGCCGGTAGGAAACGTAGGGCTGGACGATGACGCTGTTGAAGTAGGTTCTGATGGTGTGGGTGAATTCTCCTTCGATGATGTCGTCACGGTACATTACGAAAGTTTTTTCTCCGGCGCTGAATTCCGAATCGAAGTAATTGTACCCAAGCAGAATCCCGGCAAAGAGATTGTCGTAAACCCGGCGGTCGTAGTAAAGGCTGAGCAGGAAACCATTGCCGCTGCCGCTGCCGAACCAGGGGCAGCAATTGGGAATGCCAGGCAGCTTATTGAAACCTGCATTGTTTGTATAGTAATCGTAGCTTATGTTTGCTCCGATTCCTTCCTTGTCAGTTTCGTAAGGCTGGGCAGCACACAGCGCACTCATCATAATTATCAATAAAATGCAAAGCCGCATTAAAATCCATCATAGCAATTACACAAATTGCATTTTACGAATATAAGCATTTTATGCAATTTATTTTACGATTACAATTTGTTTGGCGATAAAAGCAGTAGGCGTTTCGAGGGACACAAAATACATTCCGTTTCCGAGGCCTTCGGTGGGTATTTCAATCCTGTATGTGCCTTTTGAGAAATAATCATCTATTACGGTTTGGGCCAGGAACCCGCTGCTGTTGTAGATACGCAGCTTTGTCAGGCCGTTTTCCAGGAGATTCAGGTCGAGTATTAAATTGCTGCCGGCAACGGTTGACTGTACAGCCATGGAAATTTCATCCTCAAAATAGACTAAGCGTGGGCCGCCTTCGCTGCAAATGCCTGACAGTTTCAGCAGGCCGCTGCGCGTCATTATTTTCACTGCCGGTTGGTTGGAACTTACAGAGTCGAAGACAATAGCCGTCATCGTGTCGTTGCCGAGGGCAACCCTGAATTTAAAGGAATCCTGTATCTTACCGTCGGTTCTTACCTTGAATTTTACCGGTACAGTCCTGATGTGTTTCGACTCATCGACAGTTTCCGGGATGCCTCCCAGGGGTTTAAGCATTGTCGAGTTGAATCTGAGGCTGCCTGCAATGCTGTCGATTCCCCATTCAACCGCAGCCTGGGGATTGTTGATCTTTAGTGTAATTAATACTATGTCGCCGGATTTTGCTTCGACAGAATCGACATCGACAGAGAAGTACTTTTCGCTTATGGATGCGCTGATCGCGATATTGTTTTTTACGGAGCAGTTCCCTGCCCTGGCCTCGACTCCGATTGTACCGGTTACAGAGCCGCTGACGCTGCCTTTGAACCTGATCAGCATTACAGAGCTGTCGTTGGCAGGAGTTACAGGGGGGGCAATCGACACAATCCCGAAGTACTGCGGGCTGCTGGTGGTTGTCAGCCATTCTACAGGTACAGGAGAGGTATTGTGAAGTATTACTTTAGTGTCATACGATTGTTCCGGCTCAAGGTCTTTCAACACGATTGAATTGGTGGAAAGACGGACGCCGGCGGTTACTTTGGTGCCTGAAAGGGGAACGGATTTGTCAGGTTTGCCTTCTTTGAAACTGATTCGTACTTCGGCTTTTTTATCGCCTTCGCTGCCCGGCTGGAATGTAATCTGTTGTGCTGCTGTACCGCCCACATCTATTTCTTTATCTGAGAGAGCGCCAGCCACGAAATCAGTGCTGTTTTCCCCGGTGATTTCAATTTTGTCAATCAGGAGGGCAGTTTTACCGATGTTATGTATTAACAGAATTTTACTGTTGCTTTCTTCGCAGAAAAGACTGTCGAAATTGACGGCGTCAGGCAGTCCGGCAAAGTACGTACTGTAAGGTTCCGAAGGCATTGACTCGCAGCCGTTGCCCATAACGGTAACGGTGTATATGTTGTCCCAGGCCGGGAAGACGGAACGTCCGGACTCGCCAGTAAGGAGCTTGCCGTTTGCGTACCATTGGTTGTTCTCCAGGGAACTCGAAACAAGGCTGTCGCCGATTTTTGTTATAGAAGGAGCATCCGGAATTTTTTTGATTTGAACATTAAAGTCAGGAGCAGTATCGGAGCAATCAGCATCGTTCCATACCTTCAGCTTCAGCAGTCCTTTGGTCTGAAGAGCCATCGACAGGTCCCACTTTACGACGACAGTCTTAGCTTTACTCCCGTTTATTATGGATCCTCCCCTGACCTCCCAACTGTATTCGGAAGCATCACCTCTGGCTGTATATTCGGCTTCGTGGAGGTCGCAGACTGTTTCGGGGCCGTCGATTGAAGGCTTAAGCTTTGAAAATATCCTGACGTTCAGCTCTTTGTGGTTGTTCTGGTAATTTTCCTTGAGACGCAATATATAATTGCCGGTAATGATGTAATCGGGAATTTTGAACTCTTTGGTGCCGCTGTGTAATGGAACCTCAATGGAAGCCAGCAGGAGCGGTTTTGAGAACTTGCCGCTGCTGTCGGACAGTTCGATGTTAAGAACACTGTTGGGTTTCAATCCCTCACTTGTGTAGCGGGCAACGTATGTTTCTCCGGCGCATAATTTCCTGAAATTGCCTTCCAGTTCGAAGGTAAGCGCTTTCGGGTCTTCCTGTTTGTCGAGGCTGATGATGAAGCCGTCGCAGGGAGATCGGAATTCAATGCCGCCCGGGGGCATTTCGAAGTCTTCACTGTAAGTATTGCCTGCAACCAACAATTCCTGGGTACCGTAGGCTGCCCTGACGGCAAAGTCGTTTCCGCTTCCGCCGTAGTAGCTGCACCACTCTTTTTTGTTCAGGCTGCTGATATTGCAGAGGAAAACGTCGGTCTGGCCCATTAGTCCGTCGTCCTTGGTGGACAGGCCTTCATCGCTGTCGGTAGTACCGAAAATTATCATGCCCATCGGGGTAACTACGACCGAATTTACCGTATCGCTCCTGTTGCCGCCGATATAGGAAGAGCTTAAGGTATTGCCGTTGGAGGAGTTCAGGATTGCGTAATAACCGTCGGTAACACCTCTCATCTGCTGTTGGGCAGCGTCGGAGGTAGCAATGTTCAGCTCGCTGCCAGTTGCCCCGGCAATGATGATCTCAGTGGTACCTGAAGGCAGTACGAGGCTGGTAACCGTTTCGTCTTTCATGTCCCCGAAATAGCGGCACCAGGTGATGCCCTTGCCGGTTTCTGTCAGTTTTGCAATGAATACATCTGTACCTGCCTTGTGGGTGGTGCTGTTTCCGACAGCAAGGCCGTCGCTGTTTGTCGTTCCCGCAATGTATATGCCTGAGTTCGGCCCGCTTCCGGTGCTGTACCCGACGGACAGGACAGCATCATCTTCGCTGCCGCCGAAGTAATTGCCCCATTTTTTTTTGTTTTCAATATAGCTGTAAACTATCATCATCCCGTCAGAGGGGCCTGACAGTTGTTCCCCGGTGGTGAAAATGTCGCTGCTGGTAGTTTTCCCGACGAGGATTACATCATTTCCGATGGAAACCACGTCGTAGAAATAGTCGTAGCCGCTGCCGCCGAAGGTAGCAGACTTGTTTGATTCGCCGTTGACAGGATTGAAGAACGTTGTGAAAGCGTCAATGTCGTGTACGCCTGTATTTTTTTTCGTATAACCTGCAATTACAAGGAGCTGAAGCTGTTTGTTGTAGTCGATTGCCTGGGCATAATCGTCGCCCTCGGTTCCCCAGTATTTGCACCAGTCTTTTTTGCCGGTGCTTATGTCGAACCTGGCGACAAAGGCGTCGTAGCCTTTGTTCTTCTCTCCTTCCGGGAAGGCAATGCCGTTTTCGGAATTGGTATAGCCTGTATAATATGCAAAATTACCGACAACAATCATGTCGGTAATTATGTCAGTATTGTCTCCGCCGAAGTATGAACCCCAGTCGCTGTCGAAACCGGGCCCGTTGCCCTGGGTGAACACAGCTACTGAAGAAAGAACTGTTAAAATATATAGAAGTAGCAGTTTCTTCATGTTGCTCATCACACTAAGTGAACATAATCATCAATTCTCTTTTGAGTTTATCATAGAAAATACTTTCCATGTCCGCATCATTGCCGCTGTTCAGTGCGTCGCTGCCGCCGGTGTATGAGAATACCAGTTTAATCAGCAGCTTTGACGGATTGTCTGCCGAAAGGCGGAATTCGATGTAAAACTCCACGGGCTTGCTGTCGATCCTGGAATAGAAGCCTTTGACGGGCAGGGATTGCAGGTTCAGCTCGTTTGCGTCGTCGGACATGTCCCGGTATTTCATGCCGAGCTTGTCGTAGATGGCGTCGAGCTTCTGCTTTACGGTTGCGAGGGCCATTCCCTCAGGCAGGTTCATAGAAGTGCTGTGTTCTGTTTTCTCGCTTTTCACCACCCTGTTGAAAGGGAGTTTCCTGGTCATTACCTTTAGCTTGCGCTCCTGTCCCGCACTTGCCTGCCCGACAGTCTTTTCTGCTGTCGTTTCCCTGTTGCCTGTGGCTTTGCCATCCAGGTTTACAAGGTCGTTTGCAGAAGGATTGGCGGTAGTCCTGTCAATGTAGGCGTCTGTCGGGCTGCTGTTTTCAGCGGCGCTGTGCCCCGCAGCCGGTACAAACGCAGTTTGGCCTGCGCCGGTGGCAGCCTCGTCTTCAGGTCCGAACACATACCATGAACCAACGCTCAAACCAATGATGGAGAGCACAACGAAAAGATACTTCCACGTAAGCAGGGTGCCGTGCCTTTTGAATTCCAGCAGGCTGAAGTCCGTAGCGGCAATCTTCTTTCTTACCGCTTCCCTGATCAGGAACCTCTCCCGCTGTGGTTCGAACACTGCAGACACTTCGTCGAGGAATTTTTCCTCTTCCGGTCCTAATTGGTATTTAATATCTTTTTCCATAGTATTAATAACGATTTTTATGAATATAATATTTCTTCTACTTTGGGTTTTAAGTAATTTAATACTTTTTTAACTTTTTTGAATACTGTTGTCTGAGGTATTCCCAATTCTTTCGATATGATCTCGAATTTCTGTCCCAGGATGATCCTGCGCCTGATTATTTCCTTGTCCATTTCATCTTCGATGGAATCCATTGCCTGTTTGATGAGTATTGCTGTTTCGCTTTCGATGATCTGTTCCTCGACGTTCAAGTCCTGTTCCGCAAGTTGTAAAAGGGGGCCGCTGTCTCCTTCGTCGCCGTATTCGTCGTCGATGCTGAGTTCGGCTCTCCTGCCCATTTTCCTGATCTTGTCCAATATCATATTTCTTTTGATGATGTATATCCAGTTGTAAACGTTGCTTTTGCCGTCATACTTACGCCTGATCTCAAGTATCTTTATCCATGCTTCCTGGAAAATGTCCTTCAGGTCGTCGTGGCTGAGCGGAGGTATATATTTCTTCGAGAGGCTGGTCCAGATGGGGTATGCCATGCTGTCGTAGAGCCTGTTGAAATATACTTCGGCTTCGCTGAAGTTTTCGCAGGAGGCTATTGTTGACATGAGCCGGTTCTGTTCGGCTTCGTCGATTTTCAGGAGCTTCTTCCTGCCTTTTTTCTCTATTTTTTTGTTTACATCAATCATATTATTTTCTATTTACTTACATCTCTATTACGAATATGATTTTAATTTTTCCCCTATATATACAAATTATTTTTTATATGGAAACATTTTTTAAGAATTAAGGCTCATCTCTATTTGTAGTGGGTAAATAATGAAGAAAACCAAATACATATTTTCTAATCTCATTGACACACCCCGGCTGCTGCCGCAGCCACCCCTCTTATTAGAGGGGTTAAGACCTGTTACGCTCCCCCTCTACCAAGAGTGGGTTGGGGGGTGTGTAAATACTTGTTATATCTATATCTTTAATAAGTCATTTTCAGAATATCTTAGAAATATTGTAATATTTACAATATTATACCCACCATAATTGATGAAGAACCAGATTTAATTTGCAGCAGCCGTTGAAAGATAGATGACAATTATGGTGATTCTGTGCCGGAGTTCCCCGAAGGCAGGTTAAAGCCGGAAGGATTGCCGTCCCGGTATATATAATAAAGGGGTCCGGATTCCGGACCCCTCTTCTTCGCACTCATCCTGTTCAGTTAATTAAAGATGAGCTTTATCTCTCAATTTCATTTCTTCATTCAGTGCCGTTACAGAATTACACGACTAAAATAATCAAGAATTGTATTATTTGAAAAAAAATCTTGTTCTTAACTTCAGCAAACAGCTGAGAAGCGAAAAAAAAAGGCGATCCGAAGACCGCCCGTTTTTCAATTCGATATAAGCTGAAGTAATTATTTTGCGGGTATGTTGAGGACGATTTCCTTCAACAGGTTCCATGTCCTTTGCGTTGACGAGATCTGTATCTTCTCGTTCGGAGTGTGTACCTCTTCAAGATTGGGGCCGAATGAGAGCATATCCATTCCCGGATATTTCTCACCGATGAGGCCGCATTCCAGCCCGGCGTGAATTGCTTCGATGACGGGTTTCTTCCCGTACATTTTTTCGTATATCTCAACGGCAGATTTCAGGATGGGTGAGTCCATGTTGGGCTCCCATGCAGGATAGCCGTCGCCCATCTTTGCTTCGGCGCCACCAAGCTCGAGTACAGCTGTAACTCTCTCGGCAATATTTATCTTTTCGCTCTCGACGGAGCTTCTCTGGCTGGTAAGGACAGTAACCTCGTTTGCGAGAGTCTGTATTACTGCGAAGTTGGATGAAGTCTGCACTAAGCCTTTTATGTCGGGGCTCATGCGGGATACGCCGTGAGGCATTGCGCGGAACGAATAGATCAGCCTGCGCTGGAATTCTTTTGTCATAACCCTGGCAGGGATGGTTGTTTTTGTACAGAGGGCTGTCAGTTCAGGTTCCTTTGTACGGTATTCATTCCTGATGGTTTTGTCGAATTCGCCGATGAAGGCGACAAAATCTTTTTCCTGTGAGGCAGGAACAGTTACTACGGCGAAACCTTCCCTCGGGATGGCGTTGTGTTTGTTGCCGCTGTCGAAGCTGGAGAGCCTGGCGTCAAATTTCTTCTGGAGGCTGAAGATGAGCCTGGCAAGGAATTTGGCGGCGTTAGCCCTGCCGTCGTGTATCTCGATGCCCGAATGGCCGCCGCGTCCGCCTTTGATAGCAACTTCGTAAGCTACGCTGTCAGCCGGTACTGTGTCAGCCTCGTATTTATAGGAAGCGGAAGTGTTGATGCCGCCGGCGCAGCCGATGGTGAAGTGTCCGTCTTCTTCCGAATCGAGGTTGATGAGGATTTCGCATTTCAGCATATCTGTTCCAAGGGTAATAGCGCCGGTAAGGCCGGTTTCTTCGTCTAATGTACAGAGTATTTCCAGTGGCGGATGCTTGACGGTCGGGTCACTCATCAGTGCCAGTCCCATGGCTATGCCGATGCCGTTGTCGGCGCCGAGAGTAGTGCCGCGTGCTTTAACCCAGTCCCCGTCGATATAGGGCTGGATGGGGTCGTTGTCGAAATCGAATTCGACGTCCCTGTTCTTTTCACAAACCATGTCCACATGTCCCTGTATGCATATGGGTTTACGGTTTTCCATGCCGGGAGTGGCAGGTTTCCTGATTATCAGGTTGCCGGTCTTGTCCGACTGTGTTTCGTAATTATTCTGAGCAGCCCAGCTTTTGAGCCATTCGATTACCTTTACTTCGTTTTTGGACGGCCTGGGGTGCTGGCACAATTCTTCGAAATAATCCCATACTATTTGTGGTTCAATACCGCTAAGACTTTTTCCCATTATCATCGCCTTTCAATTCGTTAAAAGAAATAAATCCATAAGTATATAATTGAGTAAGAAATTTCGTCAGTCTGTCGTTTACCGGCTGAATCTCTTCCCCGAATTTCTCTGTCAGTTTACCGGCAATCCGGGCAACAGTGTTGTTGCCGTCCATCTGCAGCCATGTTTCTGTCCCGAAAGCGTCGAGGTTGGCCTTGATATACGGGTTCTTTACACGTGTGGTCAGCCTGACCATCAGTTTGTTCTTGAACTTTGGAACAAGCACATCGATCAATCCGTCCGGTTTCTCGACATGTTGATATATCCGCACCGGTGTCAGGTCGAGATAGTTCATATCCAAATGATCGTGTTTCTTCTTCTTCTTTCCGAATCCCATATTCTGCCGTTTCAATAATACCAATAAATAAGTAAAAAATTACAAATTAGCTAATATTCCTTTAACGGAAAAAAATCTATTTCATTTTCCAAAAAAAATATTTTTACAGTTAACAGTGAAATTCTCAAAAGCTTAGTAATTGACAGGTACTATGGCTACAGGCAATGAGTCCCGTAAATAAAAAAGGGATCTTCGCTATTCATAATGGGAAAAATAATTATATAACTCAAGATGGTGGTAAAGAAGCCGTATTATTGAATTATATTTTTGAGACGCAAGGCCTTGCGTCTCTACCATTGCGGCTTTCCAGTGTTTCGGATGAGAAAATCGGACGCTCGTTTTCCACTACTACATTTAAATCCTCACCATAGGGAGGACTTCAAGAGTTCCCATTCTTTCTCCTTCCCCTTGGGGAAGGCCGGGATGGGGTAGTTAAGTTTATCAAGTTCGTCAAGTTCATAAAGTTTATAAAGAAAGAGAATTGAAAAGCAGAATTGCCGGTTTTCTTTCTCCTTCCCCTTGGGGAAGGCTGGGATGGGGTGGCTTCAAAGTATGAGATTTATCTTTCAATTTCTTCTTACCCACTACAAATTGCGAAGAACCAAAAAAAAAGAAGCTGTCGTTAAACAGCTTCTTGAGCTTGTCATGAAGAAACTCTTCATCTATCTATGCATTATCCTCTGAAGTAAATATTCGGTAAGTATTTTAAAAACTTTAATTTGCAATCAATCCCCTCATCATTCTTTCTCTGCTGTCCTGCTTTTCCAGCTCCAGTTTGTTAAGGTGGCGCCACCACTTTTTCAGGTCGTTCTCCACAAGGCATTCGTTGTAAACGCGCATTGTTTCGTCCCCCGGATTCATGCTCGTATTTATTCCTTCTGCAATTGCCTGCAGAAATTTTTTCTGAAAGTGCATCCTCCTGTAATCAGGCATTATCTCAACCTCAATAACTTTAAACAAAACACTGCCGTACTTTAATCAATATTTATGCCAAATATGGAACTGGCCAAGCTGCTTTTCTAAAGGCTATTATTAAGGATTGGGAAATATGTGCCGCTTTATTTGAAAGAAATTCGGACAATTACGGGACAGCCTGGTGTGTAATTGACTACCGGCAGAAAAAGATATATTAATATGTGTACCGGAAAATGACCGGGTGTGCTTACTCCCCGTTGTAAATGGTTATACGTATCAACCTGTCATTTTTAAATGTGAATTCAGCTTCATATGTAAATACTTCTTCCCAGGTACGTTCGTCGTCATTGTACTCCAGGATTAGTAAGTCCCCTGTGAGCTCTTCGCGGTTTGGGACACCAAAACGGTCGATGACCTTTTGGCTGTTGTCGTTCAGCCATATATCTCCGGTGATTTTCTTCTGAATTGTTTGTGGCAGTTCAATTTCTACCGGAGTTTTCGAATTCAGTTCCTCGAAAGGATATTCGACTGAAGTTACCGATACTCCTTCAATTACGTGGTCCACACCGATATAGAAACAAAACTGTACTTTTTCCGAGGGTATGGAATAGAATCGTGAACCGCCATGTCCTCCTTCTCTGTCAAAAGTGCCCTGACCCAATGAGTTCACTGCTGTTCTTTCGCTGGCATTACCCGCTTCAACGCCGTAAATACCCAGCGGAAAAGGGTGCTTGTGCAAAGCATGTTTGCTGATGACCGAATCTTCATAATTGACCGAATCATTCAGGAATTTCCCCGGCTCAAATTCTGGCAGCCATTGGGAATTGCCGGCAGAGGACAGGACGAAAAAAATAATGAATGCTATTGTACTTGATGCAAACAATTGTTTTCTCATAGGCGCCTCAATCCTGATTGGTAAAAGAAACTATTATAAATTACAAAAGAAATTTAACATGATGCTTCCCGTATTTTTCGGGATTTAAAAAATCGTAATAGTTTTTGTGGCCAGTTCCGGTCCATACAAGGTTTTTCAATCAGCAGGAAAAATACGGACGAGACAATAACGGATAGAGCTACAGTAACAATTGTATTAACAATCAGATTGGGTATGAAGTAATCAGACACACGGTAATAATGTGAAAATTGGGTAATCAACGACATCAGGGGGAAATGGAGCAGGTAAATCGAATAGCACATTCCGCCGATGGTTGCTATCAGCTTATTGCTGAAAATCTTTTTCCAGAATTCATCATTTAATACCAGATAATAGAAAACAATAATTGCCAAAGGATAGATGATGCCGCCGGCTAAGGTCTTTTCATGGCTGACAAGCAGGAGTACGGCCAATGATATAGTGCCAATCAGAACTGAAAGGGGCGTGGGTACCCTGTATTTTTCTTTTAAAGCGTAGTAATCGGCAAGCAATATGCCGCACAGGAAGAACTGGATGAACTGATAGATCGTTACCCTTTCGAAGTGAAAATACCATTGAATGATCGTCATTGCAATGATGACTCCAAGTAACAGCAAGCGTCTTGTAATAGTTTTCAATTTATAGATTTTTGCAATCAAAGGCGCCAGCAGGTAGAATTGTACCTCGATTTCCAGGGACCAGGCAATCATGGTGATCAAAGGAAACTGGGAAAATATTATGAAATGCATGTATATCACTGAAGCGCCGTAGCTGGGCAATAGTTCACCGAAAGTGAAATCGCCTTTGATGATCAGTATGAAGAAAAACGCTGTCATGGCGAGAAGATAGGGAGGCTCCAGCCTCGTTAACCTTCTCATCAAATAATTTTTCAACCCGACCTTTTTCCCTGTGCCAAGGTAGTGCTTTGCAAAGGGATAGCCGAGGATGAAACCGCTGATTGCGAAAAACAGCTCCACGCCCTGGAATCCGTTCCCAAAAACCAGCTTCAGTAAGTAATAGTCGTCCAGAGAGCCGCCGAAGCCGAACAGGGGATTGTTGAACATGCAATTTGTAGAATGGAAAAGCAGGACAAGAAATATTGCCAGGAACCTCAGCCCGTCGATTTCCGGGAAATAGTCCCCTGTTGTTGTGATTCGTCGAAAATTATTTAAAAAACTCATTCTTTTTCATAATTTATTGTTCAATTTGAAGTCTGTTGAACACTAACGCAGATAATTCAATAATTCATTTAGCAAAAACGATTAATCCCTTCTTTTATTAATATACTCTTTTGTAATCGAATATTTAAAAAATAATAATGGATTAGCTGATGATTTGAAATAGAATATTCACAGGTATTGCAATATTTCCGGTAATTGTAATTCTTAACACTGTGGCTTTTTGAATATTGCTTTTTTTTATATTGAAAGTACGATATATTGATGGAAAACAATGAAGCTGTAATCAATGTTGCCGGCCTGTCAAAGCGATATGGGAAACTGACGGCTGTTGACTCCCTGTCTTTCACGGTTTACAGGGGAGATGTCTTTGGATTCCTGGGGCCTAACGGCGCAGGTAAAAGCACTACCATCAGGATGTTAACGACCCTCATCCATCCCACTGCCGGCGAAATCAGCATTTTCGGGCAATCACTCCGAAAGAACCGTCTTAAAATTCTTGGGAGGATAGGCGCAATCGTCGAGAAACCCGATTTTTACAAATACCTGACGGCATACAAGAACCTGGAGATTCTGGCAAGGATAGCAGGCTGCGATTCTTCGAAGGCTCACATAATGAAAACCCTCGATCTTGTGGGCCTGGCCTCACGTGCCGACAGTAAGGTGAAAACATACTCCCACGGCATGAAACAAAGACTGGGCATCGCTCAGGCCCTGCTCCACAACCCGGAACTGATCATCCTCGACGAGCCGTCAACCGGACTGGACCCACAAGGGATGAAGGACATCAGGGACCTGGTCCAATTCCTCAGCAGGGAGCAGAACAAGACAATATTCCTGTCTTCGCACATACTCTATGAGATAGAGACAATTGCAAACAGGATGATTATCATCGACAAAGGGCGGAAAATCATCGAAGGCAATGTACACGACCTCATCAATTCCTCCGAACTCACCGTATTGTTCGAAATTTCCGATATTGCAAAAGCGCTTGTTCTTATTGAATCAAGCCCATGGCGGTCGAAGATCAAAGAGCACACAGAATTTTCCGTCTCGCTGGCGGTCCCGAGGGAAGAAATACCCGGTGTTAACGAAATGATGGTCAGTAACGGCATTAAAGTATTTTCCGTGGTTCCTTCCCGTTCCTTAGAAAAGTATTTCCTGAACCTTACGACAGGAGAAAACAATGTATAGTCTCATAGCAACAGAAGTATATAAGATATTCAGTAAGTGGCGCACATACATCAGCTTCATTGCAATCGGCCTCATCGGCATCCTTATTAACATAATGTTCTATTTCGAAGGGGACCATTTCCTCAGCGGCATGACGCGCAACCTGCAGGAACAATTCGTTTTCGTCGGCAATTTCCTTAACGGATACCTGATTACGTATTTCATCCTTAATATGCTCCTGGTACAGATACCCTTCCTGATTGCCTTAGTGTCGGGGGACCTGCTTGCAGGCGAAGCGACGGCGGGCACTTACAGGATACTGGTAACCAGGCCTGTATCCCGTTTTAAGATAGTCCTTTCGAAGTTCATTGCAGGCGAGATATACACTCTTGCGGTAATCGTTTCTTTTGCCCTGGCAACGTTGGGCCTTGGGCTGCTTCTGCTGGGGGACGGCGAATTGATAGTCATCTCGGAGAAGATAATAATATTCAAATCTGACGACGTCTTGTGGCGTTTCATGTTGGCTTTCGGCTATTCATTCCTGAGCATGTCGGTCGTTACGTCTCTCGCTTTCCTGTTCTCTTCGTTTGTCGAAAACTCCATCGGCCCGATCATCGTAACAATGGCAATCATCATTGTTTTCCTGATTCTTTCGATGTTCGAGATAGAATTTATTGAAACAATCAAGCCCTATATGTTTACAACATATATTACTGACTGGAACTCTGTTTTCGAGAATCCTGCCGACACCGCCAGCCTGCTGGAATCATCGCTTGTGATGATGGCCCATATTGTTCTGTTCTTTTCAATTGCCGCTTTCTCATTCACAAAGAAGGACATACTGACATGACGAAAAAATCAGCTAAATTGACAATACTGTTGCCGGCAGCCTTTGTTTTGATGTCGGCAGTTTTGTTTGCCCAGGCTCCCGATCCTCAGCAAATAATCGACAAAGTTAAGGCTGCTTTCGACAAAGTAAAGGACTACGAAGTGGATGTGTCGATAAAGATCGAAGTTGACTTCATGGATGTACCGGACGGTACTGCGAAGATTTACTTTAAGCAGCCGGACAAGGTGACCATCAAAAGTAAGGATTTCGCGCTTATGCCCCGCGAAGGGTTGAATTTCAGCCCTGCGTCGCTTCTGAAAGGAAAGTACACTGCCGTCTGGGTCCGGGAAGAAAGCCTCAGCGGCTTTGCAACGCACCAGATAAAGATTGTACCGTTGGACAACAATTCAGAATTTATTCTTTCCACCATCTGGGTTGACAAGTACAGCTTCGTCATCCGCAAAGTTGAGACTACGACGAAGGCACAGGGAACATTTTCCATGACGATGACTTACCCTCTCGTAATTAAATATCCGCTGCCTTCGACGATGTCTCTTTACTTCGACATAAAGCAGGGTGGCATGATGAAGAATATGCCGGGCAAGAAGAAGAAAGGGCAAATTATGCCTGCCCCACAGGCAAAGCAGGGCAAGGTCTTTATCACTTACATGAATTATAAAGTGAACAGGGGCCTTTCGGACTCACTGTTTGAAGAAAAGAAATAAAGAGCCTTCAGGGATTGTGCCCGGAAAAGACTGCAATAAAACATGGCAGGCTCATTCTATAATGATAAAAAACCTGTCTAAATTTTCCCTGGCCGTGTCTTTGTAGAACGAGAAAAAGTCAAGATAGTAGCCGCCTTTTGAAAGGCTATCGTTCAGTATTATTTCAAAGTATAAATCTTTTTCACTGTTGCTGTTATTAGGTATGGCGCCGTTTTGCACTTCAACACCCGAAAGTGTATCGGTAAGTGTATAGTTGTAAACGGAGCGATTCGGGTATTTGATATTGCCCGCGATAGTATCTCCAGGCTTCAACGATTGCCGGCCGCCGTTGTTCATTATGATCTGGTCTGCCATTGCCGTAGCATAGCATTCTACCGTCGGAGTGCAGGAAACGGCAAACCATGAAAACGAGAGTAGGAAAGCGCCTACACGGAGTTTTGCGGCAATAAGCTTTGCGTTCTTACCATTATTAATCAGTACCAGGGCAGAGATAAGCCCGAAAAAGACGACTACCGGTATTAATATGATAGGAAAAAGTATATCCCGGGTGTTCAAAGCGTCCTCCTCCTGATTATTGGTAAATTATTATATTATAATTAAAAACGAACGTATCATTTTAGTATTATACAAGTTCGTCAAGAATGCTGAGCCGAGCGCAGCGAGACCGGCGTAGCCAATTCTGAATGCTGAATGCTGAGTGCTGAATTAAAGAAGTTTTCCCCGCCTTGGATAAGGCGGGGGCAGGGGGTGGTTCGATTTCAGTTCATCAAGTTCATCAAGTTCATCAAGTTTATAAAGAAAGAAGAAAAAGTCCGTGTTTCTTTCTCCTTCCCCTTGGGGAAGGCCGGGATGGGGTCATTAGTTTGTCAAGTTTTTCAAGTGGGAAGAAACCCTGAAGGGGTGACATGATTGTAGAACATCAAGTTTGAAAGAAAGCCCCGGCGTGGCGTCATATTAATAGCAAGATGCAGGCCCGCACCTCAACCTTTCTTTCTCCTTCCCCCTGGGGAATAATTCCCCTTGGGGAAGGCCGGGATGGGGTCATTAGTTTGTCAAGTTTTTCAAGTGG
>CAZWLN010000033.1:0-2803 GCA_964634885.1 uncultured Hyphomicrobiales bacterium | reverse complement strand
GAAGAAACCCTGAAGGGGTGACATGATTGTAGTACATCAAGTTCGAAAGAAAGCCCCGGCGGGGCGTCATATTAATAGCAAGAAGAAGCAGACCTGGTGTGCCTTTCTTCTCTTTAATAGGAAAATATATAAAAATAATCCTACACTCCTGTGAATGTTATTCTTTTGACCAATGTGGGAGATATTCGTGCTTTACCAACTTTATAAACAAAAAAAGGGGTCTTCCGATCCTTTCTTTTATTTTCCCCAGAGCCACCTGACGGACTTGAACCGCCGTCCGGCTGATTTTGCGCCTGCTTGTAAGTGTTGGGAAAGACAGCGATGTTTATATCCCCGTGCAAGTCTTTTAAAATGCCGGAGTAATATTCCCTGCCGTCCTTTTCCCTTTTCCAAAGAGCGCCTACTATTCTGTTCATCTTGATCTCCAAAGTTGTGGATAAATTGATATTTTCATTTTATCCTTTTTATTTGGAAATGTCAATTTTTCTTAACTACGGACAATAACGAATTATCTGTTATCTTTGCCTGGGTAAGGGTAGAAGCCCCTTTTCCCCGACGTTGAAACCCCTCTTTTTGTTACCCTGCATTGCCACCAACAAGTTTAGTTTGAAAACACTTACGCTGTGGTAATATAAGGGAAAACATTAATAAAGTAAAGGAGTTTTAGGATTTCCTTTTACATTATGCTTATATTTATTATCAATATAATCCAATTCTATCATATTAATCATGTCGTGTAATCATTACTATTTATGTCGTTTCAACTCAATCGTCATAATGATTGTTTTCCAAAATCATTTCAAGATCAGGTATTATTTCTGACGGTTTGATAATATTATCATAAGTTGTTACTACTTTACCATTTCTATCTACAATAAATGCTATATAATCGCTTTCAAATGTAATACCGAAGTAATCTCTATTAAGTAAAAAATCATATAATGGGTATTGATACCATTCATCATTTCTAATAATTTCGCAAATAGTAAAAGTTAAACCTAGCTCTTTAATATTGTATTCTAAAACACTATCATATTTTATTGCTTTATCTTTATAACTTAGGTTGTATTTTATCATTTGTGCTGATGGGAAAACAAGTATCTCAAATCCTTTTTTATGATATTTTTCATATAGTTTTTCATATGCAATCATTCTTGATGTGTCAAGATTGAATGTAGGTATATTGATTATTAACAGAACTTTCTCTTTAAAAACTGAAAGTGATAGTGTATCACCATCGATTGTTTTTGTCGTGTATTCATAGATAGTACTATTACAATCACTTGCAGAAACATTATTAATAATGAAAATTATAGCACATAAATATGTAAGAATGATTGTATTTTTCATATTAATTTCCAATTTTAGTAATATCTGAATAGTATAACTTTGATATTTTATATTTTCCTTTTTCTTTTCTATAGAAAAATTCTATAGTACAATATAGATTATTCTTATTTCTCATATATATAAATATTACTGGAGTGTGATAGGTAATTAACTTTGTAGAAGTTGGTTGGTATCCCAGGTGGAATAAAACCTTAATATGATTAATTAAACACTTAATCCGGTCTTTTGAAAAATTTTCAATGAAATCCGAATGAATATATGTAGTGTCATTTAAAACCAGGGACATTTGGTCCGGATTTTGGATCAAATACTCAGATAATCTGATATTATCTTTAAAATCAATATCTTGAGTATAGAGTTTCAAAGTCATTACTGTAAAAACAATGATGAACTTTTGTATTGATTTAATATAAAGATATATTTGTGTTTTATTTTTTGGGGGTATAAAAACCATCATATAAATATCCTTTCATATATTTTGATATATTCATAAACTGTAAGAAAATTTCATCAGCTGATTGAACTGCGGATCTTTCAGAGTCAAAGGATTTTGGTAATCCACGTCTTGTTCCATCTGATTTATGAGTTAATTCGTGTGACATTACATAAAATAATGATGCATTTAAATATGTTGGTGATGTTGATACCATACGTATAATTGTAATTTCTGTAAATGGTAAATCCCAATCTATAATTATTTCATTAAAAACCAGTTTTTCAAGAGTTTCGTTATCAAAGAGTAGATCAGATGCTAAATAAATAATATTTGAAACATCTGGTAAATCTCCTGTTGTAAATGGCGATGTTTCATCAAACCCATGATCAATACTAGAAGCCCATGGTGCAAAAGTAAGACCAAGTAATTCAGGAAAAGGTTCTGACGTTTGGTGATGTGAGTTCCAGATATTAGCTAAATCTTTTTTGGAATAACAAAAATCAAATTCAATTTCACTCATTCTTGAAAGATTTTTAAAACCTTTTTCTGTTGAATTCATCTTATACAATTCTATGTATACTCTAGTTTTTATAAAAAATTCATGAAGATCGCTAGGGATTCCATTTGCTGTCAATACTGAAGGATTATAATATACAGTCACATTTTTACCTCCAAAATTAAATTTTGTGGAAACTCTTCCACCACTGCCACCGCTTCCGCCGCCACCTCCTCCATAGCCGCATTCATTCGAGAATTTATCTTTACCAAACATATCGGATATATATTTATCCCAGAGACAAAAAGCATCTGTTACCCTTGTGTTCGTCCATTCCTATGCAAACATTGTCGACTCATTCCACTCTTGTAAAAGTCGCAGTTTGGCGTCACTCATACATACCTGCACCTCATCTTCCCTGCCTTTTTCGTTTTCCGGCGACAACCCCGACGGGTCTTTGAAGCTTACGGGGTTGTTGTTGCAGTAGTGGTACGGCGTCTTGTCAGGGAACTGTTCGTACA
>CAZWLN010000032.1:0-51393 GCA_964634885.1 uncultured Hyphomicrobiales bacterium | reverse complement strand
ATGAAAAATAAAGCGCCGGTTCATCCGGCGCTTTTTGTTTCTATTCGGGGCTATTCTTAAAAAAAAATAATCTGTAAATATCAAAAAAAATGTTAATTTAAAACTTGCTCTATTCTATGTGAATTATTAGAATTAGCAATTATCCAATTTATAAAAAAATGACTGGAATAGAATGATGAAAGAAACAGCGCTTGAAAAATTTTTGAGGTATGCCCGGATTGATACCCAATCTGATGACAAATCAACGACTTATCCCAGTACCGATAAGCAATATGACCTGCTTAACCTTCTGGTGAAAGAATTGCACGAGATCGGTGTCGTAGATGTTGTCCTCGATGAATACGGCTATGTAATGGCAACTATCAAATCGAATATACCTGCCGGCCATCCCGCATACGGTAAGGCTCCGGCAGTAGGATTCATTGCACATGTAGATACATCTCCAGACGCATCGGGAGCAAATGTCAAGCCCCAGGTAATAGAGAATTACAAAGGCGGTGACATCGTACTACCCGGTGACAATAGTGTTGTCATCAGGGAATCGGAAACCCACGGCCTTACCCAGTGCATCGGAAAAACAATTGTTACAAGTGACGGCACAACTCTTCTCGGCGCCGACGACAAAGCAGGCGTGGCCGCCATTATGGCTGCTGCCGAAGAGATTGTAAGCAACGGCAGCATTATTCATGGCGATATTAAAATCGGTTTCACACCCGACGAAGAGATAGGCAAAGGTACTCAACACTTCGATGTAAAGAAATTCGGGGCCCAATATGCCTATACCATCGACGGAGAACTGCCGGGCGAACTCAATAAAGAAACATTCAGCGCAAACTCGTGTGTCATCACCGTACACGGCAGGGACATACATCCCGGAGCCGCTAAAGATATAATGGTCAATTCCATCAGGGCAATGGCAGACATCGTTGCAAGGACTCCAGCGGATATGGCTCCCGAGACAACCGAAGGCTATGAGCCATACATCCATCCCCACCAGCTCGAAGGTACTGTAATTAAGTCCACTCTCAGGCTACTCTTCAGGGATTTCAAAACTGAGGGGCTGGACACTCAAAAAGCAATTATGCAAAAGATAATAGATGACGTACAGGTGCTTCATCCCAAGGTGAAAATCGAGATGGAAATAATCGAGATGTACAGGAATATGCGCGAGAAACTCGACGAGAATCCACAGGTTCTTGAATGCCTCTGGGAAGCTGCCGTCCAGGCAGGAGCCGAACCTCACTGGAAACCGATTCGTGGTGGTACGGACGGTTCCAGGCTGACAGAAATGGGCTTGCCTACTCCCAACATATATGCAGGCGGACAGAATTTCCACAGCAGGACCGAATGGCTCTCGGTTGACGGCTTGTACAAAGCTGTCGATACGATTAAGAACCTGGTACAGATCTGGGTTGAGAAAAGTAAATAGCAGGCAGTTCTGATTCTGTGAATGTTTAAACGATGAAGTCTAAGAAATTTATAAATAAATATTGAGGATTTGATGCACGAGACTACTATTAATAATGGCGGGCTGCCGGAGAATGCATACAGGGAATTGAAACCCGGCGAGGAATATATTCCTGTGATGCTTTCCTCGAAAAGCTATCCCGAAGTAACAGCATGGTCAGTGTTCTGGGGCATCCTGATGGCAATAATCTTTACAGCAGCTACGGCATATTCCGGCCTGAAGATAGGCCAGGTGTTCGAAGCTGCCATTGCAATTGCAATTATTGCCGTAGGTATTTCCAAGGTTGCCAAAACCAAGGGAGCATTGGGCCAAAATGTAATTATCCAGTCAATCGGCGCCAGTTCAGGCGTAATCGTTGCCGGTGCGGTATTTACCATTCCCGGTTTGTTCATTCTCGGACTCGAAGTCGAGTTCTACCAGATATTCTTCTCGTCGTTGCTCGGCGGTTTCCTGGGAATACTGTTCCTGATACCCTTCAGGAAGTATTTTGTCAAGGACATGCACGGCAAGTTTCCCTTCCCGGAAGCTACAGCAACTACGGAGATACTCATCTCCGGTGAAAAAGGCGGCTCCGGCGCTGGTGTTCTCGTAGTAAGCGCCATCATCGGCGGAGTCTATGACCTTTTGTTCTCTTTCTTTAAACTGTGGCATGAAAACATCAATCTCCGGGTACTCCAGATTGGTAACGACATTGCCGAAAAAGTAAAGATCGAATTTCGTATGGGCATCAGCGCCCTGATATTCAGTTTTGGCTACCTTGTAGGCCTTAAATACTCTGTAATTATTGCTTCTGGTTCACTGCTGGCATGGTTCGTACTCGTTCCCTTAGTGAATGCAATCGGCGACATAGCTGTCGGTGCCGGCGGGACTAATATTTTTGCGGGAATGGAACCCGGCCTCATCTTCAGGGACTATGTACGCCACATCGGCATTGGCGCCATCGCCATGGCCGGTATCATTGGTATTATTAAATCATCGGGCGTAATCGGTAAAGCTTTCAAAATGGCTTTCAGCGGTTTCGGCGGAGGTAAAAAAGAGGTAGTCGTTGAAGAGAGGACTCAGAGGGATATTAAGATGAGTCTCGTCGTCAGTCTGATTGCAGTAACGTTAATTGCAGTTTTTGCCTTTTTCATTTTCGGGCTTGAAATTACATTAATGCAGGCCATCGTAGCACTGTTGACAGTTTTCATCATTACGTTCCTGTTTACTACCGTTGCTGCCAACGCCATTGCCATCGTTGGCCAGAACCCCGTTTCGGGTATGACCCTGATGACTCTGATCCTGTCTTCATTCATCCTTGTACAGGTCGGCCTTCAGGGTAAAGAAGGCATGGCAAGCGCTCTGATCATCGGCGGCATCGTATGTACGGCGCTCTCGATGGCAGGCGGTTTCGTTACCGACCTTAAGATTGGTTACTGGATGGGGTCGTCACCCTATAAACAGGAATCATGGAAATTCCTCGGTACAATCGTTTCAGCTGCTACTGTCGGCATAGTAATATTTATTCTTAACAAAGCCTACGGCTTCGTTGTAACTCCACAGACACCCGATCCGATGACTGCTCCACAGGCGAACGCCATGGTAGCCGTCATTCAGCCGCTTTTGACTTCCGGAGCAGAGATCAAATGGATGTTGTACCTTGCCGGCGCAGTGATTTCCGTAATCATCAGCTTCTTGGGCCTGCCGCCTCTTGCTTTTGCACTTGGCATGTACCTCCCGATTGAACTTAATACTCCATTGCTTGTCGGCGGCATCATCGCACACTTTGTCGGCAAGAGCAGCAAGGACGAAAAACTTGTTAACGCCAGGGTACAAAGAGGAACACTCATTTCTTCCGGTTTCATTGCCGGTGCGGCTTTGTTCGGTGTTCTCGGCGCCCTGCTCGTTTTCCTCGATAAAGAATATGCATGGAATCTCGACAAAATATTCGAATGGTGGCCTGAGGGGTCCATAATTCCCGAAGTCCTGCCGTTCGTGGCTTTTGGTCTGATTATTGTGTATTTCATATGGGATATATACAGGGCTAAAGTTGAAGACTAAACCTGTTTGAATTAATAAATAACCCACCTGAAAAATTAATGTTTAGGTGGGTTATTTTTTTTATATTTAAATTTTCATTTTTTTGTAAAATTAGAAAACATATGAGCGACAGATTAAAAACTGTAGTAAAGATAATATTAGCCGTAGCATTGATTGTCATTTCAGGTTACTATTCTGTTAAGGATACCAATCCCGACGACCTTGTCAAAGCTCTTCAAAGCGCCAATTATCTCTGGGTGCTGCTTTGTGTGCCGATCATCCTGTTCTCACACTATCTTCGTGCCGTACGATGGAAGATAATGCTTAAACCGATCATCAAAGTCCAGTCTGTTTACAATCTTTTCAAAGCAGTAATGATCGGCTATGCTGCCAATTCTGTTACTCCCCGCGGTGGCGAACTCCTCAGGCCCTGGGTCTATGCCAGGAAAGAAAAAGTGTCTTTCTCGAGTACTTTTGCAACAATCATTGTCGAAAGGTTCCTCGACATTGTCACTTTGGTCGTGCTCTTTGGTGTAGCGCTGCTCATCTTCCAGGATAAGATACTCCAGGCTCTAGAAATTGTCTTTGACAAACTGAATGTAAACATCGAACCACAGAACTTCCTCTTTCTTATACTTATCGTTACCGTTGTAATGATAATTAGTTTCTTTCCGCCTGTCATCAGGTTCTTTCTCAGGATATTCGTAAAAACTTTCTCCGAGAAGTTCTATCATAAGCTCCTGTCCCTGTTCGAAAAATTCCGCAAGGGTTTTGCTATCATCAAAGATCCGTCTGAATACCTGCGGATTGCAGTCCATTCGATATTGATATGGGTATGCTACGGTTTACCCAATTACATTATATTCTTAGCTTTCGGTTTCAATCTTGGGGTCGATGACGCCTTCTTCCTGCTGATAATCACAGGTGTGGCCACGACGATTGCCCCGACTCCGGGTTCCATCGGTGTATTGCACGTAGCCCTCAGGCTTGCCCTGGTTATTATTTATAATTTCTCCGAGCAGGATGCCGTAGCCTATGCGATTGTTGTACACGGTGTCAGCTATCTTGTAAGTACCTTGTTTGGCGGATACTATTATATTAAACACAAGCCAGACATGCCTGCAGAAAAGATCAGCGCAGACGATTTGGAAGACGGTGAACCGGGAGCTGCCGTTTAGGACTATTCTGCCCGCGGACTGGCACTAATTGTTTTCAATGTATGAGTTTATGTTGTTTTTGCAGGAAAATTATTTTTCCAAAAAAAATATTTTTGTTTAAATTTAATGCTTTTTTTACAGTAAAGAATTCGTTTTCCTTCAATTACCCATGGAATAATCACCTATCTTGTTATATCCCAATTTATTATGAACTGCATTAGAACTATTGTCAAGATTTCATAGTACGTAATTTAATATGCTGAAAAGTATTAAAGAATTAGCATTCGAATTATTTATATATAATATCTACATAAATCTTTGATTTTAAAGAAATATTTCATAATTTACAAAAAAGTATTAAAAAGGTGGGTGATAATGCACCATGATTATATCGGGAGATAATTCTTGCGAAAATCAGCCATATATACAATCGTAATGATTGCCCTTGTCCTGACAGCCTCAGCACAATGGCAGAAATGTGCGGACGGGTTATATGGAGGGATAGTTAAGAGTATTGCAGTCAATGGTAACCAAGTGTTAGCCGGTACATACGGAGGCGGAGTCTATCTGTCAACCGACAAAGGAGCCGGATGGAGCCGGAAGAACAATGGTCTGTCCTGTCTGTACGTATTATCGGTTTCTTTTAAAGGCGATACATTAATTGCCGGGACTTTTGGTGGCGGAGTCTATGTGTCCACCGATTCGGGCTGCAATTGGATACAGAGAAATAATGGATTGTCAAACCTAATTGTGAACTCGATAGCATATTATAGTAATTATATCATTGTAGCATCGTGGGGCGGCGGAGTTTTTGTTTCAAAAGACATGGGACTCAACTGGAAGCAGAAGAAGTCCGGCTTACCGTCGCCATGTGTCAGCAGCGTCCTTGTTAAAGACAGCCTTCTTTTTGCCGGTACAAGCGAGGGAGTGTGTGTGTCTTCAGATATGGGTGAGAACTGGGCCGTGAAGAAAAACGGCCTTACCGATTTAAATATATTTTCAATTGCCTCTGACGACAGTTCAATATATGTCGGAACATACTCGGGCGTTCATGTCTCCGGCGATGGTGGAGAAAACTGGAAGCTGATCAACAACGGGCTGGCAAGTACTTTCTTCTATTCTTTGGCTGTCATTGACGGCGATATTTACACGGGTACAATACACGACGGCATTTTCGTTTCGACAAATCGCGGGGGAAGTTGGGAAAAAAGAAATACCGGTTTTAACAGCCTGACTGTCTATTCAATTGTTAAATGTGAGGATGGGATACTGACAGGAACAGCCTCCGGTGTCTATCTGTCAAATGACAGTGGAAACACCTGGGCTCAAAGAAACTGTGGGCTGACGTCGTTGAAAATATCCTCGATTGTATGTTTTGACAGCTATACTTTTGCTGCTTCCAGAGGCAGTGGCGTCTTTATTTCGGCTGATGGGGGAGGAAGCTGGGCCGAAAGGAACAATGGGCTTGGTAACCTGGTAGTCACATCGTTGGCTGTAAGCAAGAACTATTTGATTGCAGGTACCGACGGCGACGGGGTTTATGTCTCTTCCGACATGGGCAGCCAGTGGGTTCAATGCAACAAAGGGCTTAGTTTCTACTATATCAATGACATTGTCGTTGACCAGGAAGATATATATATTCTCAATAATGAAAGAATATTCTATTCGACAGACCTCGGTAACAACTGGTCTTCCAAAAGAAATGGAATTTTCAATGTCGGTTTCTATTCACTTGCGGCAAAGGGTGATACTGTCTGGGCAGGATCCGGTTGCGGCAAGTGCTATTTCTCCACCGACAAGGGCAACAACTGGAATAAGAAAGCTATTTGCGATATCGATTCCAGAATCGTGTCCTTCTATGTTAAGGATGATATGGCCTATGCCGCTACCTTTGATAAAGGAATCTATGTAACAATTGATATGGGGAACACCTGGTCCTCAATGAATGAAGGAATTGCCGGGAACACATTGATTAACCGGTTGTCGGGCTATGACAATAATATGTTTGCCTGTACCTACGATGGCTTTTTTGTATCAACGAACATGGGGCGCGATTGGGAGGCAAAAAACTCAGGACTCTCAGATTGCCGTGTAAGGTCTGTAGCTGTAAGCGGCAGGGACATCTACACCGGAACCTACGGCGAAGGTGTATTCAGAGCAGACATCAGGAGATTCATCCTGCCATCAATCAATAATTTGCATGATATTACTATAAATGAAAATAATCAGTACAGCAGCCATTTCGATTTCTATGGCTATTCGGAAGATTCACTGGTGTTTTCTGTTGATTGCTCAAACAGTGCATTGTTGCCGGCCGACAGTGTTGTGCTGTCAGGCTCGGGATGGAAGAGAAATATCAATATTGATCCGGTAGTCGGCAGGACCGGCGAGTCTGTTGTAACCATTACTCTCGGCGATGGGCTGAATGTGGTTAAAGACAGTTTCAGGGTCACAGTCATTCCCCGTGTATGTATTACTGATGGAGCAATTGCAGAAAATCTGACAATCAGTCCCAATCCTGCTAATAGCTTTCTTGACTTTGTAATTGCCGGTGACGGTGGAATGAGTCAGGCAATAACCGTGAGAATCTATGATTCGCAGGGCAGTCTGGTAAAGAGTACCGAAGCATACTGCAATCAGGCCATGAGACTTGATCTGTCAGATATCTGTCCCGGTTACTACGTACTTAGCACAGGCACACAAAGCAAGGCTTTCATCCGTGAATAATCCGGTTATACTAAAAAGATAAATTATATTGCCCGCCGGCTAAAACAGAACCGGGCCATTTAAATAGTGCTACTGTCAATGATTACTTATCGTCTTTGATTCTTAATGAATTCCTCAATCATATTAATTGAATGAAGGGATTTTTTCATCACATCTTTTGAAATGCGGTCCAGTTCTTCGTTGTTGTCTTCGTTTACATGGGCAGTAATAGATTTCAGGATTGTGTTGAAGCCGAGAAAAGTGTTGATCAGCTCGGCGGACATGGTTCCAAGGAACCTGTCGGTGTCACTTTTGTATTCAGTATATTTGTTTCTGACAGCTTCGAATTTTTGTTTCAGTTCGGTCATCTCGAACATATTCTTTTTTATGGTTTCGTTGGAGAACCTTAACTCTTCTATGAGTTTCTTCATTGTCTCCTGGTTCTGCATACGTTTGGTAATGTCGCGCATGCTGGAACGAATGCCGAGGTAATCGGCGTCTTTTGAGTATATCGGCTGCCAGGAAGCGGTAATCCATCTCTCCTCGCCGTCTTTCCTTATGATTTTAAACGGAATCTCATGGACAGAAGTTTGTTTTGCCAAAGCATTGCGTAGTTCATTGCGGGCGCTTTCCCTGTATTCATCATTGATGATTGGGATCGGGAAATCATCCATTTGCATACATTCTTCGACAGAGAAGCCGGTGATGCGTTCGACCGAGGGATTGACCCAGATCAGTTGTCCGTTGGGCGCCGACCAGTTTTCCCAGTCGTATGTGTAGTTAGCAATTGCCCAGAAGCGTTCTTCGCTTTGTTTTACTGTTTCCTGGGCCAATTTTACGTCGGTAACATTGCGGCAAACACCTTCAAGTGCCACAATCCTGTTCTTGCTGTCGAAGACGGGAGTGTTGGACTGCATGATCCAGCGTACATTGCCTTCGTTGTCGATTATCTGGTATTCATAGTTTCTTGAAACATTGCCATTGACCAGATTATTCCATGTTTCGGTGAAATGGTCTTTCAGTTCCGGATGAATAATCTTCCTGATGAAAGGGGCTGAAGAAAAGAATTTTTCGAGAGGGTAGCCAAAAACTTCGCTTGCCGATTTGCTGAGGTACTCGAGTTTCCCTTCGGGCAGCGACATCCGGAAAATTGCATCGTTCAGTCCTTCGATCATTGACCTGAATTTCTTTTCATTCTCACGTATGGACTGTTCATAGATAATGATGTGAGTGTTGTCGGAGACAGCGATGTGAATGTGTCCGGTGTCTCCTTTGACGAAGATGCCGTCCAGGCGAGTATTCAGAAGCATTTTGTTTGCTTTTATAAGTCTTACATCGCTAATGTGGGTAGTGTCCGAATTGATTATCTTGCTTTTGAAATAGTTGTATTTTTCAAAATCTTCTTCGACGATGTATCCTTTGAACGTTGTGTTGAGCATATCTTTTTTTAAGTAGCCGAGCATTTTGGCAAATTTCTCGTTGAAGTTGATAATGACGCCTTCGGGATTAACGCAGACATATCCGACGGGTGAATTCTGGAAGAAATTGACGAGGTAATTATTCTCAATTTCCAGTTCTCTGTTCTTTTCTTCAATGTCGTCGAGCCTGCTTTCAAGTTCAAGGAGCCTGCTTTTCAGGGTGTAGTATTCAGCAGACAGCTTACGAGCGGCTATTTCGGCTTCAGTCGGTTTTGTCCTTGGTGTTTTTGTCTTTGCTGTGTCTGTATCTTTAGTTGTCATCTTACCTCACTACTTCGGTATTTCTAATTCAATAGTATTCTTATTCATATATAGCAGGCTGCCGGTTTTGGAAATTGGCAAACAGCCTTTCCGAAATATTCGGCTAATTTATTAAAAATTTTAATAATCCCCTTGAAAAAATTGTAAATTTAAAATATTTTACTGATTTTATTGTTTATGGTTGCGATGTTAATAATTATGGATGGTGTAATGAAAACCAGGGATAAGATACTGATATACTCGATTGTTTTGGGGTTGCTCATCTGGGTGACCTATGCCTTGATCGACGTATTCGTATTCCGTACCGGAAGTTTTGGCGCTATGCTCTGGATCAGCCTTTCAACGATGGAGATTGTCCACAGGGTTGTTTTAATAGTTGCCATATTTGCTTTTGGTCTCTATGTCCGGAACTTATTGGTGAAACGCAAATTTGCCCTGGGTATTACAGAGAAACAGAAGTCCGACCTGGACAAAAGGATGAGGGAACTGAACAGCCTCTATACAATCTCCAACTATATTGTCAGGGAAGGTAATGTCGATGTCATGCTAAAAGGGATTTGCGATCTGCTTTGCCCGGCAATGCAGTATCATGACCTCGTCTCTGCCCGGGTAATTTATGGCGGCAGGGAGTATATGAATGACAACTTCTCGGTTACAGACAACAAGGTGAGTTTTGACGTACAGGTATTTGGAAGCAACAAAGGCAAGCTTGAACTGTTCTACAGGACAAACAACAGTCGTAACAGGCTGCAGAAAGAAGAAGAGGACTTTGTACGGGTGATTACCGACAGGATTGGGAAGACACTCGAAAGGCGGCTGGCGATGCAGGAAGTACAGGTTTCCCGTGAGCAGCTCAGGGCGCTTACTGCCCATCTCCATTCCTCCCTTGAAAAAGAGAGGATTTCCATCTCCAGGGAGATACATGATGAACTGGGACAGGTGCTGACAGCACTGAAGATAAACCTGACACTGCTTGGCAAGCATATCTTGCAGAAGGGGCACAACGAAGAGAATGACTTTATAATAACCGAGCTTAAGGACATGGAATCGATTATCGACATAACCATCAAGAAGGTTAGGAAGCTGATTACCAACCTGAGGCCCGAAGTTCTGGACAATCTCGGTTTGCTCGAGGCTCTTGAATGGCAGTCGTCGGAGTTCCAGAAGAGTACAGGCATCAAGTGCAAGTACATTGCCAATATTGAAGACCTGAACCTCGACAAGGACAAAACCATTGCCCTGTTCAGGATATACCAGGAGGCGCTTACTAATGTCGCGCGCCATTCAAAGGCCACAAAGGTCGATTCATCATTTCTGAGAAGCGACAAGTGCCTGTTGTTGAGGATCTCAGACAACGGGGTCGGCATCAACAAATCGAAGCTTACGGTTGAGGGTTCTTTCGGCATTCTGGGGATGAAAGAAAGAGCCATCATCTGTGGCGGATCACTTGATTTTGAAACTAATGACGAAGGTGGGACAACAGTGATTTGTAGAATTCCGTATATTTGATTTTTTGAAAAATTCAATTTATGATACGAATAATAATAGTTGACGACCATTTCCTTATCAGGGAAGGTTTTAAGAATATCATTAATACTGAAGTCGATATGAAGATCGTTGGTCAGGCAGAGAACGCTGCCGAAGCCATGAAATTGATCCGTGAGACCGAATTCGATGTATTGGCTCTCGACATTAGCATGCCGGACCGGACGGGTCTCGACCTGTTGAAAGACATAAAGAACCTGAAACCTGACATTAAGATACTGATATTGAGTATGCATCCCGAAGACAGGTTTGCTCTTCGTGCCATCAAGTCCGGGGCACACGGCTATATTACCAAGGAGAGCGCACCTCAGGAATTGGTCAAGGCCATCAGGAAAGTGACAGAGGGAAGAAAATACATCAGCGAGACCTTAGGAGAAAGGCTTGCCGGAGAGTTGATGGTCGAAACGGAGAAGGCTCTGCACGAATCGCTTTCTGACCGTGAATTCCAGGTGTTGTGCAAGATAGGTGAAGGTAAGACCGTAACACAGATAGCCGACGAGCTGTCGTTGAGCATAAGTACAGTCAATACCTACCGCATCAGGATATTGGACAAGCTGAAAGTGAACTCCAACGCGGGTATCATCCACTACGCCGTAAAGAATAACCTGATAGAGTAGGGGATTGGAGCGTGTGGGGGGAAAGGTACAGGTAAGCTGTTCCGTCTAAAAACTTTTTAATTAAATTGTGATATTTAAATAAAAATCTGTTGGATTAAATTGATTTATTATATAACTTGCACTAACTGGTATGTTATAATTATTTCAAAAGTAGTGGGAGAAAAACCAACTTATTTATAAAGGAAATTACCATGAAAAAGATCTTTTATATACTAATTCTTGTTTTTTCAACAAACGTATTATTTGCCCAAAAAACAACTCTGTTAGCATATTGGAGTTTTGACGACAGTACAGCTCATGACAACAGTGGAAATGGCTATCATGGGACAATAATGCATTCACCAAAACCGATAATTGGAGTAGATGGTTACCATACTGCATTCCATTTTGTTGGAAAAGAGGATTATACTAGTGGGAATATAGGTGCAGGAGATCATATTTTGTTGCCCTCAATTGATTTAACTAAATATCCGGAATTTACAATAACTATGTGGGTCAGAGAACAGGCCATCACAACAGAATCCGGCGAGGCATATATCTGGTTTGGATATGTTAATTACGGATGGGTGGGCATCGATCATTGCTGGCAGCATTCATCCCCGCAACCTCCAAGTAATACTTGCCTTAATTACTCAGTAGGTTCCAATGTCTCATCAATTTGGCCGGTTACCATCGATTTCAATTTTGCTAAAGACAGGAACCGGTGGGTTCACTATGCAATGGTTTACAACAGAGATACAGTAAAAGCATATAAAGACGGGAAATTAGTTAAAAAAGGAATTCAAAAATTAATAATTTCTTCAAAAGATGCGGCAATAGCAAGGCATTGGTGGACTTATGGTGGGGATGCCAGGTCTTCAACCAGGTTTACAGGTGATATCGATGAAGTGATGATCTATTCAACAGCTTTAGATGATACTGAGATCGAGGAACTATATCTTGTTGGGAAGCACTATGTTATTTGTGAAGGTGAAAGTGTAATTATGAAAGCTCCTGATGGATACGTTGACTATCAATGGTCCGACGGCAAATCCGGACAGAATAATCAGGTTGACAAACCAGGATCATATACCGTTACTGTTAAAACAAAAGACGGGAGAACTTGTGTATCGCAGCCTTATATTGTAGAACAAATGGCCTTGAAATATAGTAAAACAAGTGATATCTATTTTGAATATAAAAATGATAAAACTCCCCAGAGAGACTCTGTTATAATTGAAAATAACAATAGTGTACCTTTTACAATATCTGATATTTTCCTGTTGAATAATACTGTTGATAAATTATTAATTGCTACTGACAAGACTTTTCCATTTATATTACAACCTAATCAATCTCTTAAAATCTATGTCGAATTTATTCCAAATCAAAAAAGAGGCTTTACTGATTCGCTTGTCCTCGTAATGACTCAACCATGTAATACAACAAAGTATATTGGAATAAACGGCGATTTTGATGGCTGCGATGAAGAAACCTGGTTTGAGTTTGAGCGTTTATATAAAACAGACAGCCTTTCACTTTTTGGGAAAGCTTTTTTTCAGGGGTCATTCATAAGGATGACTCAGTCTAATAATCAGCATATCGGAGCTTTTTGGTACAGGTATCCGGTCCCAGTGAAAAATGGTTTTATAACATCCTTCAGATTCAGGTTGCTTGAAGGTAATAATTTTAATTCTAATGAGAAATCTCTACCCGGAGGGGACGGTTTCGCTTTTGTTATGGCTCCAAAGAAATCAAAATCAATTGGTTTAGCTGGTGGAGGTATAGGCTATTCATTGATTCCTAATTCATTAGCAGTTGAATTTGATATGTTTTCTAATGATAAAGATCAGATCGAGAATTTCTATGATCCCAATGGCAATCATATAGCTGTTCAATCAAACGGTAAGTTACCTAATTTTTCAATTCACAGTGATTCGACTACAAAAGGAATAAAAGATAATGTCATTAGTATGAAACCTGATGGCACAATTTATTATTGTACTATTGATTATAATGTAATCCCTAATACCTTACGGATATTCATGGATACTACAAAGAACCTGACTGCCGAGCCACTAATAATCAATAACTTCATCCTTGAGGATGTAATACAATTGGATCAGACTGAATGGGCAGAGGTAGGTTTTACTGCGGCAACAGGTACTGTCGCCCAGATTCATGACATATTGAGCTGGGAATTCTGTCCTTTTCCAAGCAACGGAATTTATGTGGGGGTTGAGGATGAAATGGAAAATAATGTTGAAAACATTGATATATTAGCGCACCCAAATCCATTTAATGATAATGTCAGTATTGTTTTCAGAACTCTTGACAATTCAGCCTACAGTTTGAAAATATACAGTATCCTGGGAGAAGAAGTATTCTCAATCTCCGGTATTTGTTCTGGTAACGGTAAAGAAGTGATAAACTGGAACGATTCTCAAAAAGAAAGAGGCTACTATATGTACGTTCTGACTATTAATGGAAGAACTGTTACCGGCAAATTGATGAAGTACTAATATTTAGAATAAAATACTTGATTGATATTCCCAGCGTTGGTGGAATTAGAAAATCAATGTAAGAAGTTGTCAATAAATCTTTAATATCGAAAGATATATACACGGCAATTATATATTTTTGATGTTAAGGTTACATACACTATTACCGTGACGTTCTGTAAATATCGCCGTTGTTAGTGAATGTATATGCATTTCCCATTTTTCATTTTTCTTATATTGTCTTTTTTATATAAATATTTATATTTGTAATAATATTATTATATGAGTATGTTATAGGTAGTTTTGGAATTGGTTAAAAGGTATTTAAATAGGATTGTTTATATTTTAGTAGGGATTGTTTTACTTAATGTTAATCATAGTAATGCTATCATTCCAAAAGAACATTTAATTGCATACTGGAATTTTGACGATGGCACTGCAATGGATCAAAGTGGCAATAATTATAATGGTATTATTAGGAACTTTCCCAAAAAGATACCCGGGGTTAATCGTATAAATAAAGCTTTTCATTTCACAGGCCAGGGGTACGAAAGTATAGTGGATGAAGAAGGAAAAGATACACTTCGAGGGGACTTCATTGAGCTACCTTATATCGATTTTAAAAATCTGAATGAATTTACCATCACCCTTTGGGTAAAGGAAATCGGCCTTTCTATGCCTAATCACGGTGAAGCATATATCTGGTTTGGAAACCAGGCTACCGGATGGATAGGCATTGATCATTGCCGGCAGCATTCTGTTCCTGAACCGTCTTTTAATGTTATTATCAATTATACTTCAGGCTCCAAATTAAAGGATACTATAACCCCGATCTCTGTCCCTTTTGACAGCACAACGGAAAGAAATAAATGGATATTGTACACGCTTGTCTATAATAACGGTGAAATGTCGGTATATAAGAATAACCAATTCTTCGGTAAAAAACTTCAATCTAACAATGTGGAATATAAAACTGCGGGCCTTGCTGTTCATTGGTGGGTAAAGGACAGCATGAATAAGGTCTCTTCAAGGTTCATCGGGGATATTGATGAAGTAATGATCTTTAATAAAGCACTGACAATTGATGAGATAAATGAAATATATCTTGTCGGAGACTATTATACATTTTGTAAAGGTAACAATGTCGTCCTGACTGCTCCTGACGGTTTCATCGATTATAAATGGTCAAACGGAACAAAAGGAAAGCAAATGGTTGTCGATGAAGCCGGAACATATTATTTAAATGTAATAAGTAAGGAAGGTGTCTCTTTAAAATCAAAACCTTATATCGTCGAAGAAATGAAGTACCCGCTCAACGAGTCTGATAATCCGGTGTTTTTCTATGGAAACATGGACCGGTACCTTTTAGATACTATTTACATATCGAATGATAACAGGATACCCATTGTAATCGACAGTATTTTCTTCCTGCATAATGACTACAATGAGCTTGATTATTTCATAAATGGGAATTTTCCTTTAGAAATCGATTCAGGTACTTCAGAATCCATAATAATGAAATATACTCCTAACAGCCGAAAAAGCTTCAAGGACAGTATGTTCTTGTCAATTGCCGAACCATGTCAGATGCTGTCTCCTGTTAAAATCGTAACTGTTAACCAGGAATGCAACATTGACAAAGGTTTTACATATTATGATTTTGCCAATACGGATAATATCATAATTAAGGGCAATGCCGAAAAAGGCAGCAAGATTGTCTGTTTGACAGAATCCAAACAAAATCAATTAGGTTACTTATGGTTTAATGATTTGGTATCTGTTTCATCTGGATTTACAACATCATTTAAATTCAGGATAAAAGATGGCAATAATTATCTATCTGATGAAAACTCACTTCCGGGGGGAGATGGATTTGCTTTCATCATTCAGAACACCGGAATGAATATATTAAGCAAACAAGGTGGATGGCTTGGCTATTCTTTCTTGAATAATTCATTAGCTGTGGAATATGACCTTTTTTCAGACGATAGTTTACAATTAGTTGATTTAAAAGATCCTAATGGTAATCACGTTGCAGTTCAATCAAATGGAATATTTACAAATTCTGCTGCTCATAATGATTCGATTACTCTTGGAATAAATTCCGATATTCCGTTATTGCAGTCTGATGGTACAATTTATTATTCCAAAATTGATTATAATATTCAGTTGAATAATCTCAGAGTTTTTCTGGATACAACAGATGTTTATACAAGACCAATACTTGAGATTGATTCATTAGAAATAGGAAAACTGCTTGATCTTTTTGAGGGCGAGATGGCATACATCGGTTTTTCCGCTTCAACGGGCAATGTCTCGGAAAAATTTGAGATACTCTCATGGGATTTTTGCCCTGTTCCTGCTCCTGTTGATGTAAATGAAAAAGATAATTATCAAAATAAAAGCAAAACTATCTCTATTTCTGCCGAACCCAATCCATTCGAAGAAAGAATAGTTTTCAGGGTCGTATCTGGTGTATATAAACCATTTACATTAAAGGTATTCAGCCTTCTGGGTGAGGAAGTTTTCTCTTTTACAGGACAAGACTATGATAGAAGCAGTTGGAATGTCACTTGGGAAAGCACCGGTACAAAGCCTGGTTACTATTTGTACGTCCTGACCTCGGGCAACGAGAAAGCTTTTGGTAAAATATTAAAGATATAGTTCAATTCTAACGAATTGGCCAATCCCTGTCATGATCATAGTTGTTTTTGTTGGTTTTTCTCAGATGTATTAGCAGGTAAAGTAACTTATCATACTGGAAAAATATAACTCTCCTTAAATAGCTGAAAAAGTTCTTCTTGTAAAACCTGAAGTATTTTTTGGCATTTGGTATAAGCGTTTCCAGTTCTTTATACTTCAGCGTTAAATGATGGGCATAATCCAGATGGCCATAATTAATGAGAAGGATAACATATTTTGCTATCTTTTCAATTGGGAATGTGTCGAGTTGGTCCTCCCGCTTTCCGAAAAGTGCATCGCCCCAGATGATCTGGCCTCTTGCTTCTCCATTATAGTTGTTTCTGTTATGAAATACTCTGTTAAGGTATAGTATCTCATAGCCATTATCATAGAGAAATTTCGACATATCATGAAACAGGTACTGACCGTCATACATCTGGAGAAATTCAACTTCTGATTCGATTAGAAGCGAATTGCCTACACATTCAGGACTACTCATTAATATATTTAACTCGCTTCCCTGGGTGTCGAGCTTTATCATATCCGGAAATTCCAAATGATTATCTGCAATGACAGTATCGAGTTTTTTACTCTCGACTTTTACTGTCCTGTCTATATCGAAGTAGTCAGCTGCAAAAGTTGTTTTATACCGGATATTTGGTTTCAAAGATGAACTTTGGCCTGGTAACCTGAATAGGTGAAAATCGATCTCTTCTTCTTTGTCACCGATATAATATGGGAAAATCCGGTATTTATGAAAGCCCTTGGGAGGATTCTGAGCTATTCTGTCACATTCTTCCTTGTCGGCATCAAATCCATAATACACCAAGTTATTCTTCAGACCTTCCAATTCGTCCAAAGAACCTCCACGAGCACCTATATCTGCTAAAATGAAAGGATTCTTTTCCAGAAAACCCTGAAATTTCCTGGTATTCTTCATTCTCCAATTTATATTATAGGGTAAATATGCCCAAAAATGACTCAATCTTTTGAAAAATGCATCAATTATAAAACCCATGATAAACCTATTGAAAATAGTTATTAATAAAAAAATAAATTTAAGAAAAATAAATTTAATAGAAAATCCTGTTACAAATAAATATTTTCATTCATGATTTATTATTACATTAAGGATTATCTTCAGATGAATTGCTGAAGTGAGAACTGAAGGTTGATTTGTAGCTCCCCCCTCTCCTCAGCCCCTGGGGCGGGGCTGAGGATGAGAAGAAGAGCAATCACTTATTTTGTGTCTTTTTGGAAACGCGGCGCCAGACAATGAAGCCGGCAATCAAAAGAAGAATGATCGGCCAGATGGTGATGACGGCGGTTATTACATCCTCAAGGCCCCACCAGCCACGAACAATCGAGTTCCAGGATGTTTCCCAGAAACTGGGGCGCAATTCCTCGATGTATTCGAAATTGTACCGTTTCTCGCTTATTACTGTTGGTGGCTGGTACAGGTATAGTGTAATTGTACAGTACTTTACCTGGTCTTCCAAAGACAGGTTCTGCAATTCGAGGTCGTCAGCCTGCATTTGTTTTGCCAGGAGGCTTTCTTCGGCGTATGTTTTTGACTCCAATGTGCTGCGTTTCGTATCGATGTTTTTTGTTTGCCTCTGTTCATATACATTCATCCTTTTCTTCTGCATCTGGTTTGTAAGGAATTTAAATGTAACATCTTCCCTCATCAGTTTTCTGTAATCGAGAAATACCAATATCTGGTTAAGCTCCCTGACAAGGCTGTCCAGCTTCTCTGCCGGTACCCGGATTACGATTTCGCTTTGTACTGATATCGACTTGGTAACCACAATGGTGTCCTTGGTATATTCATGCTCTGCCGAACGTTCCTCCAGGTTCGTGAGGTTCGAGAAGGTAACAAATCCCGAGTATTTGGCTGTAAGGTCTTCAACCATTTCCGTCGATTTATGTACGTTGTTCACCCGGAATTTGATCTCGCCTGTGCGAATGAACTTCTTATCCTTTGGCGCACTTGTGTCTGCTCTCAGGCTGTTTGCCAAGCCAGGGAAACTGGTTTCACGCGGAGAAGCAGCATCTTTCCGCGGCTCTGCGGGCGCAGGACTGCCGGCAACCGGAGCTTCTTCTGCATATTCAGCCATTTCAGGTGCGGGGGCTGCCTCTTTACTCAATTGGGCGCTGCCGGCAGATGGAGATTGGCTCTGCCTGTCATAAACTTCAGTTTTCTGCGTTTCTTCCGGTTTGGGAGCTTCTTTTTTGCCGCAGCCTGTAAGTACAATAAAAGAGATGGCGAGTAGAAAACAGGTGAAAAAATTCTTCATGGTCTGGTCCTTTTTCAAAGTGTATGAATTAATCATTACAATCCAATTTACGAACATGGAAATAGAATTTTTCAAATATATTTTTTCCTGGCTATGCCGTTTCCTGCGGGAACAGTTCCCTATTGAGATTCCCGTTCAAAGGAAGTGAAACGGTAAATGTAATTACCGGCCTGTCATCGACATTAACGGTAATTGTCCCACCGAATGCGTCCACATACTTTTTTACAATCGCCAGGCCCAGCCCCGATCCGGAAGAGGTGCCAACGTTGCCGCCCCTGTAGAATGAATCGAATATCATTCCCAGGTCGATGCTGTCCCTGTTCCCGATTTTATTGGAAATGCTGATGCTTACCGAATCGTCATTGTGCATAACGTCGATTACTATGTCTGTGTCAATAATCGAATACTTAATGGCGTTACTGATGAGGTTGGTAAAAACAGAACGCAGCATCTTGATGTCGGTGTAAACAGGCTGTCTGCCTTCATCAGTTCCGTTAATTGCAATTCTTCGGCTTTCGTCATTAATTACCATCATATCACCGGCAATGCTGTTAAGGAACTTGCCAATATCCACCTGGGCTATATTCATTGATACTATCTGTTTGGAGTCGTAACCTACGGCAATGACGTCCTCAAGCATTTCGGTCATATTTCTTACCGACACTTTGGTTTTGCTCAATGCCCTGGCAATTTTCTCATTGCTGATGCCCAGGGTTTCCAGTACTTTCTCTATGAGAAATGCTGAGCTGAGGATGACGGTGAGCGGTGTTCTGTACTCGTGGGAAACCATGGTAATGAAGCGTGATTTCAGTTCACTCAGGTCTTTCTCTTTGTTGAGGGCCTGGATGAGGTCGTACTGGACTTTCCTGAGTTGGAACTCGGACTTAACCCGGATATTGATTTCTTCCTGAAGGTTCTTCAGTGTATTCTGGAGCTGCATGGTCCTCTGACTGACCCGGTCTTCCAGCTCTCTGTTCAGTTCTTCAATATGCTTAAGATGTTTTTTCCGCTCGGTAATATTTTCAATGATGCCTTCTACTTCCCATTTATCGGCAGAAACACTGACACGGATTGACTCCCTGACGATTTTGACATTGCCGTTACAGTCGGTCAATTCTACTTCATGAGTGTGGGAAAATTCGTTTATCAGGTTTTGAAAGAGTTCAGCCCGGTTGGAACCAATGCTGAAGAAGTTATTAATATTAGTATTGCCGATTAACCGGGACTCGTCGTCATAGCCTAAGATGGCTGCCAATGCGGTATTAGCATAGAGTATGAGGCCCTCCGGGTCTGACCGGTATATCCCGAACGGCAGGTTCTCTACGAGGTAGCGGTAATTGCTTTCGCTTTGCCTGAGAGCAGTTTCTGTTTTTACCCTCTGGTCCATTTCCCGGTATTGTTGTTCAAGAGAAGAGTGAAGTTTTGCTTTTTCACGGTTGAGGGTTGAAGTGATTTCCTTTTCGTTCAGTATATGCTTCTTCAGGCCCTGCATCAACAGCCCTGATGAGACTGTGATTATTGAATCGAGAAGAATAAAGTTCACAGTGTCAACAAGCCAGGCCTGGTATGTATTATCAACCATGAAATTCCAGTTCAGGGCCCTGATGTACATCAGGTAGGCTACAACACCAAGTGTGACAAAGTTCAGTATTAAGGCTGCAATGCCGCATTTCAGGTCGAGAATAAGTACTGTGATGATCGGGAAGGCAAACAGCCAGATGGGGCCGGCACCGATGGTTCCAAGGATAATAAGCATTGTAAGGCCGGTAATGTAGGTGATTCCGGCAATGATGTATGCCCGGACCTTATAGGGCAGTTCCCTCAGCATGAAAATCAGTACTACTGATAAATAGACCAGTGTGTCAATCACAAGTACGGACCAGACCTTTGATAGGAAAGAAAGGTAAGCGCTGAAAATGTATGTTACACCTCCGACAACTACGAAAATGAAATTGATAATGAGAAATACCTTTTCTCTCCAGTACTCATAGGCTTCATTTTCGCTTATCGATGGTGTAAACCATCCGGATATACCCTTTGTTCGCTTCATTGCTTTCAACAGCTATTATAAATGTGCTTAAACACCGAATGCAGGCAACAAGCCTGTTCCTGCATTGCCTGTATATCAGTATTATTCGGTATTTTTTGTTCATAATTTAATACCGTTTAATAATTATTTTGTCAATCCATTCCTGTGCCAATATCGGTAATTATGTTAAATATCAATCTTTTTCAGGCTTTTCCCGAAACATCCGGGTATTTTTATACGTAATAGCAAAAATTGCAAAGTGAATAGCAAGAGATATATATTGAATATAACATAAATGATATAGTTTTGCATTCAGGTTAAACGAATATGGATTGTTAATGATGAGATTGTTTTTTACGATTGTATTAATAGTAATGGTGGCTGCTGCCGCTTCGAACGCCGCCGGGAAAAATATCGTCAGAGGAGTCGTAACCCATGAATCGAATGAGCCTCTGGCAGGTGCCAATGTATTTATTAAAGACAGCTATGACGGCGCTACTGCCAATGCCGACGGCCGCTATCAAATAAAAACTTCTAAAACCGGCAGGGTGACATTAGTTGCACGTTACATCGGCCACGAGCAATTCGAAAAAGAGATTGACCTTACCGACACAGTCGTAGTCAATATTAAAATGAAGGACGTTGCCCTGCGTTCGGAAACGGTAGTCGTTACTGCCGGTGCCCTTGAAGCGGGCGATGAATCCAAATCCGTGATATTCTCCGCCCTCGATATTTCTTCGACAGCCGGAACCGGTTCGGATATAGTCTCGGCTTTCCAGACACTACCGGGTGTAACAAAGGTAGGCGAGGGGACAGGACTGTTCGTCAGGGGAGGCGAAGGACGCGAAACTTCGGTAATAATCGACGGGAACGAAGCAAAGCACCCTTTCTATTCTTCCGTTCCCGACCTTTCTTCACGCGGGAGATTCTCTCCTTTCTATTTCAAAGGTACCTATTTTTCTACAGGAGGCTACTCAGCAGAATACGGTAAGGGGCTTTCCTCTGCGATGATACTCAATACAATCGATCTGCCCGATTTATCATATACCCACATCGACCTGATGCCGATGGGTGTAGGCGCAGGGCACACCGAACTGTGGAAGAATTCTTCTTTTGGACTGGATCTTTCATACTATGACCTGGGCCTGTACAATTCCCTGAACAAATCGAGGCTGGACTGGGGCCAGTCACCCATCGGAGCTGAAGCTACGATGACATACCGCTACAGGAATCCTGACGGTGGAATGCTCAAGTCCATGACCAGCGCTTCCTATGGTACGTCCGAACTGAATCTGGCAATCCCTGAGATTAACAGTAGCATTAATTATAAGTATAAGAATACAAACCTTTTCTCCAGCCTGATCTATACCGATCCGCTCAGTGAGAACTGGGCGCTGACCGCAAGCGCTGCTTACGGCTTGAACAGCGATAAAGCCAATACTTCAATCATCGACAGCACCATCACCGACAATCATTTACAGGCGAAAATAAAGATGGCCTATCTATTCGGAGAATTGTCCTCGTTTAACTTCGGGAGCGAGTTTTCCTATTACAGGATTAACAACGTCGTCGATGAAACGGAAAAAGGAGTGACAGACAGGTATGCGGCAGCGTTCACAGAATTCGACCTTCCGGTTTCGAAAGACCTGGCATTCCGTGTGGGGATGCGGGGTGAATACTCCTCGTTTACCGACAGGTTCGTACTGGCTCCGAGGCTTTCCGGCGCTCTCAAGATAGGGCGGTACGGTACATTGTCCGCTGCGGCAGGACGGTTTTACCAGGCTCCCGAGTACATATATTTTCCGACAGGCGCTTCAGGTGGCTGGGAATCATCGGAGCACTACATAATGAACTACCAGGTAATTGCCCCGAAAAGGACATTGAGGGCAGAAGTGTACTATAAAAACTATTCGAAGCTCACAATGACCGTTCCCGAAACTTCACTGGGAGGCAGCGGCTACGCAACGGGCCTGGACCTGTTCTGGAGAGACAAGGAGACAATCGATAATTTTGACTATTGGTTCTCTTACTCCTATCTCGACACAAAGCGCAGGTTCAACGACTATCCTGTCGAAGCCATGCCCGCTTTCGCAGCCGAGCACAGTTTCAGCGGTGTTTTCAAGGTACTTTTCCCGTCGATTGGGGTAAATGTCGCAATGACATACCATTTCATGTCCGGCAGGCCTTACTACAACCCAAACAACCCTGTGTTCCTCGGTGACCGGACAAAACCGTACCACGACGTCAGCCTGAGCGGCTATTATATTACGAAGATATTTGGCGCTTTCGCTGTCTTTGTTGTAACCCTGGACAATGTTTTTGCCATCGACAATGTATTCACTTACAGGTATTCTTACGACGGGACAATTAAAACGCCTGTGAAGCCGCCATACGACAGGGTACTGTTCTTTGGAGTGTTCATCAGCTTCGGCAGAGACAACACAGAAGACTATTGAGAAACAGAAATGATTTTCTAAATATATTGAAAGGATAATGATTATGAAATTTTTGGTAATACTTTTTGCAGCATTTCTGCTTTTTCCTGTTCAGCGGGCAATGGCACAGTATGAAGAAACGATGATCGAGACAATCAACGCCATTGACAGCTCCAAATCGGCTGAAGAGTTCCTTGAACTCAGTAACAAGTTCCTGAGGATTGCCGAAGCGGAACCGAAGCAATGGCTGCCGGAATACTACGCCGCCTTTACCACGGTAATTTACAGTACCTTCGTCCAGGACAACAAAGAGAAAGACAAGCTCCTGAACAGCGCCATGGACCTTATCAACAAAGCGGAAGCCAAATTGAAGGATAACGCCGAAATACTCACCATGAAAGCATTCATCCTGCAGATGCAGGTCGGTGTGGACCCAATGGCGCGCGGCATGAAACTCGGGATGGAATCGGAGCAACTAATCAGTAAAGCCATCGAGCTAAGCCCCGGCAATCCCCGTCCCCTGCTTCTGAGAGGCGAAAGCCTGTTCTACACGCCTGAGCAGTTCGGCGGAGGTAAAGCCAAAGCGAAAATCTGGCTCGAAAAAGCCATAGAAAAGTATAAGACTTTCACGCCCGAGTCTCCGATACATCCCAACTGGGGCAGGCAGGAAGCGGAAAAGCTGCTGGAGCAGTGCTGAGAGATTGTTTAAACTTATTGTTATACTAATTTTTGAACTGAAAAGCCAGTCTATTCTTTCACAAACAACCGGGATTCGCCGCCGATCCTCAGGAAATACACGCCGGGAGTAAGCCCTGAAATGTCAATCCTGAAGCTCTGGTACATAGATTGAATCGGGCATTCCATGACACACTCACCAAGAATGTTGTAAATGCGTACTTGTTGGCTTTCAGACGATACGTTACTGCTGGTAACGTCAATATATTCCGTGGCCGGATCAGGTGTAATCCCGAATTTAGGGCTGTCCAGTCTGGGATTCTCCCCTTCAGCAACATTCGTAGAAGGTTCAACAGTGTACGAATAAGCGAGCATCCCGTTCTTTAACGAGTCTGTTTCATCTTTAGGCAGGTATGACTTGATATAATCAACTTTTACTCCGGCGTCGGACACAGTTACTCTCAGGTACCCGGCTCCGTCGAGAATAAGGTCCGTGTATGCATCTCCGTTGTCCGTAACGCCAATTAAATAGGTCGAGTCGCTGGGCATCGGGACTTCCTGGTAAATGACCCCGTCAAGCGACTCCCTGGCAAAGAGGTGGTCATGTCCCTGGAAGAAGATGTTAACTCCGTTGTCAACCATGAGCTGATGGATGGGTTTACCCCATCCCGGGCGGTAATCATCAAACTCCCACTTCGTTTTCTTGTCGTCTTTCCAACCTCCCCATTCGTTCAGGACGGCGTCGCATACTCCGCCCCGGCCTTGTCCGAGGACGTGATGGGCAAAAACGAATTTGTTTTTTGCCGTACTGTTTTCCAGTGTATTCTTCAGCCAGGAATACTGTGCCGCTCCAATCGTCCAGTCCCAGCCTTTCGGTTTCTCATTAGCGGTGTAATAGCGATAGACATCCAAAACGACAAACAGGGCGTCGCCCCATTCCCATGCATAGTAATTTTCAGGTTTGCCGATGCCCCAGGGTTCTTCTTCGGAGTTCCCCGTGTAAAACCCGTCAGGAAAAGGGTTGGGATAGTATTTCTGCCTCCATTTTGTTCCATAGACGGCAAGGTTTTGCGGCGGTGATTGGAGCAGGTAATAGCCGCTTTCCCCTTCATGATTGCCGAGGCAAAGGAACAGGGGGGAAGAGTGGCAGAGCATGCCGAAAAACGGGAGATAGTCGAGGTGCAGTTGTTTTACTTCATCATCGGTAATCTCAAACGGATGGTGGTCATCTCCGAAAGTGTCGCCCAGGTCAATCACGAAGTCTGCGCTGTCTTCTGACTGGTTCATCATCGTAACGGCCATCAGCCCGTCGCTGCCCTTCTTGTCGTACAGGTGAGGGTCTGCCTGGATGGTAAAGGTAAATGAACTGCCCCGTGCTCTTTGAGTGTGGAAGAAATGCTCGTTGTCTGCAACATAGCTGTCATTCTTCTTCTCTCTGTATTGAATCCGGTAGTAATAGGCCCGGTTCGGTTCAAGGCCTGAAATAATCAATTCTGCAGGCTCCGGATAGGTTGAACTGAAGGCCTCTGTCCTGAAGGGATAGGTACCGCTGGTTTGACCATACTCTATGTAGAATTCCATGTATTGTTTTGCAAGAATATTTACCGTTACCGATTGGTCGGTGGACCTGCCAAGAATTACTGTGGCTTTCTCGGGAAACCCGGCCATCAGTTCGCAATTCATCAGGACCAGCGTCAGGGCTATTAGCGTATATATTTTCATATTCTTATTTTATAATTGTAAATATTACAGTTTCAGTTCCGAAGGTTGTTTTTAAACAGCATAAGTATGTGCCTGTTCGTATATCTCTGTTGGCGTTGTCTTTGCAATCCCAAACGAGAGATATTCTCCCGTTTTCCGGCTCGATATGTGGAAATGATCTCACCGGCCTTCCTGTCAGGTCAATTATCTCAATCGTTACCGGCTGATTGTCCGGTACAACGGCTTCAAACCTGAACCTGTCGCTGCCCGGATTGGGCGTTACTGACAGGCCGATCGACGAGGAAGAGTAATTCGTTTCGACTCTGTCAACGGAATGAGGCAGAACGGTATATGAATATTCTATTTTTCCGTTGATTTCGTTCTTCTTAGGTTTGTCAACATGGTAAGCCCTGACGTAATCAACGACGGCGCTGTCCGGTTTTACAGAGACCCTGATGTGTCCTGAATTCGGGAAAATAGTACCTGAATATCCATATTTGTCAGCCTGGTCAACACCGGTATAGTTATAGAGCGAAGGTTGAGGAACCAGTTGATAGATTACCCCGTCCAGTTCCTGTTTGACAAAAAGGTGATCGTGGCCGTGGAAGAAGATATTGACGCCGTTATCGACAAATAGCTGATGGATGGGTTTCCCCCAGCCGGGCCTGTTCTTGTCAAAACCGTATGTTCCGTCGCTGTTTTTGCCGCCCATCTCATAATATGGGACAGCTTCTGTTCCTCCCCTGCCTTCATTATCTCCGCCGATGATTTGATGACAAAATACGAATTTATATTTTGACCTGCCCGATTCCAGTGTCGCCTTCAACCAGTCATATTGCTCTTTGCCTAATGTCCAGTCCCAACCGTCTTTTGATTGGGTGGGTTTTGTGGTTGTGTGCCAGTATGGATCGAGCACAACAAAAAGAGCGTCGCCCCATGTCCAGGAATAGTAGCTTTCGCGTATTCCGGTGTATTGGTAAACGGCGCTGTCGCCTGAATAGAACGTGTCGGGGCAGGGATTGGGAAAGTAGAGTTTCCTGCCGTTCGTGTTCCACACTGCTACATTTTCACTACTGCCGTTCAGTTCCCAGCCGTTTTCGCCTTCATGGTTGCCGATCACCAGATAGACCGGGACTGAATGAGCAACCTTGTCATAAAAATGGCGCAGGAGGAACATCCTGTCCACGATGTTCCGGTAGCTCTTTACCGGCAATTTGTCTGTCATGAAGTTGTCACCGAGGTCAAGCATGAAGTCCGGTCCGTCCGACAAAGTATTTTCCATCGCTTTCAGATATGTAATATAATTTGATGAAATGTCAAGATGGGGGTCTGCCTGGACATCGAAAGTGAAAGAAGAGCCTGCCGGCCTTTGAGTCCTGAAACGGCATGTTGCTCTTTCAAGGAATTCCTGTGAGCTTGCCTCTCTGTACATTACCCGGTAAAAATACTCAGAATTGGGCATGAGGCTGTCGATAATTATATCGAAAGGGATTTCCGATTTTGGACTGAATACATCGGTCGAATGATCAAGGTTGTCGGGCGAAGTGCCGAAACGGACGAAGACATCGACATCTCTCTCGGAGAGCATATTAAGAGTAACTGATCTCTCGGTTGGCCTGCCAAGGAATTCATTCATGATGAAAGGATTGCCGGGATTGATTGATACCTTGTACAGGCTTTCGCCTGCCGTAACGAAGAGTACAATGCGGTATTTACCACCCCAGGCGAGATTCCTGGTTTTTTCAGGTATTGAAACAGAATTGATCAATTCACCGCTGTAATTCAGTATTTTAATGCCATAGCCTGAAACGGCAACATATACATTGCCGTCAAGGTCTGTCTTGATGCCGTCAATCTCTTCACCGAAAGATGCAAACAGGGATACGCTTTCAATTGCCGTATCAGAGCGTAAATCCAGCTTAAATACCTTTCCCGACTCCGAATCGCAGACGTACAGAAACCAGCCGTCAGGAGACAGTGCAATGCCGTTTGGTTTGGCAAGGCTGTCGATGAGTAAGACAGGCTCTGATTTGCCGGGAGGAATGCAATAGACTCCTGAAAAGTCCAGCTCTTCTTCTCCCGGCCCGATGCCATAGGTAGGGTCGGTAAAGTAAATTGCCCCGGTATTCCTGTTGACAGTGAGGTCATTGGGGCTGTTCAGCCTTTTACCTTTGTATTTTGAAACGAAGGTTGTAATCTCACCATTCTCAAGAATGCCGATTTGCCTGCTGCCCTGTTGTGCCAGCAGTAAGTGGCCTTCGTTGTCAACAGCCAGTCCGTTTGAATTGCCCGTCGAATTTAAATATACCGCTGTCCCGCCATTCACCTGCCACTTGTATATCTTGTCCCCGGAAACATCGCTGAACAGCAGGTAACCTGTACTGTCGTCCACCCACAACGGGCCTTCAGTGAATTCAAAGTTACCTGCAATCTTTTCAACTTTCACCGTATTTTGTGCATAGAATGCAATTGTGAAAATGTGTGTCAATGCGAGTATTATTAGCGCCTTCCTTAACATGTCAAACCTACCGTATAATGATGAAATCGCTGCTCATGACTGTGTGCGAAGTTTCGATGGTAAGAATGTACATTCCCGGCGCCAGGCGCGAGCCGTCAAAATCAATCCGTTGCCTTCCTGCTGCCGGTACATAGTATGTTGTAGATACCAATTCCCTTCCAAAAACATCAAAAGTATATATCTTAACATTGCCCGGTTCCGTGGTGTTGAAACTGACTGAAGAATTGCCTGAAAAGGGATTGGGTGTTACTTCCGGGCGGCCGGCCGTTGTTCCCTGAGTCTCTACTCCGTCCGGACTGTTAAAAAGAAAATCGGTATTCATTACTTTCGGCCAATCGATTTTTTCTGAGAACAGGAAAGGCTTTTCCGCAGGATAGTCTTCCAGGTCCCTTAATGCCATCAGGGAATCCTTCTGTTCCTGTGTCAAAGTCCAGCCTGTCCCTGCAAAACGTGAAGCATACCAGTATGCAAGCAGGCCGTCCAGCTCTCCGTATTCTTCGGAAAGCCTGATTACTTCGAGGCTGTCGATATTATCATTCGTCCTGAACCCGCGCAAAGCATTTGAAATTTCTTCTCTTTTGTCAACGATGGCATAAAGCGTGGGTTTTTGCAATGCTACAATTCCTGAAACCAGTTCAGCCTGAGCAGGTTTGAGAGCTTCCAAAAACGCTTTGCCTTTATCGGCAGTAATGTTCGGATCGATTGAATAGTTAGGGTTCCCCATTGCAGGAATATCCTTCATATAGAAGCCTCCGAAGTAGGTGGCCTGCCTCTCCGGGCAAAAATACACATCGGCCTCGACAGAACCGGCGTACCATCCGAACATCTCGCTGGCGTAGGTCATTGCGGCTACATGTTCATCATGGGTGAGTTTCGTCTTGTCAATCTGGTCTTCGAGGTAAGGCCAGTGAAGCATACCGACTGAGGCAAGCTTGTCGAGAGAATCCCTCTGTTCTTTAGTTAATGACCTGATGATGCTTCCAAACAGTTTTGCCCGCTGGTAGCTTATGATGCCGTCGATCCTGAACAAGCCTGCAGAATACTTCATTACTTCCGAACTGTCCAGTCCTGTTGCCCCGACTGGCATGTCCCCGGTAAGAAGCCTTCTGAAAGCCCTGATTAGGGGGAAACGGGTATAGCCATATTGGTTTATTAATGATACCTGTGATTTTGCCAGGGCGATTATTGCTGCTTTTTGGTTTTCGTTCAGTATTGCCAGCATATTGTTGGCGCTTTTTGTTACGAAATCGGTATTATGGCCCATCTGGTCCGGGTCATTATCCCTCAGGAACTGAAAACCGAAGTAATCGGACAGTTTACCCGGCGGCAGAAACGTATAGGACTCTTCCTCGCCTGATAAAAATGCCAGGCCGCTGAAAGCTATTGTAAATTTCTGGGCGTTATCCGACAATGTCTGGCTTATATCCATTTTCTGGGGCTGGGCATATATCTCTGAGGCATTTAGTATAATCATTGCAACAAGAAATATCCATGCGACCGTCAGTATTCTTTGCTTCTTCATATCATTCTCCTTTCAAAAAAACTCTTTTTCATAGGACGAAATTTTATTTCAAAACCCTCGCAATAAATTTCTTTTATCCTGAAAAAATATCTGTGTGAACTGCTTATTGCTTTTCTACAGGCCCGGGTACCATCATTTTGTCAATTTCCATAAAAAGTTGAATATAGCGTATTTTTTGTTCTTCGTTGCACATCCGGAATAGTTCGTAAAAGAATTTATATGTCAGCATATCAAGTTTAGCCTTCATTATTCCAAGCGTATCAATTTTCAATTGTATGTCGGCAGGATTGGTGTTTTGCAATATCCGGCTGTTGATTGTACAATGGTAGTCATGAATGCCGTTCCTCAAGGTAGCCGATTCCCGGCGGTAATCCAGCAGCATCCTTTCCAGGGTGGATCTTTGGCTGTCTGTGAAATTAAGTTCTTTGATTAAAAAATCTTTTACATGGCTGCTATTATCTTTTTCAACGGGCTTGTTCCGGCGTACATCTGAATATGATACCCAGAATACGGTAATGGTAGCAATATTGATTACTGCAAGGAAAACAGACAGCCAGAAAAAGAAACGGTTTTTGTTAATTATATCCATTTTTAACACCCAAGTATATTGTTTTACTACCTATCCAGAGAGAACACTTCAACAAGAGTCCTGATATGGCTTATCCTGCTGTCAGTGTCGTCCTCTGTGTTACTGAATACTGAAAATAGCGATGCGAAGTTGAGCAATATGAAAATCATGAATACAGCAATATGCAGATTGCGTTTTCCTGAAGACCTGCGTAACGAAGGCAACTTAATAAGGATGTCTTCGGTAAAGGAATCTTTGACAAGGATTGGTCCATGTCCCTTTAACCTGTCTAACTCCCGGTCGATATTGATCTCTTCACTTTTCATTTTTCCTCTGCTGATTTTGACGAAATAAAAATCAAAACTCTTCGGCCTGTAAGAATTTCTTTATGTTCTTTTTTGCCCTTTGTATTAAAGAATCCACTGCAGAAACTGTTGAGCTCAGTATTTCAGCTACATCGCCGTAACTCATTCCATCGAATTTATTCAGGGTAATCGCTGTTTTCTGGTTATCCGGCAGCCTGTCAATTGCCTTAATAATAATGGACAGCTTTTCATCGCTTTCCATGATCGACAAGGGATGGAAATTGTCTTTGGCCAGCGATTCTTCCTTTTGGGTCAGGCCAAATATGGACTGGAACCTGGCTGCTTTGTTCCTCCTGTTTTTTTTACGGATGAAATCGAGGCATTTATTGACAGCCACCCTGTACAGCCATGTATTAATGTTGGAGTCGCCCCTGAAATGCGCGACAGACAGGTACATCTCAATAAAGACCTCCTGGGCAATATCTTCAGCATCATGAGTATTGTGAACGAAACTGTAACAAATATTAATGACCCTGGTTTTATTAAGGTCAATAAACTCTCTGAAAGCTTCCTGGTCCTTGTTCCTGAGCTTTTCTACCAGTTCCTTGTCGTTCGGCAATAACCCTTCCTTCAACTACAAAACAATGATATATTAGATACTTGTCGGCAGAAAATGGTTTAATCTTTTGCATTGATTTTATCATAATGTCTTACTATTAAGAAAAACAGCAATTATTTTCAAAATATTAAAATATTCAAAATTTCTCTTCGTCGAACAAAATACGATTTCGGTCGAAATGTTTTGTAATTTATTGATTGAGATATGAAAAAGACGGACCAGGAAGTAAAAGCAGAGATAATGGTAGCGGCAAGCCGCCTGTTCATCAAGTACGGTTACAGTAAAACAACGATGGAGGACATTGCCAAAGCCGTCAGGAAGGGCAAAAGCACCCTCTATTATTATTACAAATCCAAGGATGACATCATCATCGACCTTCTCGACAACGAAGCAACGGCAATACTGCAGAAAATCAGGCAGCAGTCTGCGTTTGAAGTGTCTGCCGTCGAGAGGTTCAGGACCTATTTCAGGGTCATCACCGAAGAAGCCGAAATACTGGCGAATATTTACAACCTGCTGAGACTGGAACTCAAAGATGACTACAATATGCAGAAGCGAATGACAACGATATATGACGACCTGGACCAGGAAGTAATCAGCGACATACTAATTTACGGCATCGAGAGGGGTGAGTTCCGCTCCATTACAAAGAATGACATTAAGGAAGTGGCAAGCCTCATCGACAACATCGTACTGGACCTGATCATCAAACTGCTGCTGGAGCAAGTGAAAGACGACTGGCAGAAATCGCTTAATTTATTAGGGGAGATTGTCATCAGGGGATTGATTTAGAGCGGTTTGGGGGAATTTTTTTTACACTGTTCTCGACTGAAAAACGAAATTTGTATCATATTCAATAAAGAGTATCATGGAATGCGGAATTGCAAGACTCATCATACCGGCTTTACTGTCCCTGACGCTTGTAGCAGGATGTAACCGGGAAAACGGCAGCCCAGACAGGGCAACAGGCACGAAAACTCTGAAAGTTGTTACCGGCACTGCCGCCATCGACAGTTCAGGTATGGACAATTACTACATAGGCACGGCTGAAGCCTCGGTTGAGACCCCGGCCAGTTTCGCTACACAGGGAACTGTTGGGAATGTCTTCGTTGCCGAAGGCCAGATTGTCGGCAGGGGACAAGTTCTGGCTACGCTTGTCGCCTCATCATACGAAAATGCCCTGAAGATGGCTGAAGCGCAGGAAAAACAGGCAAAAGACGCTTACGACAGGCTTTCGAAGGTGTACAAGGACGGCAGCCTGCCGGACATCAAGTTCGTTGAAGTCGAGTCCAGGCTGCAACAGGCTGTGTCTGCCAGGCAAATCGCCGGAAAGAACCTGGACGACTGCATTCTCCGCGCTCCGGCAAGCGGCGTGGTAGGAAAAAAGAATGTGGAGCCTGGAATGAACATCATTCCCGCCAACCCGGTACTGACAATCTTCAGGATCGACGAAGTATATATTAAAATTCCTGTTCCGGAGAACGAGATTCCGGGCATTAAAAAGGGCGAAAAAGCAATTGTCAGGATTGCTGCGCTGAACAATAAGGAGTATGAGGGAGTCATCAAAGAGATAGGTGTCGTTGCAGACCAGGTGTCCCATACTTTCGACGTAAAAGTGCTGGTGCGTAACAAAGGGAGGGAAATCAAGCCCGGTATGGCCTGCAATGTATATCTTGGCAGGAACGGCGGAAAAGGCGTCCTTACAGTTCCCTATTCGGCAATAGTCGGAACCGGGGGCAGTTGTTTCGTCTATGTCCTCAATCCCGACGGCAGGACTGTGCGAAAGCAGCCGGTTACAACGGGCAATTACCGCAACAACAGGATTGTCGTCCGCAGTGGCCTGAATCTTAACGACAGGATCATCGTCGAAGGACAGCATTATCTTTACGACAACGCTACTGTTGAAGTAACAAAGTAGGGAGCGGAGATGGGAAAAAGGTTCAATCTGATTGAAGCGGCAATGAAGCGTAAGCAGATATGCTTTGCCATTACTGCGGTACTCATTGTCTTTGGCGTTTATGCGCTGATCTTCATGCCCCGCCAGGAATTCCCGGAGTTTACCATCAGGCAGGGGGTAATAATCGGGGTAATGCCCGGGGCAAGCTCGGAGCAGGTAGAGAACGAGCTGACGAAACCGATGGAAAACTACCTTTTCAGCTACCAGGAGATCAACAAAGGGCTGACCTATTCGCACTCAAAAGACGGGATGATGATCATCTACGTCGAGGTTAACGAGGAGGTGGCGGAACCGAAGATGTTCTGGAATAAGCTGAAACACGGCATTTCTGACCTTAAGCGTTCACTGCCACCCGAAGTGTTGGGTATCTGGACTAATGACGACTTCGGCAATACTTCTGCCATTCTTGTGTCTTTCGAATCCGATTCAAAATCATACAGGGAACTGGAGTCATGGGCAAAGCAATTTGAGGACAGAGTGAGGGCGCTGAAATCCGTATCGAGAATCAGCCGCATCGGGATGCAGAACGAGGAAATCAAGGTCTGCCTCAAAAATGAAAAGCTGTCCTATTACAACATTAAGCCTTTGGTGGTGCTGAGTATGCTCAAGTCTGAAGGCGGTGTCAGTTACGGAGGCAGCATCGACGACGGGAATTCGGTACTGCCTGTCCATTTTTCTTCGAAGTACAGGACGCTTGAGGATTTGAGCGAACAGATCGTCTATTCCGATCCGGCAGGCAATGTCATCAGGCTTAAGGATATTGCCACAATCACCAGGGGGATGAAGGAACCCGATTCCTATATTACCAACAACGGCAGGAAGTGCATACTTGTGTCCTTAGAAATGCTCAACGGATATAATATTGTGATGTTCGGCGAGGATGTCCGTACAATTCTCGACGAGATCAGGGAGAAGCTTCCTCCGGACATCAGCATCGGTACAATCGCCAACCAGCCCGATGTTGTCGATACTGCCGTAATGCATTTCCTGAGGGAGTTCGGCATTGCCATTCTTGCCGTAATATTTGTTACATTCCTGCTGCTGCCCATCAGGGTATCGACAATTGCAGGGCTGACCATTCCGATTACCATACTCGTATCGCTTGGAATACTTTATCTCATCGGCATCCAGTTCCATACGGTTTCCCTGGCTTCACTGATACTCGTGCTTGGAATTGTCGTGGACGACTCGGTAGTCATCATCGACAACTATGTAGAGAAGTTAGACGAAGGGCTTTCTCCCTGGGAGGCGGCAAAACGCAGCGCCACGGAGCTTTTCCTCCCTGTCTTTACCGCTACTTTTGCGATACTGGGCGCTTTCCTGCCCCTGTATATTTTTATGACCGGAGCCGGAAGGGATTTCATCTATTCCCTGCCGGTAACGATTGCTACGGCGCTGATCACTTCGCTTCTGGTGGCTTACTTCCTCGTTCCCTATATCTGTTACAAGACAATCAGGAAAGGCCTGAAAAGGGATGTTAAGAAACGCCGTTCTGTTCTCGACCTGATGCAGGCCGCCTATGACAAGACAATCGAACTGGTGTTTAAGATTCCTAAGATGACAATCATTTTCGCTGCCGCAATTACAGTAGTCGGCGTATTTCTCGGCGTAAACATCAAAAGGGAACTGTTCCCGAAAATGGAGAGGAACCAGTTCGCAGTAGAAATTTACCTGCCGGTCGGAGCATCCCTTGCCCGTACCGAAGCGGTTGTTAAAGACTGCGAAGCAAGGATCATGAAGGACAAGAGGGTAACGTCGGTAACATCGTTCATCGGTACAAGTTCACCCCGGTTCCACACACTGTACGCACCTAATATGCCCGCAAAGAACTATGCACAGATGATTGTCAATACAACATCCGACAGGGCGACAGTCGAGATGCTCGACGAATACAACGAAAAGCTGAAAAACCTCTATCCCGGAGTATATATAAAGCTAAAGCAATTAGATATGCAGTTCTCCAAATACCCCATCGAGATCAGGCTCTCAGGCGACAGCATCAACCTGCTCAGGTCCGTGGGCGAAGAGGTGGCTGCCATTTTCAGGCAGAATAAGAATGTCCTCTGGGTGAAAAACGATTATGAGAACCAGAGCCAGAGCCTGAATTACGAAATAAACCGCTACGAAGCAAACCGCCTGGGATTTACCCAATCCATGATCGGGACCTATATGGCAATCAGCGGCAAAGGATTCCCGGTTACGACGCTTTGGGAAGGGGAATATCCCGTCGATGTGGTGGTTACGAAAGAGCAAACAAGCGACAAGCCCGATTTCGAATTCAACAGCCTCTATATGTCTCCTTTGTTCACACCGGGCATTGTCCCGTTCAGGCAGGTGGCTTCACTGAAGCCGGAATGGAACGAAGGTGTGGTTGTCAGGAGGAACGGCGTCAGGACGCTGACAGTCGGTGTTGAAGTCGTCAGGGGAGTCTATCCTTCAGATGTATTTAATGCCGAGAAAGAAAAAGTCGAAACGCTGAAGCTCCCGGCGGGAGTGAAGCTTGAATTCGGCGGCGAGAAAGAGTTCGAGAATATGTATTACAAGATGTTCGGGAAATCAATTGCCCTCGGCATCCTACTCATCCTGTTCATCCTGTTGTTCCAGTTCCGGACGATGAAATCCGTTGTTCTAATCATGATTACCATACCGCTGAGCCTGTTCGGCGCTGCCGTCGGCCTGATCATCATGGGCTATCCCTTCGGGTTTACTTCATTTGTCGGATTGATGAGCCTCAGCGGTGTCGTTGTCAGGAACGGGATTATCCTTGTCGATTATGCGGGCCAGCTCAGGCGCGAGCAGGGTATGTCCGTAAGGGAAGCAGCAATGGCGGCAGGAAAGAGAAGGCTCAGGCCGATATTCCTTACTTCGGCAGCGGCGGCCATCGGTGTACTGCCGATGCTGATTTTCAGGTCGCTGCTGTGGGCGCCGGTGGCTACGGTACTTTGCTTTGGCCTGCTGTTCTCAATGGTTCTTACTCTTTACTCATTGCCGATTCTTTACTGGTACTTTTTCAAATCCGAAGATAATCAATCAAATATGAACAATCCGGTAGTAAGCCATGAATAGATTACTGAAAATGTTGCTGCCTTCATTCGCTATCATCCTCGTGTCGGTTGCTGTAACCAATGCAGGCCAGTCATACACCCTGGAGCAGTGCAAATCGCTTGCTCTGAAGAACAACCTGAAGATGAAGAATTCGGCGCTCGAGCTGCAGTCGTCCCGGAGCACGAAGAACTCTGCCTTTACAAAGTATTTTCCACAGGCTGGGCTTAACGGTTTTGCTTTTTGGGCAGCTTCCGACCTTGTCGAGATGACCCAAAAAGGCGGCAACCTGCCTGTTTATGACGGCAATCCGGCAAACCTTCTTCACCCGACCGAGTTTGCCTATTTCCCCGACCAGAAGATATCGATGCTCGACAGGTTGTACCTGGCGAATCTGTCCGTGGTGCAGCCGCTTTACACCGGCGGGAGGATCGTCACCGGCAATGACCTTGCCGAACTGGGGATTGAGGTCAACGAGGAGAAATCCAACCTGGCAAAAAAAGAGGTGGAATTGAAAACGGTCGAGTATTACTGGACAATTTATTCCCTGAAAGAGAAGCTTAATACGATTGATTCTTACAGGTCATACCTCGACACTCTGTACAAGGAAGCAAACAGCGCGCTGAAAGCAGGCCTCATCAATAAAAACGACCTTCTGAAGATAAGCCTGAAACAAAATGAACTGGCTATTAACCGAATCAGGTTGGAAAACGCCGTCAGCCTGGCATGGATGGACTTCTGCAGGTTCATGGGGACGGAATACGAAACGGGACTCGACCTGTCGGAGGCGCCGGGCGAAGTCGAAACACCCGATTCTTACCGTACCGATCACCGGGAAGCCCTTCGAAACAGGATTGAATACCGGCTGTTGCAAAAAAGCGTCGAAGCCGAAGAACTGCAAACAAAGTTAAAGATGGGCGAGTACCTGCCGGAAGCTGCTGTCGGAGCTGCCGTGATTTACAACAATGTACTCGACGTCGGTAAATTCAATGCCATTGCCTTTGGAAAAATCAGTGTTCCCCTCTCCGGATGGTGGGAAGCATCCTACACTAAGGAAGACAGGGAAGTGAAGGAACAGATTGCAAGGAACAATGCTGACGACGCTAACGGGCAGATGATGCTCCAGATGCAGAAAGCATGGAACGACCTGAGCGAGGTTTACAGGCAGTACGAACTGGCAAAACTCAGTGTCGAACAGGCAGGAGAGAACGTTAAACTGAACAGGGACAATTACAATTCCGGGATAATCAATATCTCCGACCTGCTCGAAGCGCAGGCTGCCCTGCAGCAGACGCTCGACCAACTGACGGGTATCAGGGCGGATTACAGGATCAAAGCAGCGACATACCTGAATGTTACGGGACGGTAGTATATTATCCAATAATAAAAAATTCAATTTTTCGATAATACAGAGAAAAGAATTTGATAATATGAATTGGTTCATTAATTTACGCTATTATAATATAGAGTATTAAATATATTAATAAATATGAGAGTTAAAGCTTACATAACAGGAAAAGTCCTCAGATGGTCTAGAGAAACTGCAAAATACTCTATACTTGATGTATCGCTAAAAATGAAATGCCCAGTTAAAACTATTGATGATTGGGAAAATGAAAAAGAGTATCCTACTATTAAACAAGCAGAGGAATTATCCAAAATCTACAGAAGGCCTCTGGCGATTTTCTTTCTTCCGGAACCGCCAACCGATTTCCAAACGCTTAGGGATTTTCGAAGAAACATCGATCAATCTGAATATTCAACTGCTCTGGTTTTTATTATTCGTGAAATACAGCAAAAACAGAATTGGATTAGAGAAATATTAGTATCGGACGGCGAACCTCCATTGGACTTCATTGGAAGGTATAATGTAAACTCGCCTGTTAAAGAAATTGCAGATGATATTATTAATGAAATCGGCTTATTCAAGGACCCATTTGAAAAAGATGTTTTGGAGAAATGGATAAACAAAGTTGAATCAAGAAGGATTTTCGTTTGCCGTTCCGGTAATATTCACAGCCATTTGCCTTTAGATATTGAAGATATAAGGGGCTTTGCAGTATGTGACAGAATAGCTCCATTTATATTTATCAATTCTAAGGATTCAAAAAATGGGCAGTTGTTTTCTTTAATACATGAATTAGCCCATATATGGATTGATTCTTCGGGTGTATCAAGTTTCAAATATGATGATTTTAGCGCTGAGTCAGTTTCAGGTTTTGATCCGATTGAAGTGTTGTGTAACAGAGTTGCCGCTGAAATTCTAATGCCTGAAGTTCAGGTAAGAAGCATTATGAAGCACAATGATATTATGAATTTAGATAATCTTGATAATGTATCAAAAGAATTGAATGTCAGTTCCTATGCATTAATTGTCAGATTGCTAAACTTTGGGATTATCAATTATAAAGTATATAATAATTATAAAGAAGTACTTGAAAACAGATACAACGAGTTTGTAATGCTTGAGTCAAAGAAGAAGAAAAAAGGTGGACCGGATTGGTATTTTATGCAGGTGAGGAGGAATAGCAAAGCATTAACTCATTTGGTTTTCAGTCTGTATAAAGGTGGAAAAATCTCAGGTACCGAAGCCAGCTCAGTATTGAATGTAAAAATAAATAAGTTTTCAAAAATGGAAGGGGTATTACATAAGAATGAATAAATACTGTTTGGATACTAACTTCTTCATTGAAGGCTGGAATAAGTATTACTCTCCGGATTTTTGCCGGAATTACTGGGAGATCGTTGCAGAATTAGGCTCTCTTGGAATAGTATTCATCCCGGAAAAAGTTAAAAGTGAAATTGATAAAGTCGATGATAAATTAAAAGAATGGCTAAAGAATAAAAAGTTTTTGGTAAGAGGTATCGATGAAAACGTTCAGAAGTGTATTAAAGAGATTTATGCAAAAGACCCGTCACATCTAAGATTAGTAGATAATACACGGAATAGGTCGATAGCAGATCCCTGGGTAATTGCTCATGCACTTTCGGAAAATGCTATTGTGGTTACTAAGGAAGAAAAGGTTACTAATCCTGCTTCAAACAGAATAAAGATACCTAATGTTTGTGATAATATGGGGATCCGCTGGATTGATGATTTTTCCTTCATCAGGGAATTACAAATATTTTTTAATTGTAATATCCTAAAAACGGATCCATTAATAAATTAAAAAATGATAATAATATTATAAAAATTATGAATTCTTACCGGCATATTACTCTTGGAGACATTCATCTATGAAAAGCAAGGCTCTTTTGATAATCCTAATCCCGGTGTGTATTGCTGCCGTGGTAATGTGTGCCATCCTGGCGTCGGACATCGGAGAGAAGAATGACAGGATCGATGAACTGGAAAAGACAGCGGCAATCGAGCGGGCAATCATCGACTCTGCGTTATATCCCAACCCTTTTGCAGATTGGGATAGGGACAAGACTCCCGACGACGTAATCATTCTTTCACGAAAAGACTCAAACAGGACAGCCGTAGTAACCCGGGAATACGATGTAAGAGTGGCAGTAAAGGATATTGAGAATGATTTGGGCAGAGCAGATAAAGACACAAGCCTGTTGAGAAGGCTGGTGGGGCTCTCTAATGTCTTTGACCTGAATGTGTTAGCCATGTATGCGCCTAATACATTTGACTTAATTCCGGAATTTCCGGATGTAGATGATTTTCGTGATAATAGAGTCGATTTTTCCGCTTTGAAACCCGGAGAATCCATGAAAAAGTATGGAGGTGATTGTGAGAGTGAGTTATTATTCTTTCACAATCTATCATTGGATAGAGAATCTACATACTGGAATTTTATAAATTCTCCTGGGCACAGAAACTATTTACCTGTCTATCCCGTATCAAATTTAGTACATGTCGGGCCCGACTATCCCTTCCCGAATCCTGATTCGATAATATCTTACTCTCGCAGAGATTTAAATTTTCTATATAATGACCACAATCGACTAATGATTTTTCGGTTTGCGCTCACTCTGCCCTTTAAAGACGGCTGGTACAGGATCATTCTGGACAGCAGGACAAATAAGGTTGTAAGTATTTTACCAAGGAATCCCGCTTACACTGATGATGTTGATTTCAAATATTACTCCATCAACAGAAGCCTGGTGTATTGGTATCTCGACAGGCTCTATGAGGAATTGAAACCATACGGGGTTACATATTATAAAATTAATCTGGTCCCTGACAACTATTTTCCTGAAGTGGAAAGGTTTAATATAAAAAACAATAATGCACAAAAATATGCACATAGTATTATAACAGATAAAATTCAATTGTATGATTTACAAAAGAAGCTGAATACCTATTCTTATTTATCGAATCTCAGTTTTCCCAGGTCGATGAAAGAAGTCGGCGGAGGCTGTGAGGGGCATCTCGAATACACAATCAGGGTGATTGTAAGGTAGGCATACAAAAGGGGACTATTTCATTTGACTAACAAGTTCGGTATGCAAGGCCAGTGCCTCTTTTTTAATAAAAACCGGCGGCGATCACAGGGAATAAATTGTATGCCGGTTGTGTTAGAGAAGTATACAGGGAATATGGACAGAATAGATCATGTTTTCTTTAATTAGTAAACTATTTGTTATTGGAAATCATCTGTATTGTCATTAACTTATACTTACAAATAATCAATAAAACTGAAGATATTTGTAGGGACATTCATCTATGAAAACAAGGCGCTTTTGATAATCCTAATCCCGATGTGTATTGCTGCCGTGATCGGCTTTAGGTAATGACTTTGGATTAATTAATATCTTACTTCCCAAGAAAACAAGAGCCATCAATTTGTCATATTGATTTCATTTCATTCAAAGTTTTGATTTATACAATAAATTCATTGTTTTAAAATTGTTTCCTGGGCTGTATTCTATTTTTATTTCAGCCCTTCAATTTCTTGATTGTAATATTGTTCATTATAAAATAAGGTGTAATTGTGAAAAAAATACTCTGTCTTTTGCTGTTATGCGTTTTCATACCCGTTTCAACCGGCTCTGTCGAGCCTGCCTCCGATCAGATAGCAAACTGCATGCTGCAGTCAGGCTACACTTACGTAAGCCTTAAGAAGAATATCAACAACGATTATGAGGTCAGAGCTAAGATCAACGGCAGCAAAGAGGTAACTCTGGTTGTTAATTTCAATTTCTCGGAAACATTCCTGAGTAAAGAGTTTATGGATATGATGGATATCCCGTATAAAAAGATGAACAGAAAATACCAGATCAATGACGATGAAGACGACTTGTTCAAGACTACAGTGGACAGTATCAACATCGGAAATGGAAAGACTCCGGAAGAAGAGCTGCTTGTCCTGGATTTCGAAGAGTTCGACTACCTGAACAGCACAGATGCTGCAGGCCTGTTAGGTAAGGATTTCCTGATTAAGTACCATGCAATCTTTGACTTCCCCAACCAGCGCCTGTTCCTGAAAACCGAAAAATAGTCCTGTCTGGGAAATAAGAGATATTAAAAGGGGCCTGATTACCGTTAGGCTCCTTTTTTTCAGCTCTTCCTTTTCAGTTTTTCAATAGTCTGCTTGAATTTGATCTTGAAATAGCCCGGAGTGTACCTCTTTTTCCATACTCCCCAACCGTGATGTATCCCGTAAGAAACTCCTTCACGGACAATCTTCCTATAGTCGTCCTCAGTCTGCGGCGAAGGCGGATGGAACAACATCCTTTCCGTAACCGTTATGTCGTCGTACTGCCCTTGATTGAAAATCCTGGTCAGGAAATGGGGGCCTGTGGCGTGAACGACTTCAGTCCTGTCTTTGACCTGCGGGGGATTGTTTTGCAGGTCTTCGACGGCGTCCTTCCAGAACCGGTGGCCGGGAGTTGAAGCAAAAACGGCGTTGCCGATGGTGTCGGCATTGTCGCCGGCAGAGACGCTGCGGTTTTGCGGCAGGACAAGCTTCGAATCTTCGAAATCGAATGGCTTAAGGAATTCATAGTCCAGGTCGAGGTAAATGCCGCCGAGCTTGTACATCAGAAGGTACCTGATGACGTCTGCACGCATGATGCCGAGCGGGAAGCCCATAAATATATCATAGAAACCGGGAAAGGCTTCTTTGACGAAGGCTTCGTTACTGTCGTCGGTCCACAGCCGGTATTCCCAGCCTGGATGGAGACGGATGACTTTGTCGCGGTATGCTTTCCATTTGTCGGGTATTTCTTCCGATTTCCAGGTCTGGTGTATTATCTTAGGTATCAACATAAGTTTGTCAAGTTTATCAAGTTCATCAAGTTTATCAAGTTAATCAAGTAATAATGGAAAAAGTTGAATCAGAGGGATTTTTCCTATTCATGGACGCCAGCCTTATTCGATTTCTTCATGTATCAGTTTCGCAGACATTTGTCCAATCTTAAACAGAAGTGTGTTGTCCAGCTTGGTGAAATCGGACGGGAAACCCCAGTAAATAAGTTTGTTGTCCTGGAAAGCAAACACGTAGTACTGATAATCTAAGGGTGTGAATTTCAGTTTGATAATCACATCGATCTTGCCGTACCCGGCCAGGCCTTCGTCACTCAGGTTCCAGGGCTCGTCTTTGCCTGTGCTGCGAATGCCGGGGTCATCGATGATGAGCTTGTTCAACTGCTGGATGGACATGCCCTTCCTGAGGCTGAGCATCGTCCTGTCCATAAATTCCGATGAGAAGGAGCATCCGGCAACGACAGCAATAAGCGGAATAATAACAAATTTATAGTATCTCATTGTTTCCTCCGGGTGGAATATTAATTGGTCATTTTTTGGATTTTTACTGCAAGGTCGTTGAGAACCTTGTCCTTGTGCCTGTTCAGTTCATACATATTGCCGTAGAAGTACAATTGGCCTGACTGGAATATCAGGTAATAGTCTTCAAAGACTCCGTCCTTATTCTCAGAGCTTGGGCCGCTCTTTTTTTCGGAAGGCTGGGCGGCAGTCTCCTTTGTCTGTGTTGCCAACATACTGAAGACATACACTTTATAGGTTGCGCTGCTGAATTCGATTACAAAATTCTTTGTGGGTTTCAGTTCTGTGACTTTCAGTGCATCCTCTGTCTTCATGCCTTTGTAGAGGTCGGTAAAGAAGCTCTGTTTGTGGAAACTGCTACAGGCGCACAGGGATGACAACAATGCCAGGGTTACAAATACTTTTTTCATTTTCGCACCTCCGGTTCGATTCCGAGGTCGATTTTAAGCGAATTGCACACCCTGTCGCCAATCTGGTTGAGGAGCGGGTCGTCAGTCTTGTTGAATTCGTCGGGATAACCCCAGTAATACAGTTTTTTGTTCTTGTAAACCAGAGCAAAGAACTGATGGCTTTCGCTGTTGATTACTAAGGGATAGATCTGCACTGTGATGACGGTGTTCAGTACCAGTTCCCCGGTTTCATAGGTATGTACGGGAACCCCGAGGCGCATGGCAGCGACAGATTCGACGGACTGGTCTTTCCGTAGTGCATCAATCCCGGAAGGAGCAATGGGCTGTTGGAAGCCACCGCAGCCTGCCAGTAACAGCAGCAGAAACATTGTTAATAATCCGGTCAAATGCTTTACTTTCATAGTGTACTTTCAAGTTTAATGACATTTAATATCCAATAATTTAATAAAATTAAATGAAAATATTAAAATTATTATTGTTTAACAATCGGGTTGATATACACTTCTTCGATGGATTTGGCAGCGCTCTGCGCCGTAATATCCTTACTCATCACGAGGTAAGGGGAGATGCCGTCGATGGCAGCAAAAAGTGCTATGGCCCTGCTCTTGGCGTCGTGGAAGACAAACTCGTTCATGTCTATGCCCTTCAGGAACATGAACTCATAGAACTGGAGCATATGTTCGGAGTATGAAGCAATCTGTTTCCACAGTTCAATTTTGGAAAGCATACGGGAGTTTGACAGGAAAACGAACACCAGTTCTTTCTGGTGCAGAGACCAGTGCCTGAGGCTCTCCCTGACAAAAAACCGCAGTCCTTCTGCCGGGCTGTTCATGTCGAGGGCTGTCTCCATTATTTTTACCACAGGGTCGAAGTAAACATTGTTTGCTGCGAGCAGCAATTGTTCCTTGCTTTCGAAGTGGTGGTACAGGCCGCCTTTGCTCAGGCCGGAGGTCTTAGCAATCAGGTCCATCGAGGTCTCTTCGAAGCCGCGTTCAAGGAACAGGTTCACAGCCGTTTCAATCACGTCCCTCATCCTTTTTTCTTTAGGTTGATTCTTACTCATTCTTCTTCCTATCATTTATTTCTTGCTGCTTTATTACCATGTCGGTATTGTATTTAGCAAAACATACCGACCGTCGGTTGCAAAATAATAAATTTTCTTCAAATGTTACTATGAATGGCAGTATGGGAAAAAAAATATTTATCTTGTAACGGCTGCTGATGCAGGATTTGGGGAAACGGCACTGTTAATTCAACTATTAGTAAAAAAAAATTTTACAAAATTGTTACAAAAAGATTAACATTCTAAATTATTAAGTGTATATATTAAAAATTATTATAAATAAACAACATATTTGCGGATGAACATGAAAGAGAACATAAACAGAGAAACACCACAGGAGAGATTGGTGCAGTTTATTAAAACTGTTTATAAAGGGCAAATGGCATTTGCCGATGACATACGAAGGTATTACCCCCAATTGCCGTCAACCCGCCAGGCAATCAGCTATTTGATAAATAACAAGAAAACGCTTGATATCAAATGGCTTCGGGCGCTCAATGAGATCGGTTTTGACAATGACTACTATTTACATGGTAACGGCGAAATGTTTGCACATAACAAAGTTGGCCAGAAACTGCAGCAATACTATAATAATAAATCCGGCGGCAAGCAAAAACCTTCTGAGAATGGCTTTCTGTCCGATTCGGATTTTAAACTGCACGTATATATGTATCCTGTGAATGCAGGCCGCAGCTATGCTATTAAAGACCTGTACTCGGGAGACATTTACGGCAGCAGGCCCTTTTCCGACAGTAAACGCTTCCTCGGGTTCAGGGCTGCCGGCGATTCCATGCAGGATGCCGGTATCATTGACGGCAGCATCCTCATCGTCGATCTGAAGGCGGAGCCGAGAAACAATAATATTATTGTTGTAGAGTATAACGGCTCGCTGATTTGCAGAACCTATATCGAAGAAGAAGGGAAACTGTTCTTCAAGCCTGAAAACCAGAAATACCAGTCGCTGCATGTTAACGGAAATTCTTCTCACAGTTTTGTCGGTGTTGTTGTCAAGATTGAAACCTACGTATAAATGATGCTTTGACTGCTGTCTGATTATTGAGTTAGCGTTCTGCCGAAATATCCTCCGGAAAATTTGTGTGATTTCTTTTACAAATATCCACTGAGACAACTCTGAGACCTGTATCAATTATAATGATAAATTGTAGAGACATGTCTCAGGCCTGTCTTAATTAAAATATGTAGAGACAGGTCTCAGACCTGTCTCAATTAAAATATGTAGAGACAGGTCTCAGACCTGTCTCAAAAACGAAAAAGATGGAGTCCACCTTGGAACTGGACTCCATCTAAGAAAATCCGGTCTGCTTTTTTATTAGCTGGAATCCACCCGCAGGTGGACTCCAGCGAAAGACATTTCAAAAAATTACCTGATCACATTGAACCGAACCATTACCACACGGCCGCCCGTGTTGACTCCGAGGTAATACACTCCTGAAGCTAAAGATACTGTTTGCAGGGGAATATCATTCCTGCCGTTGGCCAGGGAGCCTGAAAAGGCCTCGAGTACTTCCACCCCGAGCGAATTGTAAACCTTAACCGTTGCGTAGCACTCACTCGCAGAACTGATACGGGCCACAGCGCCGTCGGGGCCTGCCGGGTTGGGAATGATTATTGCCGGAAGGTTTCTGTCGGTGCTTTCGTTAACATCGCTCAGTGGATCCCAGCCTCTGCCGAAAAGAAATGAACGATTGTCGTATTTACTTTTGGCATCGCTGTAAAAAGCAATTGTATCGAAATAATTCATATACTCTGTCGGGTGAAAACTGATGGCAAATGAATAGTTTTTTCCCGGGTTGACTGTAAGGGGGAAGGGAATTGAGTCCATGGAAAATACCGGGTAATCCGGGCCTTTGACGGCGGTGATAATTAAATCAACTCCACCTGTGTTCGTGATGGTACAATTCAGGGCCTTCACCGAATCCTTGGCGACTTTCCCAAAGTTCGTTTCTGTAACGTATATTATCGGTTCTGACACGACTGCTTTTATTGATACTGAATTATAGTAAGTGTTAGTATCTGCAATCCAGATTGAACCGACATATTCTCCCAATTCTGAAGCTTTGAATTTCACACTGATCGATTTTTCGTCTTTGGGATTGAAGATAATTGGAAGGGTCAGGTTCTCAAATGAATAATTTGTATCGGCTTTATTAAAATGAATTTTGGAAATGATTTGATTACTATCTTTGTTTGTACTTATTATTTTGAATTCACGATGCACTTCACTTCCTATTCTCAACGTTCCGAAATCCAGGAGACTGTTGTCCACGGAGAATCTTTTTGCTTTGAAGTTCATTATTATTGTAGTGTCGTTCCCGCACCGGTCAGCAAAAGTAATCACAGCACGGGCATTACTATCGTTGTCGATGGGTTTTACTGACCACATTGTCGATCGATCATAACCGGGAATAAAGTCCGTATGATTGAAAACCGTATTGCTGCTTAAGTCCGGGTGGTAATAGACCAGGGAAAGATTAGAGCGGACATCGCCGTCGTCGGGAAAATCCTTGATTTCTCCGTTAATAATCTCGTTATTGTAAAAGGATAATGTCGGAACAGGGGGAACCGTGTCGTTTCTCACAAGGTCCTTCAACCCGGCTGAAACAGGATGCGAATAGGATTTAGTCTGATTGAAACCATAAGCATAGGCATTTAAGGGAGTATTTGCCCTTATTTTGTATGTTCCGTTAACAGGCAGTTTCAGGTTCTTTACCGCGTATTTCTTTCCATCGGCATTTATCGGGAAAATCTCATCGGTACCCGGGTAAATTGTTTTGACTTTTTCCCATTTAAAAGTATTGTTTTCCCAGCGGGCAATCTCCAGGTCGTCCGGGACGAGGCTGTTACTGTCGGTCTCATAGACCAGGCTGAGATAATTGTCCTTGTAAACCGAATCGGCAGGAAGCCCCGGCGTTGTGAACATTATTTCCTTCTGGTATTGCTCGTCAGGCACTTGTACACATGAAAACGGGAAAGTTTTAACGTCGTCGCTGCTGTCCTCCTGTCCGCCGGTATTATACAGAGTAACGGCAATCGGTTTGTCTCCATCAATTAGTACCGAAGAAGGTGTCTGGCCCTTTGGTATTAGCCTGATCTCTATCCAGCTTTTGTTTTGTCTCCCGTCTGCTGAAGTCATTGTGGCTATCGGTGTTCCGTTGCGGGAAATCGTAGTGGTAGTTTTTTGACAGGTAAATACCCTGATGAGTGACGGGTGTTTCCTGCCGGGAATTTGTGGTAGATGGAAATGCAAACCCCATGTAAAGACAGGCAGGTCCATTTCTGCTATATAGCCGCACGGCCCATTGCCTTCGGGTATTTCAGCACAGGTATTACCCGAGACAACCGCGAAAGGTTTGTTGCTTGTAAAATTGCTGCCTGTTATGTCTTGTCCCTCCCCATCACTGGCAAATATCATTACATCGCCTTTAGCAAGAGTATATGATTTATTGTTGCCTGATTTTATGCCGCCATTCGTTCGGGTTATGGCGTTGCCTCCCAAAGTGAACTTGACTACAGTGTTGTCGAAGGCTGCGACTATGGCTGTCATTCCTGTTTGGTATTGCCCGTTTTTTTCGCTGGACCTGTAGGAAGATGCGTAATACTTATCTCCAAGTGAAGAGACCGGCAACACAAGGTAGCTGTCCGAAGTATTACCGACATTAACAAGGACAGTTACGGTTAAAAGAACGTCGGAGTATATATGGATCCCCATCCCTTGCAGGACACTCTCTTCCGGCGCTTTCCGGCTGCTGTCCTTTACCCAGGGACATGCTGTCGTCAATGGAACACTTAAACAGATGACTTCATTCGCGACAATTTGTGCTGATTGATGATAGCTTTTTCCCGGAACTTCAATATGGACGGTTCCGTCGGCTATGCCTGCAATAAAAATCTTCACGGAATCAGAGTTGCCGTCAATAGTGTTCGGCGGAGGGACAGTAAACCAGAAGTCTTTGCCCCAGTTGCTGGCGCCGGCTGTCTTCGGCAGATTCGTAGCAATTCCCTCTGTACCTGTGCAGGGTAAAGTGCCGTTCGACAGAAACAGTATAATTGCTGCCAGAAGCATGGATGATCTTTTGAAATAGTAAGTTTGCATATTATAAACTTTCATAGATCACAAATTGTTATTTCATATTTCAATTAAACGACACATGAAATCCCATTTTGTTACAAAAAAAAATGATAAATTTTTTCGGATTCAGGTGTAAACTGTTATTAATCGGATAATACGGTGTTAATTGATTTAAAAAAAACGGAGTCCACTTTTATAGTGAACTCCATCCATGGGCAGGTGGGTTCCCATTTGAGAATAAGGATTGCTGCAGAATCGCAAACCTTGCGTTTGTACAGCAGAGCTATTACCTGATAATATTGAACCGTACCATTTCCACACGGCCGCCAGTGTTGAGCGCGAGGTAATACACTCCTGAAGCTAATGATCCAGTTTGAAGGGGAATGTCGTTCTCACCGGCAGCCAGAGAGCCGGAATAGGCCTCGAGCGCTTCCACTCCAAGCGAATTATAGACCTTAACCGTTGCGAAGCAGTCCCTCGTGGAACTGATACGGGCAACAGCGCCGTCGGGGCCTGCCGGGTTGGGAATTATATTTATCTTCACCGGATTGTTTTGTGCAGACTCATGACAATCCAGGGTATTATTACCGGTCCATTTGGATTGGATTGTCAGGCCGGCATCGTTAACGATTAATAATTCAGCTTTGTGCAGGCCATCGAACTGTGCAAGGAAATCAGCTTTGATACTTGCATCCATCCCAGGAGCAAGAACAATTTTATTTTTTGAAGGCAATGTCTGGTTCATCACGGAATTCTTGTCGTACCTGAAGCCCTGGCTGCCAAAAGACTCAGGGGTTTCTGAGATTGCTTCCGGAGGAACAGACTGCAGGTCGGTGATTGTAATAGTATCGGCGCAATCATAGGCTGAATTGATTATCCTTACCGTTCTGGATTGGACGGTGTTGACATCCCCGATTACCGACGAACCGAAGTCCATATCTTCGACTTGTACTTTTGGTTGTACTCCTTTACCGAGGAGAGTAGTAACCGGCGATATGAGAGCAGTACTGTAATATGTAATTTTTATCTCATGTTCGCATATAGTGGTTGGCTGGAATTTGACGTCCAGGTAGCGGCTTTCCTCCGGCTGCAGTATCATTGTGAAAGCGGACTGGTCGATGAGAAAAGCGTTGGGATCGCCGGTTACAGGTTCGATTTTCAGTCCTGTAATCATAAGTGCTTCGTTACCCTCGTTTTTCAATTCAACGGCTCTTGGTTGTCCGGGAACCCAGTCGCTTCCGTAGGGGCCTCTCGGGTCGGTTTCGGTGTCAATCCTTACTGAACCCCAGTTATAGCTGTTGGCAGCCAGAATTCCCATTACTCCTGTACCTATGATAACAATAGTACTGTCTCCGTCTGGGCCGGAGTCGCTCATTACAACAATGGCGTCTTTATAGTCCTTAGCCTTCCTGGGTTTGAACCAGACTTTGAACTGGTAATTATTTCCAGGTTTAATCGTAAGTGGCAACACTTTTTTCAATGCTGTGCTGTCGAAATAGAATGTCGTATCCTTAGGCCCTTTGATGCCTGTGATTACAAGATCGACTTCACCTTTGTTTTCAATAATACATTCTTTTGTTGCTAATTGGCCGACTTTTACTTTGCCGAAGTCGCGGTCGAGTGTGGCAATAATAGGCACGAGGACTTCGGCCCTAACCTCGATTAAAGTCTTTGAACGGCATGTGTCGGCGATGTTTATCGAATCAACAAATTCACCGGGATACATGGCAGTAAACTTTACTTTGATCAGCTTTTCTTCAAAAGGTTTTAAAGTGAAGTCGAAATTCTTATCAATGAATGAAAAAAAGTCATCATAGTAATAGTCTTGCCTTATTCTGATGCTTTTAATATCCACAGAGCTTTTTTCATTAATATTCTTTACTTTAAATTCCCGAACAGCTTCCTGGCCGATTTTCAGTTTACCAAAGTCGAGAACAGGTTTGTCAACGGATATCATGAATACATTGTAATATATCGAGATTGTGGTGTCGTTGCCGGCTGTGTCGGCGAATGTAATCACTGCCCGGGCGTCTTTCTGCAAGTCTATTACCTGAAGATACCAGTTAACTATTCGTTTCGTTCCGGGAATGAATTCGTCATAAGATAATTTAATGTTAAAGCTGGAATCTTCATCTAATGTTATGGAACCGATTTTTGAGCAGGAGGCGGTGTCCCAGGGCTCGTCAATGACGTATGCCCTATGAGTCTTGCCGCAGCAAAGACAAAAATAATAGTAGGGTTCAGGAGGAAGGGTGTCTCTCTTTGTCGTGTCCTTAAGGATTGCTGCTTTCGTAATTGAATACTGGCCGCTCATTTGATTGATGTTACCTGCGTTAACAGGGCTGTTGTAGTGTGGGCCGGCATTGTCAGTAATCGTCGCCATGCAGCCGCAGTCTTTTGCGATGCATTCTGTACAGTTAAGTGTAGTAATACCAGTAAGCATAAACAAAAGACTTAACAGGCAGTTTGTTACAATTTTTTTAAGAGTTATCATTTTGCACCTTCAGATTCTATATTCTTTTTTATGCAATAACAATCTAAACCCGATTTGGTTTCACAATTTTGTAAAAATTATTATAATCAATTGTAGAGACAGGTCTCAGACCTGTCTCAATTAAAATATGTAGAGACAGGTCTCAGACCTGTCTCAATTAAAATATGTAGAGACAGGTCTCAGACCTGTCTTAATTAAAATATGTAGAGACAGGTCTCAGACCTGTCTCAGAAAACGAAAAATCCGGGGCTTCTATTTTTAAGATGGAGTCCACCTTAGAGGTGGACTCCATCTAAGAAAATTAAACAGGTTCTTCTCAGTTTGTCGTGGGTAAGTAATACTCAAACATTGAAGATACCCCATCCTGGCATTCCCGACCCCATCCCAGCCTTCCCCAAGGGGAAGGAGAAAGAAACAAGGTGGCTCTTTAGTCCTCCCCTTGGTGAGGATTTAGATGGGGTAGAATAACAACGAATGTCCAATACCCTCATCCGAAACACCGAAAAGCCGCACCAG
>CAZWLN010000031.1:50910-53931 GCA_964634885.1 uncultured Hyphomicrobiales bacterium | reverse complement strand
ATAGAAAAGATGAAGAGAGCGACATCCGACGAAGATGTCCAGGCAATCCTTGAATACCGCGAAAAAGCCGTCCGGGACGAAACCGACCGTATATCCTTTGCTCATGAAAAAGGAATAAGGATTGGAGAAGAAAGAGGCATCATGATAGGTGAGCAAAGAGGCGAGCAAAAAGGTAAGGAACTGGAACGTATAAATATTGCCATGCAGATGCTTTCTCACGGTATTAATTTTGATACTATTTCTGCAGTAACCGGATTGTCTAAAGAGGATTTACTCAAGCTAAAGCAATAGAGAAGATGCAGAAAGCGACATCTGACGAAGATGTCCAGGCAATCCTTGAATACCGCGAGTATATTAGTAAACGCTTCTTTTGACAGATTGAGTTTTTCAGTTGATAATTATCAGGGAAAAATTTCTTTGCGAGCTTTGCGCCTTTGGGTGAGATAATTCTTCCCGTGTCTGAACCGTAAACTATAATAATTAAGGGAGTGATATTGGTATATAGCGGTGGGGAGTACATCAATACACAATCCTTTAAGGTTCGCATAGATACAAATTATTGGCAATATTCCTTGTATATTGCCGTAAATTTGTAAAGAGATATTCGCCTTGAATATGAACCATAGAGTTGAAATATGCTTGATATTATTAGTATATTAAAAAAACATAATGGGTATGCAAGACTTGAAGAGTAGAAAAGCATTTAGCTTCTCAGGAAGCAGGAAAAGCCCTTCGGGGTGGAAGGGCTTTCTGAAAACCTATTTTATTACAACAAAACTCTTGGTTGTTCTTGTTCCATTGCAGTATAATGTGCAATAATACATTCCTGATGGTAATTCTGCAGTGGACATATTTACTGAACTATTTCCAATGAATTCACTTTGTTCTATTGTTTTTATTTCAAAACCTAGAGAATTAAAAATATTAATGCTTTGGCCTTGTAGCTCGCAATTAATAGAAATAGATATGTTTTCTGATGATGGATTTGGGTTAATTGAAAAACCAGGTTTCTCTGAAAAGATATTATCTTCAACATCTGTAATGTTTACAGATTTTAGAATAAGTCCATTTGATCCGACAATATAAGCAACTTTATCTTGATTTGGAGGAATAGAAATAGCATTTAAATTTTCTTGTGAAGGATAAGTATAAACAGACCATGTTTCTCCTTCATCTGTTGATGAGAGTATTTTTCCCTCTTCGCCTACTATAATTCCTATTTTTTTATTATCACTAAATTTTATAGAAACTAAATTAGATTCAACCCCAGAATTAATATTTTTCCAATTTATTCCAGAATCATATGTTTTATAAATCAAACCATTATTACCTATCAATATCCAAATATTATTATCATTTTTATCTATATAAGTAATACCGTTTAAAGTATTAGTTGTTTCAATATAAATAGGTCCAATCCAAGTTGTACCTTGATCAGTAGTTTTAATGATATTTCCCTCGGCTCCAACTACAAATCCATTGTTTAAATTTCGAAAGGAGAGATTTTTATATTTACGATAGAGATTATTAGACCAAATCAATCTTGTCCAAGTAATTCCTCCATCTGTTGTTTTAAAGACACCGTTACTATTAGGATTATTATGATCTAATGCATATGCAAAGCATGAATATCCATTAGTTTTACTAATTGGAAATGAGAAGTTAATAAAATTCCCTGAACTATAAGAATAAACATCCTCAAAATTCCTTGTAATCGATTGCCATGTAGCTCCAAAATTAGATGTATTCTGAAAATATGATTCAATATCTGAAACAAGAACATTATTAAATGAATTGACAGATATAATTCTTTGAAAATTTGATGGTGAAACTCTCATACTATCCCATTTATTACCACCATCACTTGTTCTAAGAATAATTCCATTCGCTGCAATAAATCCATTTAAAATATTTTCTGAAAACTGAATATCATTTAAATTCATATTTCTTCCACAATCAACTTTTGTCCAAGTAATCTGTCCAAATCCTGAATTTGCAAAAGCAATAAACAATGCAACGATTAGTAAAACTTTTTTCATTTCAATTCTCCGATTTACTGTAAAATATTACATATTTACACCACCGGTGTCACAGGCTCTCCACTTGCATAAACCACAGCCATTTTGCTTATCGTTCCCACAAAAAGCCAAGACAATGAAACATTTTTCAGAAGAAATATGAAAATAGTATCTATCAACTGACGTTCTGAGTCATTTACATCGTTACTCTGACACCAATGCCGAACCATTTTCATAAATCTTTAATTATTAAATAAAAAACGAATATAAATAATTTATTGAATGATTGCAACAAATAATTTTTGATATTTCAGAAAATATGCTAAATAGAGATGATTTAACGATTTATTAATTGTATGCTATTTGTACGCTACAAAACAAAAGCCCCTGCAACACTATATATTACAAGGGCTTATCGTTATTATCTGTGGAGATGGCGGGAGTCGAACCCGCGTCCGGGATGCTTTATCCTGAGCATCTACATGTTTAGTCGTTCAATGGATTCTCGCCTCCGGTTTAACCTAACGACAGGTTGTCCGGTTGCTACTGCGATGTTGTCTCACACAGCGGACTCGCAGGAATCCGCCGCGCCAGCCTGCCGGTTGCGACATCCGCAGCCGGGCTGACAGGCCCGCCTGGCTGAAGATGTAGCTGCAATTTTATTTAAGCAGCTAAAGCATAATCATAATTGGCATTTTTTGTTCACAAGTTTGAATTTACGTGTTGCACCTGCGAGAACACGACATGCCGCCGTCAAACTCCATCACCCCGTCGAAGCCATTTCATCCCCATTTCAAAGAACACATACATTGACGTTCTTACTTAGTTTTGATTATATACTAATCCCGGATTGTGCAATAGATACCTCAAAAACTGAACATCCAACCACCCCTGACCCCTCCTTATCCAAGGCGGGGAAAACCGTTCATTTGCTATATATGAATTGATAATCCCGGATTGTGCATTAGATACCTCAAAAAATGAACATCCAACCACCCCTGGC
>CAZWLN010000031.1:0-50810 GCA_964634885.1 uncultured Hyphomicrobiales bacterium | reverse complement strand
CCCTCCTTGTCCAGGGCGGGGAAAACCGTTCATTTGCTATTTATGAATTGATAATCCCGGATTGTGCAATAGATACCTCAAAAACTGAACATCCAACCACCCCTGGCCCCTCCTTGTCCAGGGCGGGGAAAACCGTTCATTTGCTATTTATGAATTGATAATATGATATTTACATCTCCCGTAGCAATATCCGGGAAAAAAAATGGAGCCCACTTACAAAGCAGGCCCCACGGTAAGAAAATGTTCGCAATCTATTATAAGAACGGTGTCTTGACGACGACGGCTGCCGATTTGCGGCCCCTGGCTTCAATCTCAATCTTTGTGCCGGGTGCTTTGTACTGTGCAGCTACGTAACCCAGTCCGACAGGCTTGTCGAGTGTGGGTGAAAGGTTGCCGCTTGTTACTGCGCCGATTACCTGTCCGTCAACCATGATGTTGTAACCGTGGCGCGGGATGAATTTCTTGTCGTCGATGGTGAAACCGACGAGGTTGCGGGACGGTTTTTCCTGCTTAACCTTTGCAATGACATCGCTGCCGTTGAAGGCGCCCTTGTCCAACTTTGTAATCCAGCCAAGGCCGGCTTCGATTGGGTTGGTTGTTTCGTCGATGTCGTTGCCGTAGAGACAGTAGCATTTTTCCAGCCTGAGAGTGTCGCGGCAGCCAAGGCCTACGAGTTCTATGCCGAATTCGGCGCCGGCTTCCATTACGGCGTTCCATACGTGCTCAGCCTGTGCGGGAGTGCCGCGGAAATAGAGCTCGAAGCCCAGTTCGCCTGTGTAACCGGTACGGGAGATGATCATGTCGAGGCCTGCGAGCTTACCGAGGCGGAAAGTGTAGAACTCGATGGGTGTCATGTCCGTGTCCGTCAGTTTCTGCAATGCTTCCAGGCTCCTGGGGCCCTGTATTGCCAGCAGGTGGATCTCGTCTGTAACGTTCTTCAGGTTGACGTCGAAGCCTTCGGTGTTCTTTTGGCACCAGGCGAAATCTTTGTCGATGTTGGCGCCGTTGACGACGAGCATGATGTGGTCTTCGAATTTGTAAACGAGGAGGTCATCGACGATGCCGCCGTTGGGCAGGCAGAAAGCAGAATACTGCACTTTGCCGGGAGTCAGTTTCGAAGCGTCGTTGATAGTAATTTTCTGGACGAAAGCGAGGGCGTCTTTGCCTGTAACTTCGAACTCGCCCATGTGGGATACGTCGAAAACGCCGACTTTCTCGCGTACGACTTTATGTTCGTGGATGATACCGTTGGGATACTGAATGGGCATTTCATAGCCGGCGAATTCTACCATCTTTGCTCCAGCCTTCCTATGTAGCTCATTAAATACTGTCTTTTTCATAGCTGCCTTTCATCTAAAAAAAAATACTTTTTTAATTTTTGCAATTTATATTATTACAATATTAGGAAATTTATTTAACATCTATAAAGGATTTAACTTTTTCAAATTTCTTCTCCCCTATTCCTTTAATTTCCATCAACTGGGAAATCTTCCTGAAAGGCTTACCGTTACGGTATTCGATTATGGCGTCAGCCGTTTTCGGGCCGATGCCCGGCAGCTTCATCAGCGCTTCCTTGGTCGCAGTGTTTATGTTTACAGGAGCCGTAGGAAGGTTTCCAGCGCTGTATTTAGCAGTAGCGGAGTCGGTCGTATGCACTTCAGATTTTAAGGCTGCAAGGGCAGTGGTGTCGTTTACGCCGGTGTAAGTCTTCGCCTGCTCCAGGGCAAGGCTGTCGAGCAGACGGGTTATTGCGGCGGAGTCAGGATAGTGTAAGCGTGTGCTGTCCGTCAGTACAAATTTGATTATTACTCCCGCGGTAAGGCCGCCCAGGACGAACAACAGAACGACAAGCTCGGCCCTGGCAATGCCGATTGTCGCCTGAATCCTGTCCATTATAGATTTTCCTGCCATGCAGCGTCACGTCATAATATTAGAAAAGAGCATCCTTCAATTTCTCAATGAAGTCTTTTTCTTTCCTGGTTGATTTCTCAGCCGGATTTATATTCTTACTTCTCTGCAATTCGGTAAGGAATGCTTTTTCCTTGGACGTGAGCGTCGTCGGGACAAAAACGTTGACATAGACGAGCTGGTTGCCTTTGCCGTAGCTGTTAAGGCGGGGTACGCCCTTGTCTTTCAGTGTAATTACCGTTCCGGGCTGGGTGCCGGGAGCGATTTTCACCTTTTCTTTACCCCAAAGAGTCGGTATCTCTATCTCTTCGCCGAGGGCAGCCTGGGGATAGCTGATCGTCAGGTGATAGATGATCGTATCGTTGTGCCTGCGGAACTGGTCGTGTTCTTTCTCCTCGATGATGACGATGAGGTCGCCTGAGCCGCCGCTTCTTCTTCCGGCGTTGCCTTTACCCCTGACGGGTATGTAATTGCCCGATTCGACACCGGCGGGCACTGCAATCGTCAGGGTGTCTTCTTCCTGGTTACGGCCTTCGCCCCTGCATTCCGGGCACTTTTCGTCTATTATCTGGCCGGCGCCCTGGCAGGCAGGACAAGCGCTGATGTTGACGAACTGGCCGAACATGGAACGCGAGACCTGGCGTACTTCTCCTGCGCCGTTGCAGGTAGTGCAGGTTTTCATGGCGTTGCCGTTCTTTGCGCCGTTGCCGTTACAGGTATTACAGACGACATATCTCTTGATTTTAATTGTCTTTTCCACGCCCGTGGCAATCTCTTCGAGTGTCAACGGCAGGCGTATCTTGATGTCGCTGCCGGGTTCGCCGGCGTTTCGCCTGCGGGAAGATGAGGACTGCCTCCTGCTGCCGCCGAAGAAATCGTCGAAGATGCTCGACCCGAAGATGTCCCCGAAGGCGGAGAAGATGTCGTTGATGTTGGAGTATGAACCGAAGTCCTGTCCCATTTTCAGGCCGTCATGGCCGTAGCGGTCATAGCGTGCTCTTTTGTTGTCGTCGCTGAGTACTTCGTATGCTTCGCTGGCTTCTTTGAATTTCTCCTCGGCTTCTTTGTTGTCGGGGTTCCTGTCGGGATGGAACTGGAGTGCAAGCTTGCGGTACGCTGACTTTATGTCAGTAGTCGCCGATCCTTTTGGTACCCCTAATATCTCGTAATAATCTCTTTTGCTCATTTCACTTTTACTAATATTAATAATTCACTCTGTCCTACGAAGTGGGTTTCCCCGAAGAAGTAACGACTTTGGCATGCCTCAGTACTTTGTCGTGTATAGTATAGCCTTTTTGTACTTCGTTGATGATATGCTCGGCTTCAATCTCTTCAGAAGGCATCATCATTATTGCTTCATGGAGGTTGAAATCGAATGGTTTGCCTGTAGAGTCCTCCATTGGTTTGACGCCGGCTTCTTCGAACAGGCGCAGCGCTTTTTGCTGAATCAGCTCGATGCCTTTGAGCAGTGCCTCATAGTCGTCCGTTTTCTTTCCGGCGTCTATGGCATTGCCGATGTCGTCGAGGGTAGCCAGCATTTTGAAAAGCAGCCTTTCGTTGGCAAAGTCGATGAGTTCCTGTTTTTCCTTTAGAGAGCGCCTCCTGAAGTTCTCTAATTCGGCGTATGACCTCATCAGCTGGTCTTTAACTTCGTCCCTTTCCTTCTCCGCTTTTTCAATGCGTGAAGTCAGTTCATTGATTATATCGATTTGTTCCGGCGTTGCATTCTCGCCGAAATCGTCCATATTGATTGTATTGTCGTCGTTTTCCATATTCTTATCTGAAAATTCCTTAAATGAAACACCATCCCCGTCAGTAATCGGGATATTTCTGACATTGTCTCCTTTTCCGTATATACCGGCGAGATCCCTCCCGGTAGTCGATAAATTTCTCAACGGTTTACCTGATTTCGTCAAGATAACCTCCTATAAACCTTATTTCTCATTCACAATATTCAAGATCGTCAAATATAATAGTACAATGACGAATAAATTAATAATTTAGTTAAGGCTATGAAATAAATTTCGGAATGAGGTCCGAAAAGTACTTTACGAGAGATACCATTTTCGAATAGTTCATCCTCTTGGGGCCGATGAGGCCGATTGAGCCTGTGGCGGAACCAATCTCGTAGTTGGAAATGATGAGGCTGTAATCCTCGAGGAGTTCATTGTTCAGTTCCCTGCCGATGAGTACTTTGATGCCGTCCTTAGTGTACTCCTTGTTGTCAAGCAGATGGATGATGATGTCTTCGTTCTCTATGAGTTCGACTACACCCCTGACGCGGCCCAGGTCTTCGAATTCGGGGTAGGCAAGCAGGTTCTGTGTTCCGGAGATGTGTATCCTTTCTGTGCTGTTCGTCTCGAAGAGCTTGTCGAAGGAGTCGATGAACAACCTGATCAGCGGAGCTTCTTTACCCAGGTACTCATCCATCATTCCGCCGAAGTGTTGTTTCAGGTAGCTCAGTTTTTTGCCGCTAATTCTTTCATTGACGAAGGTAGCAATGTCCTGGAGCATTTTCATATCTATCTCGAACTCCGTTTCCAGAGTAACGGTGCGGATGATGTTCGAATTGAGTGCAACGACGATTAGTATCCTGTTGCCGTAGAGGGCAATTACCTCGATCTTTTCGACGATGAAGTCGGAGAGCTGAGGAATTTCGATGACGCTGAGGTAACGGGAGATCATGCCGAGCAGTTTGGAAGCGTGCTTCAAAACGCTGTCAGCGCGTGTCTCTGTCAACTGCATGGTAATGTTCTTCAGCTCGGTTTCTGTCAGGTGTTCGATTCGCATGAGGTTATCGACATAGATGCGGTAACCTTTGTCGGTCGGTATTCTTCCGGCAGAAGTGTGGGGATGGGAGATGAGGTCGCGCTCCTCTAAGTCTGCCATTACGTTACGAATGGTTGCCGGGCTTAGTTTCATCTCGTTCTGAAGGTACTTCGACAGGTTACGGGAGCCGACAGGTGAAGCGTTGAGCAGGTACAAATGGATGATGGTCCTGAGGATGTGCTTTTCTCTCTCACTCAATTCCACCGGCTCGCCTGTGTTCGTTATTATTATCCTGTTCTCTTCCATTCTCACATAATTTCCAGTTGCCCAGTCTATGGACGACAATATTATTTATTGTATTACAATTAATAAAGTTAAATTTATCGAATTATTTTAAATATTGGTATTAAAATTTTATCATTCGGTTTGAAGAATGAATTTCTTTGATTATATTGGTTTGTTATAATTTTTATAATTCAGGGCAACACTATATGCAATTCAACAGCTATATATGGGATCTGTACAAACAAAGCGAACAAGGAAAAGAAGTAATTGAATCCTTCAATCCGGATAATATTGATTTGTTTTTTGAATCAGATGAGGCCATTGATTTTCTAATACAAATAATTGGAAAAAACAATATTATTGAGTTTTTGGAAAAAAATAAAAACAAAGAATGGTTAAATATACTTTTATTAAACATCAAAGATATATTAAGAAAGAAAATCAACAGTATTGATGATGCTTATCAATTTTTCCATGATATAACGGAAAATGGGATAAATATATTTGGTAATTATAATTTATTTGATGAAGGATGGGATATCGATGCCATTTTTGGACAAATCTCAGAGCTATCAACAATACTATATCTTACACTCCCTGAATTCTTCATCCCATATAACTTTATTTGTGAGTATAATGTGCTTATGTCGGTTTTCGAGTTGTTTGGAATACAGCAGCCGGCTATTCCGCGGAGGAAAGATATTGCCGGTCGTACAACGATATACATGGAAATATGTAAAATTCTATATGAGTTCAGGACTATACACAACTTGTCGCCACAGGAACTCTGCGCATTCCTCTATGATTTCGCCCCTTCCTGTTTGGAAGAGAATCGCGATGAACTCCCACAGGCAACCAGAGTATGGTTTTGTGGCGGCGGGAAGAATAATAACGGTGATTTTGAGCATCTGGACGATGCCGACGACGACGAAGAAACCTTCTGGCAAGGCAACATCGACACGAGGCGGGGAGACATTGTTGTAATGTACTGCCTAAGCCCGAGAAGCTATATTCATTCGATATGGAGAGCTACAACAGACGGTTTCGTCGATCCCCTGTTCTATTATTACCAAATGATTAATATCGGTAAACATATTAAGACCGTACATATCTCACAGAAGGAACTTAAGCAAAACATCATATTCTCAATGAACCCATTGGTTCGAAGTAATATGCAGGGCATCAACGGCTTTGGAATTAAGTATGAAGAATATGAAGAGTTACTAAGAATGATGGAGGAAAAAGGGCAGGACACAAGCCTGCTGCCGCGAATTGAAAAAACAGTAGAAATTCAGGGCATTGAAATAAAGGACGAAGCTGACGTTGAAAACAAACTGATTGAACCGCTTTTGCAAAAGTTGGAATACAAACAGGGAACGGATTACATCAGGCAAATGCCTTTAAGAATGGGAAGAAATTATTGTTACTATCCGGATTATGCTTTCATTGTTAATCGGAAAAAAGGAGAGGAAACAGCAATGATGGTACTTGAAGCTAAGGAAAGTATTTCAACACAGAAAGATATCCGGAATGCATTTCTCCAGGCGCGTTCCTATGCTGTCAGGCTGCAATCCAAATACCTGATTCTGGCTGCAAAGCAGGGTATCCGGATATACTTCCTGGTAAATGGCAATTTTAATATTGAAAAATTTGAAAATTTTAACTGGGTCGATATTTATGAACCTGATAATTTCAATAGAATCATACGATTGATTGGAAAAAAAGTAATAACCGGAAAAAAAGAAATCATTTAATCATCAGAATGAAGGTTCTATGAAGATCAATGATTACATTTTAACGAAACATGCAGAATCTATGCTGATTGAAAGAGAAGTACCCGTTCAATGGATTACCGATTGTATTGAGAATCCCGATATGACTGAATGGAAGGATGATGATACGCTGCACTTGATTAAAGCAATAACAGAATATCAGAATCGTTTTCTAAGAGTGGTAGTGAATCCGTATTCATTACCAAAAAAAATAGTTACTTTTTTCTTTGACAGAAGGTTGAGTGTGAGGAAATGAAATTAAAAATTGACAAAGAAAGCGATACCCTGTATTTCCGTCTCGACGACTCGAAAATCATAGATTCGGAAGAAGTAGCAAAAGGGATTATACTCGACTTTAATGCCGAAGGCAAAGTCGTAGGTTTCGAAGTCCTCGACGTCAGCAAAAGGACCAGCTCCGAAGAACTGTCAAAATTGAATTTTGAATCTGTTTAAATTTTACTTCTTTCCAAAATATTGATTTGTTTCTGTAAGTATTCCGGTTTTTTTGCCGGGCTTTTCTAATACTTATAGATTATGTTACTGTTAGAGCGCGCGTGGACATTGCGATTATTTTATGTTGGTTCTTCGCTATTCAGTATGGGTTAAAAAGTGACTGTCATTGAGAAAATGGGTATGATCGGCAATAGGCGAACTGACAATATTAGAGTAATAATGCGACATTACACACCCCCCGGCCCCCTCTTGCCAGAGGGGGAGCGCCATGTAATGTCTAAACCCCTCTAATAAGAGGGATGGCTGCGGCAGCAGCCGGGGTGTGTCCATGAGATTTGAAAAATAGATATTTGGTTTTCTTCATTATTTACTCACTACAAATAGAGAAGAACTATTTATTTGAATAATCTGCTTAAAAAAAAACAAAAACCAGTAAATAATCTTAATTTTCCCTGTGACCTTTTCCCTGTTCATGTGTCATTATAGAAAATATTGAAACAGTTTTAATATTATATTTTCGGGAGGACAGATGAGAAAACTTTCGGCAATTATCCTGGGCTTCTTCTTCATGGCTCTTTCTGTGCAGGCACAGGAGGAATACCTGGTTATTAAATACAAGGACGGTACTTCAGAGAAAGTGTCGCTAAAATCAATCAAAGGCTTTTCGGTTACCAATACTACAGGACCCTCAGAGTGTCGCGAAACAGAAGAAATTAAATTACTCAAAAACGTACCCAATCCCGTTACCGACAACACAACATTTTACTTCAACACGGACGAGCCCGGCGATGTGCAGATTACGATACTCGACATTAACGGCAGGGTGGTCCGCAGCCTGTTGATCGAAGGCTGCGCCGCAGGGCAGAACACAGCCGTGTGGAACTGCACGTCGGACGATGGAGCAAAGGTAAGCAGCGGTTTCTACTTTTTCGAGATTAATTCCGGCAGCAGCAAACAGCACGGTAAACTATTAGTAATTGACTGAGGAGAGAAGAACAATGAAAACATTATCATATCTTGCTCTTTTTCTTCTTACTGTAGTTACAGCCCTCTCCACACCCAAATTGATAATCCATTTGGACGACGGGACAACCAAGGAAGTGGATATTACCAAAATCAGTGAAATTGACTTCGAATCTGTAAATAAAATCATTGCAGTCTGGCTTAATAAACCCGACACAGTTTGCTATTACAATCCAGCAGTAAAAAATATCAGTTTCTACAATCTGGATAAAAATGATCCGGTAATCATATTCGGAATGAGACAGCATAAATTCTCTGAGATTGACAGCATGACGCTTGAATCCTACAATGAGATTGAAGGGGTTAAATACAACAAAGCTACAATTCGATTGACAGGGTTTATTTGGCGCTATGAAATAAACAGATCAAGCAACAATGGGCCCAATCATTATGATTACAGCTATCTTGACACTACAAATGAAGATATTACAATCGAAAGCCATGACGGCGCGCGAATCGACACTAAACTCTGGTATGAAGGCATGTGCGCTTGTATGGGCAACAATTATCCTTTAGACCAATTCTACCTGTGTTCCGCTTCACGATCCGAGAAAGAAGACAATCTGAGCCATACTACTGAGTGTGCGCATTATAATATCTCACTTTTCCCGGACACAATCAATCAAAGTTTTAATAGTATCTCTGTTAACGAAACAAATGAATTAAAATATTCTACATACAATGGAAACCATACGCGAAAATTGTCTGCCGGAACCTCAATAAAGATCACCCACCCCGTATTATACAGCCATACTAATGACAGTACGATTACTGCGCTAATCCCTTCGGAAGACATTAAAAATGCAATGGTTTTCTATTCATCTTACCATGACTTATGGGGCGGTTCTTCAAGTAGCGGAACAGAAGATAGATTATTCCAGGGTTTCGAAATTACAAAAGACAGCAAGATTGTAATTACAATCAGCAAATAGGCTGAGGCAAGTCTCAGACCAGCCTTTACAAACAAAATATCTCCAAACTTTTCGAAGGTTCACTACGGGTAAGATAGACTTCACCTAAGAGGTGGAGTCCATCTCGACGCTACCGGAAGGAGTAGAATTGTTTCTTTCTTTATCTTGCCCACGCCATGAATGACGTGGCTATTGAGAGAGGAAGAAGCCCCTGCCGGTCTGGCTTACTTTATAAACTTGATGAACTATTAATATACCGCCCCTCTGGGGCTTTCTTTACAAACTTGATGAACTTGACGAACTTGATAAACTTGATGAACTGAACAACCCCATCCCGGCCTTCCCCAGTGGGGAAGGTGAAAGAAAGGAAGAGGTTTGTGCCTGCTTCTTCTGACTTGATAAACTTGATGAACTTGACGAACTTGATAAACTTCTTTAATTTATCATTCTCAGTACAGTTTAACACCCAGGCTGAAGTACATTATATACGGCCCCAAAACAACCGTATTCGGATTTTTAATAAAGTAAAAACTCTTTCCTACGGAGAACTTGGCAGGCCCCAGTGGTGTGTCGAGTACGAGAGAAGCGCCAAGGCCGTGTTTCAGCGATGCCAGCCTGATCTTCTCAGGTTTCTCCCATACAGAGCCGATGTCGTAGCGAAATGAAAAATATGTGTCGAAAAAGATATTGTGAGGAGACTTCATCCTCATCTCGACAGAGGCGCGTATGATCTGCCTTCCTCTTTGTTCGTATTCCATCATCCCAAAGAAATTGTCCTCGCCGCCGAGGTTGAAAAACTCGGGTTGCGGCAGTGTCGCGTCGGCAATGCCCATGTTGAAGGAAGGTTTAATATTGAATATGCCGTAGGTAAGGTTGGTACGCGCGTATATGTTAATCTTTGAATAGCCTGTAAAATCGCTGCCTTCGGAAACATTGGTTTCAAGCAGCATGTCAAAATAATTACCGGATGTTGAAAAATAGGCTCTGTCTTCAGAATCATATATCATATTTATTACCAGCGAGGACAAAGTGTAAAAAGACGGCTTTCTTTCGAGTTCCGAATCATAGTATCGCTGCCTCTCGAAACGATAGGCGCCTGTCAGGGAGCCGTTCTTGCCGATCTGTGTCCCCAGTGAAGCGCTGAACCCGAATCGCTCTTCAATGTCTTTCCCGTCCCTTTTCATTTCAAATTCGTTTCTTTCGAGATTCGTTTTCGGCTTGTACCTGTAAACGTTCTTTTCTTCAAATATGCCATGAATTGCAAAACCCGACATGGTTTTGAGTACGCGTGGATTCTCGAGAGAGAGCTGGAAGAACTGGTTCAAAGAACCGCCCGCAAACCTGAAAGAGACCGTTGTGCCAAGGTTCAAAAGGTTTACCTGCATGAGGTCCAGCCCTAACTGGCCGAATCTTTCGTTGTCAGCCCGGAAACCGATGCTGATCTTCTGGGTTCCTTTCTCGACAACCCTGATTGCAATGGCGACACCGCTGTCCGGGGCGCTGCTCACGATGCCGATGTCGGCATCGGAAAACAGCTCTGTGTTAACGAGGTTTTCCCAACTGTCGAGGAGTTTCGCCGTATTGACCGGCTCCCCTTCCTCGAAATGAAGCTCTCGTGTTACAAGGAAGCTGCTGGCGTTGGGGTTGCCGCTGATGTCTATTTTTTTTATTATGCCGGCGTCGAAATCAATTCTTAATTGATTGCTGGTGGTGTCGAAGGTAACGGTGTGTACCGATGCGAACGCAAGGCCTTTTGCCCTCAGGTATTTAAGAATGACTTCCGTAATGCCTGTTACAGTTTCTTTTGTATAGGGTTTAGGGGTGAAATGCCTGCTGAAATCACCTGCATAGTCCCTGAAGCCGGGCGGCCTGTAGTTGAGCGCCACTTTAACGGAATTGATAATCGGGTAGGGAACGGCACGGACAGAGTGGAGCATTCCATTGTTGTAGGATAGTTCGTAATTGCTGTAGCTTTTGAACTTCCTCAGGACAGCAAGCAGTTCGGGAATGGTAGTGAAACCGGAAACAGCAAGGCTGTCAGCTTCAGTAAAACCTGCCAGCCGGGTTTCACGGTTGATTGCCGCAGGAGGAAGCTTTCTGCACAGGTTATAAATGATGGAGTCTTCGGCGGCAGCAAGTATTGATTTGATTGCGGGGATTTTCTTCCTGGCTTCCTGCTCTCCTTTGATGATTAGGGAATCGAAGTTTGAGAAATCGGTAAAACTGTAACTGCCGATTGCCGGCTGCAGGATGACATCCGTCGCGGCAGCAGCTTTCTCGCTGAATGTTTTCATCATCAGCGAAACCACCTGGTCGGCGATGTTTACCGGATTGTTCAGGTCGTCGATGGAAAGCAGAGGCGAGGTGGTGTTAACGGCAAAGATGAGGTCAGGGTCGAATTCCTTAACGGCTTCGACGGGAATGTTTGCCATTAGTCCGCCGTCAACAAGAACCATCGAGTCGAGCCTGACGGGTGTATAGCGCAGGGGGAAGGCAGAACTGGCCCTCATGGCGGCTGAAATGTCGCCTGAACTGAGGGAGACGGTTTTTCCGCGTACAAGGTCGGTAGTAACCGATCGGAATTTGTATTTGAGGTTGTCGAAGCTGTTGCCAGGTTTGTACAAGCCGTTCCAGGACAACTCCTTGATGAATTTGTTGTATTTCAGGCCGAAGGAGATGGCTTCAGGCAAAACGATTTTAAAGTTGCTGAAACGCAAAGAAATGAGGCTGCGGTCGCTGGCTTTTTTCTGGTCGATGAACTCATCCTGGCGGTCATGTTCTGTGTAATCGAGCATCATCCCTTTCCAGTCTGCTATCCTGATGATGGAATCGAGGTCGGATGTACTGTAACCCATGGAGTAAAGGCCGCCAACAAGAGAGCCGATGCTTGTGCCTACGATATAATCTATTGGGACAGACTCTTCTTCGAAGACTTTCAGCACGCCGATCTGCGAAATACCTCTTGCGCCACCGCCGCTGAGGACAAGTCCCACCCTGGGGCTGAGCGACGACAGGTCCCCGAGGGTATAAACCATCCCGGCGCTGTTCGTATCGACGGCTGTCAGGTAGCTGTCGGCGTTGTACCTGCCTTCATTGCCGGCAGCAGGCAGCCTGCCTGAAAAAAGGCTGAAGGTAAGACACAGAATTGCTATTGACCTGAGATATGGAGCCATTACATTATTGCAAAAGTTTTAAATTCGTTGATTGGTTCGCTGACGTTTACTTCGACTTTTTCCACCCTTGCCAGGGAAGGCCCCCTCTTCAGGTAATCGTGAAACAGATCGATTGTTGTGTCTTCGCCCTCGACAACAGAAAGGACGGTACCGTCCCACTGGTTCTTGACGTAGCCTTTCAGCTTTAACGTTTGAGCGGCAGAATAGACATAGTACCGGAAGCCTACTCCCTGTACCGTGCCGTGAACGACGAATTCCACTCTTTTCTTACTCATAACCGCTGTCAAAAAATAATATATTTATTATATCATCACTTCAAATTTATTGAAAATAAAGAATATTATAGATAATCGCAAAGCAGATTTTTTTAATCGATCCGGAACTTTTCGGTTCAATGTCTTTACCATCGGCTAAAATATTTGTAAATATAATTAATTACTTAATAAATCTGATAATAGCTTATTAAAGATATAGAGATGACAGTCCTCTACAGATCATACAATAGTCTCCTGGCAGAGAGGGAGCGTAAGGCCAGGTTGCAAACCCTCTAAAAAGTTGTAGCTACGCAGCAGCCGGGGTGTGTCCATGAGATTTGAAAAATATCTATTTGGTTTTCTTCATTATTTACCCACTATAAATAGAGAAGAGGCATTTATATCTTCCTCACGGGGCAATATACCTGAGCCTGAATCAGAATCTTTAGAGAATTATGCAGTCAACATTGGCTGTGCTTGTTTCATTTCGCTACATGATCAGCATCCAATAAACTAATTCTTAAGTTTGAATTCAATAAAGAAGGAGGCGCCTTTGCCGGCTTCGCTTTCGGCCCAGACTTTTCCGCCCATTGCTTCGACGAGGTATTTGACTATGTTCAGTCCCAAGCCGGTGGAGTTCTCGTCGCCGGTGGGTTGTGCCGACAGCTTGGAGAACTTCGTAAACAATTTCGATTTGTCGTCGTCGGTGAGGCCGGGGCCTTCGTCCCTGACTTCTACCCTGGCGCGCCGTTTTTTCTCGTCGCTGATTGTGGAATTAATATAAATCGATTTCTTGAACGGCGAGAACTTGATTGCGTTGGAGATAAGCTCCGAGAGTACCTGTATCACCTTGCCGGTGTCGGCGTTGATGAATACTTTCTCGTGATTATTATTAAATACCAGGTTGATGTCTTTAGCTTTTGCTTTCAGGACATAGGTATCGATTATCTTTGTAATAACCTCGTCCAGGTTAATGTCGTCATAGGTCAGTTTAAGCTGGCCGTCTTCAATCTTGTTTATATCCAGGAGGTTGATGATGATCTGGAGGCATTGGTCGGCTGTGTCGGTAATGTAGTTGGTATATTCTTTTACTTCCTGTGGCGACAGTTCCTTGTATTTCTGGTTGATGAGCTGGGCGAAACCCTTGATTGTAAAGAGCGGATTCTTCAGGTCGTGAGCAGCAATCCTCAGGAAGCCGTTCTTGTCCTGGTTCAGTTTGATGAGCTTCTCGTTCTGTTTGATAATCAGGTCTTTGGACTGTTTCAATTCGAGTTGTGTCTTGACCCTGCTGAGCAGCTCCTTGTGTTTGAAGGGCTTGGTAACATAGTCAACGCCGCCGACCTGGAAACCTCTGACGATGTCTTCGGTTTCTATCTTTGCAGTAATGAAAATGACGGGAATGTCCTTCGTGTGCTCATTCGACTTGAGCTTCTCGCATACTTCATAGCCGTCCATCTTCGGCATCATGATATCGAGCAGTATCAGGTCCGGTAGTTTTTTGTGTACGAAGTTAAGCGCTTCGATGCCGTCGGAAGCTACCATGACATTGTAATTATTATGGCGCAGAAGGCTGCCCAGGAACTCGAGATTTTCTTCCTGGTCGTCAACGACGAAAATCAGCTTCTTTTCGCCATCAGATTTTTCAACGTTTTTTGCTCTCAATTTTTTTCACCACAAATCTTAAACGATTTGTAAATTAAATATAGATTACAAATTTATTAATGATTATTCAAAATTCAAATAAAAATTAATTATTATTTGACAGATGTCTTAAATTCTCTATGAGATTAGGGAATTCGGCTAATGTTTTCTTAATCTTCGATACTTTGAAATTACTTATGTAATCCGTAAGAATCTTACCATAGTGAATGATGAATTCGATGTTGTTCTGCTTACCGAGGTCGGCTATCCTTTCGGCGAACAGTTCGATGTTGTCGATCATGAATACATCCGAGTTTTCTTTCCATTCCCTCGACAATTCGTTTTCAAAAATATCCAACAAAGCCCTGATGCTGTCGGGTTCATAGGAACTGTGTACGGTTTCGACCGCTGCTTCCTGCTCCGTTTCATGTTTCGTGGATCCGGAAACCGCTTCTGCGTGCCGGACAACATTCTTGTACTTCAGGAACTTTGCCAACTCGCGCATGAGGTCTTTCTTGAGAATCGGTTTCTTCAGGAAGCCGTCGAACTGGTTCTTGGAAATGAAATCCGAATCGGTATATGCATATGCAGTGAAAGCGATGATCGGCACATGGTTGAGTTTGAGGTTCTTCCTGATATAGCTTGTAATCTCGGTACCGTCTTTGCCCGGCATTCTCATGTCCATGAGTATCAGGTCGGGACTGTTAACCTTCAACTGTTTGAGCACTTCGTCCCCGTTGGCAGCTTCGATGATGGCCAGGTTCGTATCTTTGAGCATGGCTTTGATCAGCTTGCGGTTGTATTCGATGTCATCGACAAGGAGCACTGTCGAAGGTTCGAAGCTGAACTGGTCGGGAATAATAGCCGTATCTTTGACGACGGCCTGTTTGTGTTTAACAACTTTGATATTGGAGAACAGCAGGGAGAAGATGCTGCCCACACCAGGAGTGCTGTGTACTTTGATGCTGCCGTTCATTTTCTCGGTCAGGCGTTTTGTAATGGCAAGGCCAAGGCCGGAGCCACCCATTTTTTTCTTGTTGGAGTCGGCAGGAGTGGTGAAGGACTGGAATATGGTTTCGTGTTCCTCCACGGGAATGCCGATGCCGGAGTCTTCGATGTTGAAATATATCTCTACAGTAGTTTTCTCTTTGTTTTCGTACTTGAAATCGACACTTACGGCAATATATCCGCTGTCGGTAAATTTTACGGCATTGCCCACAAGGTTGAACAATATCTGCCTCAGCCTTACTTCGTCGAACAACAGCGTCTTTGGCAGGCCGGGATTGATGTCCATCCTGAATTCGAGGTTCTTTTCGCCTGTTCTGTGCATGAAGATATGCTTAATATCGACAATTACTTTTTCGATGTCAACCGCTTCATAGTTCATCTCGAGTTTGTCGGCTTCAATCTTCGAAAGGTCGAGTATGTCGTTAATAAGTGAGAGTAGAATATTGCCGCTGTTCAGGATGGTGTTGAGGTAGCTCTTGTGCTGCATGTCTGACGTCTGGGTAAGGAGTATCTCGCTGAAACCGAGGATGGCATTCATCGGTGTTCGTATCTCATGGGACATATTGGCGAGGAACTCACTTTTCGACCTGTTGGCACGTTCGGCTTCCTCTTTTGCTTTTCGCAGCTCCTCTTCAATTTTTTTTGAAACGGTAATGTCGCGGGCAACGACGGTAATTTTCTTTACGTCGCCGTATTCATTTTTCACAGGATAGATTACATGGTCGTACCAGCCGGTGTCGCCTTTGTCTTCGTAACGGAGAGTCTTGCCGGTCTTGAAAACCAGTTCGTATTTTTCCTTTCGGGTCCTGGCCACTTCGGCAGAGAATATGTCGTTAAGGTTCCTGCCGATGAGGTCGTCGATCTCCGAATCGAGGCTTTTTGCGGCAGTTTTGTTGATTGCCAGGATGTTCATGTTCTCATCGTAAAGAACGATGTAGTCTGTAGGCGCATTGATCAGGGCGCGTGCAGTGGCTTCACTCTCCTGCAAGGCGTTTTCGTAGAGTTTCCTCTCGGTAACGTCTTCCTGGTGAAGCATCACAAGGTCCGGGGGAACATAGGCGTATGTAAAGAGGTAATAGCGCGGAGAGTCGAGATACCTCGGTTTGTAATGCACTTCCCTCTGGAAGGTAATCTTGCTCTCATAGCACAGTTTAATATCGTTGATGATGTCCTGTCTTTCGAAGAACAACTCATTGACGGAGGAGCCCAGCAGCTCGTGGGGCCTGCCGAAGTCGGCTTCCTCTGCCAGCTTGTTGAAGTCTGTCAGGGTAAAAGTACCGCCGTCTTTCGAACGTTCATAGGTGAAGGTGGGAATGGGTATCGACAGGTATTGCTTACGGAACCGCTCCTGGCTCTTGCGCAGCTCTTCTTCAGTGTTCTTTTTCTCGTTAATCTCGATCTGAAGGAGTTTATTGGTTTTCCTTATCTCCGTAGTCCTGACTTCCACGAGTTCCTGAAGCTGGTCCCTGTAATTAATCAGTTCCTCCTCTGCTTTCTTCCTTTCCTGTATCTCCTTTTTGAGGTTATTGTAAAGGAAGGCGTTCTCGAGGGAAATAGCGACCTGGGAGGAGAGTATTTTCAGGGTTTCCTGCCGCACCTTGGTAAAAGCGCCGACAATGAAATTGTTTTCAAGGTACAGTATAGCTATTATTTCATTATGGTGAAAGACAGGCATACACAGTATGGACTTCGGTTTCTTGTGGTGGACATAGTCGTCGTCGGAAAAGAATGTCTCGTTGGCAGCGTCTTCGAGTACAATCGTTTCCTTGGTCCTTGCCACGTACCTGATGATCTTCTTTGGGAGCGGACAGTAATCGAGAGGCATCGACAGCATTACTTTGATCTCTTCGGACTGGGAGGTGCCTTCTGCTTCGAGGTACAGGTCGTTGTCTTTGTTAATCATCAGGAAAACCTTTTCGGCGCCGGCGTTCTCCATTACAATCCTAATCAGGACAGTGAGCAGTTTTTCGAGTATGATCTCACCGGAGATTGCCTGTGTGGACTTAGTGACAGCCATGATGTCAATCTTCTCCTCGAAACCGAGGGCGGAATCGGCAGTGTCTCCTTCCAGCGCTGCTTGTTGAGGTTTGGAATAGTAATTACCGGGAGCGGAGAGTACATTGTATTTTTTATCGAGAAGGCTGACTTTTGCTTCTGCTCCCCATTTCCGGTATGCCTGGGAAGCACGGGCGATGTAGAAATTGGCAATGTCCTCTTTATCCTTGGATATCAGGAATTTGGCTGCTAATTCGGAGGACAGGGCTTCGTCGATAATGAATTTACCGGCAGCGGAATGTTTAATCGCTTTGTAATAATAGTCGAGGGCAAGGAAGTCTTTGTCCTGTATGCGGCATTTTTCCGCCTCGATAATGTAGTATTTGCCCAGGAAAAAGGATGGGGCAATAACCGAAAGATTTTTCATCTCTGCCTGGTTCTTTTCGATTTTGGCCAGCCTCAGCTCCCTTTCTTTCCTGCTGAAGTTCGCCCAGTTCGCCGAATAGATTATTGCCTGGAGGAATTTGAATTCCAATAAAAGGATGGGAACAAACAATTCATTATAATAGCTTTCGGCCTTGTCGATAAATAGCAGAGCATTCTTCGGATCATCGAAAATGTAATGAAGAAAAGCCTTAATCAGGTAGAAATCGAACAATGAGGGCAATTCCTTCGCCAGGGCAAGCTGGCGTGCAATTTCTTTTTCGGTCCTTGACCCTGCAAGGGAGAGGATGTTTGCAGACTTGCCCCGTATGTTGCAAAGCAGTTGATTCTGAAATTCAATTGAAAGGATGTATTTTTTCTGGTCGGCAATACCGTTATCCCGTCGGGCAGCGCTAAGGCTCTGCTCCAGCAGGCCCGGGTCCGCCCCGTACCAGAAACTGTATATATGAAAGGCCAGAAGAGCATGAGAAGCATATTCATAGTCTTTATTGGCCAGGCATTGTTTGTATATGAACTGTAAATTATCCGTCGTATCCCGATTGATGTCCCTGTACAGGCTGATGAATGAATTGCCGATCAGAAGGACACGGTAGTGAATTTCGTTAGCATTGTACCGTCCTGCAAGCTTAATGGCAATGTTGCCCAGTTCGAGTCCCAGCCCCCGGTATCCTTCAACCGTACACATTGTTGCGGCCAACGATACCAACCCGAACGATGTGTACTTGCTTCTTCCGTGTTTCAGTGTATGGGCCATCATCTCGAAGACCAGTGGCGTATAATAGGGTGAACCGACGGCATAAGCAATAGTAATACTGTCCATCAGCGCTTTCTGTGTCTCGGCTTTTATTATCTCGCCGACTTCGGGTATTCGTAGATAATCGTCATAGGTCAGGTTCTTGATTCTTTCGTACAGGTCGGCGAGACTCTTTTTGTAATTGTAAGTCTTAGGCAATTTGATTTCCACGCCGAGGTGCGAAAGCAGTTCGAATGAAGACCGAAGAGCCTGCTTCATCTTGTACTGCAAGGAGCGCGATCTGATCAGGTTCCCGTAAGCCCTGATCGTATCGATCTTGGACTTAAGGTATTTAATCGAAGCCAGGGACTGGCGTTCAGCCACAGAGTAGTTGCCGGCGAAGACGGCAGCTTCAGATGAGTCGATGTGAAGTTCTGCCATCATCTCGTAGTTCTTTGTCCAGGCGCTGTTGCCAAGCAGTTTGATGCCGGTCTGGAAATACTTCTGTGCAGGAATGTATGCTTCATAGAGCCTGGCTTTCTTACCGGCCTGATAATTGAGTTTTGCCAGTTCAAACCTTGTGATGCCATTCCTCAGATTGCCGATGTTCTCATTCAGTTGGTTAACGATCTGGAAGATGTTGTCCGTAGTCCTGCTGTATTTATTCAACAGCAGATACTGTGCGAGCCTGAACTTGACTGTCCGGCGTTCGGTTTCAGGCAGCATGAGGTTGGAGACCTGCTGAACCCTGTCGTGAACAAACCTGTATTTTATATCCTCGAGACTGGAGAACTCGTCTTCCTGGCCGGGAAATTTGGTGTCGATGGAGATTAGTTTCAGTATGAAACCTTCATTGACAGCCAATATCAGGTTCTCGTAGATATAGCGCTGTTCTTTTTTGAATATGCCTGACAGGGTTGTCAGATCGAAGAAGGTACCGATGCAGGAAGCATATTTTAATATTTCGAGAGTTGCCGGAGGCAGCTCTTTCAGCCTTTTTTCAAGCACCTCGACAATATTATCGGAAATATCGACTTCGTTAATAATACTGATGTCCCATTCCCAGGAAAGTTTCTCACGGTTGAACTGTATCAGTTTGTCGTCGCTGAGGCTCCTCAGGAACTGTTTGATGAACAATGGGTTGCCGAGGGTCCTCTGCTTGATGATGTTGCCGAGCGGCTTTGCTTTTTTCAGCGAGCACTTGAACATATCGGAGATCAGAGTACTAATATCGATCAATCCGAGAGGGAGCAGTTTGATCTCCATGAAATTGAAACTGCTGTTCTCTTCCATGAAGTTGAGAATGGCTTTGACAGGGTGTTCGGGAGTAATCTCGTCGTCTCTGTACGAGCCGATGAACAGTATGTATTTGTTGTGGGACTCGGTGATGAGGGTACGTATGAGGTTAATTGAGCATGAGCAAACCCATTGCCAGTCGTCGATGAAGATGACGAGCGGTTTTTCTTCAGTAGCAAAGGTTTTGATCAGGGTACTGAAAGCGCTGAGGAAAACGGCTCTTTCCTTTTCCTCGCTGTCCTGCCTTACACTGGTAATCTTACCTAATACCAGCTCAAGTTCGGGTATGATGTCAACGAGGGAGGAAGCATTCTCGCCAAGGCTGCTCCTGAGTTTGTCCCTCCACTGGTCAAGGTTTTCGTTGGTTTCTGTGAGCAATTGCTTAAGGAGTTCCCTGCATGCGTCGATGAACGGGCTGTAAGGTATCTCGTGTTTGTACTGCTCGAATTTGCCGGTAATGAAAAAGAATTCCTTCTCGTCGTTGCGCCTGACAAATTCATTGACAATGGAGGACTTGCCTATGCCGGGCGGGCCGCTGATGAAAACGATGCCGGAGTTTCCCTGGGATACCCCCGTGAATTCGTTTTGCAGCAGCGACAACTCACTGTCCCTGCCGTATATTTTATCGGGAATATTGAACTTTTCGGGTATATCCTGTGCGGCAATCCTGAAGCTGTATATATTATTGCTGGTCCAGTACTGGTCATAGCATTTCTTCAGGTCATAGTACAGCCCGGCACAGCTCTGGTAACGGTCGTCGGGATTCTTCTCAAGCAGTTTGTCGATGATTTCGGAGACCACTTCGGGCAGTTCCGGGTTGATCAGGTGAGCGTAGAACGGCTGGCGGGCAATGTGTGCATGGATTATCTCCATCGGGTCATTGTAGTTGAACGGCAGCCTGCCTGCAAACATCTGGTAGAGGATGATGCCGAGCGAGTAAAGGTCGGACCGGGTATCGATGAACTGGTTAGTCCTTCCCGTCTGTTCCGGGGAGATGTAAAGGAGGTTCCCCTTGACATAGTCCGGGCTGATGTGCGAATCGCGTTCTTTCTTCAGTACCGATGCAATCTCGAAGCAGGAAATTTTAACCTTCAGTGTCGATGGATTGAGGAGTATGCTCCGGGGATTGAGGTTTTTGTGAATATAGTTATACCTGTGGATTTCGCGTACAGTAGAAGTAATATTCAGTGCGATTTTCAGGAGTTTCTTCAGGTCGTAATCCGATGTCTCAAAGTATTTGTCGAGGAAGATATAATCGAAATCTTCGCAGATAAACATCCTCAACTCATTCTTCTTTTCGTAATCGAGCAGTTTGATGATGCCGGAGAATGGGAATTTATTGACAAGGTCGAATCCGTATTCGATGCGTGCCAGTTCTTCGGGAGCAAGGTTGCGTTCGTTGACGACGAAAGCCAGTACGGACTTCCTGGTTTCTTTGTCGTAGCCGCGGTAGGTTATTCGCCTGTTGTCTTCGTCGATTATCTCATCCAATATATATTTGCTTACCTGAATCATTTATCTACCCGGTATCCTTGTGTTCCCGCCATATATAAGACGTATTTCATTATCTTAATTAATAAAACTTTTCAATTTTTTACAATCTTCAATTATAAGTATTTTTTCCGTAACTACAAACTGCAATAAGTTAGCAATGTTATTAAAGATTGCACAGATTAGTAATCATGAGGGGCACGATAATAAAATACAAATTTATAGGGGATCGAAGAGCGCTATCGGGATTGACAGGGATTACAGCCCAACATAATATTCATATAATTCTTTGACTTTCCACAGAGGGCTGCCGTCATAATAACCGTCGACCCACATAATTTTAACCGGTCCAAGGCCGTATCGAAAGAAAATAAGTATTTTATTATCGATAGAAGCATATTTAACACATTGATCGATCTCTCCATAAACTGTACTAATTGGTACTGAAGTGGCTACTGTCACAATAGTATCATCGCCGTAAATATTCAATTCTCCAGCATAAGTCGGATACTTATATGCAAGATATTTATATGTAGTATTTTCCTTTTTGCCGGTATATACGTCTGACCAAACACCTTTGTCATCAACATGCAGGATTTCCAAAGTATCGGGAAAGAACAGGTCGGTCATAACATACCAGTATTCTTTGCCAATCTTCATCTTTTCGGTGATACCGCATTTCGAAATACCCAGTTCCTTATAATTCTGTCCTTTGTACTGGATGAACCAGTGGTATTTCCAGTAGTACCCTACACCCATAGGCCAAATGGACTTATCGATTTTTGGATTTTGAGCGGAATTATCTTCGCAATAGCTGAACAAGAAGAGTGGAATCACCGCAAGGATCAATATTCTAAGTACACGCATTGAAGCCTCAGGAATCTGTGAAACAAAAAACGGTTTTCATAAAATCTACCCCAAGGGTTGTAAAATCTCATATCTTTAAACTTAAATAAATAATTAAATATTAACAAATGATTATTCCGGTTCTGTACCAAAAATTGTAAAATATGGTTTTTCGCGATTTGCTGGGGGTGAAAGTTAAAGAGGAGAATTTATGTGAAAATCGATGAACACACCCCGGCTGCCGCGTAGCTACAACTTTTTAGAGGGTTTGCAACCTGGCCTTACGCTCCCTCTCTGCCAGGAGACTATTGTATGATCTGTAGAGGACTGTCATCTCTATATCTTTAATAAGCTATTATCAGATTTATTAAATAATTAAGGCTTTTCATCATTTATAGTGGGTAACTAAAAAAAAGGCTCTTCGCTATTCAGTACGGATAAAATTATTAAATTATTCATGATGGTGGTAAAGAAGCCGTATTATTGCATTATTTCGTAGAGACGCAAGGCCTTGCGTCTCTGCTGGTGCGGCTTTCCGGTGTCTCATATGAGAATATTGAGCGCCCGGTGTGCTTTACCCCACCTGAATTCACCTCAAAGAGAGGATTCAAGAACTGCCTTGTTTCCTTCTCCTTCCCCAAGGGGAAGGAGAAAGACGTACCAGATTAGTTTTTCCTTGACTTTATGAACTTGACAAACTTTATAAACTATTATTCAGGAATTTGTTATCTTAGTTCCCGGGGTTTTTGACAATGTTTTATAGTTTTGTGAATGATAAGGTGTAAACTCTATTATTATAATATTTTCAGGGAAATTCAAGCATCCCCTGCCCACTTCATATCAAAGGATGGGAAAACTGTTTGTCGTTATATTACAATTAATTACTGTTGTTACTTATAATTAGTCCGGGCCATGAGAGGTATGAAATCAGATAAAAGAGTCACTTTGAAAAAAGCATTCTTACTCATTGCAATATTTGCAGTTGCACTCTCTTTCCTTTACTTTAAGAACGGGCACTATGTACCTGTGGAATTAAGGATATACGGCGCCTTCCCCGGCCAGTGCCATTATAAATTCAGTTGGGACACAGGCGGGGGGTTCAATTCTTACCAGACAGTCGGCGTCGCCATCGATTCGGCAAAAGAATACCAATCCATAATACTTCCGTTCTCGACGGTTTACGGATTGAAACTGATACCGACCGACAGTCTGTGTGGTGCAACTATCAATAAAATAACGGCTATATCCGAAGTCGATACGGTTCCGGTTTATGAAAGCATCAATGCAAAACAAGCCATTGCCGGCAGTGAAAACGGAAGTGTAATAGTCAGCAATCTTGAGATAAAACATACGCGGTTTGAACCAAGAATTTTCGCCCTCCAGGTTTTTCTGGCCTTGTTAATTACCTGGATTATCTACCTGTTAGTCAAATTGAGGGTAATGTTGAATAAGCCCGACTGGCGGTCGGTCGGTCGGTTCGTCTTTCTCGAAAACGGGCGGAAGCGTTTCTGGCTCTTTTTCGCAATCTCCTTCACCCTGTTTTTCTGCTGGCTGCTGGGTCAGTGGCCCGGCGCCCTCACGCCCGACTCACTCTGGCAGTGGATGCAGACAAAAAACCTCGACCTGCAGGATGACCATCCCTATGTCAGCTCCCTCTATGTATTTTTCCTTTCGCAGTTGATGGATACTCCTGCCGTCGTCGGCCTGTTCCAGATACTCATGATGTCCGTGCTCGGCAGCTTCATACTATGGTACTTAAACAAAAACGGCTTAAAATCTTACCTCACCTGGATATTCCTTTTCATCTGGGTTCTGTCCATACCAATATGCACTTATAATGTTACGTTGTGGAAAGATATTCCATTTTCAATACTAAACTGTTTCTGGGCCTTCTTATGCTATTACCTTTACAATAACAAACAAAAGGGCAGGACCGTCGTGATAGGCGTCAAACCGGTGCTGTTGCTCTCGGTAGTTCTGATATTTACGGGTTTTGTCCGCCACAACGGTGTGCTGCTGCTGCCGTTGATACCGCTGGCCATGTTCGTTTTCAGGCTGTTGGAGCGGAGGAAAGTCTATCTGTTTTCAGTTTCTACGCTGATACTTTATCTGATATTAAAACTCGCGGTGCCGCCTCTTCTCGACGTAAAACCAATTAACCCGGCTTTCTCTTCCCTGTCCTGGAAAATCAATCCGATTGCTTCGCTTTTTCACAACAAATTGATGCAACTCAACAAGACCTATTATTCGGACGATTACGAGAGGGACATCCGTATATTCAGCAAAATCATCAATGTCGATTCCCTTAAGCGCTGCTATGTACCCGAACACGGCAGCAGCCTGATAATGCAGGTTAGAACCGATTTGTCCGACGAGACTGTGGACAGCGTTAACAACTTGTTTTACAGGCTGATTGCAGTCAATTTGCCTGCCTATTTTGCTGACAGGGCCTACCTGTTTACAACAATGGCCGCCTCGCTCGGAAGTTCGACCTATTCGAATTATATCGTTGACAACGAGTATATTCACAATTCCATTGCAAGCTATCATTGGCCGGGAAAACTCACTCTTTTTGAGCACCCGTACTCCCCCAAAATCGGGTTTTTAAGTGAAATACAGAATTGGCTGATAGGGATTTCCTCCGTCTTTCCTTTCAGGTTAGCCGTCTGGAATCATTTCCTTCCGATATTCCTGCTGCTGCTGGCGTTTTTTCTTTATAAATACGTACCGGCAAGCGCTTTGGGATCATTCATCATCCTGTTCCAGGTTCCATTCATCATCGTAACGGCAGGGGCGCCTGATTTCAGGTACCTGTACTTTGTTTATATCTATTCGATTTTCATCATTCCAATGGCATGGCAGGAGTACAGGGAAAGGAGAAAAGCCGCTTGCTGATTGGGGAAAAAGAATTAGAAAAGTAAATATTCCTGATAATTAATATTTAAACAATTTTTCTTTTTAATTTTGTTTTTTGAAAAAATGGGATAGCAGCAATTATTATGAAAAGGATAGTGGTAACGGGAGGCGCCGGCTACATCGGGTCGGTACTCTGTGGGATATTAATAAAGAAAGGCTATCGGGTAAGGGTACTCGACAGGCTGATGTTCGGAGGCGAATCGCTGATGCACCTGATTGGAGACAGCAATTTCGAATTCGTAAGGGGAGACATCAGGGACAGGGACACTGTCGCTGCCGGTCTTAAAGACGCAGACGCTGTTGTACACCTTGCGGCCATCGTCGGTGACCCGGCCTGCGCCAAACAGCCGGAACTGGCAGAGGAAATTAACTGGAACGCTTCAGTACAGCTTTTCGATCTTTGCCGTGAAACTCCCAAAGTAAAGCAATTTGTTTTTGCTTCGACATGCAGCAATTACGGGAAGATGAAAGATACGGACTATGTTGACGAAACCTCGCCGCTGGATCCGGTTTCACACTATGCAAGGCTGAAAGTCAAATTCGAACAATACATCCTCGACTCCAAAACACGCGATGATTTCACTCCCACACCTCTCCGGTTCGCTACCGTTTACGGATTTTCCCCCCGAATGAGGTTTGACCTGACGGTAAACGAATTCACGAGGGACCTGTGGGCCGGTAGGAAGCTGACCGTCTTCGGTGAGCAGTTTTGGAGGCCCTACTGCCATGTGTCCGACCTTGCTTCTTCATGTGTGAAAGTCCTCGAATCATCGCCGGACATCGTCAGCCGCAATGTCTTTAACGTAGGCAATACCGCCGGGAATTACACAAAATTGATGATTGTCGATATGATCAGGAAATACCTGCCCGGCGCAGCTATCGAATTTGTACATAAAGAAGAAGACCCCAGAGATTACAGGGTAAATTTCTCGAAAATTGAAAAAATACTTGGCTACCATACTTACTATTGTGTTGACGACGGCATCCGGGAAATACTCAAAGCGCTGCAAAGCGGCATTATGTCGGACCCATTCAATGCGAGGCACAGTAATTCATGAATAAAGCAGTAATACTTGCAGGAGGGCTCGGCTCGAGGCTGAAGCCGTTTACCGAGGCGATACCCAAGCCACTGCTGCCGATTGGCGAGAAAGCCGTACTCGAAATACAGATAGAGCGGCTGAAACACTACGGCATCGAAGAGGTTTTCATTGCCACCAATTATAAAAGCAATTACATCGAGTCCTTCATCGGCGACGGCTCGAGACTCGGTGTCAGGGTGCATTTCAGTAAAGAAGAAGAGCCTCTTGGCACCTGCGGCCCTTTGTCTCTATTGAAAGAGCAGCTTACATCCCCCTTCATCCTGATGAACGGCGACATCCTCAGTACAATCGACTTCGGCAGACTTGCCGGGTTCGCTGAGAATCTCGATGCAGATTTTACAGTTGTGACAAAAAACATTAAGACTCCGTTTGCCTTCGGAAGCGTCAAAACAAAGGGCAACTACCTCGTGGATGTGGAAGAGAAGCCCGACCTGGTTCTTGAAATTGTTGCAGGCATTTACTTCATGAAACCGGCTGTTTTCAGGTATATCCCCGACAATACCTATTTCGGAATAGACAACCTGATTAAGGCCATGATCGGCAACAAAGCCCCGATAGGCCGCTACCTGATGCACGAATACTGGCTCGACATCGGGAGGGTCGAGGATTACAACGAAGCACAGTCTGCCTATTTAACTCATTTCAAGGAACAGGCCGATGGCCCTCTGTAACAATTGCGGTTCGGGCGACAATACCGTACTTTTCCCGAAAGTACCCGGCGCCGGAAGTAAGGGAGCCTACGACATTGTCCGCTGTAAACAATGTGGGCTCGTTTTTACGGACATCGGCAGTTTCAATCCTGACGATTATTACAACGAGAGTTACTACAAAACCGTATATCCCGATTACTTAAAGGATAAGAAGGTTCATCTGATAAATGCCAGGTCTTTGTTAAAGAAAATCGGCAAATACTTCAATACCGGCAGTTTATGCGAGATCGGCAGTGCATACGGATTTTTCCTTAACGCAGCAAGAGACGAAGGCTGGGACGTATGTGGCTATGAAGTATCTGACTACAGCAGGGACTATTCATGCCGGGAACTCGACCTGGCCGTAGAAAAAGATTTCCTTTCCGCAGGTGGCGGCAGCCGGTTTGACTTCATCTGCATGAACGACACAATAGAGCATTTGACGGACCCTTTTGCCGTCCTCGGTAAGTGCCGGGATGTCCTGAACCCCGGCGGCGGCCTGATGATTACCACCGGCGACATCGGCTCCCTGCATTCGAAGCTGTTCGGAAAGCGCTGGAGGCTGCTTACTCCCCCGCTCCACCTTTATTTCTATTCCAGAGAGACGCTGAGTTACCTTCTTGAGAAACATGGCTTCGAGATACTCTACATGGGCTACGGAGGTAAATACTTTAATATCTTCAGCATCATGGAATACATATTCAGGATTAAATCGGCAAAATTCCCGGTTTTGCCTATTAAAATAAATACTTTTGATGTATTAACGGTTATTGCAAGAAAAACAGGGCAGAAGTCATGAAAATACCCTTATTCGACCTGAATTTCAATGAAGAAGAAGAGAAAGCGGTAATTGACACACTGCGCTCAAAATGGATTTCCACAGGCCCACGCAACGCGGAACTCGAAGAGAAATTTTCATCGATGGTGGGAGCAAGACACGCTGTTGCCCTTGCTAACTGTACCTCGGCCCTGCACCTGGCAATGATCGTATGCGGGATTGGTAAAGGAGACGAAGTGCTCGTACCTTCACTTACTTTCGCCGCAACCGTCAATTCAGTGCTATACACAGGTGCGACTCCCGTCTTTTGCGATGTCGTTTCCACCGAAGACCTCAACATCGACCCTGAGGACATCAGGAATAAAATCACCTCCCGGACAAAGGCTGTCGTAGTAATGCACTACGGCGGGTTTCCCTGCGACATGGACACCATTTGTGCCATAGCAAGGGAAAACAATCTGAAGATAATAGAAGACGCCTGCCACGGGCCTCTTTCGGAGTACAAGGGGCGGAAGCTCGGGACAATAGGCGATGTCGGGTGCTTCAGCTTCTTTTCGAACAAGAACATCAGCACAGGCGAGGGCGGCATCGCTATCACAGATAGCAGTGAATACAACGACAGGCTCAGGTTGCTGCGCTCACACGGCATGACCACGCTTTCATACGAGCGGTCGAAAGGCCACGCAACGATGTATGACATAATCGAAGCCGGCTATAATTACAGGATGGATGACATAAGGGCGTCGATTGCCGTCGTTCAACTGGGAAAACTAAAAGCCGACATAGCCAGAAGGCAGCTTGTAAGGGAAGCCTATCTGTCGGGGCTTGGCGCTGCCGCCGAACTGACGATACCTTTCAGGGACAACAGGGAACCTGTGTCCAATTATATTATGCCCGTGGTATTGAAAGGCTCGACACCGGAAAGAAGGGACCGGATCAGGGAGAAACTGCAGTCTCTCGGAATCGGCACAAGCGTCCACTATCCCCCCGTCCACAGGTTCAGTGTCTATCATCCCTATTCTCTACCCCTGCCGGTAACAGAGTACGTCACCGACAATGAAATTACCTTGCCGATGTATTCTGCTTTAACTTCAGAACAAATTGATTATATTTGCCGCACGTTGTTGTCTGTAATAAGGGAGGGATAGATGACAAAAGAAGTAATACTTGTCGGCGGCTTCCATGAGATAGTAGAAATTTGCCTGCTCAATGAGATAGAGATCCTCGGCATAATCGATAATGACAGCAAAGCTGATTTTCCGGACATTCCTCTGCTTGGAAACGACGGAGATATTGCCGCGATTTTTGCCCGTTACGGCACTGTTCCCCTTGCCATTACCCCTGACAGCCCCAGGATAAGAATGCATTTGTTTGAACAATATCAAAAAGCAGGGTTCAGGTTCACACAATTGATACATCCTTCAACTTCAATTTCCCGGTCTGCCGAATTGGGTATTGGTACAATAGTCCAGGCAGGAGTCAATATTTCCTGTAACTGCAGAATCGGTAACTTCGTTAAAGTCAATACCTGTGCCAACATCACCCATGATGTTACAATAGGTAATTTTTCATCCATTGCTCCCTCTGCATGCCTTCTCGGCAACTCCATTGTCCGTTCGGCAGCATACATAGGCGCCAATTCTACGCTGCTGCCCGGTGTTACCGTCAACGACAGGGCAATCGTCGGAGCAGGCGCTGTCGTGACAAAAGAAGTACCTGCCGACATGGTTGTTGCCGGCGTTCCAGCCGTCGTCAGAAGGAAGGGAGCCCAATGAAGATACTTGTTGCGGTAATTGCCTACAACGAGGAAGGCAACATTGAAGGCGTACTGCAGGACCTGATGGACAACAATTACGGCTACGACATTGTCGTTGTGGACAACGGCTCCCTTGACAACACCGCCGCACTGTGCAGGAAGTACAATGTGCCGGTAATAGTGCACTGTACAAATACCGGGGGGTTCAGCGGAGCCTTTCTTTCATACTTCATGTATGCCTGCGCCAATGATTACGACATCCTATGCCAGTTCGACGGCGACGGCCAGCATATTGCTTCAGAATTAAAAAAGATTACTGACCCTTTGGTTCGGAACGAAGCCGATGTAGTCATCGGTTCCAGGTTCATCAACAGGGAAGGCTTCCAGTCCTATTTCTTCAGGAGACTGGGCATCAGGCTGTTTTCCTCCATCATCTCCGGCATTACCGGGAACAGGCTGACGGATATTACTTCGGGCTTCAGGGCATACAACAGGAAGGTGATCAGGTTCTTCGGTTGCTACAACAGCTACATTGTCAACGATGTAGTTCACGAGTTCCTAATTTACACCCATTACATCGGGGGTAAGATAATCGAGAAACCGGTAATCATGAAACAAAGGGAACGGGGCAGGTCGGAATACAATCTTTGGAATGCCGTGTTTTTCCCCGTGAAAAGCCTGATAGCGATTATTGGTTGTGTTTTCAGAAAGAAACAGATTCAAAACAAGGTAAGGTACCTGACATGAGCAGCCACTTACAATTATTTGCATTTATTGTCGGAGCCGTCTTCCTGGCAGTCATTTTCAGGATGATGAAGCGCGACAGCCTTCTTCCGTCTTACACAGCCCTTTGGTTGGTGCTGACTGTCTTCCTGGTTTCGATTCCCCTTCTCGAGCCTGTTTACCGCTGGGCAGCCTATCATGTCTTCGGCCTTTACACAGGTAATGACCTGATATACATTATACTAATCGGATTCCTTCTCATCTATTCACTCTACCTGACCAGCCGAATCGTAAGGATGAACAACCGGATACAGAAACTCATCAGCTCCACAGCCATTATGAATGATGAGATTAAACGACTGAAATCCGTCGCCGGTGAAGAAAGAACCGAAGATTGATTGCTGCCTTTGATAATGATACCACACTGAAATATCATTCCATTATGGAATCATCATCAGGCTTGCCTCATCATTTGTAAGCAGCTATTCACCTACCATTACGAAAGCGCCCCAGTAGTAGGGGCTGGGGTATTTCTCCTTCAATTTTATCTGTGCAGTCCTGAAGGCTTCACGCTTTGTTTTTCCCCCGAGCCATTCTTTGTAGAATATGCTCATCAGTTCCTGAGTGGCTTCGTCGCTGACAGACCAAAGCGACATGATGACCGTTTTGGCTCCTGCCTGGATGAAGGCACGCTGCAGGCCGTACACACCTTCGCCGTTCCTGATCTCTCCAAGTCCCGTCTCACAGGCAGAGAGAACCACCAGTTCAGTCTTGCCGAGATTCAGGTTCATGGCTTCATAAGCAGTAAGGTAACCATTATCAGCACCTGTAGGTTTGAAGTCTGACTCTAAAGAACTCGATGCACCGGCGAACAGCAACCCTGACCTGAGAAGAGGATTGTCAGTCAGCCTCTTGGTTTCTATTCCAAACAGGTTACCTTCAACCGGGCTGACGTCGGGAAGAAAAAGGCCATGCGTTGCAATGTGAAGTACTCGCGGGCTGTTTACAGTCTTTACAGAGGCTTTTACTGCCTCTGACTTTGTATATTTGAATACATCCCATTTTTTTGTTTTAAGGTATTTTGAAACATTCTCCACTTCCTTTTCTGTTCCCGGCAGCGAGGTCAGAACCATTGCCCTTACGGGATTGTAATCCCTCTCAAGGGTCACGTTACGCTTAAGTATCTCCCTCTCCTTCTCTTTGACCTTGTCCCGGCTCAGGCTAAAGTCAGGATTGCCAATCAGGACTGCACTATTATATACATTTGTCTCTTTCTGTTTTGTGTAATAGCCAAGCAGTATCTCCTGTGTACTCGACAACTGGTGAACCTCCTGAAGGTCAATCAGGTATTTACCGGGTTCTGTCTGCAATGTCCCGATATTCAGCTTGTTGTATATCCCGTCAGGGGAGAAATATATCTTCTTGTACCCTTTCGTTTTTTCATAGATCTTTTGCCAGAAGGCACGGAACGATTCATTGTCGCTTGTTTTCGACTTGACCATATTGCGGTACAGGTTGTAATACTCACCTTCCAGTTCCTTGCCATTGTCGAGGATTACTATGTCAGGATGGTCTGTTGTCTGGTCCGTTACAATCAATGCGGCGTAGCACACTGTGTCTGTCCATCTTGTTCCGGCTCGCAGCCTGTACCTGACTATCTCGACAGCAGCTTCATCCGGTTTTAACAAAGCCTGGATCGATTTCCACGACACCTTTTTCATCTCGTAGCTTTGCTTGAATTCTTCGGATTTCAGTGATAGTTCCTTTTCCAGTCCATTTGCCAGTTTTTCGATGGAGTCAACATTGTAACCGCGCTTCTCGATTTCCTTTTCCGGCAATGAATACAATTTGATGAGGGTTTCCTTTTGACCGGTGTAGTCTTTATATTTTGCAATAAGGGCTGAATCGCCCGATTCGAGTATCCTCTTTTTCATCCTGCCTGCGCTGTTGAACTGAAGGGCCTTCGTAAACAGCAGATTGTCGTAAGTGTAGCCAAGGATGTCAGGGTTGTCCTTCATTCTCATTCGGGCAAAAGAAAGGGATAATTCAAAATTTTCTTTTATCGTATTCCAGAATTTTTCTTTTTCAGATTCGGACATGCAAACGGATTGTTTAATAAAAATGTTTTTTCTCATATCGAGGGCTTCTTTGTACATGACCTCCATTTCGGAGAAATTGCTCTGGAGATAGCAGAGATAGGACATTTCGTTTATTACATAGGACAGGTCTTCATTATTGCCATTGTACAGCCGCCTGTACATTCTGAGGGCTTCTTTTAGCAAGGGTTCGGCTTCATTTACTTTACCGGATAATAAATAGAAATATACCAGGTCTTTAATAGATCGAGCCAAATCGGGATGGTCTCCTTTGTACAGCCGCCGGTTCATTTCCAGCGCTTCCTTCAGCATTGGTTCTGCTTTTTCATAATTCCGGCTAACAACATTGAATATCCCAATATGAGTTATAATCTGTGAATAGTATGTATTGTCCCCTTTGTAAATTCGTTTAGTCATCGCAAGAGCCTCGGCATACAGAGGTTCTGCCTCGGCATATCTTCCTCTGTAGCTATAGAATGCGGCAGAATTAAGAATGCTCGAAATCAAGGCCGAATTATCGCTTTTAAATAATCCCCGGTCCATTTCGAGGGCTTCTTTTAATAATGGCTCAGCCTCCGAAAAGTTACCTGTGATTGCATAAAAACGTGCTACGTTGTTCAGGCACCTTGCAAATTCCGGATGGCCTTCTTTGAAGATTCGCCGGTACATACTGAGGGCTTCCCTGAAGAGAGGCTCTGCTTCCGTATAATTACCTGTGTTGTTATAGAATTGTGCTGTGAAATTAAGACTTTCTGCCAGGTCGGGATGATCGCTCTGATAAATATGTCGCCTCATTTCGAGGGCTTTTTTGTATAATGGCTCAGCTTCATCGTAGTTGCCTTTACATTCATAGAAATATGCAAGTGTGTTCAGACTTCTTGCTTTTTCTGAATGATCGGTTTTATAGAGACGACTATACATAGCTACTGCTTCCTTATAAAACGCTTCTGCTTCTGCATAATTGCCATAGTCAAAGTAAAAGGTAGCCATATTGTATATACTAAGTGCCAATGAAGGATTATCCTCTTTATAGAGCCGTCTCCGCATGGCGAGTGCTTCCTTGTGCAGGCTTTCAGCTTCAGAATGTTTTCCCAGCGCTGCTTCAATTACAGATAAATTATTTATAGTTAAAGCAAGATCGGGATGGTCGCCCTTAAACAGGCGTTTTCGCATTTCAAGCGCTTCTAAGTAATATTTCTCTGCTTCGGTGTAATTACCGAGAGCCTCATAGTATTCTCCCATGTTGGATATGCTTAAAGCAAGATCGGGATGGTCTCCCTTGAATAATCGCCTCCTCATCGCGAGAGCTTCTGTTAATAAGGGTTCGGCTTCGTGATATTTGCCGGTAATTTTGAAGAAAGAGCCCAGATTGCTTAAACTTTGTGCCAAATCAGGATGGTCTCCCTTAAAAATCCTCTTTCTCATATCATAAGCCTCTCTGTATAATGATTCGGCCTCTGGGTACCTATTCATTTCATGGTACAATACAGCCAAATCGTTATTACTTATTGCCAGGTCGGGATGGTCCCCCTTGTAGAGTCGCTTTTTCATATCGATGACTTCCTTGAACAAGGGTTCAGCCAGATCATATTGATAATTAGCCCTATAAACCTTTGCCAAATCACAAATACTTTTTGCCAGGTCGGGATGGTCTTCTTTGTAGAGGCGCTTTTTCATTTCGATGACTTCTTTGAGCAGTGGTTCGGCCATTGAAAATCTTCTTGTGCCGGCATACAATGAAGCCAAGAGATATATACTGTTAGTTAAGTCCGGATGGTCGGTTTTATATGAACGCCTGAAAACTTCAATAGATTCCTTTAGCAATGATTCAGCTTTCTCTATATCACCTGATTGCATATAGAGAAAGCCAAGAACGAAGACTATTTCTCCGTATCCTGGGCTGATTTCACCTCTTACTTCCTTAATAATCGGTTGAGCTTTCAGTGCAGATTCAATGGCTTTTTCATAATTTCTCACGTTTAAATAGCATAAGTACAGCATAGTCAGGGAAGAAATATAATTAGTGTCTTTTTCCCCGAACTGCTCTTTTGCTTTTGCTTCTGCAAGCAGTGCCCATTTAAGTGCGACATCGTGCTTCTGTCCTTGTTTGTAAATATTGCTCGAGTCCGTCATCTCCTGCCAGGTGTTGGTTTTTACGGGTTCCTGGCTCAAAAGGCTGTATATGCTTAAATCGGACAATAGAAGTGTAAGGCAGATGAATGCAGTAATGGAAAGGCTCTTAAACATAATAATATCCCTTTCGCTTTTTTTATATTATGAGTTTTTATAAATGCAAAACAATTGAAAATATAAGTGATATGCAAATTAAAAATCAACATGATCAATTAAAAGAATCATAGGAAAATCCTTTGTATAATTTTCAAAATGAAAACAATCAGGGCAATCGATCAATTGCAGCTTTTACCGGCAGCAACAGCCTACTCACCCACCATCACGAAAGCGCCCCAGTAATATGGGCTGGGGTATTTCTCCTTCAGTTTCATCTGTGCAGTCCTGAAGGCATCGCGCTTAGCTTTTCCCCCGAGCCACTCTTTGTAGAATATGCTCATCAATTCCTGTGTTGCTTCGTCGCTGACAGACCAAAGCGACATGATGACCGTTTTGGCTCCTGCCTGGATGAAGGCACGCTGCAGCCCGTACACACCTTCACCGTTCCTGATCTCGCCCAGGCCCGTCTCACAGGCAGAGAGAACCACCAGCTCGGTCTTGTCGAGATTCAGGTTCATGGCTTCGTAGGCTGTAAGGAAGCCGTCGTCATTGTTAAGTTTCTTTTTGATAGAATCGGGGCTGTCTGCACCGGCAAAAACGAGAAACGACCTCAGAAGCGGGTTGCCTCCTGCTTTTTGTTTGTCAAACGACCCTCCAAATACGGATGAAGTTCTATCGATGTCGCTCAGGAACTTGCCGTGAGTAGCAATATGGAGGACACGAGGACTGTTTGCCTTTTTTACAGCATCTTCAATCGCCATTTCCTGCGTAAAAATATCCACTTTCCATTTTCTATCAGCGAGAAGAGAAGCTATTTTCCCGATTTCAACACCAGTGGCCGGTAGCGGATAGATGCCCGACCGCATTGTCAGTTCTGCTTCCTCGCTGAGATAATAGTCGTCGCTTAATTTGCTTTCGGTATTGGCTTTGATTTTTATGTCTTCGGGTTTTTCGATTTTAAATAGTGGATTGCCGATTAGTACAGCTGTATTATCATACTTTTCATTTGGACTTTGATTAATTATATCCCTGGTAGAAGTAACCAATTGCAGGTCGAGTTCGTCAATCAGGTATTTCTTTGTTACCGGGTTGAATAGAGTAGCCAGGTTCAGTTGATTATAGACACCATCGGGAGATATATAGGCCTTTTTCACCCCTTTCAGGTTCGCTGCAATCTTCGCCCAGTATTGATCGTAGTAATTCTCATTGCGGATTTTCTTATTAAGGTCGCTTATATATTGTTTGGCAAAATTATTTTCAAGGCTTCTGCCGTCTTGATTAATAACAAATTTGATACTATTTCCGCTTTTACCCGGTTTCACAATCAGGAAGCCATAGCAAACCGAATCTGTATTGCCTTTCATGTCAGAGCGCCTAAACCGGACGATCTCGACAGCAGCTTCATTTTTTTTAAGTGATTTCTGTACGTCCTGCCAGGTGAAATACTTCAGTTTTACCTCAGAGGCAAAAGACGAGGACATCTGTGACAGCTCCTTCTCCAGATTGTTTGCAATTGCTTCCAGTGAATCGAGGTTTATTCTCTTCTTTATTAACTCATTGGCTGTAAGTGTAGAATGTTTGGAAATAAACATTTTAAGGTCCGACCATTTAATAAATAAGCCGGTTGCATTGCTGTCATTGCAGGAAAGTATCCTCTCTTTCATCTTCTTTGTAGAGTATGCAAGAATACCTTTGGTAAAAAGAAGATTGTCATAAGTATAGCCGAGAATCTCAGTCGTTTCTTTTTTATTCAATAGTGTATAATTCAGGAGTAATTCAAATTTACCTTTCATTGTATTCCAATACTTGTCTTTTTCATTTTCAGACAGATTAGCTGACTGGTTATTGAAAACATTCCTGTACATATCCATCGATTCCCTTAATAACCGCTCTGCATCGGAATGATTGCCACTGGTACCCAGCACAATAGCCAAATCGTTAATAGTAGCAGCCAAATCCTGATGATCATTTTTATACAGGCGCCGGCGCATTGCGAGAGCTTCTTCATATAATGGGACTGCATCACTGTTCCTGCCGGTTTTGTAATAAAGAAAAGCCAGGTTTATCATGCTTTGGGACAGATCCGGATTGTCGTCCATGAAAAGGCGCCTGCTCATTGCAAGGGCTTCGATGAACAGAGGTTCTGCTTCGGTGTAATTGCCCACATTCATATAGTAAAATGCAATATTATTAATGCTTTGCGCCAGGTCCGGATTGTCGGTTTTAAACATCCGCCGGCGCATCGCGAGAGCTTCTTTGAACAGAGGTTCTGCTTCGGAGTATTTTCCTTTTTCATTATAGAAAAAACCCAGGTTATTGATGCTCACAGCGAGGTCCGGGTTGTCTCCTTTGAAAAGGCGACGTCGCATTGCAAGAGCCTCTTTATAGAGAAGTTCAGTTTCATCAAAGTTTCCAATTTCATTATAGAAAACACCCATGTTATTGATGCTCACAGCGAGGTCGGGGTGGTCTCCTTTGAAAAGGCGCTGCCGCATTGCAAGGGCTTCCTTGTACAGTGGCTCTGCTTCCCTGATATTTCCTATTAGTTTATAGAAAATACCCAAGTTGCTTAAAGTTTTTGCTACAACAGTGTGATCGCCTTTGAATATACGCTTCCTCATAGCAAGAGCTTCTTTCAATAGCGGCTCAGCTTCAGAATAATCGCCTTTGTCTTTATACAATGCAGCCATATCGTTCAGGCTGTTGGCCAACTCAGGGTGGTCTCCCCTGTAAATTCGTTTTCTCATTGCATAAGCTTCTTTAATTAAAGTTTCCGCCTCGTTGTAATTGCCGATACGCTCATAGAAGCCACCAAGATCGTTTATACTAATGGCCAGGTCGGGATGGTCTCCTTTGTAGAGGTGCCTTCTCATTGCCAGGGCTTCTTTGTATAATGATTCTGCTTCGTTGAAATTGCCGGCGCTAAAACTGAAATTCGCAACCTGGAATATCATGGCAGCTAAATATGGATTATCAGTTTGATAAATCCGGCGGCCCATCTCAAGGCCTTCTTTGTATAAGGGTTCAGCCTCAGCTAAATTACCTCTGGTATAATAGAAATACGCCAGATTATTAATACTTCTGGCCAGTTCCGGGTGGTCCTCATTGTATAAACGTCTGTTCATTGCCAATGCTTCTTTGAATAATGTATCAGCTTCATTATATCTCCCAATATTTATATAGAAAGCCGCATTATTATTGATACTCAGGGCTAAACTGGGGTTGTCTTCTTTGAAGATACGCCTTTTCATTTCAAGAGATTCTTTATATAAAGGCTCTGCCTGTGAATACTTACCCCTATTGTAATAGAAAACGGCTAAACTGCTGATGCTTGAAGCAAGATCGGCATCATCGGTTTTATATAATTTCCTGGCTATTTCCACAGAATGTTTATATGAAGATTCGGCATCAGCAAAATCATTCAGTCCATCATATTGGGCGCCAAGATTCTTGTAAAGAATTACAAAAGCCGGATGATCGGGTCCTTGCGCCTGAATCCTGATTGTGCTGTCCATGCGTGCATATTTCAGGGCAAGCTCATACTTTCTAAGCTGCCAGGAGAGATACGTCAGCTTTCCTGCAAGATCGGCTACAATCGTGTCCATTTCACCCAACTCTTTACAGGCAGAAGCAAGCGCCTGTTCGCACCAGTTTAAAGCGCTTCCATAATCGCGTGCTTTTTCATAGAACTTGCTGGAATCTTTCATCTCCTGCCAGGAGTACGGTTTCGCGGGTTCCTGGGCTAAAACGACAACGCAATTGAAATCGGACAAAAGAAGGAATAGTACTGTAAATACGGTGAAAGAAAGGCTCTTAAACATAATAATATCCCTTTCACTTCTTAATATTATGAGTATCTTAATAATACAAACAAATTGAAAAATTGGGAGATACGCAAATTATATTTTACAGGAGAAAGAATATTTTTTACCGATGGAGGACTATTATTAGCCCGGACAATGCGTAAACCGCAGGCAGGGCGAGGGGCCGCTGTTATTTTTTAATTCTCCTGCCTGAACCCCATTACAGTATTTCTTTTTACAAATGCCCACTTATTTTACAAGCTTTGAAATCTCTTTGAATTCGGGTGTGCCGGAGCGAACCAGCAATTCGAACAGGAGAGATTCATAGCTGGTGATTACCGCTCCCTCAGAGCGCATCCTCCCGAGTGCAATATCCCTGTTGGCGGCCAGGCGGCTGCCGGTGCAGTCAGCGACAACGACAGGCTTCATCCCGGCTTCAAGGGCGTCGAGCGTAGTCTGTAGAATGCACACATGAGCCTCGATGCCGATAATAATAATATTTTTCCTGCCGGTAGCCATAACTCTTTCTTTGATGGCTTCATTCTCTAAGCAGCTGAATTCCATTTTTTCCATGTATTCAAATTTGTCGCCGATCAATTCTATTATCGGGGAGATGGTAGGGCCTATGCCTTTGCGGTACTGCTCCGTTACGATCGACGGGACACCCAGCGCCTGCAAGCCACCGATGAGCCGGAGCTGGTTCTGAACCATCCTGTCTTTTCCTTCGATGAAGGGGAACAGCTTCTCCTGTATATCTATTACTAAGGCTATGCAATCATCTTTTCTCAGTTTCATTGAATCCTCCGTTTTAATATACACTTTCATATAAAATAACTCTTTTTCTTTTTAAAAAAAACAAGAGAAAAAAATTCAAACAATAATGCAGAGGAAAGTGAAAAATGATGAAATCATTTATCAAACCAGCCAGGGGGATCGCCAGTGAAAGGAATGACGACTCAGGCCCGGTTCAAATGAGCTTGTTCATGATGTTTTTAAATCTTGTTTTGCTGACGGGATGGTCAGCGATGACTTCACCGTTGTACACCATGCAGAAAGTACCGAAAGCACATGGGCTTTGAGCGGCGTCCCTGCAGCTGCCGATTTTCACGATGTTGATATCTATTGCATAGTCTGATTTTGCAGTTTCAGCAATTTCCTTTTCCGCTTTGTCCGAATAGGGGCATTGGCTGGAAGGGAACATATAGAGGCCCTTGGGGTAATCGGCCTTGCTTCTGCCGTCATTTTTCACAAAAGCCGGAGTCGGGGCAGAAGGGCTGAGTTTTTTTACCAGCAGTTCGAAGTCCGGTTCCATCGTGTCGGCCACTTCGAATCCTTTTTTAATGAACAGGTCCCTGCCAGCCATCCAGGTTCCTTTCCTTGTAACGACGGCAACTCCATCCCTTCCGCTCATCGTGGCGTCTTTCAGGCACTCTTCCACCAGCAGTGAGCCGTAGCCTTTGCCTTTGTATTCGCGGGGGAGAATGAAAATGCAGTGTATCAGGAAATAGCCGGTTGCCTCGACGGGACGCCAGGCATATTCCCCGGGAATATATTCAATGGCGCCGATGTCGCCGTCTTTGTCCGAATAGAGTATTTTGTACCTTAATCCCTCAGTGTACCTCTCCTTAAGCCACTCGACTTTCTTCCTGTAACCTTCGTTCTTACTGTTTTTGTAGCCACAGAGACTATGATGGTGGATATTGGCAGCATTAGTGTCAATTATCCTTATACATTCCATAAAGGCCCTTAATGTAATCCAACAATTTATATTGTCAATAAAATGACAAAAATATTCGGAGCAACAACTCCGTACACAATATAAGAAAATCGCCGGAAATAATTGTAACAATTATAGTTAGCAGGATTGGGCGATTGCGATTACTTTTCGGGACAATCAAAGTATCCGTTTAATTGTCAGATATTTATTGATGCCATGGAAAAAAGTAATTATATAAAATTATTTTTTTATAAAGTGGCACAATGCAATGATTTACATTTGTCTTTCTTGTCGTGAAACAGGTTAAGCACAAATTCGTAATTTGTAATTATCTACCCCCTCATTATCCAAGGCGGGGAAACCTCTTTAATTCAGCATTGTCAACGCCGGTCTCGCTGCGCTCAAAATGGTGTGAGACAGGTCTGAGACCTGTCTCTACTTCTGACATCTGACTTGACGAACAAAGAATCCAACCGCCCCCTACCCCCGCCTCATCCAAGGCGGGGAAAAAGACGCTCCAGCACTGCTTATTCTTACATTCGTCATTCTTCATTCTTCATTCGTAATTATCTAAGCTCCTCCTTATCCAAGGCGGGGGAAAAACACACTCTCTGCCACCGGCCACTGACCACCAACAACCAGCCACCAGCCACTAATCACCTGCTCACAACCACCTTACCGGTGGACACCGTGTTACTTTTTATCGTTACTCTGTAAAAATATGCTCCTGGCGCTACAGTCTTGTCCAGGACGACGGGAAATGAATGACTGATGCCTGTCTTGTTGAATTCCTTTTTCATTATCTCCTTTCCGTTTTCATTGTACAGAAAGAAATGTAGTGTTCCGATCCTGTCCGTTGTTACGCAACAATCTATTTTATCCGATGCCGGATTAGGCGTAACCGTAATATTTGTATTTGCAGGGACAGAGGTTTCGTCATCGATGCCAAGCGTGTAATCCCTGACATGAGCGTAATAAAGGCTGTCCCCCATCTTACCAGAAAAGTAATAGTTACCGCCCGGGACATAGATGAAGTTTTCAATAAATGTATTGGAGCTGTCGTTACCCAATGTCGTCTTCCACAACAATTTTCCGTTCTCGTCAATACGCAGGAGGCAGCAGTAATACCTGAATTTTTTCGGGGCAATTTCCCTCAGGGAATCTGCGGCGATGAGATAGCCGCCGTCGTCCAGATTAAGAAAACGCTTAGGGTAAAGATAAAGCGCATTGTATTCGTAGCTGAACTTCAGGCTGCCTTCGTTGTCGTATCGCTTCAATACCATTCTTTGCTTCGACGAATCTACCTTATCATAGATCATCGTCATGACGCAGACGCCTGTACCGGAAGGGCCGGCAGAGGCAAAAATGGGGCTGACGCCTGAGAGTGAGTCGATGAATAGCTGTTTTCTATGGTGCTCACGGCTGTATGTTCCAATGAACGGCCAGTAGCCTTTCCTTGTGTGTTGCCCGACGACGATGTAGCCGTCTCCTGCCGGATAGGCGGCTAAGGGCGAGTAATAACCGTCCAGGGTGTCGCAGTAATGGTAATCAAGGAACTGCAGATCGCTGTCAAATTCCTTTACTAAGAATACCCCTCGGTGCAAGCTGATAAGTATGTAATTATCCCCAGGTTTTACATAGACGCTGGCGTCGCCCGATTTTTTTATCATTGTCGTAGTAGAGTCAAATTGCTTGCTTTTGAGATTACCTTCCCTGTCAAAAAAGAAATATGCGGGAGTATAGTCATGAATTGCACTACTGCAACCTAATACATATTCTGCCATGTGGCAGAGAAAAGTCAGGCCGCCGTTGCTTTCTTCTGTAATTTGCTTTGGTACAAGCGCTTTCTTAATGTAGTATTCTTTTTCCCAGAGAGCGTTGCCTTCCGGTGTGATTTTCTTCATGTAATTATGTGTCACAGCAACATTGCCTCTAACTTTGTAAGCCAGAAGCAAATTATTATCTGCAAGATTCTTTATTAGATCGAGACTACTAATCCTTGTAGAATCGGGCGGGGGAAACGTTTTTTCCACAACCAACTGCTGGGCGGCAAGCGGCATTACCGATAGAAATAATAATGCAATTATCAATTTATTCATATTGTTTTTTCCTCACTATCTGATAATAATATTTTCACTGCTGATTTCTTTCCCGGCGCGCCGGACGAGAGAATACTCTCCGGGAGCGACATCCGGCAACGGCAGGCAGAGTTTGTAATTGCCAGAATCCATATTCTCACGGAACAGGGTTTTAATGAATGAGCCGTCAATTGAGTACAATTCTACTGCGACTTCTCCGGGACATCCACGGGCTATTTCTGTGGTTATGGTTCTGCCCACAGGATTGGGATAGGCTGAGCCTCTGCCTGTGGAATTATGATGCGGGGCGGCGCCCGCAATTCCAGTGACGCCATCTTTCAGGCAGGCAAGGTAAGGTACCGATTCAATCTGACCGGCAACGTAGATTGTATTGTCTTCAGTTGCAAGGACAGCATAAATACAATTCAATGTTACATATTCCCCCCAGGTTTTTTCCCAGAGGATTTCACCCAGGCTGTCGATTTTCATCAGATAGTAGTACAAATTGTTGGATCTCCCCTTGTATCCTGTCACCAATGAAGAGCCGTCGCTGTTCCGGTAATGGTCGTAAAGGTGAACATAGCGGTAATTGTAATAATACTGCTTATTGACAAGCAATTCCCCGCGATTGTCATAGCGCTTATAGATCAATCTGAACTTCGCCGTATCACTGCTATAGGAAGGTACCATCCTGCTGACAATGGTAAAAGAACCGTCCTCATTATAAGTCACTAGGTTATAGAGAGAATTATCCTCCTCCAATGTATCTGCCATCTTCCAGAGAATGTTGTAGTTCCTGTCCATTTTAATTACGAAACATTTGTAATCATTCTTGTATTTGCAGTTCCCAAAAATATATATATTGGAATCCCTGTCCTGGAAGAGGTCTGTCGGATAGTATGGAAAAGTAGTTGTATCGAACACAATCTGCCTGATGTAAATGGCCTGGCTGTCGTATTCTTTTACAATGATGTTGCATTTATTATTGGACACATTCAGCAGGATATTGTCCTTCGTCAGCAGAATTGCTCCCGCCAGTTCCTGTTGAGCGCCGTAATCATCCTTTTCATAGTGTTCGGCTGCCAGGCAGCCTGAATTCAATTCAAATATATGCGGTGGATAGCCGGAATTCGAATACGAGCTGGCAGAACAAGCATTGCAATAGTATTTGACTTTTCCGTTGTCTTCGGTTATAAAGCCTGGAATAATACTATTTTGTCCAATCTTATAGAAAGACCAGAGCATTTCACCCTCGGGTGTTACCTTCATTAATGCAGGCGAGAACTTTCCAATCAATGAATCATTCAATGTGTACATAATAAAAAGATTGCCGTCTTCGGACCTTGTAATGCCGTATAAATGATCCATCGACATGTCCCTCGGCAGGTCATAGGTCTTTTCCCAGAGGATTTCCTGTGAAAGCAAACCGGAAGAATGGAAGAGAATGACTAATATCAATATCATCGATTTCTTAAGCATAAGTGTCTCTCAATAATTGTTTGATTATTAAAACAGGACATGGATACATGATTGGAAACCATGTATCCATGTTAATTACCTAATATTTAATTACAGGACATGAATAATTAATTGATTGATAGTCGGTAAAGTTGATGTAATAGCATCCCTGGGGCATACTGCTCAAATCGAACGACAGGCTGCAATAGCCTACATCCGCCTTCAGCTTCTTTGTAATTAATTTATTGCCGAATAAATCGCTTACATACACATCCAGTGTCGCTGCCGACTGCGTCTGCACAGCACAATTGACCGTATTCACAGTAGGATTAGGTGCAATTCCGACACTGAAACCGGTTACTTCACTTTTCTTATCACTTTCAACCGTGTTCATTGCTAAAATTCGTTTTTGAACTGCCTCTGCAGGAATCCTCTTAACGATTCTAACAATTTTGTTTGTGCTTTTTATGCTTCCGGTAACATTCATCGGGCTGTTTTCCTGCGAAAACATTGCCGGTGTCAGCATTATGCCGACAAGTATAATAATAACTACTTTGTTCTTCATTTCATACCTCATCAATCATTTTCACAATTTGAAATACAGGTCGTTTGCTCCCATTCACTGCCACAAGTTTCTGACGGTGTTTCCCCCGGGCAGGCAGGCGCTCTATCGTTGTCGTCATAAGTTATCAATGACCAAAAAACGCCGTTCTCATCGATACAGTACTGAGTTATTACTCTGCAGCAAAAGCCCGGAGTGCATGTCACTTCCCTGAATGCACTATTAGAACTACTAGTACAATATGAAGAGCATGAACCCTGTAAAATGGAATAATTGTATTTTACCTGGCTCCAGTCTGGTCCAGATTGTCCTGTAGGATCTGTGGGACAGCGTTGCGCCAATTGTTCTTCCGGAGTCATCTGACTATATTCCTCAAGAAATAATTGTTTCAACAATTCCTGCGTTATGATGGTTTTGATATCCCTTAAATTATGGACCTTCGTATTAGGGTCAGATTCTTCAATTAAAGCTACCAAAGCCTCACACCCTGGACCGGGAGTATATAAACAAATATGTGTCTGAGTGAATGTTCTACCGTTAACGATACATGATCTGGTAATATAATCAACAGTTACTGTACATCCGGGCATACCGGGATATTCGATTAACCTTTGAGCAGACACCCAATTCTCAGCTCCACAAGGGAACTGAGGGTCGGTATCATAGCAATCAGATAAAGCATCAGGAGGTTCACCATTGACACATTGTGCCTGTGAACCAACCGACATTCCAAAAATCATTGCTAATAATGCTGCAAAATACTTAAACGTTTTCATAAGTAACCTTAATTTAATTATACAAAAATATTATGAAAAAATAGTATTTTGGCATTGGGACTCACGGAGAAACTAATTTTCACGTAGGTATCTCCGCAAGTCTGCACAGCGCCCGTAGCGGTATAGCCGTTACGGGTTTTTGTTTACCCTCTCACGGCTTTTTGCTACCCCTCCCGCTACAGAGACAACGCTCAGGGGAAGAGACAAGCTCCTGCGCTTCGGGTGCAGGCCCCCTGTGGCTAAATCGAACCGCCCCCTACCCCCTCCTTATCCAAGGCGGGGGAAAAACACACTCTCTGCCACCAGCCACTGACAACCAGTCACCAGCCACCAGCCACTGACAACCAGCCACCAGCCACTGACCACCAGCCACCAGCCACTGACAACCAGCCACCAGCCACCGGCCACTGACAACCAGTCCCTAATCACCAGCCACCACTCCTAACTCCACACTCCTAACTTATCACCGTGCAATTATTACAGGAACTGTCCTTGATTTGCTGCCTATTTTTATTTGTATAAAATAGACGCCTGTGTTCATCCCGCTGCAGTCCCAGGTTAAAGTTGCACTTTTGTTGTCCAACGGCATCAGTGATAGTTTTCCATCTGTTGAAAGCTTACTTCCCAATATATCATAAACACTGAAGTTATTTAAATCGAATTCTTCATCCATATATGCGTACACCCTTGTTTTGACATAGTCGTCCGCCGGGTTGGGGTAGGCAGGCGAGGCCCACAAATAGTCGAAGTTCACTTCAGGTATTTCTATTACGTCGGTTGTGTCTTTGACAGGAGTCAGCTTTACAAAAGAATAGATAGAATACAGACTATTGATTTCCTGTTTCAATCTCGAATAAATAAATTCGTTGCCTGACCAACAATTTGATAGAATATTCATATTAATATTCGAATTGACCAATTTATTACAATTGCGTAATTCGGGTTTTGCGTCATGGTAATCATTCATCATCAAAAAATTAGTACCATTCCTAAAATAGAGCCTGTCGTTAAATTTGCAAATCAAAGTTGTGGACTCACCTGCATTCACTAATGAATCCATATGCAGAAGCCTGCATTTTTTTGCATCAAGGTCCACATGATATATATAGCGATTAAAAACAACGGAATCATCTGTAACATAGAACATTTCAGAGCTTCTTACAAACCAGTCCCTGCCATCAACTATGTCAGTGTAAGGATAGGTGCCTTTGATGTAACATTCAAATTCCCTGTTCCAGGTTTTTCCGCTGTCGGTCGAAGTGACAATCCATGTTGCAGAACTGTCGAAGGAGCCGGATTCATTGGGGTATCTTCGTTCCCATGCGAGAGCCGCCAAAGTATTTTCAGATATCTTTTCTATCTTCATAAGGTAGATTGAGTCAAGTACAATATTATTAATAATATTAAAATCAGAATCCATAATAAATATCCTGGTACAATACCTTTTTCTGGACTGCTCGATAGTTGGGCATACTGTAAAAACATAAACACCGTTAATTTTTACAGGTTCGATTGGAACAATAGACTTCTGCCAATTGTAAATAATACCACTTGGCGATAGAATCTGCTGCCACTTGTTCGTGAAGGTTTCCCCGCCGTCTTTTGTATATACAAACATGATGTTCCTAGTTGTATCTTTTAAGATGTTGCTTTTATCTGTTGACCATGCAAATCCTTCACCGGTAGAATCAATATATAATACATCGAAATATTTAATTTTTTTTATAAGCGTATCTGTAAATTGCTGAGGCAGCCATGTCACACCTGCATCCGTAGTTTTGAATATCTGTCCGGCGTTGCTGAAATAGCCGATTTCGCCGTTCACCCATTTTTGATTGATATTTGTTGTGCTTGGGGTGTAAAAAGTATTCAGATTGTTTTTCAAAGTCCAGTTGCGACCGCCATTTGTAGAGAGGTATATTGTTTTATTCGTGCCGACAGCAACGATGGTATTTTCATCGAGGAATTCAAACTGCCGGATATTTACATATACAACAAATCTCTGAATCGAATCCGTATTAATTTTTGAACGGCCGTGTTCGTCCAATCTGTAGAAATCGGGCCACGATACGAACCATTCACTTTTACGTTTATCGTGTATATCATAGACAACATGGTTATAAAAATTATATATATTGACAGTGTCTGCAACCTTGCTCCAGCCTGAGGCAGGGTCCTTTGACCGATACAGCCCTGGACCAATTGAGACATAAAGCCAGCCTTCGTCAACTTTCCAATCAGATGATGTACTTAAATTAGCAATCAGTTTTTCTTTGTAATTATTATTAACATCCAGTACCGCAATTTTCGAATTCCATGCTTGCATATATAATGATCCGTTAAAATATGCCATATCGCTTGTGAAAATTGAATCGCTGAGAATAATCTCATTTTGAAGTTCCAGATCAAAATTGAACACATGGATTGTATTCTTTTTGGTCAGGACAAACAGAGAGTCTTCGCTGTATGTCATGTCCTTATATGGAATATTGCCTGTTCCTTTGGCTGTTTGCCAGGTGTTGCCGTCGTCGGTGGATTTTATCAAATAGCCATTGAAAAGAATGCCGTAAAAATCCCCCTTGATATTGACAATTTCCATTATCCTGACGCTGTCGTTGGCAATCTGCTTCTGCTTCCATTCCTGTCCCTTGTCCGTCGAACAGAGTATCATGCCGCCGGTACCGTAGGCAATTACAACATTGTCGTTGTGGCAAACACCGAGGCTGTCCACACCCATCCTTTCGACCTCGAATTCGTAATCGGCGGCGGACATCACTGAGCATGACAGGAACATCAACACGAGAGTAACCATTTTCTTCATTTTTTATTATTCCTTTCAATTTAAACATCATTCCAAACAACTGCTGCTTTCGGAAGATCACCAGAAAATAAATTTAAGAAACCACATTTTACACTATGTATAAACAATCGAACCCGGGAAAAGTTACATCGACTTTTTAACAAATCAAAAAATCCCTGCAACAAAACTCATTTTCTATCAGGCCCTTTTCATCTCATCCAAGGTGGGGAAAAATTCATTGTTTCGCATTCTTCATTCTTTTTCCTTCATTCAGCATTGCCTCCGCCGGTCTCGCTGCGCTCAAAATGGTGTGAGACAGGTCTGAGACCTGTCTCTACTTCTGACATCTGACTTGACAAACTACGAATCCAACAGCCCCCTGCCCCCGCCTCATCCAAGGCGGGGAAAAAGTCGCTCCAGCGCTGCTTCTTCTTACATTCGTCATTCGTAATTCCTTACGCTTCTCACTCCACCTTTAGTATCTTTTTCCTGATGACTTCCTTACCGGTTCTAACCTCAATGTAATACACTCCCGGGGCAAAGTTGCTGCCGTTAAACAGGAACGACTTCCGGTCCGAGAGGGCCTGCTCGTTGCACAAAGACCGCACCCTGTTCCCAAGCGCATCGTAAATGTCTGCCGACAGGTTTAGGCCGGAGGCGTTTTCGACGGTAACCTCGCAGATGTCCCTGAACGGCTGCGGGGTAACAGTTACGTTTACTGTCGTAACAGCTTGCTCTTTGACTTCTGTCTTGTTCGTGTTGAACTGGGCAATGTAAAACTTGTAGCGGTCTTTGAAACCGCTGATGATGATGTTATTCTCGTCGAGGATGTAAACATTTTCTATCTGGCTTAAATCCTGGTATATATGATTATACCATTCGTATTCCCATACGGTTTCGAGTTCGGAGTTAAGCTTATATATATAGAATCTACACGAATCATCGCCTAGTCCTGTTGTGTTCCTGCCGTAATATGTAGTTTGCCCATAGGATATGATACCTCCGTCCGGTAGGAGTGCAATTTTATAATTTTCATCAGCCATGTTTTTATCCGGAATATCCCGTTTTTTTATAATATTGCCGTCTTTGTCGATTTTCCAGCAGAATTTTCCACCGCCATCATCGCTGGAATACCCACCCATTAAGATATAGCCGCCATCATCAGTGCCTACGATACTTCTTGAATAGAATTCCTTGTCTTCATGAGGGTATCGGAATTCCTTAACTTTATTACCGTTTGTGTCTATTTCAATTATTATTAATGATGTATTTGTTTGGCTGGTTTTATATTCATATCCATAGATTATAATGTTATTGTCATTAGATTTCTTAACATCTGATACATAGTAATTGAAAATGACAGTTGTATCATAGCCGTTTCTCCATACGACATTTCCAATGCAGTCATAACTGATTACAATAAAGTGGTAACCCCCTTTTGCGCTGGTTTCTGAAAATTTTATCTTACTGTTTTCATATACAACATAGAAATTATTGCCTATGCTTATAACACGGCTATATATAGGACTCAAATCAAATACATTATCGGGATATGGACCGTTGACCACAGTCCCATATGGAATATATCCATCGAGAATATTTCCTTCATAATCAAAATCAACAACACAGGGAAACATATTATTACAAAGTGTAAAGAAATTGTTGTTAACACCGTAAAAAGCTCTGTATCCATTTCCGGTTTCATAGAAAGAACCGGGGATAACAGAATAGTCTTTTATAATTGTATCATATTTAATAAAACTACCTTTAGCCCCGAATTTTATAAAATTAATAGAAGTAATCGGGGGTAAAACATCATTGAAAAAACTTATATAGTTACCCTGACTGTCTTTAATGACCTTGCAATGAGCCGCGGTAAGAGGTTCAAAACATTCATACTCCGACTCCCAGACGATGGTCTGTGCGGTGAGGGAAACACAACTCAAGAGAAAGATGAGGGTTAGTAGCTTCTTCATTGTCCGTTCCTTTTGTTTAGTAATAAGTACCGGCGGCAAAAGCCGCCGGTAAATTGTTAATTATAGAATGTTAAAAATTCCGTATAGTATTATGCCATTGTAAGTCAATGTTGTGTAATATGAGCCCGGAAGTAAGGTTGAAATGTCAATTTCGATTTTATTGTATCCGTTCACAATGTTTATTTCCTTAGTAATCAGTTTGATACCCTGAATAGAATAAACTTGTAGAACTGAAGTTACCCAACCATCGGACTGGATGTTAAAACTTATCATATCCTTTGCAGGAATTGGATAATACTTTATTTGGTTATTGTTAGTAATAACTGATTCTACTTTTGAATTCCGTTTTAAATCAATCGGAATTATTCGATAACTCCTTTTGCATACTACTTCCTTCTGAGGATTCGGTTTATTGTTAGTTATTACTTCATTCGGTATAGAGTTATTTTTCAAAAATATACTCTTATATGTTCTTTTAACGACAGTCCTTTTAAGTGTATTATTACTTGTCGTAGTAGCTGAATTATTGTCTTCCGATAGGATGGCTGTCCCACTTAGAAGTATTATTGCAATTAATACTAAAATATTTCTCATTTGTATTCTCCGGAGAATTATTAATATATATAACAATGGAATGAACAGGGTTCATAAGTTACATACCTAATCCACTCACTACCATAGTTTTCGAATGGGTCTTCAATAGGCGAACTGCCAGTGCAATCCTCTTTGTCGCCAACATAGGTCCACTCTTCAGTTTGTAATTCGGGATCTTTTGTTATTGGATTACAGCAATATGTCCTTGTAAGAATACAGCAACCACCTTCGACGCATTTAGCTAATCTCCAATGTGCAACACTACCGAGGAATGCCGTTGCCGGCCTGATAGCATAAACATATTTCGAACAGCCACCCATGAAATAAATACTATAGGTTAAGAAATTACCTGTACCGCAATCATACATATCAGGATCAGATGCCGCCGCCTGATCGGCTTCGACAAAAAGCTTCATTAATTCATTTGAACCAATAACAGATGCATTAAATAATACTTCTTGCCTTGACATTCCTCCTATTCCTTCAGGTAAGATAAACTGTAAAAATGAAGCACAAGCGCCATCCATAGGTATTGACATTGTTGATACTTGAAAATTTTTATGTCCGTTACAGACCTGCACTTTACAATACAATGTAATAGTACAGCCCGGAAACCCCGGATATTCAAATTCAATCGGAGCAGCGTCAACCCAGGGGCCACAACCAGATCCTTCATCGGTACATTGTGCCTGTGAACCAACAGACATTCCAAAAATCATTGCTAATAATGCTGCAAAATACTTAAACGTTTTCATAA
>CAZWLN010000030.1:0-54424 GCA_964634885.1 uncultured Hyphomicrobiales bacterium | reverse complement strand
CCACCAACCACCAACCACCAGCCACCAGCCACCAACCACCAACCACCAGCCACCAACCACCAGCCACCAGCCACTAACCACCAGCCACCAACCACTAATCACCAGCAACCAGCCACCAGCAACCAACCACCAGCCACCAACCACTAACCACTAACCCCAATTCAGAATTCAGAATTCAGAATTCAAATAGTTTTATTTTATTTTCGTCAAAGCATGATTGTAATATTTTATGAATTAATTATGAAAAAATAATGTTATCATTTATCACGAAATTATTCGGAACGAAAAGCGACAAAGACATTAAACTGATAATGCCCATCGTCGATGAGATCAATGCCATCTACGATGAATACAACTCTCTTTCCGACGACGAAATCAAAGCTAAAACCAATGAATTCAAGGAATATATTAAAGAGCAGAGCCGTGAACTGGAAGAAGAGAAAGCGGAACTCCTTAATCGCCTGAAAACAGAAGCGCTCGATGCTCATACAAGCATTGATATCCGCGACAGGCTTAAGGCAATCGAGAAAGAACTCCATATAGCTATCGAAAGCGCCCTGAACGACCTGCTGCCCCAAGCATTCGCAACCGTGAAGCAGGCCTGCCGCAGGCTGAAAGACAACGGCTACAGCTATGAATACATGGGCCAGCATTCGGTTTGGGACATGGTTCCCTACGATGTCCAGCTCATCGGCGGCATTGTCCTCCACCAGGGAAGAATCTCCGAAATGGCTACGGGTGAAGGTAAAACGCTGGTCGCTACCCTCCCGATGTACCTGAATGCGCTTGCAGGCAAAGGCGTACACCTGGTTACCGTTAACGATTACCTTGCAAAAAGGGACGCCCAGTGGATGAAACCCATCTACGACTTCCTCGGTGTTACCGTCGGTTCCATCCAGTCGAACATGGACAACGACGAACGCAAAAAGATTTATAACATGGATATTACTTACGGAACCAATAACGAATTCGGCTTCGACTACCTTCGCGACAACATGGTCATCAGCTTCGAACACATGGTACAGAGAGAACACTGGTACGCCATTGTGGACGAGGTTGACTCCGTTCTCATCGACGAAGCCCGTACACCTCTGATCATCTCAGGCCCCGTCGGAAAAGCCAGCGACCAGAAGTTCGACGAGATGAACCCAAGAGTACGCAGGCTGGTTGACGCACAGTCACACCTTGTAAACAAGATTACAGCGGAGATTACCGAACTGCTGGCAAAGAACACAAAAGAAAGCATCGAACAGGCAGGCATCCAGTTGCTTAGAGCTTACCACGGACTGCCGAAACACAAGAAACTGGCCAAGTTACTTCAGGAACCTGAGAACCAGACTCTTAAAAAGAACACGGAAATAGTATTCCTCAGGGACCATTCAAGCAGGATGCATGAGATCGACGACGAACTGTTCTACACCATCGACGAGAAAAACCACCAGATAGATATTACTGACAAAGGCAGGGAACTGATCACCTCTTCCCAGGAAGACCCGGAAATGTTCGTCATTCCCGACATTGCCACCGAACAAAGCGCCATCGAAGGAAACGAGAACATGAGCTTCGATGAGAAGCGGCTGAAAGTGGACGAGTTGAACAGGCGATACGCCGAACGCAGCGACAGGATCCACACAGTTTCACAGTTGCTCAGGGCCTACTCCCTCTACGAAAAAGATGTAGAATATGTAATCCAGGACGGTAAAGTTCAGATTGTCGATGAGTTTACAGGCAGGATCCTCGAAGGAAGAAGGTATTCTGAAGGACTGCACCAGGCCATCGAAGCAAAAGAAAACGTCAAGGTCGAACGCGACACCCAGACACTTGCAACCATCACCCTCCAGAACTACTTCAGGCTTTACAAGAAACTCGGAGGCATGACCGGCACAGCCGAAACAGAAGCTTCAGAGTTTGAGAAGATTTACAAATTAGACGTCGTCGTCATACCCACTAACAGGGATATCGTCCGTGACGACAGGGACGACATGATCTACAAGACCAGGAAAGAGAAATACACAGCAATAATCAACGACATCCAGACCGAACTGAAAAACGGAAGGGCTGTACTCGTAGGTACAACAAATGTCGAGGTCTCCGAATTGCTCAGCAAAATGCTGAAAAGGGCAGGCGTACCACACAACGTACTCAACGCCAAACAGCATCAGAAAGAAGCAGAGATCGTAGCCAACGCCGGCAAGAAAGGCGCACTTACCATTGCAACAAACATGGCCGGTAGAGGTACCGACATCAAGCTGGACGCCGAAGTCAAGAAAAACGGCGGCCTGGCAATCATCGGCAGCGAGAGGCACGACGCACGACGCATCGACAGGCAGTTGCGAGGCAGGGCCGGAAGACAGGGAGACCCCGGTTCTTCACAGTTCTATATCTCACTCGAAGACGACCTGATGCGACTGTTCGGCGGCGAACGCATCGCCGGCGTAATGGCCAGGTTGAAGATACCCGAAGGTGAACCCATCCAGCACTCAATGATCACCAAGTCCGTTGAAAGAGCGCAGAAAAAAGTAGAAGAGAACAACTTCGGCATCAGGAAAAGGCTCATCGAGTATGACGACGTAATGAACCACCAGAGAGAAGTAATTTACACGAGAAGACGCCACGCTCTCCGTGGAGAACGCCTCAAAGGCGAGATTTTCGAATATGTAGATGACCTGGCTAACCAATGGATCGATGAATTCAAGGCTGCCGGCGACCACAAAGGGCTGATCGACGCCTGCCGTGGAACCTTACTGTGCGAGCCGAAGATTTCCAAAAAAGAACTGGATGACTTGAAAAATGACACCCTCGTTGACAGAATCATCAACGCTGCCGACGAATTCTACAAAAGGAAAGAAGATACCCTCGGTTCGGACTTCATGGCCCAGCTCGAAAAAGTCGCCGTACTACAGACCATCGACGACAAGTGGAAAGAGCACCTCAGAACCATGGACGACCTGAAGGAAGGTATTCACCTCAGATCATACGGACAGAAAGACCCGCTGCTCGAATATAAACAGGAAGCCTACCAGCAGTTTGTTTCTTTGATTACCGACATTAACAAAGAGTCGGTCAATTTCGCATTCAGGTTCTTCCCGCAAATAGTCCACAGGGAAGCAACCACGACTGACCGCTCACAGGAAGGTAAGAAACAGGTTTTCATGGCTCCCTCGATACGCCAATCGACTCCCGATTCCGGTGGACTCTCCTTCAGCAACAATGAATCGCCCGAATTCCTGCGTTCGTCGGTACCGAAAATACAACAAGCCGAAGGAAGCCAGGTTTCGACCGTTAAAACAATCAGAAGGTCAGAACCCAGGGTCGGCAGGAACGACCCCTGCCCCTGCGGTAGCGGCAAGAAATACAAGAACTGCCACGGCAGGATGAATTAATCCGGCAGCACAACGATGGCAAACCCGGAAAAAAGCAGTTACCCTGAAAGAGTAATAGACGGCAGGACCTATGCCCGTGTATGCCGTACTTCCGGGTTGTTCGAAACAAGGGGACGACAGGTTGTCTTCGACGAAGACCAGGACATGCAGGTTGCAATCTTTAAACAGGGCGGCTCCTTGTACGCTCTGTCAAACATTTGCCCTCACAGGCACCAGGACAGGATTCACGAAGGAATCATCAGGAACGGCAACGTCACTTGTCCCGTTCACGGCTGGACATACAGCCTCGACACCGGAGAAAACACCGACAAACGACAGGGAATCAGGAGCTTAGTAAAATACGACGTATTCGAAGAAAACGGATACATCTGGCTCGAGAAGCCCGACAAAAGCATTGTTCCACCCTGGAGGAGGGATTGAAACGTGAATCTCCCTCCGGTCAAACTGGAAGACTATGATTACCAGCTGCCGAAAGACAGGATTGCCCTCTATCCCCTGCCTGTCAGGAGCGAAAGCCGGCTGCTGGCAGCAGACGCAAGAAACGGCGCCATTGCCCACCTTCATTTCAATGATATTACCGGCTTGTTACCCTCTGACAGCCTGCTCATTCTCAATTCCACCAAAGTAATTGCCGCCAGGCTGCCGTTCAGGAAACCGACAGGCGGCAGCGCAGAGATACTCTGCGTAGAACCGGTCCATCCTTCGTCCGACCCGCAGTTGGTAATGGCCGAAAAGGAGGCTTGTTCCTGGAAATGTATCATCGGAGGCAGGAAGATACTCGAAGGAATGACGCTTGTACCTGACAGCCGGGAGGACATGTCCGGCCTGAGAGCTACTATCAGGCAGCGTACCGGGAATGAAGCCATAGTCGATTTCGCTTGGAAAGACGCCGGCCCCTTTGTTAACATCCTGGAATACTACGGCATTACTCCACTGCCGCCCTATATCAAAAGAGAAGCTGAAAACACCGACAAAACGACATACCAAACTGTTTACGCCGACAAAGAAGGCTCTGTTGCAGCTCCGACCGCCGGTCTGCATTTCACTCCCGAAGTACTCCAATCGCTTAAAAACAAAGGAATTACCGTCTCAGAACTGATACTTCATGTAGGGCCGGGTACCTTCCAGCCAATAGAAACGGACCTGCAAAGCCACATCATGCACAGCGAGATGTTCATCACCGGCAGGGACTTCCTCGAAAGAATAATTGTCAACAGCGGAAAAAAAATCGTATGCACCGGCACAACGTCGCTGAGGACAATGGAAACACTTTACTGGCTGGGAGTAAAAGCTCTTCACGGCACTCTCTCGCCTTCGGATGTTTACCTGACACAGTATGAGCCCTATGAATTCTTAGGCTCACAGGCTGAACTGCCCGGCTTAGAGGCGTCTTTCACTGAACTGCGCAATTTTATGGATGTGAACGGATTAACGAAACTGACGGGCAGGACACAGTTGTTCATCGTCCCGGGTTACACTTTCCACACTGCCGACGCACTCATTACTAATTTCCACATGCCGAAAAGCACACTGATATTACTTGTCGCTGCCTTCATCGGAAAGGATCTCTGGCAGAGGGCTTACACAGAAGCTATCAGTGACAAATACAGGTTCCTCAGCTATGGGGATTCATCCCTGCTGATAAGAAGCCTGTAAACAATATCCATTCCCACCATCAGATCGACGCCGGTCAGATGAATAGCCTTAGGCCAACACGCTGATTCACCACTGTCAAACAGCGCAGTCCGGCTGAGCCCAACTATATAATACAATTAAACAAATCATTCAGAGTCTATATTACGAAACATATTCTTATTATTTTGTGTGGAGAAATATGAGAGCCGCCGCGGTAATAGCTTTATTTATATTGATATACTCAAATAGTATTGCCGGTATAAAGATCGAAACCCTTCCGGAGAAGATTGCCGTTACTATTAACAACCCTGAACCCGGATTGACATACAACGAAGAAAGTAAAGAGGCACACCTTGCCATTCTCAACACAACCTATTCGTCAATGGCTCCCGCCGGCGAAGCTAATACGGATGAAATCAGGATTGCCGTTGCCGTCCCGGAAGAGCTTTACTATTCGTCAGACATTAATAAATATATTATTGTCCGTTTCCAGGACAGGACAGCTATTGACAGCAAGTATAACACCGTCTTCAAGGGTAACTCTGCCGGTAATTATTGCCGTCTCGAAAGGAACGGCATCGTCAGGGGCATCCATTCGGCTTTCATTGTCGTCAACCCCTTCGCCTATGACAAAGCTGAAGATAAAGCATATATATATAATGACATCACCGTCGAAGTAAGCCTCCCCTTCAAATTGCCCCTTAACATTAACCCCCGATCCAAAGAAGCATTCATGTTCTCAGCTTTCGCTAACCGGGAACATATAGGGGCACTCATCGAGCAGCGCAATAATTCAAAAAAACGCAGCGACAGGCCACAGGGCGGGGAATACTGGTACAAGCCCGGCGGGGAATATGTAAAAGTTACGACGACAAAGGACGGAATTGCAAGCGTTAAAGCTGCCGACATCATCGCCGCTAACGGCAATTTCCAATCAAAACCGACAGGCAAACTGGTAATGCTTCACAGGGGCGAAGAAATACCGGTTTATTTCAGCAATGACGCTGACGGCATCCTCAACGCCGGAGACGAGATCATTTTCTCCGGTTCGAGGGCTTTCAGCGACACCACCTGGTATGACCATTACACAGACAAAGAGCCCTATTACATATATTTCGACGACAACGCCGTCCCGAAACGCTATTCGCAATTCCCCCAGGACGGCAGCACACCTGTCAATATCGAATACGTTGAAGTTGACAGGCATATTGAATACAACAAAACGCATTTCTGGGGTTTCGACCTTCACAATCCCTATTGTGTCGATACCGAAGGATGGTACTGGAAAGAAATTGATTCGAAAACCGACAACAGGTACAGGGATTCGGCGCTGTTCATCGTCCCCTATAAAAACGAGCCTTTGAACCTGGGCGTCCGGCTGGGAAGCATCAAAGTCAACGACAGTATCGATTACCAAACACTCAGCCTGTACCTTAACAACTCTCTGCTGTCGCATAAAAATTACGAACTGAGGGTCTGGCATACGGAAACAAACGCCGTTACAAACACAAGCCTCGTCGCCGGTTACAATTCCGTTACGATGATTAACCATCCTTTCCTTGACAGCGCGAATGAACCCTTTGAACCGAACTCCGTCAGCATTGACTATTTGACAATTACAGGCAAAGTCTTACCTGTTACCGACACAGGGCTGATCAGTTTCAGGGTTAACAGCCCTGCTGCTCCCGGAAACCTTACTGTCAGCAACTTCAGGGATAGTGAAGTATTCGTCATCGACAGCCGGAACGGCTATATCAACCCTGCCCCTGCTGTAAAAAAAGGAACAAATATCATTGCCGGGGTAAACAGTGCAAACGGCTATGCCTCCTTAGTTATCGACAACAACAAAGTAACAGACGCCTACAGGAAAGGCTTCCACTGCGCCGCCCTCGCAGCTCCCGGTTTCGGGGCCGCGGAATACAGGTTCTTTGACGCAAACAGCCAGGAGATGGCCACCTGGTTGTCAGGCCTTCCGAACGGCTCCATTGTCGCCCTCGTTTACAACTCTGACGCCGTTCCTCCTGCCGACAAAGCCACGCTGCTCAGCTCATACGGCAGCACGCAGATCGGCCAGGCGAACGGTACTCAGCCCTGGTTCTTTACTTTTACCAAAGGCACCCAGGGCCTGATCAATGAAAAAACAGGCAACTCTTCCACACTTTCTGCCGCAGTTTTTTACGAACACGCCGGCGGCAGTTCATTTAATATCAACCAACTGTTAGCTGCCGGCAAAGATTATGACATTACTGCCTGCGACAGGAAAAGCATTGAAACGGCAGCCGTATTCCCGGTGACCTCTTCAGACCTGAGGAATACGGATAACCAGGCTGACCTGCTGTATATATACCACAAAAAATTCCGTCGTTTCACCGATTCCCTGACTCAGTACAGGGCCAAAACCCATCCCCAATATACAATCAAAATTGTTGAGATCGATGATATTTACAAAGAATTCTACAACGGCAGGAAATCTGCCCATGCCGTTAAAGAATTCCTCATGTATGCGTACAATAACTGGAAAAGCGTACCCCTGTACGTTACAATAATCGGCGACGCGACGACCGATCCCCTGAAGATACTTCCATCGACCTGCAATGAAGACTTCGTACCGTCCTGGGGGTCGCCTCACAGCGATTACTGGTACTCGCTGCTCGACGGAAAAGAAAACGATTACAACCCGGAACTGATTGTCGCCAGGATTCCCGTCAATGACGACGAAGAATGTTTCAATTATTACAGTAAGCTTCTCGATTACGAATCGACACCGACCAACCTCTGGATGAAGAAATTTCTGATGCTGACCGGTGGTTACTTATCCGAGAAAGAGACCCTCTACGCTTATATGCAGTGGTTCGGCAGTAACCTCGTATCGTCGGGAATGTGCATCGACACTTCATACGTCAGGAAAAAAGGTGATGACCTGACAGGAGAGTCAGAAGCCCTGCAGATCATTACACAAGTTGACGAAGGTGTAGGCTGGACTATGTTTTTCGGGCACGGTTCTCAGAGGATATTCGACATGGACGGCTGGGCCGTTGACCTCTTACACAACAAAGGAAGGCTGGGAATACTTTCAACTTTCTCTTGCAACACCGGCGCTTTCGGTTCTGCCGACATCAGGACCAGGAACGAAGATTACCTGTTCTATCCCAATACCGGTTACGTTGCTGCAAGTGGCGCATCCGCCACAAGCCATTCGCTAGTACTATTTGAATATATCAAACAGATTAGCAAGCTACTGCTCGATTCGACGGGGAATAAAAGAACTATCGGCGAGTTGATCCAATTGTCGAAGATTACAATGATTAATTATCTTGATGTTGGATTTAAGCACAAACTGGAATACCAGCTCATCGGAGACCCTCTCATCAAGCTCAGGATACCCTTTGAAAGCGACGTTTACACATACGGCAGCGACCTGACGATTACCAATCCCCAGAAGAAGACGATAATAATCGAATCGGATTCTCTTGCCCTGGTAAACGGAATTGCTAAAAGCCAGAAGTCCTATCCCATCCATGACCAGGTAAAAGCATTGCTGATACATACATTTAATAATAAGTCGGATTCGTTGGTGTACAATGTCGATGGCCTTTGCAAATCCGACTACTATAGCTTTGAGATCGACATCAAGGATAAACCGGGCATTCACAACGTAACGATCATACTCGACCCGGATTCGGCCCTCGATGACCCCGACAGGAGCAACAACATCATTAATGCTTCATTTGAAGTATTCAACGGCGTACTGCTATCCCTGGAACCCATGAAATACTGGGACAAAGAAAAAGAAAACCCCGTTTTCAGGATAATAAACCCGCTCGACGACGGTTCAGGCCTGCAATTCGATTACGAATTCAAAATTGCGGAAGATTCCGTTAACGGGACTGTAATTATCAATTCCGGCGCTTCAGACATAAAGAATTACGAAAACTATATTGAATGGAAGCCTGACGTTGAGTTGCAACAGGGAATGAATTACTATTTTCTTGCAAGGTCGGTTAACAAAAGCAATTCAACAACAAGCGCCTGGCTGCAAGTGCCTTTCTGGGCCAATCCCGGACACAACAGAACTAAGGCCCAATGCAGGCTCAACGGCGACAACCTGCTGAACGGCCTTGTACTCGATAATATGATGGCCCGGAACGTCGGCGGTAAAGCCGCTGTTACACTGTCTTACAGGGATATACCATACAAAGTGATGAGTGTCAGAGGCGCCTACGATTTTGTCAATAAACGGGACAGCATCCCGCCGGGATTCCTGTTCGAGTATGACGGTAAACTTGCGGCAACATCCCATGATATTAAATACCCGATGAGCAGCATTGTCGCGATGGTAATCAGCGAATCGGATTACAAGCTGAAAGAAGGCCTCCTTCCCTGCTGGTACACCTGGGACACTCTGTCCACCTGGGACCATCCCGAATTGACACTTAAAGACTCTGCAAGCATCAATTTCATGCACTTCGTAAGAGATTCCGTCAAGGACAACGAATACCTCTTCCTTGCTTTTTACCAGGAAGCCCTGTGTATTCCAATCAACCATAATCCCTATCACACAATTGGTTCCCTCGATACAATCAAAGCCGAACTCAAGAACAATTTCGGTTCAAAATATGCCGATTCCCTCATATGGGGCTGTTCCTTTGCAATGGTTTCCAAGAGGGGCAATACTGAGGCCAATGAAGGCTTCAGTATTATCCACCGGGACACAGAGGAACATGACGGTGGAGATACCGTCATAGTAGAAGGCCAATTCAGGCACAGCCAGTTGTCAGGTTCTGCTACGACAGGCACCATCGGCAATGCAAAGAAATGGAACAGCCTCTCTGTCCAGGGCTATCTTCCATCCGATTCAGTCAGCTTTAAGGTATTAATATACGGCTACCCCAAAAACGGCGGCAATGATGTATTATTGATCTCAGATTCGGTAACTGCAATAGACCTCAGCGCCATCGACGCCGTCAAGTACCCCAGGATTAATGCCGTGTTTGAAGTAAAACGGTACAGCAAAGAAACCGAACCCTATATCGACGGTATATTTATCGATTATGTTCCGGCACCGGAACTGGCTCTGGTTAACAGCAAGCTCTCATGTTCTCCTGTCGATGTGATGAGGGCTGAAAATGTGACTATTAACGGTACCGCTGAGAACATTTCATTGCGGTCCCCGGCCGTAACTCCCTATTTTTCAGTGGCTCTTAAGTCCGACGACGGTACTGCCATAGACTTCTTCAATGAAAGCTATACACCTGACTATGACTCCGATAAAGATTTCTCGTTCATCAAAGAAACAGATTATTACCGTAACATCAATATTGTCAATTACAATGTTAACGACGGCGACAGTGTCGTCGAGCAGTACAGTTTCAACAACACCGGCAGCAGCAGCTTCAGGGTGGCTGAAGACAAGGTCGCGCCGACAGTAGAAGTCTATTTTGACGGTATTCTCCTGAAAGACGGCGATTTCGTTTCTAAGAAACCCAAAGTAGATGTCAGGCTCTTCGACAATTCGAAGCTTCTGGTTCAAAACAAAGAGGACCTGAAAGTGCTGATTAACTACAAGTACAACGAAATAGTCAACCTTCCTGATTACCAGTTCACATCATACACCCGCGAGATGACACCTGAAAAAGCAAGGGTTACGTTCACAGTCGATGAACTCGAATACAGCAATTCCGAATCAAAACTCAACACCAACATCATCTATGTCTGGTTCACCGACGGCTCAGGCAACAGGGATTCCGTAGAGATCAGCTTCTACGCGCTTATTAACGGCTATCTCGATACGAAGACCTCGCCTTTCGTGGTTCCAAACCCGCTTTCCAACAGCGCCTCTTTCGAGTTCCTTTACAAAGGCCCTTCCAATGGTGCAGTTGGAAGAATACTGATCTACAATCTTACCGGACAGAAGATAATTGAACTCCGCAAGAATATTGTAATCGGCGAGAATACAATCGAATGGGACGGCAAAGACCCCGGAGGAAGCGACCTGCCCTCCGGTACCTATTATTTTGTCCTGTTCGTCGATACAAATGTCTGGGTGCAGGAGGCATACGGCAAGTTCATTATATTAAGATAATTAAAATCGTACATTTTTTCTGTAAAGGCCGCTGGAATTTTTTCTGCGGCTTTTCTTTTTTTGATTGAATTGCACAGACGGCAGCAGTCCCGAATAATGAAATACTATACTTAAATTTTTTTCAGTATATTTATGAAAATATTTTAATATTCCGGGTTCATTCTTTGGCTATCAATTTTTTAATTGCTAATTTTCGTTTTTTGAATATGTAAAAAATGATAATTAATAATAATAAAATAGATGGAATTAAAAAAGATGGCAAGGAAAACACTGATCATCTTCCTGTTTCTGCTCGCAACAGGAAGTGCAACGGCACAAAGAGAATTTAACAACTGGTATTTCGGTAAGAACTGCGGCCTGACTTTTAAGGGAGTTACTCCAGAACCGCTGCACGACGCTAAGTTCTATGCCCTCGAAGGCTGTTCTTCCGTATCGGACAGGTACGGGAAGCTGCTGTTTTACACCAACGGAACAGAGCTGTACAACGCCAATCATCAGGTAATGAAAAACGGCGACAGCCTGAAAGGACATACCAGCGCAACACAGACAGCCCTGATAGTCCCGAGGCCCGGCAATAACTTCGAGTATTTCGTCTTTACCGTGGACAAGCACGGAGAACCAAACGGCCTGAGGTACTCAGTTGTCGATATGGAAAAGGAAAACGGCCTCGGTGAAGTAACTGAGAAGAACATACTTGTTTACACCCCTACTACTGAAAAGATTACTGCCGTACGCCATGCAAACGAGATCGACATTTGGATCATCACCCATGAATGGCGCGGCAATGCATTTAAATGTTACCTCCTGACACACGAAGGAATCATGGATTCGGTAATATCCCGCCGGGGAGCCTATCACATGGGCGATTCCCTCGACAACACCATCGGCTGCCTCAAGGCTTCACCTCACGGCAACAAAATAGCCATCGCTTACGACTCACTCATCCAGGTACTGGATTTCGACAACAATACTGGTGTATTATCAAATCCTGTTTCGCTTGTCAAAGAAAACACCTATATTGCCTATGGGCTGGAGTTTTCCTCCGACGGTACCAAGCTTTTCGCCACGAATTTCACCTGGCAGAATTCCAAATCATCGATATCCCAGTTCAATCTCCTTGCAGGCAATGAAACAGCCGTATTAAACTCGGAGGTTGTCATCTTCGAAAAGCCCGATTATACATTCGGGGCAATCCAGAGAGGGCCGAACGACAAGATCTACGTTGCCCAGTATATGTCCAACTACATCGGAGTAATCAATAAACCGAACGAAATCGGCGCCAACAGCGATTATCTCAACAACGCCATCAACCTTAGCCCCGGCATCTGCCAGTATGGCTTACCAAGCTATATCCAGACAACAAAGAATAAAATCATTATGAATGTCAATACACCGGTGTGCCGCGGCGACAGTATTTTCCTTCAATGCAGCAGCATCGACGCCGTTGGTTTCCAGTGGACAGGCCCCGACGGGTTCTCCTCTACAGCGCAGAACCCTGCCATTCCTGACGCTACCCCTGCCATGGCCGGACGCTACCACGCCGTAATTACATACAAAGACGGGTTCATCGACTCGTCCGACATCGACCTGCAAATTCTCGATACTAAATTCACCAACCTCGGCGATGCTGAATTCGAACCATTAGCCATCGGCGGCATCGACTCAAAATCTATTGGCTATAAGAATAACTCCGTCTTCGATATTACCATCGATTCTGTGTATATTATGGGCCTCACCGGCAATACGTTCCGCCTTACCGGGAAACCGCAGTTCCCACTCAATCTCGCTCCCGGGGCTGAGTTCCAGGTAACGATGGGCTATTTTCCGGTTGAAGTAAGGGAATTCCTCGACACCATCGTGGTTCAGATCGGTTTACCCTGCCCGGGCCGCTTCGCCATACCAATCCACAGCGTAGGCCTCACCAAGGATTTACACGTATGGACCGTTGACACAATCGGCGAACTGGGGCAGAAAGACTTTTGCCTTCCTGTTACGGCAGCGCTGGTAAGCCAGGACTCTCTTTCCTTCACTTCGAAGTATAAGATTGAAATTCGTTTCGACGCTCTTGCCTTCCTGCCGGACAAAGACCAGCCCGGCATCACGGAAGTCGAGACCGGCGGCGAACGAATACTTACAATCGAAGGCGGCCCTGTGAAATTCAATTACCGCCGCCAGAAGCTGTTTGACATCTGCGGCACCGTTTACATCGGCATAAAAGATACTACACCGTTGATCATTTCGGGTTTCGAATGGGAAGACACACTGACAACCATATACCGGCATGACGGCAGCCTCCAGATTAAAGATTTCTGCAATTCCAGGCTGATGAGGATTCAGTGGTACACACCGCCGCAACTGAATGTGAAGCACAATCCGTTGGACGGTACTGTCTCAGCTGCACTCGAATGCGGGACGGCCGGCAGCCAGGACTTTTCCGTATGGTCATTGTCCGGCACAAAACTGTACGAACAATCCTGGATTGCCACTGAGGGCAATACTGAAAAGGAAATTACACTACCGGACGGCGACCTGGCTTCGGGCGTCTATCTCATCATGCTTAAAACACCCATCGAGACTGTAACGAAGAAACTGATGATAGTCAGGTAATTTACTGATTAATATTTTTGCATATTGCATTTATAGAGGCGGACAGGGTTCGCCTTTTTTTTTGGGGTAAGATGATCAATTTGGGGAGAAGAGTTAAATTTATTATTTTCAATGCCACGAGCTAACCCTGTCTGTAATAAGATATTATCTACAGATGTTGAACTCCTGTGGAGTTCTGAGAACAGATAGTCTTCTCCAACCCCATTAGGGGTTGTATATCTGTAACAATAGGTACCTTAAGTCTCTGCCAACCCCCTTAGGGGTTGTATATCTGCAAAAACATAATGCGAATGGCTCAATGATTATTGAGTGTCTCAGTACATAGAATTCTATATCTTTTCAAGGAAGAGAAGCATATAGATTCCTTCATATTTCAACACAAGTAAATAATCCTGGCTATTCAATTCAACATTTACTTCCTTCTTAATCCCCAAAAAATTTATGTGTGCCATTTATTTTCCAAATCTCAATGGACACACCCAGGCTGCTGACGCAGCCACCCCTCTTTTTAGATGGGTTAAGACCTGACACAGCGCTTCCCCTCTGGCAAGAGGGGGCCGGGGGGGTGTGTAATGGCGCATTATTACTGTATTATTGTAAGTCGCCTATTGCTGATAATCCCCATTTTCTCAATGACAGACTCTTTTTAACCCGGATAATGCGTTAGGAGATGTAAATATCACATTATTAATTGATATATAGCAATTTAACGATTTCCCCCTCCTTTGATAAGGAAGGGGCAGGGGGTGGTTGGATTTTCCGCGTTTTGGGTTATCTAATGCACAATCCGGGTTTAACCCAAACTAAATAGCGAAGAGCCAGATTATTATATCTAAATATCTATAATTACAAGTATTTAAAAAATATTTAAAATTTTTCTTGCTTTGTATTGTTTTATTCGATATTTTTGTATCGATAAAAATATATCGATATAAAAATAGCGATATAAAAAGTAAGTGGTTGAAATTAATAAACAGGGAAATGCGAATGGAAATCAAGTCAATACCGGTACCGACACTGAAGAGGCTCGTCCAGTATCATTCTTTTCTGCAGAACTACAACAGCGAAGGCAGCAGGATGATTTCCAGTACGCAAATATCAGAGCACCTCGCCATCGATCCGGTATTAGTACGAAAGGACCTTCAGTACACAAGCCTTACCGGCAAGCCCAAGACCGGCTGGAAAGTTGAGGAACTGAAAGACGCCCTCGAAAAAACTCTCGGATGGGACAATCCCAACAGCGCATTCCTTGCCGGAGCCGGCAAACTCGGTTCTACTCTTTTGTCCTACGACGGTTTCATGAACTACGGACTGAAATTTGTAGCTGCCTTCGACAGCAATCCTGCTGTCATCGGAAAGAAAATCAACGGTGTGATGGTATTGCCCGTCGAAAAGATGAGCGACCTGGCAAGAAGGATGCACATACACATCGGCGTCCTGACTGTACCGGCAGACAGTGCCCAGAAGGTTGCCGACACCATGATCGAAGGAGGAATCAGGGGCATTTGGAGCTTCGCACCGGTACAACTGAAAACTCCGGGTGACATCGTTGTTGTCAACGCACAATTGTCAGCAGAAATAGCTGTGATGATCAATAAATTATCTAATTATATTCAGCATAACAATATTAAAGGAACACAAGTATGAACGATATGCAGGACAGGCCATCGACCGGCATGGTAAGGAAATTCGAAAAGGTATGCGAGATCCTGTCTAAATATTCCTACGACAGCTCGAAACTCATCCCGATATTGCAGGCAATACAGGAAGAGTACAGATACCTCCCCGAAGAGATACTGACTTTTACAGCCTCTTCTCTCGACATCTCACCCGCAAGAGTGTATGGTGTCGCTACATTCTTCACTCATTTCGCACTCGAACCAAAAGGCAAATACATCATCAAAGTATGTGACGGCACTGCCTGCCACGTAAAGAACTCAATTCCGATCATTGAAGAGATACGTAAAAAACTTAGCCTGACAGAGAAGAAACAAACTACGGACGACATGATGTTCACGCTCGAGACCGTCTCCTGCCTGGGAGCCTGCGGCCTTGCCCCGGTCGTCGTCGTTAACGAAGAGGTCCATTCAATGATGAATCCCGAAAAAGCAGCTAAAGTAATTGATGAAATAATCGAGAAAGAAACGGAGGTTTGCCATGCAGAATAATGTAATCGAACTGGAGGATATCAAAGAAACCTACGGCAAAAGGAAAGAGCTGATTGAAAGGCGCATTACTATCTGCGCCGGTACCGGATGTGTGGCCAACGGCTCGCTTAAAGTATTCGAAGAACTGAAAAAATATATTGCCGAAAAAGGAATCAATGTAATTGTTGACCTTAAGAAAGAAGAAATTGAACCCGGCAATGTGCTGATTTCCGAAAGCGGCTGCCAGGGATTCTGCCAGATGGGGCCTCTCGTCAACATCGACCCCGACGGCATCCTCTATATGATGGTAAAGCCCTCGGATGTTCCTGAAATAGTGGAAGAAACAATAGTTAACAAAAAGGTAATCGAAAGGCTGATCTACCGCGACAAGAGAAGCGGACAGCGCTGCAAAGGCCATCATGAGATCACCTTTTACAACAAACAGAACCGCATCGTCCTCGGTGAGTGCGGCTATGTCAATCCCGGCGACATCGACGAGTATATCTATCTCGACGGCTACCAGGCAGCAGAAAAAGTATATAAATACATGACCGACGAAGATATTTGCCGCCTCATTTTGAACTCAGGACTCAGGGGACGCGGCGGCGGCGGCTTCCCCACAGGCAAGAAATGGGATCTGACAAGAGTACAGCCCGGCCCGAAAAAGTATGTGATCTGTAACGGTGACGAGGGCGATCCCGGAGCTTTCATGGACAGAAGCGTAATGGAAGGCAATCCGCACGCCGTCATAGAAGGAATGATGATCGCAGCCCGTGCCATAGGCGCCGACGAAGGCTATGTCTATGTCCGTACAGAATATCCCTTTGCCGTCAGGAGAATACGCAAAGCTGTGGAAGACGCAATGGAAGCAGGCATCCTCGGAGAAAACATATTCGGCTCAGGACTCAATTTCACTATTAACGTAATGGAAGGCGCCGGCGCTTTTGTTTGCGGCGAAGAAACAGCCCTGATAAGCTCCATCGAAGGAAAACGCGGACTACCGATGCCCAAGCCTCCTTTCCCGGCACAGTCGGGCCTCTTCGGCAAACCCACAGTCATCAACAACGTTGAGACACTTGCCTCCCTTCCCTACATCGTAAGGAACGGCGAAGCCAAATACCGCCAAAACGGCACCGAAAAATCACCGGGTACAAAGACATTTGCACTTACCGGCCACGTACAGAACACCGGCCTGATTGAAGTGCCCTTCGGTACAACCCTGAGAGAAATTGTCCTGAACATAGGCGGCGGCGTAATTACTGAAACAGGTAAACTGACGAATGATTGCTTCAAGGCAGTACAGATCGGCGGGCCTTCAGGCGGCTGCCTTACGGAAGAGCACCTCGACCTGCCCCTCGACTTCGACTCCCTGCTCTCCATCGGCGCCATGGTAGGCTCAGGCGGCTTAGTGGTAATGAACAAGAATACATGTATGGTAAAGATTGCACGCTATTTCATGCAGTTCACACAGAACGAGTCATGCGGAAAATGTGTACTCTGCCGCGAGGGAACAAAACAGATGCTGGCAATGCTCGACGACATCATCGAAGGCAGGGCTACAATGGAGACACTGGAACAACTGGAGTCTTTAGCAAAGGCTGTCAAGATAGGCTCCTTATGCGGCCTGGGCAAGACAGCACCCAATCCGGTGCTTTCCACCCTCAAATACTTCCGCGACGAGTATTATGCTCATATTCAGCAGAAACGCTGCCCGGCAAAGCAATGTTCAGCGCTGATGACACCGGAGATCGACCCGGACAGCTGTAAGGGCTGCGGTTTGTGCCTCAAAGCCTGCCCCGTTGGTGCAATCACCGGCGAACGTAAACAGGCGCATGTGATTGACCCGGACAAATGCATTAAATGCGGTTCCTGCAAACAGGCCTGCAAACTCGGTGCGATATACGGAGTTAATTAATTTATAAACTTATTAATTAGTATTAATTAAATATTGAGTGAATTATGAAAAAGATGACAATAGATGGCCGGAAAGTCAGTTTCGAAAACGAAAAGAACCTTCTCGAGGTAATCAGGAAAGCAAACATAGAGATTCCCACTTTTTGCTATCATTCCGACCTGAGCATTTACGGCGCCTGCCGCCTCTGCTTAGTGGAGATCGAGAACAGGGGCATAATGGCTTCCTGTTCCATCAAACCCGAAGAGAACATGGTCGTCAGGACCAATACAAAACAAATCAGGGAAATCAGGAAAATTTCCGTTGAATTATTATTAGCAAGCTATGACCACAATTGCCCGACGTGTGCAAAGAATTCTTCCTGCAAACTGCAAAGTATAGCCCATACTCTTGGTGTTACAAAGATAAACTTCAAAAAATCCGAAAGAAAGCAGGAATTGGATTACTCCTCGCCTTCACTTGTGAGGGACCCGAATAAATGCATACTTTGCGGCGATTGTGTCAGGGCTTGCAATGAAATACAGGGCATCGGGGCCATTGACTTCATTAACCGCGGCTCAAACGTTTCCGTTCAGCCCGCCTTCAAAAAAGGCCTTGCACAGGTTGACTGCGTCAACTGCGGACAGTGCGCCAGGGTATGCCCCACCGGCGCAATTATGCCCCAGTACCAGACAGAGGCAGTCTGGAAAGAGATTGACAATCCCCAGAAGAAGGTTGTGGCACAGATTGCCCCGGCAGTACGTGTTGCCATCGGTGAGATGTTCGGCATACCCGCCGGAACAATTACTACAGGGCAAATTGTCGCCGCCCTCAGGATGCTGGGATTCTACAAAGTCTATGACACAGGTTTTACCGCAGACCTCACCGTCATCGAAGAAGCAACGGAATTCCTGCGCCGCAAGGAAAGCGGGAAGAACCTTCCACAGCTTACTTCCTGCTGCCCGGGATGGGTCAAATACGTAGAACAGTATTACCCCGACCTCATCGACAACCTGTCCTCATGCAAATCGCCTCAGCAGATGTTCGGTTCCGTAGCGAAAGACATTCTTCCCGAAGAATTCGGCATCAGGAGGGAAGACCTCGTGGTAGTATCGATAATGCCCTGTACCGCAAAGAAATATGAAGCCTCCAGGCCAGAATTCTCGGAGAACGGCTTCAGGGACGTGGACTATGTGCTTACGACACAGGAACTGGCAAGCATGATCAAGCAGGCCGGCATCAGGTTCAACGACCTCACACCCGAGTCGCTCGACATTCCCCTTGGTTTCAAAACCGGGGCAGGCATCATTTTCGGGACAAGCGGCGGTGTAACTGAAGCAGTATTAAGATTCGGATATGAAAAGTTAAAGAATAAAAAGCTCGATTTTGTAGAGTTCAATGAAGTCCGTGGTAACGACGGCTTCCGCGAGGCAGAGATCAAAATTGACGGCACCGTTTTAAGAATAGCAATAATCCACAGCCTGATCAACGCCAAACAGGTATTGAACGACATCCGCCAGGGCAAGTCCCAGTATGACCTCATCGAAGTCATGGCTTGCCCGGGTGGTTGCATCAGCGGAGCAGGACAGCCCGCCTATTACAACGACGAAGTAAAAGAACTGAGAAGGAACGGCATTTACACCTGCGACAAAACCACTCAATTGCACAAATCGCAGGAAAACCCATACATCACCAAGCTCTATGAAGAAAACCTCGGTGAAGTCGGCGGCCACAAAGCACACCGCCTGCTCCACACACAATACTGCAAACGTAAACGCATCGAACAGGAAGCCATGACACTCATCGATGGGAAAACCGACACACTCTCAATTAATGTATGCCTCGGCACAAGCTGCTTCATCAAGGGTTCCCAGACAATTCTCAAGAAATTAATGCAATATGTCGAGGATAACAAACTGAGGGATATGGTTAATATCAAGGCCAGTTTCTGTGCCGAGCAGTGCGACAAAGGCCCAAGCGTGATGATTGGTTCCGAAGTGATTAACCACTGCACCTTCGGTAAAGCGGTAGAGGCCATTGAAAAAGAGCTGCGAAACAAGGTAAAGAACATGGAATTCAACAGCACGGAAGTTAAATGATAGATTAATATTAAATAATTATTATAGTTGAGGTCCGGATGCCAGAGACAGCCAATAAAACGAACCAGATTGTCTATACGAATACTGCAAAATGCATGGATTGCAACCTGTGCATCAGGGTGTGCCCGGTCAAGGCAATAAAGATGAAAGACGGACAGGCGCAGGTTGAACCTGAGAGATGCATCGTATGCGGGACATGCATCAAAATGTGTCCGCAGAAAGCGAAGACATACAGGAACGACCTGCAGAAGGTAAAGGATCTGATGGACATGCAACGCAAGGTAGCAGCGATTATTGCACCCTCTTTCCCGGCTGTGTTTACCGGCTGGAAAGCGCACAGGATTGCGTCTGCGCTCAGGCAACTGGGCTTCAACTATATTGCCGAGGCCTCCCTGACGGCGGGCATGATTTCCAACGCCACCCAGGCGTACATCGACAGGAATAAGTCCAGGAGCATTATTGCCAGCGCCTGTCCTGCCGTTGTCAATTATGTCGAACGCTACAAACCGGAATTGCTTAACAACCTGGCCCCCATCGTCTCGCCGATGATTGCAACGGCAAGGGTACTTAAGGACAAGCTCGGTTACGACTGGGATATTGTTTTCATCGGCCCCTGCACCGCAAAGAAGATGGAAGCCGAAAGGCCCGAATACGCCGGGCTGATCAGGGCAGTACTCACTTTTGAGGAATTGCAGGAATGGTTCATGGAAACGAACGTCAACCTGGCTGGTTTCGAAGACAGCGGTTTTGACCTGGTCGCAACCAAAGAAGAAAAAGTATTTGCCCTCAGTGGGGGCGTGATCAAAGCAACCGGAAGGCAGCCCGATGCATTTTCAGGAGAAGAGCAAAACATCTCCGGATTCGAATCCATAGAGGAATGTTTCAAAGCTGTCATCGCAAAAGACAACCGCTACGCCGTAGAACCCCTGATGTGCAATTTCGGCTGCATTAACGGCCCCGCCATCGGATCGGAAGACAACCTGTTCCTCAGGAAGAAGAACCTCATCGAATATGCAGATACAATGGCGCTGAGCACCGGCAGCAATGAATATATTGTCGATCTGAACGAGAACTTCTCCGACAACAAGACTATTGTCATTCCTTACTTCAGCGAGGACGAAATACAGCGTACACTGGAACTGATAGGCAAATCCAATCCGGAAGACAGGCTCGACTGCACTTCCTGCGGCTATCCTTCCTGTAAGGACAAAGCTATTGCCGTACTCTGCGGAATGGCCCAGCCGTCCATGTGTGTACCGTTCATACGTAAGATTGCCGAAAGCAAGACGGATAGTTACATCGAATTCAGCCCTAACGGCATTGTAGTACTCAACGAGAAGTACGAGATTGTCCTTATGAACAAAGCATTCAAGAACATGTTTCTCTGCACTAATTCACTGATAGGCAAGCCCATTTCCACCCTGATGGACCCTGAGCCTTTCCTCAAGGTCGGCATCAGTGCAATGGATTTCTTCGACACGACAATCCGCCACAACAATTACAACCTGATATGCCAGCAGATCATCTACCCGTTGAAACAGGAGAAACAGATCGTAGGCATTTTCGTTAACCTGACCAACACGATACTTAACAAGGAAAGAATCGACGAGATCAAGCAACAGACAGTTCAGAAAGCAACACGTTTATTAACGCACCAGATCGACATGGCACAGAAGATTGCCAAGCTGCTCGGCGACAGCACAGCCGAGGGGGAAGAGCTGGTAAACAGCCTGCTTAACATCGCCGACGGCAATGAACCTTCTTCACAATCCAGGAACCTGTAATGAGCTGTCTTTACGTTGAAGTTGAGGATTACCAGACCTCAAAGAAGCCGAAAATGCCCTGTGGCGACGTCTTTGTTGTCGAGAGGACAAAAAGCGCCACTACGATATTTCTCAGCGACGGCATGGGCAGCGGCATTAAAGCGAACATCGCCGCAACGATGTGCATAGCACGGTTAAAAGAGCTGACTCACAGGGGATTTTCAATTCGCAAGGCCGTGTCTTCTGTGGTTCAAACGATGATGGACGCCATACCCGACTCCCTCCCATACGCCGTGTTTACCATCGTTCAGATACAGAATGACGGCTATACGACAATTCTTACATACGACATGCCTCCCCCGATAATGATATCACATAACTTCTCGACGATATTAGAACAGAAGAAATATGTTGACGGCAAAGCAATCATCCACGAAGCGAACTGCTTCCTCAATCCCAACGAGGCAATAGTCATCATGAGCGACGGCGTAACACAGTCCGGGATGGGTACGGCAAAATACCCCATGGGCTGGGGAATTGAGAATGTCAATAAATATATCAACGATATGCTCAACAAAAGGGAAGCGCTCAGCAACCTCCCGAACCTGCTTTTCCTGCAGTCATACCTCAATTCCGGCGAGACCAACGGGGACGACATTACAGCCATTCTTGCGATGACCCGCAGGGGCATCACTGCCAACATACTCACAGGCCCTCCGCGAACTGTAGGGAAGAACCACGAAACAGTGAACTATTTCCTCGACCTTCCCGGCAGTAAAATTGTCTGTGGGGCAACCACCGCAAAAATTGTGGCAGAAGAACTCAACCAGGAAATCGTCATCCCCGAGAACATACACGACTCCATCTCCCCGCCTTCATCGGCCATCGAAGGCATAGACCTGGTTACCGAAGGACTGATTACCCTCAACCAGCTCTACAACATCATCGACGAGGACAGGATTGAGATGGACGACAGCAATCCGGTTACGCAGCTCTATGATTACGTAATGAAAGCCGACCGTGTCAACTTCATCGTCGGCATGGCAGAGAACCCGGCGAACAGGAACATCATGTACAAGCAGATGGGACTGATGCCCCGCAAGAAGATTGTCAAACTACTGACCGAAAAGCTGGAGCAGTTCGGAAAGCTTGTTACAGTAACCGAAATGTAATTTTTCAAAATTTACCTGACAAGGCTGAACTTCACCCTTTCTGCCCTACCGCAGGATTTCACTAACAAATAGTATGTCCCGCAAGGCAGCTTCGACAGATCGAGTTCAATTGTGTTCTCCCCTGCCTGCACAGTGTATGTACGGCCGTTAAACAGCTGTTCCCCTGCAATGTTACATACAGAAATATCAGCGTCACACTCCCTGTCGGAGTTAATTCTGACGGTCGTCCTGCCGCCGCTGGTGGGGTTGGGGACTACTGAAATGCTGAAGTTTGCCGCGCTGCCGCCATTTTCATCATCGATGGAATTGGGCTCGCAAACGGCTTTGAAAATTGATTTATTATCTGTATTAGTACCTGCCTGGCTTTCAAATATTAAGGTATCGATGAAAGTACCTGCCTGATCCGATTTGAAAGAGATATTGTATGCAAGAGTCGTATCGGACGGGACTATAAACGGCACTGGCGGTAGATTGGTGGTAAATTCCGCGATCTTATTGCTCTTAATGCCAATAATATTAATATCTATCGCGGATTTATTAACTATGTAGTAAGTAGAATCATAGGATTGCCTGGCGCTCTTAGTACCAAAGTCAATATCTGTTGCTATGATCTGAGGTTGTATAGAATTAGCTTTGACAGGCAGGACCCAAAGACTGACACAACTGTCGCCGAAATAAAGTTCCACGTTCCAATTACCAGAGTACGGCGTTTGGAATCTCACTGTAAATTCTTTTACTTCATCAGGCTGAAAAGTAACCGGCAAGGTGGTATTTTCTACTTTAAAGGCCGCTTCTCCATGACTGAAACCGATAGTTTTAAGAGTAATAGCTTTAGTACCGGTGTTCTTCATAGTAAACTTCATCCTGTAAACTGAATCGGTATAGACATCGCCGAAATTGAGTTTGTTGGCGCTGACAACAATTTTTGACATATCGTTCTGTACAGTGATGGTCGTATCATTGCCTACAACATCCCTAAAAACGACAACGGCTTTCGAAGGCGAGTTCTCATCGAAGACTTGCAGTTCCCAGTTTGTTTCAAGAGTTTCACCGTAAACAATCTTACCTTGTTTCAGGCTGTAATTATAGCTGCTTAATCAAGAGTTATGGAACTCAGGCCTGATCTACCGTTGTTTGCAGGCATATCTTTTACCGAAGCGTTAATAACATTACCGTTACATTCCATAGACCAGACAGGATCCGGAGGCATGTTGTCATTGCCAATGGCATTCCAGGGAATTCCCACAGGGTATCCGTATGAATCACAGTTACCATAGCCATAGGCATAGGCTGCGAAGGGCTTGTCTCCGATTATCTTACAACAAGCTGTTGAATTGAGGCTAAAATGCTTAACCGCATATTTTTTTCCTGTATTATTATTGTAAAAAACCTCGTCCGGTCCAGGATACAATTCCCTGAGACTACTGTAAATGAATTTTCCATCCTGGATCGTACCAAATTTCAAACCTTCCGGAGTTTGACCGTCATCCCGGTCTGTTTCATAGACCAGGTTAATATAATTTTCTTTAAAAGTGTTCGCATCAATATTACAGGGGATAGAAAATGAAATCTCCCTGTTAAATGCATCATCGGGTAGTATTGCCATCTGGAAAGGATCGCTGTCGGGCATCGGGGAAAGGTCTTCCTGAACACTTGTATTGCACAATGTAATACCAATCGGCTTGTCTGCAGTAATCACAACCGATTTGGGCGCTTCGTCCATCGGTACCATTCTCATCTCGTACCAACCTACGTTCTGCTTTCCATTGGCTTTTGTCAGTTTGAAAACAGAATCCCCATCTCTGTAAATGGTAGTATTAGGCTCTTTAGCAAATATCCTGATAATAGATGGGTATTTCCTGCCGTGAATTTTCGGCACATGGTAGCTTGTACCCCAGGTATAGGTCGGGAGGTCCATCTCACATGTATAATCGCACCAGCGATTTTCGATTGGTATATTAGCACAGTAATTTCCCGAGACCACGGCAATTGGTTTGTTTGCCTTCCAGACACTGCCTGTGAGATCCTGGCCGTCACCGTCAGAGGCAATCATCACAACATCGCCTTGCCTTAGTTCGAATCTTTTTTTATCGCCGGTTTTAAGGCCGCTTGCCGTCTTTGTATATGAATTACCTCCAAGGGTAAAACTCACAATAGTACTGTCTTCTGTTGCACAACATCCGCTCAGGCTGGGCATAATATTCGTTGTAAGGGCGTCCATACTGCCGTAAGATGAAACAATGTATTCATTTCCGAGCGAGGACGTAGGCAGAACAAGGAAACCGTCAGAGGTATATTGAAATCTGACAATACAGTAAACTGTAACAGATGCGTCAGAACAGACATGTATACCACCGTGTATTACCTTATCTTCTTCCGGTGGTTTCTGCGAGCCGGTTTTTCTCCAGGGCAGGGCAATTATCGCTTCCAGCTTAAACTCCGCTATGGTATTGGCTTGCATCTTTTTTTGCAAGGTAAAGCCTCTATTGTAAACTTCGACAGTTACAAGAGCTGATACCGGCCCGGTGACTAAAACATACACATTATTATATGTCTTATCTTCGTCTTCAAAACACGGCGGCACCGTAAACCAGAAGTCGGTACCCATGCTGGAACTGGTCATTATCTTAGGAAGTTTGTCTTTAATCATTCCATTAACTTCTTCCTGGGAAAAAGCCGTAAAAGTGTTGAATGACAACTGAAACAAAACTAATATCTGCAGCCAGATTGCTCTTTTCATTTGTAAATCCAAATTATTAATATTATTATTATCCGGATACAAATATAAGCTATTTTACAATACCGAACTTAACTCTTTTGACACTACCGCAGGATTTTACTAAGAGGTAATATGTCCCTGAAGGCAGTTTCGCCAGATCCAGTTCAATTGTGTTCTCACCTGCCAGCACAGTGTATGTACGGCTGTTAAACAGCTGTTCCCCGGCAATATTACATACAATGATCTCCGCCCCGCAGTCCCTGTCGGAGACGAGTCTTACAGTGGCCCTGCCGCCGCTCGCCGGGTTGGGAATTACAGCAATTTTCAGTCCGGGGGCCTCTTGACCGGCGCCGTCGCTTTCTACAGAGTTACCTTTTACAGTTTTAACCCTGAAGACTGATATGTTATCAGTATATGTACCGGCTTCGCTCTCGAATACCAACGTATCGATGAAAGTACCTTCCCGGTCGGATTGGAAATTGACAGTGTATGTGAGCCTCGTGTTGGAAGGGACTTTAAACGGCACAGGCGGTAGATCTGTTGTAAATTCCGTCAGTGTTTTGCCGGTAATACCAATAATATTGATATCTACAGCAGAGATGTTCCTGATGAGGAACGTAGTGTCGCAGGCTTGCCCGACAATCCTCGCCCCGAAGTCAATGTCCGTTACAATGATGTGGGGTTGGACTGGGTTAGCCCCGACATTTACGCCGCCGAGGAGGCTGGCACAACTGTCTCCGACGACAAGCCTGTCTTCTGTATGTCCATTTATGGACTGCGAAAATTTAAGGGTAATCTCCTTCGATTCGTCCGGCAGCATTGTAACCGGCAAGGTGATGCCTTCAATAGTAAAACCCTTCGATCCGTTCCAGAATCCGATGGACTTAACAGTAATTGCTTCGGTTCCCGTGTTCTTCATGGAAAACTTCATTCTGTACACAGAATCGGGTATAACATAGCCGAAATCGAGTGTGTCGGTGCTGAAAACTATCTTTGACATGTTGTTCTGCACTGTTATGGCCGTATCATTGCCGGCAGCATCAAAGAAAATGACAACGGCTTTCGAAGGCTTGTTAATGTCGATGACTTCGAGTTCCCAGTTTGTTTCATTTGTTTCCCCGAAGACAATAGTACCTTTTTGTAAGCGGTAATTATAGCTGCTTTTGTCAAGTACAATGTTGTTCAAGCCGGACCTGTCAGTGTTTAGAGGCATATCTTCGACTGTAGCGCCGGTTACATTGCCGTTGCACTCCATCGTCCACGAAGGTACCGGCGGCACAGTGTCATTCGCGTTATAATGACTGGGAATGCCTGAAGGGAACCCGTAAGAATCGCAGTTGCCGTAACCATAAGAATAGGCAGCAAAGGGCTTTTCTGCATGTAGCTGGTATGCTCCGAGTTTTGGTAAAGGCAGATGGGCTTTTGCATACTTCGTACCGTTAACATTGTATGTGAACTGCTCGACAACAACACTGTCCATCTCTTTGAGCCTGGTATAAGAATATTTCCCATCCTCGCCATATCCAAGTACGATGTCGTCAGGTATTTCGCCTGACGTACCGGTTTCAAAGACGACATCGAGATAGTTTTCACTATAGCCCTTATATATATCAACCGCCGGAGTAGCAAAGCTCACTTCGGTATTATAGCCCTCTACCGGCAGCATCGCCATCATGAATGGCTCTGAATTGGGCATGGGAGTACCGTCTTCGTAAATTCCTGTATTGCAAAGCGTTACTCCAATAGGTTTGTCGGCGGAAATTACGGCAGAAGACGGTTTATTGCCGATGGGAACCAACCTCGTTTCGAACCATCCTTTAGCAAATTCACCGCCGGCGCTTGTTAACGACAGTAGCTGAACCCCGTCCCTGTAGATTTTTGTACCTGCTTCTTTTGCATAGATTCTGACGAGTGAAGCGTACTTCCTGTTCGCCACCTGAGGCACATGATAGTTCAGGCCCCACAGATAAGTCGGCAGGTCCATTTCAGCGACATAGTCGCACCATTTGTTGTCAACAGGTATATTGGCACAAAAGTTACCCGATACCACTGCCAGAGGCTTGTTCGATTTCCAGATGCTCCCGCTCAGGTCAGCATTGACTGCATTTGTTGCAACCATTACCACATCGCCCTTATTCAGATAATAAACGGACTGTTTACCTGATGTCAAACCACCGGCGGTTGTGGTATTCTTGTTGCCGCCTATGGTAAAACTTACTTGCGTATCGTCTGTCGTTGCACAGCAACCCGTCAGGCTGGGCATCTTAGATGAAGTCAGGGCATCCATGCTCGTGTATGAGCTGGTAATGTATTCCGAACCAAGCATAGACACGGGATAGACCAGGAACCCGTCGCTTGTACTGTAAAACTTAACAGTACAATATACAATTATCGGACTATCGGAGTAAACATGTATTCCCGCACCTCTTGTTACTGCTTCTGCGGGAGGAACTGCCGATGTGCTTTTTGTCCAGGGCATTGCATTATTTGGAGAGATAAATACCTGTTGAACTTCTTTCGGCGCCAATTGCAATTTTCTTAAAAACTTATTTTCCCCCTGTTCGATCGTTACTGAAGCTCCACCGGGAGAAGTTACAATCAACGTAACCCAATCATCCGAACTGGTTTCGACTTGAGCACAGGGCGGAACGGTAAACCAGAAGTCGGTACCGAGGCTGGAAGTGCTTTGAAGCATGGGAAGCTTTTTTTTAATATTTTCCGTTTCCCTTTCCTGAGCAAAAGCTGTAGCTGTAAGGCTTACAATCAGGATTGCTGCCGACATCATTTTCAATGCTGCTATTTTCATGGCCACTCCTCAAATATATTGTAGTAATATCTATTTCAAAATATTGAACTTCACCTTTTCCGCCCTGCCGCAGGATTTCACTAAGAGGTAATATACCCCTGATGTAAGCTTCGACAGGTCGAGTTCAATTGTGTTCTCCCCTGCCTGCAGAATATAGGTATTCCAGTACAACAACTGTTCACCTGCAATGTTGCATACAGTAATCTTAGCGCCGCATTCCCTGTCTGAGTAAATGCTGACCGTCGCCCTGCCCCCGCTTGTGGGGTTGGGAAGGATTGACACTTTACAGTTCAGATCCTTTTCCTGGTCAATTGAATTTGGAGGAATACACTCGGCTTTCAATATCGCGGCATTATCAATATTTGTACCGGCTTCGCTTTCGAATATAATGGAATCGAGATAGGTACCTTCTTTATCGGCTTTAAAAGTAACATAAAACAGAATGTTGTCGTACGGAGCAATTGTAAACGGAAAAGAAGGTTTGTGAAAAGTAAACTCAGGAACTGTGTTCCCTTGGTATCCTGAAATTGTATTCGGGTATTCTGAAGAGTTCGTCAGACAAAATGGGATGGTGCTGGACCGGCCGGCCTCGACCTTACCGAAGTCGATGTCCGACATTCTCATCACAGGCTTTATGTAATAAGCATACATGGACAGGCAGTAATGATTAACACAATCATCACCGATGACCAGAGAGTCACTGAAATTCCCCGTTAATGTGGAAGCGTTAGCAATGAAACTGACTGTGAAGCTGTGAACTGCACCCGGCTGCAATGTAAGCGGCAAAGAAGGTTTGTCAATTAAAAAATATTTCGTTCCGTTTTTCAATTCAATCCGTTGAATGGTAAGCGGTTCAGTACCTGTGTTTTTCATTTCTACTTTAGTACTATCAGCCTTTTGGGGATAGTAAACTTGAAAGTAAGCATGTTTTGTACTAAATTCTAATTTTGACAGTTTATTCTGTATTTCAATCGTTGACCAGTTGTTGCCGGCGTCTGTAAATATTATAATAGCTTTAGACGGCTGGTTTGTGTCTGTTACTTCAAGCTTCCAGCCGGTTTCAGGCGTCTTACCGAAAGAATAAGGATCTGTAGTCAGTTTGTAATTGACGCTATTTACCTCGTCAAAGAAAATATACCCCAGATTAGATCTGTCCGGGCTGACAGGCATATCCCTGACGATGCCGTCGGAAACATTGCCTTTGCAGTCCATCGTGTAGATCGCCTGCGGTGGAACGCTGTCTTTGCTGCTGACAGCAGCAACAGGTTTCACCCCCGAAGGAAAGCCGTAAGAATCGTAGTAATCATAACCATAGGAATAGGCAGTAAATGGCTTGGCAGCCTTGATCTTGAAAACACCCACCTGAGGCAAATCTATTTTCTTAAGCGCATACTTTTTCCCGTTGACATTGTAAGCATATTTCTCATCAGGGTAGCTATAAACTGATTTCATTTTCGAGAAGCTGAACACTCCACTGTCAGCGACGCCAAATTCCACATCATCGGGCATAGCCCCGTTTTCATCTGTTTCATAGATGAAATCCAGGTAGTTTTCCTTAAATTTCGTATTGTTAACCAGTCCTGGACTGATGAAATTCATTTCGGTAATAAATGATTCTACAGGCAGGACAGCCATCTGGAAGGGGTCGCTGTTGGGATAAGGAATACTGTCTTCCTCGACACCGGTATTGTACAGTGTTACCCCGACCGGTTTGTCCGAGCTGATGACCACAGGCCTTGCACTGTCGGGAAGCGGCACACACCTCAGCTCAATCCAGCCTTTGTTCTGAAGGCCGCCTGCTTTCGGCAGTTTTGCCACTTCCATTCCGTCTCTGTATATGGTTGTATTAGTATCCCGGGCAAATATCCTTATCAATGATGAGTACTTTCTTCCATAGATTTTTGGCACAAGGTAATTTGTTCCCCAGGTAAAGACAGGCTGCTCCATCTCGCAGATGTAATCGCACCATCTATTGTTGATGGGTATATTTGCACAATAGTTTCCCGACACGACAGCCAGCGGCTTGTCTGATTTCCACAGACTGCCGGAAAGGTCGGCTCCGGCCCCGTCGGAAGCCACCATTACGACATCTCCTTTGTTAAGGGTGAACTCTTTCATTTCACCTGTTTCCATACCACCTGAAGTTTTTGTTGATACGTTTCCACCTAAGGTAAAGGAGACTTTTGTCGAGTCCTCCGTTGCACAGCATCCGCTCAGGCTGGGGAAAAACTGGCCGTGGGCAAGTGCGTCCAAACTGCCGTAAGTAGCAACAATATACTCTTTTCCAAGAGAGGAAGAAGGAAGTACAAGGAAACCGTCGCTGGTCCCACGGAATCTTAAAACGCAATATACTATTACAGGTTTAATAGACAGGATGTGAATGCCGGCACCGCTCAGTACCTGTTCTTTAGGCGAAGGAGAAGAGCCTGACTTGAGCCATGGAAAAGCAGTTAATGAGGTAAGATAAAACTTTATTACCGAATTTGGAAGTACTTTATCTATCATGAATACACTCTTAGAGGGAACCTCAAGGATTACGGGAGTAGAATCCTGCGATGTAACATATATCTCTATCATATTACTCCAATTACCCGATTCATCTTCAAAAGAAGGGGGCACTGTAAACCAGAAGTCGGTGCCCATGCCTGAGGCGCTTTGTATCTTAGGAAGCTTGTCCTTTACATTGTCCTGGGACAAGCCTTGGGAGAAAGAAGGAATTGCAGGGACAATAACTATCAATATTAACTGTAAGTATTTGAGTATTGTCCATTTCATAAAATTTCCCACAATTGTTTCTCCATAACTAATTATCTGATAATACTGAACTTCACCCTTTCAGCCCTGCCGCAGGATTTGACTAAGAGATAATACACTCCTGAAGGCAGCTTCGACAGGTCAGGTTCAATCAGGTTCTCCCCTGCCTGCAGAGTATAGGTACCCCAGTACAACAACTGTTCACCTGCAATGTTGCATACCGTAATCTCAGCGCCGCATTCCCTGTCTGAGTAAATGCTGACCGTCGCCCTGCCTCCGCTTGTGGGGTTGGGAAGGATTGACACTTTACAGTTCAGATCCTTTTCCTGGTCGATTGAATTAGGTGGAATACATTCGGCTTTCAATACCGCAGCATTATCGATTTCAGTACCGGCATCGCTTTCGAATATGATGGAATCGAGATAGGTACCTTCTGCGCCGGCCTTAAAAGTAACGTAAAAGAGAATGTTGTCGTCCGGTACAATTGTAAATGGAAAAGAAGGTTTGTGAAAAGAAAACTCAGGAACTGTGTTCCCATGGAATCCTGTAATTGTATTCGGGTAATCTGAAAAGTTCGACAGACAAAATGGGATAGTACTGGGCCGGCCGGCCTCAACCTTACCGAAGTCGATGTCCGACATACTGATCTCGGGCTTTTCGTAATAAGCCCACATAGGCAGGCTGTAATAATTTACACAATCATCACCGATGACCAGAGAGTCACTGAATCTCCCCATTAACATGGAAGCGTCAGCAGTGAATCTGACTTTGAAACTATATGCAGCACCCGGCTGCAATGTTAGCGGTAAAGAAGGTTTGTCAATAGAAAAATGATTATTCCCGTCTTTCAGTTCAAACCGTTGAATGGTAATAGGTTCTGTTCCTGTGTTTTGCATATCTATTATGGTACTGTCGGCCTTTTGGGGAGGGTCAAGTTCAAAATGAGCATGATCCTTGTTAAACTCTAATTTTGATAATTTATTCCCTAATTCAATTGTGGAATAGTTATTGGCGGCGTCGGTAAGTATTATTACTGCTTTTGACGGCCTGTTTGTGTCAACCGTTTCAAGGCTCCAGTGAATTTCCGATGTATTGCCGAAACTATATGAACCTGTCACTAATTTGTAATTGTAACTATTCTTTTTGTCAAGCATTATATAACCGATATTAGACCTTTCCTGACTGTCCGGCATATCCCTGACGACGCCGTCGGAAATATTGCCTTTGCAGTCCATCGTGTAGGTCGCCTGCGGTGGAACGCTGTCTTTGCTGCTGACAGCAGCAACAGGTTTCACACCCGAAGGAAAACCGTAAGAATCGCAGTAACCGTAGCCGTATGAGTAGGCAGCAAATGGCCTTGAAGCCCTGATCCTGAAAACACCATAAATCGGCAGGTCAATTTTTTTCATGGCATACTTTTTTCCGTTGACATTGTAATTGTACTTCTCGTCAGGGTAATTGTAAACGGATTTCATTTTCGAGAAGCTGAACACACCATTGTCAGCAGTGCCAAATTCCACATCATCGGGCAATTCACCGTTTTCATCTGTTTCATAGATGAAATCCAGGTAGTTCTTGTTGAACCTTATACCTCCCTGAACACTGGGACAGGCGAAAGCCATCTCGGTAAGATACGAATCAGTCGGCAAAATGGCCATCTGAAAGGGGTCGCTGTCAGGATAGGGTTCACCGTCTTCCTGGACACCGGTATTGTACAGGGTAACACCGACCGGCTTGTTCGAGCTGATGACCACAGGCTTTGCACTGTCGGGAAGCGGCACACACCTCATCTCAAGCCAGCCTTCATTCTGAAGGCCTCCCGCTACGGCCAGTTTCCCCACTTCTACCCCATCCCTGAATATGGTTGTATTCGTATCTGAGGCAAATATCCTGATTACCGAGGAGAACTTCCTTCCGTGGATTTTGGGTACGTGGTAAGTAGTTCCCCAGGTAAAGACAGGCTGGTCCATCTCGCAGGTATAGTCACACCAACGGTTTTCGATGGGAATATTTGCACAATGATTGCCTGAGACAACGGCAACAGGTTTGTCTGCCTTCCAGGAACTGCCTGAAAGGTCAGCGCCGCCGCCCTTAGAAGCGAACATCACGACATCTCCTCTTTGCATCATCTTCGACCAGACCTCTCCCGGTTTCATTCCCCCGGAGGTTATTGTTCCGGTATTGCCACCAAGCGTAAAACTGACATTTGTGCTGTCTTCGGTGGCACAGCAGCCTGACAGGCTTGGCATGACAGCCGTCGTCCAGGCGTCCATGCTGCCGTAAGAAGACACTATGTAATCTTTTCCCAAAGAACTTGTCGGGAGGACAAGGAAACCGTCACTGGTCACGGGGTATCTCAATACACAATAAACAATCACCGGTTTAAAGGACAGGACATGAATGCCGGCGCCGCTCCATACCTGTTCTTTTGGCGACGGAGAAGGGCCTGACTTACACCATGGACATGCAGTGATCGGAGTTAAACGGAAATTTATCAGACCATTCGGTATTGTAGTATCAACCATGAATGTTTTCTTTGAAGGTACTTCAACAATTACGAGTGTCGAATCCTGAGAAGAAACATATATATTTATCAGATAATCTCCTCCCCCATCGCTTTCAAATCCTGGCGGCACTGTAAACCAGAAGTCGGTACCCATGTTTGAGGCGCTTTGTATCTTAGGAAGCTTGTCCTTTACATTGTCCGGGGACAAGTCTTGGGAGAAAGAAGGAATTGCAGGGACAATAACTATAATTATTATCTGTAAACATTTGAGTATTGTCGATTTCATAGTATTTCCCACAATTGTTTCTCCATAACTAATTACCTGATAATATTGAACTTCACCTTTTCAGCACTGCCGCGGGATTTGACTAAGAGATAATACACTCCTGAAGGCAGCCTCGACAGATCCAGTTCAATTGTGTTCTCCCCTGCCTGAATCGTGTATGTACGGTTGTTAAACAGCTGCCTGCCTGCAATGTTGCAAACCGTGATCTCAGCGCCGCAGTCCCTGTCGGAGATGAGTCTTACCGTAGCTTTTCCGTTGTTTACCGGATTGGGATTGACGGCAATTTTCAGGCCGGAAGCCTCTTGTCCTGTGTTCCCGTCCTCAACGGCATTAGCTTTGACACACACTGCCCTTAAGATTGCCACGTTATCCGTATTCGTTCCGGCTTCGGTTTGGAATACTATCGAATCGATGAAGACTCCTTCTTTCTGGGATTCGAAGCTCACTTTGTAGATCATATCATTATTTGCAGTCATAGTAAGCAAATAATCCGGTATGTTGCTGGAAAACTCAGGATGATTGGGGGCAGTATGGCTGATGATATGTAAAGCAATTGTTGATTTATTACTGATTTTCAGATTCCTGTCATATTTCTTCCCCGTATAGACAGTGTCAAAGTCAATGTCCGACACTTCAATAACCGGCTGCACAGTCTTTGCCGACAAATACAGGGCTACAAGCTCATCGCAGTCATTACCGGCTATTAATGTATCACTTAGTATTGCCGGAGTGTCATAAGATATATAAATATTGATAGTAACGGAATCCCCGGCAGCAATTGTAAAAGGCAGCGATGGGCTGCCGATGGAAAATCCCTGGTTCCCGTTTTTCAAATATAATTTGGTAATGGTTACCGGAGCCTGGTTCTTGTTTTTAATAGTAAAAGGCAAAACCTGGACAGAATCTGTGATTATATTGCCAAGATGGATATATGAAGGGCTGAACACCATTCCCGACATCAGTTTATTTTGGATTACAATAACCGTATCATTGCCGTCGATGTCGCCAAAGACCATATAAGCCGTAGCACGCTTGCTCTTGTCGATTACTTCCAGTTTCCATCCCGCTTCGTTTGTACTGCCGTAAACAATCGGGTCCTGTGTCAATTTATAATTCTCGCTTCTTTTGTCGAGGCCGATAAACCGTAGTCCGGACCTTCTGACGTCGTCGGGCATATCTTTGACATAGCCGTTATCGACATCCCCGTTGCATTGCATTGTCCATGTCGGAACGGGTGCAGTCCCTTCTTTCGTAATGACGGTTCGCTCCGTACCGATGGCAGTGGGGAAGCCGTAGGAATCGCCGGTCCTGTAACCGTAGGAATAGGCTGCAAAGGGTTTGTCACCAATTATTTTACAGACTGCGTTCGAATCTATGCTTAACTGTTTTACAGCGTATTTCTTTCCTGAGTTGTCGTCGTAAAACTTCTCGTCAACCCCCGGGAACATATTCAGCACCCTCCTGAACAAGAACTTCCCGTCCACAATCCAGCCGAATTTCAGGCCTTCGGGAGTCTCGCCGTTTTCTTCAGTCTCATAGACCAGGTTAATATAGTTTTCCTGAAAATCGTTCGAATCGGTAGTACCGGGTGTAGAAAATGACAGCTCCTTGTTAAATGCATCATCGGGTAGCATTGCCAACAGGAAAGGATCGCTGTTGGGCATCGGCGAGCCGTCTTCCTGGGCGCCCGTATTGCAGAAAGTAATGCCGATCGGTTTATCAGCTGTAATCAGTACCGATTTTGGTAAATCGCTCAACGGGGCCATTCTGATCTCGTACCATCCTTCATTTTGCCTGCCGCCTGCTTTTGTAAGTTTATTATTATGGGCCCCGTCTTTGTAGATAGTAGTATTGGGTTCGCTGGCGAATATCCTGATGATCGACGGGTATTTCCTGCCGTGGATTTTCGGCACATGGTAGCTCGTACCCCAGGTATTTGTCGGTTGATCCATCTCGCAGCTATAATCGCACCAGCGGTTGTCGATCGGTATGTCAGCACAGTAATTACCTGATACTACGGCAATTGGCTTGTCCGACTGCCAGACACTGCCTGTCAGGTCATTAGCATCGCCGTTGGAAGCAAACATTACCACGTCTCCTTTATTCAGAGTATATTTTATCGAGTCACCGGAAATCATACCTCCGGTGGTCTTAGTCGTAGGATTTCCTCCCAGGGTAAAAGAGACTTTTGTACCGTTTTCAGTTGCACAGCAACCGCTCAGGCTGGGATAGAACTTTTCTTCGGTCAGGGCGTCCATGCTCCCGTAGGATGAAACGATATATTTATTTCCCAGCGAGGACGACGGCAGCACAAGGAATCCTTCTGTGGCAGCCCTGTAGCTGACAACACAATATACTGTAACAGGAACATCCGAATAGACATGTATTCCGGCACCTTGTATTATCTTTTCAGCAGGCGGTTTTTTCGAACCGGATTTTCTCCAGGGCGACGCAGCATCAGGTAATAGAACAAAGTCCACGGTCGTATTGGCCTGCAACTGTTTTTCCATTAAAAAGCCCTTGCCTGCAACTTCTACAGTTACAAAAGCAGACTCTGTGCCGGTAACAAAAATATATACACTATTTTCCAAAGCTGCCATTTCGTCTTCATAGCAGGGCGGCACTGTAAACCAGAAGTCGGTACCCACGCTTGAAGCGCTCTGAAGCTTTGGAAGCCTGTCCTTCAGTTTCACTGTTTCGTAGTCCTGTGAAGAGGCCTGAGTTGTCATCACTGCAAGGAATATTACACATATCATTTTGAAAGATACTTTTTTCATAACAATCCTCGTAAGTTTATGATAATTAAATATTTATATTGCGCATCCGAAATATTATTTTTTCTACACAATCTGCACGGGCCTGTACCCGGCTCGATTCCTGAATATCTTACCTCGATTAAAGCAAATATAACTCTTTTAGGCCATATAACATAAACATTTTGAGCTAAGGTCCTGATATTGAACCGGTTTAAAAAGCCCCGGCCCAGGAACCCGGGTATTATATGCAAATATCTGGGGATTGCATGGTCCCTGAGCCGGTTGATAATATTCGGTACTTTAACATTCAATCAAACACCAGTATTACTAAATAATACATATTGTCTGCAACACATGAAAGAATTGTAACTGCATCCAATCAATTATTCTTTTTCGTTAAGAAAACAAATGAATGTGTATTACTTTTCTTCCTGCCTTCCCTTTCGCATTATTTTCAAATCTGTTACAGTTTTAAAAGCATAACAATTCAAACTGAAAAAAGTTACACATTATTGAAAATTTTTTCTGCTACAGCTACCGGAAGAATATTTGGAAAGACATTACAATGGGGCACATTAATTTTTTGGGGATTTTGCAAGAAGTAAATACAGAACTGAATAGTCAGGATTTTTTACTTGTGTTGAAGTTTGAAGGTATCTATGTCCTTCCATTCCTTGAAAAAATAAAAATTCTATGTACTGAACACTTAATAATCATTGAGCCATTCGCATTATGTTTTACAGATATACAACCCCTGACGGGGTTGGCAGAGACTCAGGATACATATTGTTACAGATATACAACCCCTGACGGGGTTGGAGAAGACTATCTTTTCTCAGAACTCCGCAGGAGTTCAACGTCTGTTGATAATATCGTATTACAGACAGGGTTGGCTCGTGGCAATAATAATAAATTTAACTCTTCTACCCAAATTCTTCATTTGTCCCTAAAAAAACCGGATCGGTTCAATCCGTTCAGGACTGCCTCCATTAATTACCTGTTGATGGCTACTTTCCATGAAAAGGCATCGTTACCGGCCCTTACAATAATATAATATACACCTGTTGCCGCCGTGCCCGGAGACAATACGGCAGAAGTGCCCGTCACACCGTACCGGCTGTCAACGATCCTGCCCGACAAGTCAGTCATGATAATATCATACTTAGTGCCGGGCGCCAGATTACTTACGACAACACGGTCAGAAGCCGGATTGGGCGACACAACAAGCTGTTTCAACAATTCATTTTCAACTCCCTCAGGGCCTGCTGTTGTCTTGAAAGACCACGACGCTGACTTGTAGAGGCTGTCATTCTTTAAACCGGTCAGGTACCAGAAATACTGCCTGTTTCCGTCGAGAGGAGTGTTCATCCTGTATTCAGATGCCTCTGTGGAATCGAGGAACTCATAACTATCCGTACGATAGACCAGAAGGTAATACTTTCCTATGCCTTCGACAGGCTGCCATTTGAAAAGTGGTTTCAGGCCCACATCCTCAGCACCGTCTTCAGGACTTAGCAGCGCAATTACTTTGTCGTTCTTCGGAGGGCCGTCGAGATAGACAACTTTACTGATGTTCATGCAGGGTATTACTATCCTGTTGTTGTATCTGTCGTAGTATATGTCCGCCGGGCTGGTAAATTTGCCGGGGTATGGTATTGGGTTGTATTTGAAACCGTTCACAAAACAATAGACACTGTCTGTAGCCCAGGAAGAGACATAATAATTGTTGTCATAGCCTTTAGTAATACCGTCCAACTGTTTGTATCTGGTAGGATAGGCATCGGTGAATTCTTTTGTCTGAACATTGAGCGCCTGGATGGGCTTTGCAGTGGTATTAAAATAAACGACATAGAGCCTTTGTGCTTTCGAATCCCAGTATAATCCGTTGGGGCTTGCGTGGGGTGTTGTTACGAACGACTCTGATGCTGCAGTAGATGTATTAATCCTGAAAATAGTATTTGCATAGGTATCCGACACGTACAGTATTCCGTTGTCGTCGGCAGCAATGTCGTTAAGGAACTGGGCGTCGGCGATATTACACTGGGCAATTTTTTCCCTGCTGTAAAGGCTGTATGCCTTAACATTATTGACATCGGCAACGAAAAGCACGCTGTCAACAATGGCCATCCCTTTGGGCTGTTGCAGTCCCGAAGCGAATACCTGGAGGTTCTCGAGGCTGTCCTTCTGCATTCCTAAGGTGCCGCTGCCTGCGAATGAGATTATATACCTTTTATTAATAGTATCATAGCATACGCTTTCTGGAGACACAAAAGACTGGGCACAAACGAGAATACTGCTCAATATGAAAGAACATAATACCGTATATATTGTTTTCATAACCATACCCATTATATTGTTTAATACTTTTTTCAAATTTACAAATTAATACCTATATCTCTCATTCCTTTACTTATTAACATGCCGTATTAATAAATACAAATACCTACGGGAATAAAATCTTGCAGATGCAATTGCAATACCATGTCAAAAACTCCCAATGTAGCATAATAACCGATTGAAATGTCAAAAATAATGTTACAACCGGCTAAAAATGATAAATAAAATCAAAAAAATATCAAATATCCGATAGAAATAATTGATTAAATATATTAAATTAATAAAGATAGATTATTGAAAATTTAAATTAAGAATTGAATAATTCTTGAAGAACTGAGAAACAAAACAGTGTTTCATGTGTTATTTACTTATTGGAATTAAAATTTTGTAAAACATATAACGAGAAAGAAAAAATATGAAAAAAATGATACAACCGGTTCTCATTCTGGTTTTCATCTGTCTGGCGCTTCCACAGCACCTGTTTTCCCAGACACAGTATTTTTACAACATCGACAATTCGAAATACCCGACCGTCAAGATGAAGTACATTGCACGCGACGGCAGCGGCGTTGACAATTTCCTTAACGCTAATGCATACACTGCCGAAGACTTCACAATTAAGGAAAACGGCGTCGATATGACACCCATTCTCGATTGCGGCCAGAAAACCGACACACCTGCTGTACAGATTCTGTTCATGGTAAACAATTCTGTTACAACTGATGATAAGCCGAACAACTGCCTCGATTGGTCAATCACAGGAATCAAGGCTGTCGTTGACTCACTTTACTGGGTAACCGGCACAAAGGTGGCTGTAACCACCTTCGTTAACGAAACGGCTTTAGTCTCCGGTTTTACCACTGACACGGCCGGCCTGAACAAGCTGGTCGATAAAATCGAGACTACTTCCGGTGTAACTGACTATGTACGTCCGTTCCAGTCAAAGGCCTATCCCTGGACAATGTTCGACCAGAATACCGACTCCAATATTCCAAGGGTTATTGTTTTCATCACAAATAAAAATGAACCCGGAAGGCTCGACAACTGGACAACCGACGTTACTCTGTCGCTTGCTGCCGAATGTAAAAAAAGAAGTATCCTTTTCTTCTACGTGGCAATGGTTGAACAACCCAGCGAGATTCTCAAGAACGTGTCGAGGCAGACAGGCGGACGCTATTACAATCCGACCTCGAAGGCCACTTCCATCATTGCTCTTAGGGAAATCGTGCACCAGATGCAGAAAAGACAGTACTGCGAGATTTCCTATGTTTCACCTTACGCTTGCAGCCAGGCAAGAAGCGTAGAGATAACACTTGTTCCCAAAGACACTACTGTTACCCGTTCTTTCCAGGCTCCGGCCTCCAGTGTACCGGGCATTCAACTCTCCGCTACCACACTCAGTTTCGGTAAACCCGGCGTTGACAAAGACAATAAAAAAATTAAACTTACATACAACGGGCCCGACATGACTCTTCAAGGCCTTACGTTCTCTACCAACGGCCTCTTCGAAGTGAAAAACCTTGCAACGCCAAAGACTTTAACAAACGGTTCCACTTTCGACATGGAGGTTGGCTACACAAGTACACCACCGACAGAACCCGTTACTGTAACGGCAACCGTCAAGTCCTCCGATTTCCTCTGCCAGTCGGCTTTGCCTTCATTCACAATTAAGGCTGACTGGTTCGATTTTGTATATAATGTAGAACAGAAGGTTAATTCCGTTACAACCGACAAGACTGTGATGACAGGCGAGAGTACAACAAAGACAATAAGCTGTGCAATCAAGAATCTGTCTAATGCCGAGATCACAGTCAATTCATCTGTCATCGATGACAGCGACGGCGATTTCACGATTACGTCCGGCGGCGGAGATAAAACCGTTGCCGTCAACGCCTGCCTTAACGACCTGGTTGTCAAATTTGCGCCGAAAACAGCAGGCAGCGGCACCAAGACTGCAAAGATCAACATCAGGGTCATCAACCCTGCAGACATTACCAATACTTACCAGATTAGCCTTTCAGGCAACGTAGTACCCAATTCCGTCGAAGACCTCCATCCCGACAAAGGCGGCTACAAACTGGCCGTCATGCCCAACCCGATGGCTGAAAACGGCAGGATATGCTTTACAGTTACCGACAACGCTTTCACTTCACTGGATTTATACAATTCACTGGGTTCACACGTCGAAAGCATTGTCGGGGAGAATATGGAAGCAGGTTCATATACTGCTGAGTATAACTCGAAGAACCTTGCTCCGGGCGTATATTTCCTGAAATTGCGCAATGGCAACAATACGGAAACAATGAGATTGATAATCAGCAGGTAATATAGCACAGAGAATGTGCAGCAATACATGAGAGGCTGCTCAGGTCATCACCTGGCAGCCTCTTTAATTTTATACTTTCAGGACTTCATTCTCCAGTTCGACACCGAACTTTTCTTTTACAGAACCGATGATGTCCAGAGCCAGGGCCCAGATGTCTTCTCCGGCAGCATTGCCGTAATTGACCAATATCAGGGCGTGGCCGGGATAGACACCGGCGTCCCCCTTCCTGTATCCTTTCCATCCACAGTTCTCAATCAGACGGGCAGCAGATAGTTTATATATTCCCTCTTCGCCGGTGGGATAGACAGGCATTGCCGGATCCAGTGCCCTGACCGCTTCAAACTGACGGTCGTCCACTAAGGGATTCTTGAAGAAACTACCGCCATTGCCTAAAATTTCAGTATCCGGCAGCTTTCTCTGCCTTATCCTGCAAACAGCGTCGTAAACCCATTGCAGGCCCGGTTCGCCGACACCGGCAGACTCCATCTCACGACGGATGTCGCCGTAATCAAGATTGAGAACAGGTACCGTACTCAGCCTGTAAGCTACTTTTGTTACAATGGCCCTGCCCTTCAGTTCATTTTTGAATACGGAGTCCCTATATGCAAACCTGCATTCATCGCGGCTCAGTTTCACCGAACAATTCTGCCCGAGGTCCCAGGCTTCCAGGTACTCAAAGGCCTGTTTCTGTTCAGTGCCGTAAGCACCGATGTTCTGGACAGGAGCTGCTCCCACCCTGCCGGGTATCATAGCCAGGTTCTCAAGGCCGTACAAGCCACGCTTGACACAGGCTGCGGCAAGGTCGTTCCACAGCACACCGGCTCCTGCCTCGACAACGGCAGCGTTTTCACCCGCCGGCCTGAACTCCAGCCCCTGGTTGTCCATATGTATTACCAACCCTTTGAAGTCACCTGTAAAAAGTATGTTTGAACCACCACCCAGTACTAAAACAGGTTCGTTGCGAATGAGGCCGCCTGTGCAAAGCTCTTTCAGGCTGCCGGCTTCCGTAACCCTCAGGTAACGCTCGGCACTGGCGCCGATCCTGAATGTATTCAGTCCCTTTAGTGATTTATTCCTCTCAATATTCATGTCGTCCGTTAATGTATTGTTTCTGAAAAACACCGGCAATTACGCCTTTGGCCCCAGCATGTCGGCAGGTTTAACCTTGTCGTCGAAATCCCCGGCTGTCATCAATCCAAGTTCAACGGCAGCAGCCTTTAGCGAAGTGTTGTTCAGGTGGGCATACTTTGCAATCTTCGCTGCGTTGTCATAGCCGATGTGCGGATTGAGAGCAGTTACCAGCATCAGTGTATTGTTCATATAATAATCCAGCTTTTCCCTGATCGGCTCGATGCCCACAGCACAATGCCTGTTGAACATAAGGCAGGTATCCGACAACAGCCTGGAACTCTGGAGAAAGTTGTAAATAATCACCGGTTTGAACACGTTAAGTTCGAAATTGCCTGAAGCACCTCCGAAATTAATTGTCGTGTCGTTGCCAAAGACCTGGACGGCAACCATGGTCATGGCTTCGGACTGCGTCGGGTTGACTTTGCCGGGCATAATGGACGAGCCGGGTTCGTTCTCCGGTATCATCAGTTCACCCAGGCCGCAGCGCGGTCCCGAAGCCATCCACCTAATGTCGTTGGCGATTTTCATCAGAGATGCAGCCAGGGTTTTCAGGGCGCCGTGAGCAAAAACCAGGGCGTCGTGGGTTGCCAGCGCCTCGAATTTATTCGGTGCGGTAACGAAAGGCAAGCCTGTCAGTTCGGCAATCTTCCTTGCTGTACCAGCGGCAAAATCGGGATGAGTATTGAGTCCTGTACCTACGGCAGTACCTCCCAGGGCAATTTCATACAATCCCGGAAGCACGGCTTTAATTCTTTCGATTGCATAATCAAGCTGCTGAACATAGCCTGAGAATTCCTGCCCCAGCGTCAAAGGTACGGCGTCCATCAGGTGGGTCCTGCCGCTCTTGATTATACCGGCAAATTCGTCTGCCTTTTGTTTCAATGTGTTACGTAGCTCTGTTACGGCAGGCAGCAGCCTGTTGTTAAGGTCTTCGGCAGCAGCGATGTGCATTGCCGTAGGGAATGTATCGTTAGAACTTTGTGACTTGTTTACGTCGTCGTTGGGATGGACCGGTTTTTTACTACCCATCACTCCTCCTGCCAATTCGATTGCCCTGTTCGAGATTACTTCGTTAGTGTTCATGTTTGTCTGGGTACCGGAACCTGTCTGCCAGATGGAGAGCGGGAAATGGGCGTCTAATTTCCCTTCGATTACTTCGTCGGCAGCTTTGACAATCAGCTCGCATTTGTCTCCGGGCATTTTTCCGAGTTCCATGTTTACCAAAGCGGCGGCTTTTTTCAGAATGCCCATGGCGCGGATTACTTCACGCGGCATTTTCTCCCACCCAATTTCAAAATGGATCAATGACCTGGCGGATTGTGCCCCCCAATAGACATCGGAAGGAACTTCGATCTCGCCCATAGAGTCTTTTTCAATTCTTGTACTCATCTGCAACTCTGCTGAATGGTTAAACAATAAATAAATACAGGATAACTAAAATATTCACGCAATATCATTGTTTCTTCAGTTAAAATTCCGGTTGGTCAATATATTGATCCAGCAGTGAACCCCTGTTACTGCTATTTGAAAAGCCCACCATGTTTTCGACGTATTTACCTAAGATGTCGAACTCGAGGTTTACCTCCGACGAGGGCTTCCTGTCGCGAAGAACGGTACTTGACCATGTATGAGGAATGACTGAGACTGTAAGTGTTCCGGGCATTGAATGAGCAACTGTAAGGCTGACACCTTCAATGCAGATGGAACCACGGGCTACCACCCATTTGGAAAACTCAGCCGGATATGACACACAGATATTGATACCGGTTTTTTCTTTAATTACAGATTTAATCCTGCCGACCGTATCGACATGGCCCTGTACGATATGCCCCCCCAGCCTGCCGTTCAGGCATAGAGCCCTTTCGAGGTTAACATCAGTGCCGGGCTTCAGGTCCCTGAACGTCGTTTTCCTCAGTGTCTCCTCGATGGCTTCGACTTCGAAGTCAGCGCCTTCGACGGCAACGACAGTCTGGCATACTCCATTAACAGCGATGGAATCATCGATCTTCAGGCCCTCGACGACTTTCTTACCTGTAACGGCAATCCTGACACCGCCTCCCAGGGGCCTTACAGCCTTAATCTTCCCAATCTCTTCTACTAATCCGGTAAACATTATTTCCCTTTATCTTCTTTGTCCGACAGCAGTTTCAGGTCAATTCTCCTTTTACTGACGTTAACATCTACAATTTGCACATAGAGTCTTTTACCCATGCTGAACATTCGTTTGTTCCTCCTGCCGACGAGGCAGTATTTCTTCTCGTCGAAAACATAGTAATCATCGTTAAGGTCTTTCATGTGTATGAGGCCTTCGGCAAACAGGCCGTCAATGAGAATGAACAAGCCGAAGCTGGTAACGCCCGAGATTGTTCCGTTGAACTTTTGCCCAAGGAATTTCCTGGCGTAGAGCGTTTGAGCAAGCTTTACGGAAGCTCTTTCCGCTTCCATCGCGAGGCGCTCCCTTCCGGTACTGTGCAGCGCCAGGTCGTCGAGCTTTTCTTCAAGGAACCTGATGCGTTTTCTTGATACTGATCCGTTGGAATATTCTTTAATCATCCTGTGCACTATCAGGTCGGGATAGCGCCGGATGGGTGAAGTAAAATGAGTATATTCGTCGAATCCCAGGCCGTAGTGCCCGATATTATTGCATGAATACTCTGCCTTTGCCATCGTACGAAGCATAAGCTGGTTCACAATGTACTTCTGGGGCTTATCGTCAAAAGCAGCAATATATTCATTCAGTTCTTTCGAGCCGAAGGTTTTCAGTTTCCTGCCGCCGGCCAGTATCCTCAGGAATTCCATTACATCGTTAAGTTTGCCGATGTCGGGAATGTCGTGAATCCTGTAGATGAAAGGCAGTTTCCCGGACACTTTGTTCTCTTTTGCTAACTTGCCGATGTGCCCGGCAACAACTTTGTTCGCTGCCAGCATACACTCTTCGACAAGGCTTGTGGCGTAGGTAGTAGTTTTAACCACGCCTTCCACGGGTATCTTGTTCTCGTCGAGCACGAATTTAACTTCGAAAGAGTCGAAATTGACGCCTCCTTTGACGAACCTCCTGCTGCGGAGAGTTCTTGCCAGCTTATGCAGCGACAGAAGCAGTTCGCTGTTCTTGTCCGGAGCGCCGTTAATGATTTTAAGAACTTCGTTGTAATTGTAGCGACGTTTGCTTTTAATAACAGATTCGCCGATCTCATATTTCTTAAGTGCGCCCGAAGGAGTGAACTCCATGAACACGGACATCGTAAGTCGCACTCTGCCGGGCTGCAGTGAGCAAATTTCATTGGAAAGCACTTCCGGGAGCATCGGCACTACCCTGTCAACCATGTAAACACTGGTTCCGCGCCAGCTTGCGTCCGAATCCACAGCCGAGCCTTCAGGGACATAGTGGCTTACGTCGGCAATATGGACACCAAGGTTGAAGTTGCCGTTTGGTAGAATGTCTAAGGAGAGGGCATCGTCAAAATCGCGGGCGTCTTCAGGGTCAATGGTTACAATCAATTTTTCCCTGAGGTCCATACGGCCTTTAATCATCGCAGCCGTTACCTTTTTGGGTATTGCTTCCACTTCGGCGGTTACATCGGGTGGGAACTCCCTGGGCAAAAGGAATTCTTCGGCCACGGAATCATATTCTGCAGCGACATCATAGTGTTTGCCGCCCTTCCCGGCTTTACCCACAATTGAAACAACTTCTGCAACGGGGCTTTTCAGGGGGTCATCCCAGTGAATGAACCGTGCAGTAACTTCATCGCCGTTTACAGCGCCCCTGAGTTTGTCGCTGTGAACCAGGAAATCCACATAGTATGATTTGTCGTAAGGGACCAGGAAACTGAATTCGCCGTCAGATTCGATTACTCCCCTGATGGCCCTTTCAGCTCTTTTTATAATCCTTACCACTTCGCCCCTGGCTTTTTTATTCTTTTTCAGGTCGATGACCCTGACTTCGACGCTGTCACCGTTCAGAGCAGTATTAAGGCTCTTCCTTTTGACAGTAATTTTCTTAAGGTAGGAATTTGTCTCCACATACATCCTGTCTTCCTGTATCTTCAGAATGCCGGTGAAGTTCCTGTCGCTGTCAAAGCCGTTCAAAATGTACCTGCGTTTTCTCTTTTTAACGATAATGCCCTGTTCTTCGAGGTTCTTCAGGGCTTTCTTAAGTGCGGCAAATTCAGCGGATTCGGAACTGATGCCCGTCAGAACCGATATTTCGTTTATCTGCAGCGGAATGTCGTTCTCTTTGAAGACAGCAATTAACTTTTCATTTAAATTTTTTTCGTTCATTACAACACTATTAATACATCAATCATGAATTTTTTAATAAAATACTAAAAAATTTTTACTTTTTTTTAATTTTAAGAATAATTTTTTTTACTATTAAAATAATAATCAATAAATTAAGATATTGGAAATTGAGTTTGCAAAATATTTAAGGAGCGCTCTATGAAGAATTTGTTATTATCTTTTTTCCTGGTCATTTTCATCGTTGGTTGTGGTGTTAAACAAAAAGACGAACCCGTCGTCAACCTTGACGAAGAAAGAAAAGCTGTGCATCAGGTAATCGCTGACTATCATCAGGGCAATACGGACGAGAACTGGTTCCAGGTAGAAAAGACCCTGGCTGAGAACGTAGTGTTTTTTGGTACGGATTCGGCTGAAACAATCAAGTCCAGGGCGGAATTCCAGACAAAACTCAAGGAACAGGCAGCAAAATACAAGATCAAGTACCTCCAGATACTCGATGAGACAATTACTATGGACGACAAAGCAACGGTTGCTTCGATCATCTATGGAGTACCGATTAATATCGAGTTCCGGGGCAATGTCTATCACGCCTTTACACGTCAGTCCAAGACACTGAAGAAAGAAAACGGCAATTGGCTGATTACATCCGGCATCGTCGGCGTTGCTGCAACCAGCCCTGATTTTGTCAGGTTCCAGCAGGATATGAGCGGCAAACCGGCAGACACGACTGCTATTCAGCCCGACAATGCAAAAGGAAAAGAAAAAGAGAAAAAACAGAAATAGTAAATATTATTAAATACTGATTTTATTGATTTACCGTAGTGAGTGTGGTGAATATGAATAGTTTTGCGGATTACATCGAAAAGAACAAGGACAACGCCCTTAACGAATTAATTGATTTCTTAAAGATACCCAGTGTCAGCAGCCTTAGCGAACACAAAGCAGATGTGGACAAGTGCGCTGATTGGGTAGTCGAAGCCCTGAAGAAGGCAGGAGTCTCCGTTGCGAGAAAGATCGAAACCAAGGGACACCCCATCGTTTACGGCGAGTGGCTCGAAGCCGGCGCCGACAAACCGACAGTGCTTGTTTACGGCCATTACGACGTTCAGCCTGTCGATCCCCTCAATGAATGGAACACAAAACCTTTCGAACCTGCTGTCGTTGACGGCTGGATTTACGGCAGGGGTACCTGCGACGACAAGGGACAGTTGTTCACTCATATCAAAGCTGTCGAAGCCCATCTGAAAACTGCCGGGAAGCTGCCGGTCAACGTCAAATTCCTCATCGAGGGTGAAGAAGAAGCCGGAAGTAGCAATCTGGACGAGTTCATCGAGAATAATGCCGAATTGCTGAAATGCGACACTGTTGTCATTTCCGATACGGAATGGTTCGAGGACGGGTTACCTTCCATCTGCTATTCTCTCCGCGGCATCACATACTTCGAGGTAACGGTAAAAGGGCCTTTCCAGGACCTCCACTCAGGTACATACGGCGGCGGCATTGACAACCCGGTGAATGTACTGTGCTGGATGATGGCGCAGATGCGCGACAAATACGGACGTGTTACAATTCCGGGATTCTACGACGAGGTGCTCGCCCTTACCAAAGACGAGAGAGCCGGCTTCGCACTGCTTCCCTATGATGAGGATAAGTACTGCTCGGACCTCGGTGTCAGTTCCGTTTACGGTGAGCACGGTTACACAACACTTGAAAGAACCTGGGCAAGGCCTTCATTCGACATTAACGGCATTTTCGGCGGTTTCACGGGCGAAGGAGCCAAGACCATACTTCCGGCTCAGGCAACGGTCAAGTTTTCAATGAGGCTTGTGCCGAACCAGAACTATGAAGATATAATCAGGAAAACTGAAGACTACATCCTCAAACTGGCGCCTCCTACGGTTAAAGTCGAGTTCAAAGCCCTGCACGGCGGCAATCCTGTTCTCGTTCCCAGGGACAGCGCAGGCGTTAAAGCTGCAATGAAAGCGCTCAAGGAAGCCTTCGGCAAAGACTCCGTTTTCATGCGCGACGGCGGTTCCATACCAGTCGTCAATGTCTTTTCTACGGTTTTGAACGCTCCTGTCGTCCTTATGGGACTGGGACTGCCCGGCGACAACATTCACGGGCCGAACGAACATTTCAGGCTGGAGAATTTCTTTGGCGGGATTAAAGCTTCGGCCATATTTCTCAATGAAATAGCAAAATAAATCTATGAAAACATATCCATTTATTATAAGGAGCATACTTTCGGGTATGTTCCTTATTCTTTTATTATCCCCTACCGCCACTGTGGCAGAAGATAAGGGCGGTCCCGGTTTCTATCCTATCTACGATGTCTCCCAGGGCTGCATTCTGGGCGCCTGGACCAGCGACGGATGGCTGCACTATGATTCTGCTGCCACAATGATCAGAGGCGGCGAGGAATACACATATTACAATATGTACAAATCGCTTGGCAACGCCATCGGAAGCCCGTCGATGAATTCGGAAATGGGCGCTTGTCCGGAACTGTTTTACATCGAGATGAGCGACAGCATTGAAAACGCCGAACACGTGATTGCTGTGGCCGCTCCCTGGAATGCTCTCCCGAGGTTTCCCAGGAAGATTAAGCCGAACAGTGCAGTTAAAGCAATTCTCTCCGGTTACCTGAAAGCTAACGGCATCAGCAAACCAAAACTCACCGTCAAACAAGCCTTCATAGTCGATCTTGACGGCAGCGGCATTATGGACACAGTCATTGCAGCTACCTATTACAAAGGGGAGTTCTGGAGTCCGCCCAAGTCCGGTTTCTACTCAGTCATACTTGTACGACGTTCTGTCGGAGGGGCCTCCATTACAATACCGGTAATTGCTGACGTCTATTCAAAGAATATCGAAGAGTACTCACTAATGTACGAGAACTATATTCTGGGTTTTTTCGACCTGAACAACGACGGCAGGCTGGAGATACTCGTCAGTGTCGATTACTACGAAGGCAGTACTGCGGCCCTGATGCAACTGATAGGCGGTGAATTTATCCCCATGCTGGATTGCGGCTGCGGAGTGTAGATTATTTATGCCTTTCCTGGTTTGCCATAATTGGCTTGTTTAATGTAAATGGATGAATATTCAGGAATACAGGCGATTCTACTGGAATAGTCAGCACCTTATTGATATCATTGCATGAGACAATTTCATGGTCAAACGGGAGATTATTACTATGAAAACATATTTTCGAATAGCCAGAAACGTACTAATATGTATAATCCTTATTTTTGTTTCCTATCCTGGCTCATCTGTGGCAGATGAAAAAGAGAATCCCGGTTACTGTCCTATCTATGATATCACCCGGCAATGCTTATTAGGTGCATGGACCCGCGATGGATGGCTCGATTACGATTCTGCCGCCACTTTCATCAATGGAGGTGAACAGTATACCTTTTATTCACTTTACAAGTCAATGGGAACCGCAACCGGAAGCCCGGCTGAGTACTCAGATAATGAACCATGTACTTATCTAATCGACATCAATTTTTCAAAAACAATCAAAAGCCAGGAACACATCATCGCAGTATCGGCTCCCTGGAATGCCCTCCCGCGAATTCCCAAAAAAATCAAGACCGGCAGTGCTGTTAGATCCATTCTTACCGATTACCTGAAAGCTAACGGCATCAGTAAACCAAAGCTCAATATTAAACAAGCCTTCATCGTCGATCTTGACGGCAGCGGCAATATGGACACTGTAATCGCAGCAACTTATTACAAAGGTGAGTTCTGGGACACGCCGAAGGTGGGTTTCTATTCTGTCGTACTTATCCGCCGTTCTGTGGGAGGAAAGTCGGTTACAATACCGGTAATGGCTGACGTTTATTCAAAGAATACCAAGGATTGCTCCCTGATGTATGAGTATTCCCTTCTGGGTTTCTTCGACCTTAACAACGACGGCAGGCTGGAGATACTCATCAGCGGCGAATACTACGAAGGCAGCACTGCAGCGTTAATGCAGTTGATCGACAACAATTATATAGTAGTAATTGCCTGTGGATGTAATGTATAGTTAAACGCTTATTGATTTCAACCTATGTACAGCAAAGGGTCCATCGCTACGAACCCTTTACTGTTTTTATTTATTTCCTCTGAAAAACCTGAATTTACGGTTCATACAACGGGGTAAACTCGGGATTGTCATTCTTTTTACGCGATTCCTCGGTAAGTTTCTTCTTGAATTCGAGGAACCGGCCCTGCAGTTCTGCGTCAGCAACGGCAAGTATCTCGATTGCCAGTAGGCCTGCGTTTCTTCCGCCGTCGATGGCGACAGTTGCTACAGGAATGCCGGGAGGCATCTGTACCATCGCCAGGAGCGAGTCCAGCCCGCCCAGGGATTTAGTCATAATCGGCACGGCGATGACCGGCAGCGGAGTACTTGCGGCGATGACACCTGCAAGGTGTGCTGCTCCTCCGGCCCCTGCAATTATGGCTTTAATACCCCTGAGGTGTGCGTTCAGGGCGTATTCATGCGCTTCACCGGGATTGCGGTGAGCGGAGATGACTCTCATTTCACATTCGACACCGAACTCACGGCAGGCCTCCATCGCTTTCTTCATCACGGGGAGGTCGGAGTCGCTGCCCATTACAATGCTGACAAGTGGTGGTTTCGTAAACATAATTCTACCCTTTATATATTTCAGTTAATTTTCTGTAACCGGAAGAACCTTTGTCCCTGCGTTCAATGGCTTTCAGGGCAGAGCTGTAAATTTCTTTCCATGTAAGCCCGAACAACCCCATCAGTTCTTCAGGCTCGCCGCTGCCGCCGAACCTGTCTGTAACACCGATAAATTCCATCGGTACGGGCTGGTTTTTCACTACCACTTCAGCAACGGCAGAACCGAGGCCTCCATAGACCTGGTGCTCTTCGGCAGTAACGATGGCGCCGCATTCGCGTGCAGCGTCGGTAATTGTTTTCACATCTATGGGTTTGATCGTATGATTGTTGATTACCCGTGCCGAGATGCCGTGTTTTGCCTGTAGTTCTTCGGCAGCCTGGAGCGCTTCCCATAGCATCAGCCCGCAGGCAATGATGGCAACGTCGCTGCCTTCACGGAAGACTTCGGCTTTGCCGACGACGAACGGAGTTTTCTCATCCGTAATCAGCGGTACCGCCGAGCGGCCAAAACGCAGGTATGCAGGCCCGAACATCTCACCCATTGCTATTGTGGCTTTCTTCGCTTCTTCGAAATCGCAAGGAACAATTACATTCATATTAGGTAAGGCCCTGAGGAGGGACACTTCCTCGAGAGACTGGTGTGTAGCGCCATCGGGGCCTACGGTAATGCCCGAGTGGCCGCCGCCGATTTTTACATTGGCATTGTTGTAGCAGACCGACACCCTTAACTGGTCGGTATTGCGAAAAGCAGCAAAAGCGCTGTAGCTTGAGAAGAAAGGTATCTTGCCGGAAAGCGCCAAACCCGCTGCAATCGTCGTGGCATTGGCTTCGGCAATGCCGATGGAGAAAAACCTGTCGGGGAATTTCTCTTTGAACATAGAGGTCATTACTGATCCGGTGATGTCTCCTCCGAGTACGACAACATTGTCATATCTCTCGCCCAGGACAACAAGGCCTTCGCCAAAACCATGGCGTGTAGGCTTCTTTCCTTTAATTTCAAATTTCTGCATTTTTTTATTTTATCAATAATTTTACAACATTATCTTTTATCTATTTCTAATCTTTTTACTTCAAGGGCTTTTAATTATACTTCCTCATGGAACCGATTTTCAGCATATCGACAACTTTGGCCACATCTCTCCATTCCATGGGCACGTTGTTATATGTAATACGTACATAGAACCTGTAAGCAACGAGTACCCTGATGTCCCCGCTTTTCATGTTGGTGTTGTAGAAGTTGAATCCGAAGTAGTCCTTCTGTTCGACTTTTTCTGTCAGCACAGCTCTTTCCATCCTCGGGGCAGTTTTAACCGAGCTCCTGATTTCTGGAGGAATGCGTCCTTTCGACTTATAGTCCGTGATGTCGATTGTAATGGAGCCTTTCGGATACTGGTAACTTTTGGAAACAACGACATACATTTTGCCGCCATCGGCTATGCTGCCGATGTCGGGTGCAACAGTCTCGGTACCGGGTATTGATGCAGGCAGCATTTTTACTAATTCATTGTCATTTATTTCCTTAATTTTTTTACCGGCTTCATCCTTAAATTCATTGACGTCGCCTGTAGTGTCGCCGGCGTTGAATGTCGGGCTTCCGATGGTAACATCTTTTGTGGTCGTTACGGTGTCGAAAGCCGAGAGCAAGGGTTCAGGCTTCACTTCAGGAGCTTCTTTTTTTTGATTGCAGGCAGTAAAAGCCAGCAAGATTGCTGCAACAGCTATTGAAAATCTCATTGTCATCCCTACTTATTTCAACTCTCCGAGAGCTTTTATTGCTTCTTCCTCATTAGGCGGCATGCCATGCCACTGGTATTTGTTTTCCATGAATGAAACCCCTTTGCCCATCTTTGTTTTGGCAATTATTACAGTGGGCTTTCCATCGGGCTTCTTGCTGTTTTCGACAAACTGTTCAAACGCTGCGTTAATCGCTGTGTAATCATGGCCGTCGATGGCGATGACATTGAAATTGAAAGCTTCGAATTTCTTGTCCAAGGGGTAAATGCTCATCACATCCTGGACGTAGCCGTCGATCTGGCAGTTGTTGTTGTCAACGATCCAGCAGAGGTTGCTGAGTTTGTAATTGGCGGCAGCCATGGCAGCTTCCCAAACAGCGCCTTCCTCAAGTTCGCCGTCTCCCGTCATGCAGAATACCCTTCTGTCGGACTTGTCCACTAATTTGTCGCTGACAGCCATGCCCACGGCAATTGAGATGCCCTGGCCCAATGAGCCGGTAGAGCTTTCTATGCCTGGCAGTTTCATGTCCAGTCCGGGATGGCCCTGGAGTCTGCTGCCCCATTTACGAAGAGTTTTTTGTTCGTCAGGCGGGAAGAAACCGGCACGGGCAAGAGCCGAATAGAGTACCGGGGCCATGTGCCCGGCGCTCAGAACAAACCTGTCCCTGCCGTTCCAGTTGGGGTCGGAGGGATTGTACCTCATGAAACCACCGAAGTAAAGAACCGACACTAAGTCAGTACAACCAAGAGGGCCGCCACTGTGGCCGGATTTCGCAAGGTAAAGGCTCTGAATGATGTCCCTGCGGATCTCGCGTGCTATTTCAGCATATTCCTCAGGCCTGCGCTTCCTGTTCTCAAATGTTTTATCCGAAAATATTACGTCTAATGCCATATTATTACTTATTTTATAATGATTAAATTTCCATTTTCAAAACTACAAAAATTATCCAAGTTAATAAAGCATATGATTGGAGAAAGTTTGTACTCTTTGAAAACACTGGTGTTTAGTTAAGGATGGTGTCTCGCAAAGGCGAAAAGAATTATCTCTCGCAAAGGCGCAAAGCTCGCAAAGATTGAGATTAAATATTATAATATAACCGCATGAGGTGAAGCGTATTAACAGCCCCGGCAGGGGCGACATATTAATAGGCGCTAAGATCGCTAAGGAAGATTTTAAATAATAATATGAAGTATAGTAACAGCCCCGGCAGGGGCGACATATTAATAGGCGCTAAGATCGCAAAGATAGATTTTGAATAATAATATGAAGTATAGTAATAGCCCCGGCAGGGGCGACATATTAATAGGCGCTAAGCTCGCAAAGGAAGATTTTAAATAATAATATGAAGTATAGTAACAGCCCCGGCAGGGGCGACATATTAATAGGCGCTAAGCTCGCAAAGGAAGATTTTA